>URJY01000002.1 GCA_900548275.1 uncultured Opitutales bacterium | reverse complement strand
TCGAAGTTTATCGAATACTACAATAACGATAGACCGCAGTGGACATTAAAAAAGACGACACCGAAAGAATATCGATGTCGTCTCTTGTCTAAATCGGGAATCTCTTAACCGCGCTCTTTTATTGTACAGTTTTTGGGGTACAGTTCATGCCGATGCGCCTTTTGCGGTTTCTGAATTTGCCTACCAAGCCGATTTCAAATTCGGCACCATATGGACATTCGGCGAGGTTTTCTTCACCTCTTCCACCGCCCACGACATCAGAAGTTGGTATGTGCCGATTGCGGGGTTGTGGCGCGACTGTTCGTTTATCATCAGCCGTTTCGGCGTTTTTATGTTGTTGTAGGCGGCGTAGCACGATGTCGGTTCGCACACGTTGTCGGCGTAGTTTATCATATAGACTACCCTGCCTTTGATTCGCGCGGCGAAGTTGACGGCGTCGACATAGCGTGCTGCTTCGGTTGCCTGTTTGTCGTAGTTGCCGTTTGCGTCGAGGCGGGTGAAGTGCGGCCAGCCCGTCGTTCTGCCGACCGCCGCGCCGCTGTGGTCGCAGATTGCGGGGAATGCGGCAAGGACAACGCTTACGCGGCTGTCGAGCCCGCCCGCTGCGAGTGCCTGTCCGCCGCCCTGACTGCCGCCCGATACGAGCAGGCTTTTGCCGTCCCATTGCGGTTGGGCGGTGATTACGTCGATGGCGCGTTGGACGCGCAGGAAGAGTGTGCGGAAGAAAATGGTGTCGCGGCTATGGCAGTTCTTTGTGGCGTACATTTTGAGTTCGCCTTTCTCAAGTTTGTTGTAGTATTCGTTCGGTTGGGCGTTGGGCAGCCCGTGGGCGTTGAAGTCGAGGGCGATGAAGCCGCGTCCCGCCCAAGCGAGTGCCGCGCCGAGGCTCGAGCTTCTCACGCCCGCGCCGTGTGCCGTAACGACCGCAGGCAGGCTCTTGGGGGCGGCGTTTTCGGGGTATACCAGATATGCGCTAAGCTTGCCGCCGAAAGTGTCCGCCTGCACGTCGAACGCCTTGTAGCCCTTAATTGTCTTGACGGGCGTGAGTTTCAGATTCATCGGAATGGCGGCGAGCATTTTCTTTTGTTGCGCCCAGAATTCGTCGAAGTCGGCGGGGGCGGGCAGGCTGGGCTTGATTTCGAGCGGGTCGAATGCCGCGCCCGCGAGCAGTTCGACAATCTTGAATTTGCCGCCGTCGAGCGGGATTTTCGCGAACATTTTGCACTTCAGAAAGCCCGCTTCGTCGAGTGTACCCGACATTTTGAATTTGCCGTCTTTCGTGAAGCCGTCGGATGTTTTTCTGCCGACTACAACCGAATCTTTCGTCATTTCGGCGTGGACTTTCACGCCGTCGGCGGGTTTGCCGTCCTTTTCGACCGACAGTATGAAGTCGGCGGTTTCGCCTTTTTTGTATTCCGAGCCGTCGCGCGAGGCTTTGAGTTTCAGCGTGTAGCCCGCTTCGGTCTTGACTTCGGCGTTCGCCTGTCCGAAGAGCGCGAGCGACGCGATTATAACGAATATCAGTTTGAGTTTGCCTATCATATATGTAATTGTGGTTATGCGGTCGAAAGTAGGGGCGGATTGCGTTGCGGTCAAGTTTTTTGGGCTTGCGGAGAGTTGCCTTGACAAGCGCGTACGCGAAAAGATACAATCGACGCCGTTCAATTTTTTATCAGACAATGCAAGCAATCGTCTTCCCGCCCTACGAAAACTGCGAGCCGAAACCGCTTTCGGATACGCAAAAAAAGATTCTCGAGCTGAAGCAAAAGCGCAACGCCGTCATTCTTGCGCACAACTATGTCTGCGAGGAAATTCAGGCGGTTGCCGACTATGTGGGCGACTCGCTCGGGCTTTCGCGCGAGGCGAAGAAAACTTCCGCCGATGTAATCGCGTTTGCGGGTGTCGATTTTATGGCGGAGACCGCGAAGATTCTCAACCCCGACAAGACGGTTGTGTTGCCCGACCACGCGGCGGGCTGTACGCTCGAAGAGCTTTGCCATCCCGTGGAGCTGAAGGTTTTCAAGCGCGAACATCCCAATGCGATTGTGATTTCGTACATCAACTGTAGCGCGGGCGTCAAGGAGCAGAGCGACATCATTTGCACGAGCGGCAACGCGCTCGACATCGTAAAGCAGATTCCCGCCGAGCAGGAGATAATTTTCTGCCCCGACCAGAATTTGGGCTCGTGGATAATCGAGCAGACAGGCCGCGATATGATTCTCTGGAACGGCTATTGTTGGGCGCACACGCAGTACAAGGCGGAGGAATTGCTCGCGCTAAAGCGGGCGTTCCCGAATGCGCCGCTTGTGTGCCATCCCGAGTGTCCGAAAGCCGTGCGCGACACTGCCGACTGCATTTGCAGCACCGAGAAAATGATTTCGTTCTGCCGCGAACACAAAAGCGACAAGTTCATAATCGTAACCGTCGTCGAAATGATTCACCGCCTGCGCCGCGAGATTCCGAACAAGACGTTCATCGCGGCGACGGCTTCGGGCAGACTCAGCCAGCACTGCAAAAATATGCTTATGAACACGCCCGAAAAGCTTCTGGCGTGTCTCGAAAATCTCGAACCGAAAATCGAGCTTCCGCCCGACGTAATCGAGCGCGCGCGCAAACCGATTGAGCGGATGCTCGAGATGTCGAAATAGTTTTTCCGAAAGGAAAAAACCAAAAGCCCCGAACGTAATCCCTATGCGTTCGGGGCTTTCCGTTTGCGGAGCGCGCGCCGATTTGCGGCACGTTTGCCGCGTTATTTTTCGACCGTTTTATTGCCCGCAAATTCGCAGTTTTCGTATTCGCCGCGCTTTGCGTAAACGCCCGCATTGGGCATATACGGCGACTTTACATAGGTGTTGTTTACGATTTTTATGTTTTTGCCGCTGCGCACGTAGAATCCGCCCCTACACCATTTGTCCTTTTCGGCGACCGACGGGGTGTCGCGGGCGTTTTCGATTCTGTTGTTTCTGAAAATTACGTTTTCGCACGCGGCGGCCACTGCGACGACGCCAGCGGTTTCGTAGAACTTGTTGTTCTCGAAAAGCAGGTTCGTGATGACTGGCGTTTTGGGCTGTTTTTCGGACGGGTCTTTTTCGACGTATGCGGAAATCTGGATGTCGCGCGCGAAACCGTGCGACTTGATTCCGCGCAGGTTGGAGCGTTTGAACGTGCAGTTGCGCACGACAACGTTGTCGACGCCCGTTCCCTCACACCACACGTTGAACGTGTAGCCCGTTTCGAACTTCAGCGCGCCCATTTGTTCGCGTTCGAAAAGCGAGTTTTCGATTGTTACGTCCTTTGCCAGAATGAGCAGTCCGCGGCAGCCGTGGCGCACGAATTTGCAGTTGCGCACGATGATGTTGCGGGTGTCGAAGCGCGTGTTGAAACAGACGAAAATTCCGTTCGCCGATTCGGGCAGGGGCTTGTCGAAAGTTATGCGCTCGCCGTCGATTGCGGCGATTTTGCCGACGTAGCCCGTGGGTGTGTAGTCGCCGTCGCGCAGCGAGATTTCGTCGCCGACCTTTGCGTCGAAGAACGCGAGTCCGCGCGAGTTTGCCGATTCGAGCGTTTTGTCGCCGACTTTTTTCATTACGAAAGAGCGGTCGTGGAAGTTTCCCGCGTCGTCCATTCCCATCGAAAATTCGCAGCCTATCATCTTCATAAAACCGCGCGAGTTCGCGATGTGGTGGTGGTCGGCGGAGCAGGTCAGGGCGCGGCGCGGGTCGTCGGGCGGCATAATCTTCACGTTGATGTACTGCCAATATTGCTGCTCGCCGTCGACTTGGAACGCGTGCCCGCGGCACGAGAAAATGCGGATGTTTTCGAGCGTAAGGTGGCGGTTCGAGAACATATCGAAAGCGTTCTTGCCGTAGTAGTAGTGGGTGATGCGGTAGGGCAGGTCGTCCCTGAATTGTCCGACTTTTTCGGCTGCGGCTTTCGGCGTTCCGATTGTCCAGTGGTTGAAATATATGCGGATTGTGTTCGGCGAAATCCATTCGTTGGGGAAGCCCGATACGCCCTCGCCCGCGCCGAGCGGTGCGGGGTCGCCGCCCCAGACTCCCGCGGCGTCTTCGGCGAACGAACTCAAATCGGCGCGATAGGGAGTGATGACGACGGTCGGCGTCTTTTTGCCGTAGGTGGGATATTTTTCGTACTGGTAGAATTGGAAATCGACGTACGGATTTTTCGGGTCGGCGTTGCGCCCGACGACCTTTCCGAAGCCCGCGAGAGGGTCGCGCTCCCAGTCCCAGTCAAAGTCGAGGTTGGCGATTTTCACGCGGTTGCAGTTTCGGATTTTTATGTTCGAAACGCCCGACTCGAGGGCTTTGTCCCATTGCGGCTTCATCTGTTTTACGGAACTGCTTCGGTAGACGAGCAGCGAGCCGTTGCCGTCGAGCGCGAAGTCTTCGAAGCCGTCGAGGCGGATTGACGTTGCGTCGAAGCATTTGTATTTGCCCTTGGGCAGGACGAGTTTCGACGCGCCGATTTTTTTGCAGTGTGCGAGCGCGGCGTTGATGATTGTGGCGGCGTTTTCGACGTTTTCGTTCAGCCCGAAATCGGCGGCGTTAACGGTTGCGCCGTTCCCTCGCGGCAGTTGCACTTCGAACTCCTTCGCGCCCGTGGGCAGTTTGCCGAAGTCGCCTGCGTAGGGCTTTGCGTCGGGCTGCGCGGGGTAGAAATCGTATCCGTTAAGTTCGCGCGGGGCGTCGGCAAATGCCGACGTCGACAGCAGCGCGGCGCAAAAAAACAAAATGGGCTTTTTCATATTCATTCCTCTTTCGATATGATTATCCCAGATTTTGCGCTCGTTGTCAATCTTGCGCAAAATGACATCTTTTCGAAATTGGACATTATACAAAAAATGCGCCGAAACTGTATTCGGCGCACGGTGCGGGGGATGTTATTTTCTACCTTTCGTCGGTGAACGAAAATGCGGGCAGGGCGTTTGTGTCGTACAGGCAGACGTCGGGACGCGCCCAGTTTTTCCAGAGGTAGCGCACGCCGTCGATTTTTGCCGACTTGTCTCCGACCGAAATTACCACCGAGTTTCCGCGAAGTTCGGCGTTTGCCGCGACCCATTTGCCGCCGACTTTCGCTTCGAATCCGCGCGGTTTGCCGCGCATTTCGAGCTTCCCCGAATCGACTTCGAAAGACACCGTTGCGGTGTTGCCGCCGTAGCGCACCGATTTCATCGACGGGAAGCGCGAGCGCACGTCTGCGCGTCCGTAGACTTCGCGCAGGGCGGTTTTCTCGAGGCGCGTTGCGACGGTCAGTTTGTCTTTCGGATGTATATCGCGCTCTTCGCCGCAGTCGACATTGTTGACCGCAAAACATTTCGGGAGCGACTTCGCAGCCAGATACTGTTTCCAACGCGTCAAGCCCCAGTCGCGTTTGGCGACTTCGTACGAGGCGAGCTGTACGGTCAGAAAATAGAGATCGGAATTGTCGAATTTTTCGCGCCAACCCGATACGAGCAGTTCGAATTGTTCGCCGAAATTTTCGAGCCGTTTGTCCGCAGAATCCGATTCGCCCTGATACCACAGAACGCCGCGCGCGCCGAAGCCCGCAAGCGGCGCAACGACCGCGTTGTAGACGTAGAACGGCGTGCAGAACGGCGGCAGAAAGCTGTGTTTGTTCGGCACGGGGAGGTTGAACTTTTTTTCGTAGGGTTTGTTTTCGAGCTTCGCCTTTTCGCATTCCGCCTCCCACTGGGCGCGTTTGCGTTTGTATGATTTCATCGCGTTTTCGTACGAATAGGTTGCGTTGCGCTTTGCGAAATTTTCGCACACGCCGCGCGTGTATTCGAGCGTCGCGCTTTTTTCCTCGGGAATGAAAACGACCATTTGCGCCGCGCCGAGTGCCGTGAAGACAAGCCCGACGGGCACGTCCAAATCGGCGCGGAGCTTTTCGGCGAAGAGAACGCCCACCGCGCTTAGCTTCGACGCGTTTTCGGGCGAAAGTTCGAGCCATGCGGCGTTGTACATTGTCTTGCGCGGCGTTTTCGACATCGCGCGGCAGTTCTGGTTGAAGTAGCGGATGTCGGGATGGTCTGCGCGCGCCGCCGCCCGTTCGCCGTCTTCCGATTTTTCGAGCGTCCACGCCATATTGCTTTGTCCGCCGAGAATCCAGACTTCGCCGACGAGTATGTTTTTTATGCGCCTGCCGATTTTCCCGTTTTCGGAAACGGTCATTTCGCGCGGGGTTTTGTCGGCGGGCATTTGGTCGAGCCGCAAACTCCACGCGCCGTCGGGGGCGGCTTTTACCGACTTCCTCTGTCCCGCGAAGGCGACTTCCACCGTTGAGTTCGGCGCGGCGTCGCCCCAGACCTTTACGGCGGAATCGCGCTGAAGCATCATGTTGTCGGAGAAAATCGCCGACATTTTTATTTCGCCGAATACCGTTGCCGCCGCAAAAAATGCGGCGGCGGTTAGTATTATTTTCTGATATTTTCCCATTGTGTGTGTTTGTGTATGTTATTTATCGTTCGAGAACGGGAAGAGCGGCAGACCGTCGGCGTTGTATATGCAGATTTCGTAGAGCGGGCAACTTTTCCAGAGGTAGCGCACGCCGTCGATTTTCGAGCCGTCTTTCGACTTTACCGAAAGTTTGCAGCCGCCGAGCGTCGCCGCGGCTTCGCTCCACTTGCCGTTCGAGCGCACTTCGAAGCCCTTCGCCTCGCCCTTGATCGATACGGGAACGCCGTACGTTTCGATTAGGACTGTCGCGGTGTCGCCGTCGTATTCTGCCGACTTGAATTGCGGCGCGAACGGCTTTACGCATTTTTCGCCGTAGACCTGCGAGAGTGCCATATTTGCCATTCTCACGCCGACGGTTGTTTTGTCCTTGGGGTGGATGTCCTTTTCCATTCCCCTGTCGAGCGTCGGGATTGTGAAGACGTGCGGCACGTCGTTTGCGGTTTTAAGCTGCGCTTCGCGCGCGTACGCCCAGTTGCTTTTGTCGGCGAACGACGAGAGCTGCGCCATAATGAACGGCATTTCGGGGTTGTCGAAATATTTGCGCCATTCGGAGATGACAAGCTTCATTTGCGACTCGAACTTTTCGACGCTCTCGCTGCCCGCGTCGCCCTCGCCCTGATACCAGAGCGTTCCGCGGACAGTGTAGCCGCGCAGCGGCGCGACTTTCGCATTGTAGTTGAACACGGGCGTAAAGAACGCGGCTTTCGGCGAGACACGCGAGGGCGGTCTTCTTCTGTCCCACGGGAACCACTTGAGGGGCTTGCCCTGTTTTTTGAGGATTGCGTTTTGTTTGTCGTATTCCGCCTTTTCGGCGTTCCATTTTGCGAGCTCTTTTTGGTAGGCTGCTTCGTCGTAGGCGGCGAGCTCCTTTTTGAATCTTTCCCAATGCGCTTTCATTTGGGGATTCTTTTCGACCGCGCTTTCCTCGACCCACATAATCATTTGCGTCGCGCCGAGCGCGGTGTAGAGAAGCCCAATGGGAACGTCGAGCTTTTCGGCGACTTTTTCGGCGAAGTAGTAGCCGACCGCGCTCCAGCCCACTGCCGTTTTACTGCTGCAGCACTGCCACTGCGAACCTTCGGGCGAGTCTTTCTGCGGCGTTCTGGCATACGCTTGTCCGTCCTGTTTGAAGTAGCGGATGTTTTTGTTTGAGTCGGCGCGTTTTATTGCGGCTTTTGCGTCGGTTGTGGCGCGCAGAGACCATTCCATATTGCTCTGACCGCCCAGAACCCACACTTCGCCCACGAGGATGTTTTCGATTGTCTTGTCGGCTTTCCCGTTTTCGAAAACGGTCATTTTGTTCGGGGTTTTGTCGGAGGGCATTTTGTCGAGGCGCAGACACCAGTTGCCTTTGTCGTCGGCTTTTGCGGATTTTTTCTGCCCCTTAAACTGCACTTCGACCGTCGCGTTCGGTTCGGATGTGCCCCAGATTTTCGCGTCGGCATTGCGTTGCAAAACCATATTGTCGGAGAAAACCTTCGGCATTTCGATTTTGCCGAAAAGCGGAATTGCGGCGGAAAGCACCGCTATTGCGTAAAAATACTTTTTCATATCTTGTATGTATGATTGATTGTCGTAAAATCGGATTTATTTTTCGTTCGAGAACGGGAAGAGCGGCAGCCCTTCGGTGTTGTAGATGCAGATTTCCTCCTGCGGATACGCCTTCCAGAGATAGCGCACGCCGTCGACTTTCGCGCCGTCTTTCGACTTTACCAAGAGTTTGCCGCTGGCAAGCTTCGCCTGAGCTTCGCTCCATTTGCCGTTTGCGCGAACTTCGAAGCCGCGTTCCTTGCCCTTGAGCGAAAGCGGAACGCCGTATGTTTCGAGTCGGACTGTCGCGGTGTCGCCGTCGTATTTTGCCGATTTGAATTGCGGCGCGAACGGCTTTATGCTCTTTTTGCCGTAGACCTGCGAGAGTGCCATATTCGCCATTCGTACGCCGACGGTGGTCTTGTCCTTGGGGTGGATGTCGAGCTTCATACCCCTGTCGATTGTGGGGATTGTGAAGACGTTTTCGACATCGTTTGCGGTTTTAAGCTGCGCCGCGCGCGCCTTTACCCAGCCCTCGTTGCCGTACGAGTACGACGAAAGCTGCGCCATAATGAAGGGCATTTCGGGGTTGTCGAAATATTTGCGCCATTCGGAAACAATGTGCTTCATTTGCGATTCGAAATGCGTCGCGTTGGGTTCTTTCGTGTCGGATTCGCCCTGATACCAGATTGCGCCGCGGACGGTGTAGCCGCGCAGGGGCGATACCATTGCGTTGTATTTGTACACGGGCGAGCGGAAGTCGGGGCGCGGCGAAATCTTGTTGGGCTCTTTTTTGTCCCACGGCATTTTCTTTTCCTTGAGCCCTTTCGCCTTGCGCTGCGCGTTTTCGGCGGCGAGGTCGGCGACGAATTTCTTATAGTCGGCGCACGCTTTTTGGTATGCGGCTTCGTCGTAGTTTGCAGCCTCCTTTTGGAAGTCTTCCCAAATTTTCTTCATCGCGGGGTTTTTGAGTGCCGCCGATTTTTCGACCCAACAGGACATCTCCGTTGCGCCCTTCGCCGCAAACACAAGACCCACGGGAACTCCGAGCTTTTCGTTGATTTTTTCGGCGAAGAAATAGCCCACGCCGCTCCAGTGCCCCGCGTTTTTGCCCGTTTCCCAATGCGCGTTGTTCGGGGAATCCTTTCTCGGATTCTTCGCCATCGCCGACGGAGACTGCCAGAAATAGCGGATGTTTTTGTTTGCCGCTGCGCGTTCGAGTGCCTCCTTTGCGCCCGTCGAGCCCGAGACCGTCCACGCCATATTGCTCTGGCCGCCCAGAACCCACACTTCGCCCACGAGGATGTTGCCGAACTGTTTTCCATGTTTGCCGTTTTCGAAGACGGCCATTTGGCGCGGGGTTTTGTCGGCGGGCATTTTGTCGAGACGTACGTTCCAGTTGCCCTTGTCGTCGGCTTTTGTCGATTTTTTCTGCCCCTTAAACTGCACTTCGACCGTCGCGTTCGGTTCGGATGTGCCCCAAACGTTGACGTTTTCGTTGCGTTGCAGAACCATATAGTCCGAGAAAACTTTCGGCATTTCGATTTTGCCGAAAAGCGGCGTCGCGGCGATTGCCGCTATAATATACAGGTATTTTTTCATATTTGCTGTTGTTTGTTGTTTTTTTGAAATTCTCCGTCGTCCTACTTTTTTACGTCTTCGAACGGATAGGCGGGGAAGCCTTTGTCGTCGTACAGGCAGACGTCGGGTTTTGCCCAGTTTTTATAGAGGTAGCGCACGCCCGAGACTTTCGCCTTTTTGTCGGGCGCGAAAACCGACACCGAATTGCCGTGCAGTTTCGCGTTCGCCGTCCGCCACTTGCCGTCCGCGAGAACCTCGAAGCCGCGCGGCTCTCCGCGTATTTCGAGTTTCCCGTACGAGCCGAATGCAACGAGCGCGCCGTTGTTTTCGTAGCGGACAGACTTCATCTTCGGGCCGCAGGCGCGCACGTCGCCCGCGTTGTAGACTTTCGCAAGCGTCAACGCCGCCAAACGTTCGCCCACGGGAAGTTTGTCGTGCGGGTGGATGTCGTCTTTCGTTCCCGTATCGACGGTTGTCGCCATAAACACGTTCGGGATTTTGTCGGCAACGCTCTGTTGTTGCAGGCGGATTTTACACCAGTTTTTGCTTTCGAACGACGGCAGCTGCACGAACACGAACGGCATATTCGGTTTGCCGAACTCGCGCCGCCAGACTTCGATAAACGCGGTAAAGAGAGAGTCGAAGTAGTCGATGTACGAGTCGGCTTCGCCCTGATACCAGACTATTCCCCTCGCCGTGAAATTCTTAATCGGCGCGATTCTGATGTTGTAGAGCATACACGGCGAAGCCCATCTGTCGGGCGAGTCTTTCCACGGGCGCATTTCCTCCGAGACTGTCCACGCTTCGGGCGGGCGGTAGCCCTCTTTCTTCGCCTTTGCGACGCGCTCGGGGTAGGTACGGACGCTTTCCTCGTATTTTTCGAGGGCTTTCTTTGCGTCGTAGTTTTTGATTTTGTTTTGGAAGAGCTCTTTTTGTTTGGCGAACTTCGGGTTTTCCTCGAAGTCGGCGCGGGGAATCCACGAGCGCATATTCGTTCCGGGGATTGCGGTGTAGACTATGCCGACGGGGATGTTGAGCTTTTTCGCCAAGCTGCGCGCGAAGATGTAGGGGACTGCTTTGAAGCAGTATTCGGCGTTCTTGGGCGAGCACACGAGCCAGCTTGCGCCCTTGACGCAGTCCCACTCGGGGTTTTTGCCGATTCCGTCGAGGCTTTTCATCCGCGGAGTTCCCCCCATATTGAAATAGCGTATGAGCGAATTGTTCGCGTTTTCAATAAGTTCCTTCGAGCCGTCCGCGCCCTTCAGCCCGAACGCCATATTGCTTTGTCCGCCCGCAATCCACACTTCGCCGACGAGCACGTCGGAGATTGTGCGCTTGGGCGCGCCGTTCTCGTAGACCGTGAGCGTTGCGCCCTGCGCCGACGGTTTCATCGCCGCAAGCTTTACGCTCCACGAGCCGTCCGCTCCCGCCGTCGTCGAGACCCTTTGGTTTGCGAATGCGACTTCAACCTTAGCGTTCGGCGCGGCTTTGCCCCACACGTTGACCGGCTCGCCGCATTGCAGAACCATCGAGTTCGAGAATATGCGCGGCAGTTTGATGTCGGCATAAAGTTGTGCCGACAGAAATATTGCGGCGGTTGTAAGGGTGTAAAATATTTTTTTTGCCGTTTCCATAAAATACTGGACAGTTTAAATCCGTTTCGGGCCGGTAAATGCGGACGCGCAACGCCGCCGTTATCCCCCGTAAACATCGGAAAATACTACGTCCGCCGTGCGGGTTGTCAAACACTCTTTTGGCTTGAAAGCGGCGCGGAAAATCCGAAGAATTAACCGAAATGATGATTGACGAAAACAGGGTTATTGCCAAGTCGAAGACCTACACGCGCGGCTTCAAGGGCATTGCGCCGTCGTTCAAGCCCAGCGGCAACAAAACGCGCGACGCAATTCTGGCTGCGATCGGCATTGCCGTCGTGGCGGCGTTTCTCGTAGGGACTGCGGCTCTGGTCTATTCTCTTGCGACCGAGGGCGAAACGGCGGTCAAACGCATTGCATCGAAAAACCAGCAGGGCTCGCAGTACGTCGAGATAACTTTCAAGCCCAAGCAGGGGGGCGAATGATGCGCGCTGACGAGCTTCTTTTCTCGCGCGGACTGGTCGAAAGCCGCTCGAAAGCCCGTGCCCTCATCGAAGAGGGAAAGGTGCGCTGCAACGGCGTAGCGGTGGACAAGCCGTCGCGCAAATGTCCCGACGACGCCGAAATTTCGATAGACTCGGACGCGTCGGCTCTGCGATTCGTTTCGCGGGCGGGGCTGAAGCTCGAGGGGTGTCTCGAGAAATTCGGAATAGATTTGACGGGGCTTTCGGTTCTCGACGCGGGCGCGTCGACGGGCGGATTTACCGACTGCGCGCTTTCGCGCGGGGCGAAGTCGTCGTGCTGTGTCGATGTCGGTTTCGGTCAGCTCCACGAAAAACTCAGGGGCGACCCGCGTGTGCGCAACCTCGAAAAAACCGATGTCCGCGACCTTTCGCCCGAGTTTTTCGACGGCGAACTTTTCGATTTCGTCTGTGCCGACCTCTCGTTCATATCGCTCGAAAAGGTCTTTTCGAATTTGTGGAGCGTGCTGAAAAAATCGGGCACCATTGTGTGTCTTGTAAAGCCGCAGTTCGAGACGAGCCCGTCTATAATGCGGCGCAACAAGGGCGTTCTGCGCGACGATGCGCTGCGCCGCGCCGCGCTCGACAAAATAGCAAATTATGTGTCGGAGAATTTTGCGGACGCCGAATTTGTCGGCGAAACGGAATCTGTCGTGCACGGCGGCGACGGCAATTTGGAGTATTTGCTCGTCTTCGAGAAGAAACCTTGATTCGTTCTTTAGATACGTAAAAAAAGGGAAAGACGCAACCGTCTTTCCCTTTTGTTTTCTTGAATTTCAGGACTTAGAAAGTGAACGTCATCTGCGCCGAAATTACGTGGATGTGTCCGTAGTATTCGGCGTTTTGCGACGCGGATGGGTTGTACTGGTTCGGCGCGATTTCGCTGTTGCCTACGGTCATTATGTAGGCGTACGCCATATCGAGCTTGATGTTTTCGGCAAGTTTGTAGCCGAAGCCCGTCGAGAACCAAATGCGGTCGGAGCAGGGGATGCGCACGGTGCGGTATTGCGCGTTTCTTACGGGGCTTTCGTCGTAGCAGACGCCGAAGCGCAGTGTCAAATCTTTGATTGCCTCGGGGTAGTAGTGCACGCCGAACGACACGCGCGAAGTGTCCTTCCAGTTTTCCTGCGTTTCGAATGTGCGCCAGCCCTGCCAGTTGATGTCGAGGCTTTCGAAGCTCGACCACATCGTGTACGAGTAGTCCGCCATAACCGCGAAGTTGTCGAAATATCCGGGGAGGCGTTGGTATACACCCATCGTGAACGTGTGCGGAAGCGTTACCGAAGCGTCGATTGTGCCCGAGGATGGGATTATTGCGGGGAGCCCGTGCGTTCTGCCCGTGCCGTCGACGTCTTGGGTAACTGCGCTGCGCCATTCGAAGCCGAAGCGTCCGCCCTCCATATATTCGACGGTGAAGCCGATGTTGCCGCCAACACCCCAACCGTGCGCCCTGAAGTCGAACACGTCGCCGTTGAGAACGCTGTAGGCGTTTGTGAGTTTGCAATAGGCGTACTGCGCGCTTACGCCGCCGCCGATTGTAAACCAGTCGTTGACTTTGTATGTAATGCTCGGGTTGATGTCTATCGTGAGCATAAAGCTGTGCACGCCGTGGTTTTTGCCGAGCCAGTCGGGTTCGTATTTCGATTCCAGTCCGTAGGGAGCCGTTACCGAAACCGACGCGTAGAGGTCTTCGGTGAATTTGTGGACAATGAAAAGGTTCGGGACGAACGAATTTTGCGCGCAGTCGTATTCGTTGCCGTCGGGCGCGGACATTCCGAGCGTGGGAAGAACCGCCGAAAGCCCCGTGGAAACCGTTGTCTTGCCCACTTCCATTTCGATGAACGAAACCGCCGCGGGGTTGAGGTATGCCGCAGACGCGTCGTTGTTTGCGTTGACGGTTGCGCCCGCCATCGCCGTGCCCATATTCGACGCGCCCTGTTCCAGAACCTGAAAGCCCGCGCCGAATGCGTATGCCGACGCGAACGTCATTGCGGCGGCGAAGAGTTGTTTTGTGTATTGCATCTTCATTTTGTGTTTAAAGCCGAATTAAGACTGAACGAACGTTCAGTGTCAAGAAAAAACTGAATGAACGTTCATTCAACGGCGATTGGGCTTGATTCGCGCGCGAAAAAATGCACCCTGTTTTTCCGATGAACTCGACGCGCGAGAAAATTCTGCAGACAACCTTTTCGCTTCTGATACGCAAAGGTTTCGACTCCGTTTCCGTGGGCGACATTCAGGGCGAACTCGGCATTTCGCGCGGTCTGCTCTACTGCTATTTCAAAAACAAGTCCGACCTCGTGTTCGAGGCGTGCAAACGCTTCTTTTTCGACGGATATTTGGCTTCGGTAAATCTCGGCGAAATCTCGCTCAAAGACTTCATTGCGCACGTAATCCGCGTCCACTCGTCGCTTGCAACCTGCGGCGAAACCCGCTACGACATCCTGCGCTACAACACGCTTTATTCCACCGTCATAATGCGCGAGCCTCGCTTTCAGCAATATGCGCTCGCCGAATTTTCGAAGGCTGTGGAAGTCATAAACAACGCAAAAAGGCGCGGCGAAATAAAAAATCTGCCCGCGAATTTTGTGGGCGCGACAATGCTTTCCATCCTCGGGCGCACGACGTACATCACCGAAACCCCGAGCGACGAATACGTACGCAGGCGCATAGCCGAAGACCTTTTGCAGTTCTACGAACTGGTGCGTTCCGAGTCCGCCCCTTCCGGCGGAAAACCGCAGGCAAAGCGCGCGGCAACGAAGCGCGTTTCGGCGAAACAGCCCGCCGCTAAGGGTAAAAGAGCGCGGAAACAAGCGTGAGGTTTTCGGCGGCGCGCCCGTTCGCTCCGTCCCACTCTATCTCGAGACCGAACAGTTCGCGGGCGATTCTCGAAACGTCGAAGCCGACCGCCTCGAGCGATGTCCGAAGCCCGTCGGCGCGTATGCACTTCCTGCCGATTTTGCGCGTGCACTCTTCGAGCGGGCAGTTTGCGCACGAGCCCGCGAACATTCCGAGCGTTCCCGCGGCGGACTGGCTTTCGCGGCGCAGAATGCAGGCGTCGAAGTCGAGCCGCGCGCGTTTGTATGTTTCGTCAAAGCCGTCCGAAATTTTTATCCGCCGCACCACAACACGCGCCTCCGAGAACGCGCCGATGTCGAATTTTTCGTCGAACGGAGGACACGCCCAACGTGTTCCGTAATTGGGGCACTTCTCGCAGAGCCGCACCGATTTTTCCGCGTCGCAAAAACGCGCGGCAAATTCGGCGGCGGGCAGGACGGTTTCGAATTCCTCCACGGCGGGCTATTTTTTCGACGCGGCGTACGCGTCGGCTGCGGCGCGAACCGAGCCGTGTTTTAGAAGCAGGGCTTTCGCCTGTTCGTAGTCGGTTATGCCCGTTTCGTCCATTACCATATGCGCGCCGCGGTCTACGAGCTTCACGTTCGAAAGGTGCATATCGACCATTTTGTTCCCGCGCACGCGCCCCAATTTTATCATAATGGAAGTGGAAATCATATTGAGGATAAGCTTTTGCGCCGTGCCCGATTTCATGCGCGTACTGCCCGTTACAAACTCGGGTCCGACAACGGCTTCAATCGGAATTTCGCTCGCCGCGGCGACCGCCGAATCGGGGTTGCAGACAAGCCCCGCCGTGAGCATTCCGAGCTTGCGGGCGTTTTCGAGCGCGCCTACGACGTACGGAGTGCGTCCCGACGACGCTATTCCGAGGAGCGTGTCGTTTGCGGTAGGGTTGAATGCGAGTATGTCGCGCCAGCCCTGTCGGGCGTCGTCTTCGGCATTTTCGACGGCCTTGCGTATCGCGCCGTCGCCGCCCGCGATAATTCCTACAACCACGCCGTGCGGGATTCCGTATGTGGGCGGAATTTCCGAGGCGTCCACGATTCCGAGCCTGCCGCTCGTGCCCGCACCGATGTAGAACAGCCTGCCGCCGCGCTTCATTCTTTCGACCGCGCCGTCGACGAGCTTTTCGATTTGCGGAATGCATTTTTCGACGGCAAACGGCACGGTTTTGTCTTCGGCGTTGATGCCGCAGAGCAGTTGGCGTGTAGACATTTTGTCCAAGTCGGAGTAGTGCGAGGGTTGTTCGGTGATTCTCATATTCTAAAGGTCTTTGTTTGTTTACCGCGGAATTTTCCCGTCGGACGCGGGAGAGTCAAAGCATAAAGTTTCGGGTTTCGGGAAAAGTCAAAATACTGCAAATTTTTTGAAGTCGCCGCCCGCTACTGCGAGATTCGCATTTTTATTCTGTCCCACCCCGCGACCGCGAACGCCGTCAGCGGAATCGCCAGAATCATACCCAGTATTCCGCCGAACGCCGTGCCCCAAAAGAACACCGAAAATATGATGACCGTCGGATGAAGCCCCGTGCGGTCGCCCATAATGCGCGGCGTCAAAATGTAGCCTTCGATGCACTGCACAATGCAGAAGACGGCGAGCGAGACCGCCGCAAGCACCCATCCGCCGCCCGACTGGAAGAGCGCGACGGGCAGAATACTTCCGAGCCCGAGCATAGTGCCGAGGTAGGGCACGAGGTTCAACAGTCCCGCCGTGAACCCGAGCAGAAAGCCGTACTTTACGCCCGCAAGTGCAAGCCCCGCACCGTAGAGAACGCCCATAATCACGGCGATTAGCAGCTGTCCCCTGAAGAACGTCGCCATTATTTCGGCGAATCGGCGCATGAGAAAAAGGATGTCGTCGCGGAACTGCGGCTTTACGAAGGAGAGGTTTTTTTCGACTTTTGCGTAGAAGTCGAAATTCGACGTCAGCATATAGTAGAGGTAAATCGGGACGACCGCGAACGCCGCGACGAACGAGAATATCGACAGCAGCCCGCCCGTCGCCGCGAACGCCGTCGAGAGCACGCGCTTGCCCGCCGTCAGGACGGTCTTGGGCGATACGTTCGCAGTCGCGTATTCCCTTAGCTTTGCGACGTTCTCGCGCAGAAATTCTCGCGTCTGCGGATATTTTTCGGCTATTTCGTGCGCCGCGGAATCGGCGATATTCGGAAGTTCCGCGGAGAGTCCCGCGATGTCGGAAACGGCTTTGGGTATCGCAAACGCCCCCGCCGCCACCGCCAACGCCGCGAATGTCGAGCAGACGGCGATGCACGTTGCCGCCGCCGAAATGCGGCATTTCCGAGAGACGAACCGCACGCACGGCGAGAGTATGAACGAGAGAATCAGCGCGGCAATCACGGGCGAAATCGCCGAGGCGAAAACCGACAAAAATTCGGCGAGCAGGCGGAACAGCAAATACACAAACGCGCCCATCGCAATCAGTCCGACGCAGGTCAGCGCGCCCGCCAAAACTTTTTTCTGGAAAGCGGTAAACATTTGTAAAAAATAAACTGTCCAAGAGGAGACAATGCAAACAAAATCGGACAACGCCAATTCCCCAATCCCCGCGACATTCGACAAAATCGAGATACGCGGGGCAAAGGAGCACAATTTGAAGAACGTAGACCTCGACATTCCGCGCGGGAAAATCGTGGCGTTCACGGGGCGAAGCGGCTCGGGGAAGTCGTCGCTTGCGTTCGATACAATCTACGCGGAGGGCTACAGAAAATATATGGAGAGCCTCTCCGCCGACGCGCGGCGGCTGCTCAGCCAGATAGACAAGCCTGCGGTCGAGTCGATACGCGGACTTTCGCCCGTGATTGCAATCGAACAGGTCAAGTCGCTCGGCTCGAACCCGCGAAGCACGCTTGCAACCCTCACCGAAATCGCCGACTACGCGCGCCTTGTCTGGTCGCTTGCGGGCGAGCAGCACTGTCCGAAAGACGGCGGGAAAATCTCGCGCCGAAGCATCGACGAATGCGTCGACGCCGTGCTTGCCCTTCCGCAGGATTCGCGCGTGTACATTCTGTCGCCGCGCGGTTCGTTCAAGCCCGCTGCGGCTCGCGCCGAGATAAAAAGCCTGCGCCAGCGGGCGTGGCAGCGCGTGCGCGTCAACGGCGAAATTTTCGAGCTTGACGACCCGTCCGCCGAAAGGGATGTCTTCGAGAAATTCCGCGCCGAAAAGCTTCTGAAAGTCGAGCTTGTCATAGACCGTTTCCCGCTTTCGAGCGCGTCGCGCGGGCGCGTTGCCGACTCGCTCGAGCTTGCCTTGCGCGAGGGCGGCGACAAGTCGGTCGTGTTTTATTCGTCGAAAGACGGCGGCGGCGAGCTTGTTCTCAGCACGGCGTTTGCGTGCGAAAAGTGCGGCGAAGTCTACCAACCGCTCAGCGTGCGCAACTTTTCGTTCAACCACCCCGACGGCGCGTGTCCGTATTGCGGCGGGATAGGGCGCGTTATGCGTACCAGTCCGCAGCTTGCCGTGCCCGACGACACGAAGAGCGTGCGCGGCGGGGCAATCAAGGCGTGGCGCGTGGGCGGCAAGAACATAATCATAGCCCACAACCGCATTTTGCGGCAGCTTGCCGAACAGATTCCATTCGACCCCGACACCGCGTGGCGCGACCTACCCGAGCGCACGCGGGAAATCCTGCTCTACGGCGACGCTTCGCGCACGTACAATCTGCGGCTCAAGCGCGGCAACTGCAAGCCCGCCGACGTTTATTTTTGCGGGGTTCTCGCAGAAGTCGACAAGCTTTGCGCCGAGACTTCGAGCGACGGTCTGCGCGCGCGGCTTTCGGTTTTCCAGACCGTTTCGACCTGTCCCGAATGCAAGGGGGCGAGGTTCTCGGCCCGCACGCGCAACGTGTTTGTCGAGGGCGTTTCGTACGACAGGTTTTGCGCGATGGGCGTTGCCGAGTGTCTGAAATTCGTCGACGGATTGCGGAAAATTTCGAAGTACGACTGCGTACGCGACGCCGTGAACGGGCTTTACGAACGCCTGTCGTTTCTCGACACCGTCGGGCTTTCGTACATCGGTCTCGACCGCGAGGCGTCCACGCTTTCGGGCGGTGAGGCGCAGCGCGCAAGGCTCGCAACGCAGCTCGGAATGGATTTGACGGGCGTAACCTACGTTCTCGACGAGCCTACGATAGGGCTTCACCCGTCCGACGACGCAATGCTTATCGGTGCGCTGAAGACCCTGCGCGACAGGGGCAATTCGGTTCTGCTTGTCGAGCACGACGAAGCCGCGCTCCGCGCCTCAGAGTGGATTGTGGAGCTGGGCCCCGAGGCGGGCGAAAACGGCGGCAAGCTCGTCTTCAACGGGACTCTTGCCGACTGCATGAAATCGAAGGTCTCGCGCACGGGAATGTATCTTTCGGGGCGCGCGAAAATCGAAAGACCCTCTCCGCGCCTTTCGCCGACAAACGGCTGGCTGACGGTAAGGGGCGCGCGCGAAAACAACCTCAAGGACGTCGACGCGAAGTTCCCCGTGGGGCTTTTCACCGTGGTTTGCGGTGTGTCGGGTTCGGGCAAGAGCACGCTCGTAAACGACATTCTGTCGAAGGCGGCCGCCGCCAAGCTCAACGGCGCAAAGGAGATTTGCGGGGCGCACCGCGGAATTTCGGGCTTCGACAAATTCGACACCTGCGTGCGCGTCGACCAGTCGCCGATAGGCAAAAGTCCGCGCTCGAATCCCGCAACGTACACGAAGCTTTTCGACCTTTTGCGCGAGCTTTATTCCCAGACCGCGCTCGCAAAAATGCGCGGCTACTCGGCGGGACGTTTCAGCTTCAACGTAAAGGGCGGGCGTTGCGAGCACTGCAAGGGCGACGGCTCGATATGTCTCGATATGCAGTTCTTGGGCGACGTTTACATAACGTGCCCGTCGTGCGGCGGCAAACGCTACAACCGCGAGACGCTCGAGGTTCGCTACAAGGGGCTGAACATAGCGGAGGCTCTCAATCTTACGGTAGACGAGGCCTTGGGCGTGTTCGCCGCGTATCCGCGCATTGTCGCAAAGCTCAAGACCCTTGCCGATGTCGGGCTTGGGTACATCAGGCTCGGGCAGGCTTCGAACACGCTTTCGGGCGGCGAGGCTCAGCGCATAAAACTTTCGCTCGAACTTTCGCGCCGCACCCGCGGCCGCGCGCTCTACATTCTCGACGAACCCACGACAGGCTTGCATTGGGACGACATCGACAAGCTTCTGAAGCTGCTTTTCGAACTGCGCGACGCGGGCAACACAATCGTGGTAATAGAGCACCACCCCGACTTCGTGAGGCTCGCCGACTGGCTTGTGGAGCTGGGGCCGACGGGCGGGGCGAACGGCGGGCGCATAGTGTTCGAGGGCACTTTCGAAGATTTGAAAGCCGCCGACACGCCGACGGCAAAATTTATACGATAAAATAAAAAATATACTCGATTTTTTTTCGTCGGGTAAATTATTATCGGCGTATGGATTTTTATTCGGCTTTTTCTTCGCCCTTCATACTGGGCTCGTCGTTGACCGACTACTTCATTCAATCCAATTTTGCGGGGCAGGTTATCGTCGTGATATTGGTTGTATTCAGCGTGCTCGCATGGGGCGTTATGTTCTGCAAGAAAGCCGATTTGTCGGCTATCGAGGCGATGAACGCCAAGACCGCGCGGCTTGTGAAGTCGAAAAATCTCGTCGAGGCGGCGGCTTCGAACGCGATTGAAGGCCCGTACGCTAAACTGCTCAAAGAGGCGGTTAACGCTTGGATGACTGTGGGATTGGGCAATTCCGCCGAAGACAAAACTTCGCGCATTGCGTTTGTCGAAAACACGCTCGAGCGCACGCTCTCGCGCCAGATTATGCTCTACAACTCGAAGATGACGCTTCTGGGCACGATAATCAGCGGCGCGCCGTTTCTCGGACTTCTCGGCACGGCGTGGGGCGTTATGGACTGCTTCGGCTCGATGAGTTCGGAGGCTTCCGTAACCCTACAGATGCTCGCCCCAGGGGTTGCGGGCGCGCTGCTTACGACCGTCGCGGGGCTTGTTGTCGCAATCCCCTCCGTTTTCGGATACAACTTTTTGACTGCGTTTTCGGGAAAACTTACTACGGAAACCGAAAATTTTGCAAGTTTGCTCGCCGACAGGGTAGAGCTTGAAGCGCGGGAGCACGCCGAGGTTTCGGAACAGCGTTCCGTTCCGCCGACCCCCGCGCCCGTTCCCGTCCGCGCGGCTTCGCCGCAGTTCCGTTCGGTTCCGCGCGCCGCCGAAAGCGCGCCCGCGCCCGAAAACAGGGTTTCGCCGCAGATTATGAATTTCTCGCTCGACGACGACGACGATTCTTCGAGTCCCACGCCCCCGCGCCAATTCGACGAATAAGCCCACCTCCCGACGGCAATGAAAATCCGAAGAAGACAGACGCAGGCGGCTATGACCGAGCTGAACGTAACGCCGCTTATGGACTTGGCGTTTTCGCTGCTCATCATCTTTATGATAAGCACGCCGCTGCTCGAGCAGACCATTCCCGTGCACCTGCCCAAGCAGGATAAAAACGCGGCAAGCCAACGTCCCGAAATGGACTTTCAGGTGATTTCCATCGACGAGCGCGGGCAGATTTTCTGGGGCAAGCAACCCGTCGATACTGTGCAGCTCGAGACGCTCTTGGCTTCGCTCGCCGCGCAGCCCGAGCCGCCCGCAATCAGTTTCCGCGGCGATTTGACTTTGCCCTACCAGAAAATAGTCGACGTAATTTCGGCAATCAAGCGGCACAACCTCACGAAACTCCATCTGGACACCGAAGTCAAATGACAGACCACACCAGATTCGGATATTATTGCTCGCTTGCATTGCATATCACCGTAACCGTTGCGGCGATAATCTCCGTTTTGATGAAGTCGGTTTTCAAGACCGACGACCACCCGATTGACCCCAAACAGGTTTTCGAAATGGTCGAACCCGCGCCCGAAACGCCCGTCGCGCAGCAGCCGCAGCAGGACGACGCAATGCCGCAAATCGAGCAGCAAAAGGAAATTGCGGCAATAGAGCCTATGGAGCTTCCCGAGCCGGAGCCGACTCCGCCCGAACCCAAGCCCGAACCCGCTCCCAAACCTTCGCCCAAACCGAAACCGAAGAAGGTTGTAAAACCCGCTCCGCCCAAAAAAGTTTCGTTTTCCGACTTCGCGAAGAAAAATCCGAAGGCAAACCGCAATCCCGCGCCGTCGCGTCCGCGCACGTCCGCGCCCGTAAAGGTTGGCAAAATCAGCGCGGGCACCGGCAACCTCGACAAGTTGGCGGCGGCGAAAATTTCCGTAAAAGGCGGAACGGGGGCTGCCATGCGTAGCCTGCTCGACCTTTATATAACCGAAATCCGCCGCAAGGCGCATTCGAACTGGGCGATTCCCACGATGGCGCAGGGAATAGATTACACCGCCGAAGTGCAGTTTAGGGTTTCGCAAAACGGCGCAATCAGCGGCTTGCGGATAATCAAAAGCAGCGGCAACCCCGAATTCGACAGTTCCGTGCTTTCGGCAATGCGTTCGGTTTCGCTCACTCCGCCGCCCGACAACGAGCCGCATACCGTTACAATTACGTTCTCGACGGCTAATTAAAGAAAAGGAAACCGCCCGAACCGAGCAGGACAATAGTTGCGGTCAGCCACAGTGTGCGCTTCATCCAGAGCCTGCGGGCGAAGTCGTTGCCCACGCGGTCTATTTCGTTGCGATAGTACGAGTAAAGCTCGTCCCGCGGCGTAAGATACCAGTAAAATACACGGGTAAGCGAGAATATGCCGAAGAGAATGAGTGTCGACATCCAGATGATTTTTTCCATTCGGGGTAGGTGGTAAAGCGGTTTTGGGTTGGGAGCGCGTCAACGCGCACGGTTTTTTTTTTGAAGAATTGCAAATACTTCGACCGCATTTTAGGCGGCTTTTCGCCTTTTTTGCGGGTTCTCCAAAACGACAAAAAGGCGTTCACCCCTCTCGGGAACGAACGCCACTCTAAAAACTCGCGGGGGAATATTACTTTCTGACGCGCGAGAACTTCTTCTGGAACTTTTCCACGCGACCTGCCGTGTCGACAAAACGCTTTTCGCCAGTGTAAGCGGGGTGCGAATCTGCCGTAACGTCGCGGGAAATCATAAAGCATTCTACGCCGTCGATAGTTTCAACCTGCTTGCTCTTCATTGTCGAACGCGTAACGAAGCGTGCGCCCGAAGAAACGTCTACAAAGCAAACGGGATGGACATCAGGATGGATTTTATCTTTCATATTGATATATGCTCCGAAAAAAGCTCATTAGCCCTGCTTCGCCTTGAAGCGGGGATTGGTTTTGTTGATGATGTAAACGCGTCCCTTTCTGCGAACGACTTTGCAGTCGGGATGACGGCTTTTCAAAGATTTGATTGATGATACGACTTTCATCTCTTCCTCGTTTCTAATTTAATGAAAAGTACGTATCCTACTTGAGCGATTCGGTTCGTCAACACTTTTTTTTACTTTTTTATTTTCCGCAGGCAAAACCGCCCGATTCAATTTGACTTTTCGGCGCATTCGGTGGAATATTGCCGCCAAAATTTAGACGCAGCAAAAGGAGAACGCAAGTATGAAAATGATAAAAGCCATCATTAAGCCTTTCAAACTCGACGAAGTAAAGGAGGCTCTCGCCGAAATCGGAATCGAGGGAATGACCGTCACCGAGGCAAAGGGATTCGGACGCCAGAAAGGACATTCCGAAATCTACAGAGGCAGCGAATATACCGTCGAACTTCTCCCGAAAATCGCGCTCGATATCTGCGTACCCGCCGATATGGTCGAAAAAACGGTCGAAACAATTTTAAAATCGGCACATACAGGCAAAATAGGCGACGGCAAAATCTTCGTAATGCCCGTCGAACAGTCCTACAGAATAAGAACGGGAGAAAAGGGAATAGTAGCCCTTTGATTCTTGTTTAATGAATAATGAATAATGAAAAATGAATAATTGGGGTTTGCACTGCTTTGCAGGCAAACCCTATTGCCCCACTGGTGTTGCCCGTTGCCTCAATAGTTATATTTGAAATTAGACATCACCTGCGGCAATGACTACACTTTCGCAAAAATCCGCAAACAAGGTAATACCGAACGGCAACCTAAAAAAAGAAAAACAACATCACCGCCCAATCCCATCCACACTCCGAAAGGCAACCTAAAAAACAAAATCAAAAACAAACCGCGCGACCCCAGTCGCGCTCTAAAATAAAAAAAACCATCAACAATCCGCAAACTCCACAGCGGGGTTCTGCGGGGAACGGTTTGGGGCACAACTGCGGCACACGGAGAAAACAAAAGGGGGCTGTACTGAAGTACTGCTCCCTTTTAGTTTTCGAGTATGACACAGCTGTGCGCCAAACAAGTCCCGCAGGTTCCCGCTCCCCTACAAAAAACGGAACCACACATATGCACTCGAGATGGATAGCGAGATTAACACCGTGATTACACCATACTTCAAAAAGTATATAAACGAAATCGGCTCGCCGTGCTTCGCGGAATTTTCCGAAACAATCACATTCGCCGCCGCACCGATAATCGTCATGTTGCCGCCGAGACACGCACCGAGCGACAAACACCACCAGAGCGGGAACGCATACTCCGCACCCATCGACTTCTGAATCTCGGCAATCATCGGAGCCATCGTGGCAGTGTAGGGAATGTTGTCGATAATCCCCGAAATTATGCCCGACGCCCAGAGAATTATGAACGCCGTCGCCGACTGCGAACCGTGGGTGATGTCGAGTACCTCCTGCGCCATCAACTTGATTCCGCCCGAAGCCTCCAAACCGCCGACGATTACGAAAAGCCCGATAAAGAAGAAGATGGTGTTCCATTCGACTTCCCTGAAAATTTCCTCGGGCTTCTCGAAAAGCAGCAGAATGCTCGCACCGAAAAGCGCGACGACCGACGTTTCAATCTTCAGATAGTCGTGCGAAACAAACCCGCCGATGACAAGCGACAACACCACAACCGAACGAATCATCAGCGGACGGTTTACGACCTTGGAAAAGTTGTTGTTCAGCTTCGAAATTGCCGCCATCCGTTCGGGGGTAGTCTTGAGCGAGTGCCTGAAAACGAACGCATAGAACAACACAATCATCACGAAAATTAGCGCGACCACACCCGAAAGCTCGTTGACGAAATCCATAAACGAGAACTTCGCCGCACTGCCTATGATGATGTTGGGCGGGTCGCCGATGAGCGTCGCCGTGCCGCCGATGTTGGATGCGAAAATTTCGACGAGCAGGAACGGCACACTCGAAATATCGAGCTTCTTTGCAATCGCAAACGTTATCGGCATCACCAGAATTACTGTCGTTACATTGTCGAGAAACGCGCTGACGACGGCGGTAAAAAGCCCGAGGGAAATTAGAATCATCGCCGGACGCCCATCGGTGGACTTCATAATGGCATTTGCAATGTACGTGAAGATTCCGCTGCGCGTCGTTATGGAAACAATAATCATCATCGCGATGAGCAGGAATATCACGTTGAAGTCGATGAAGTGCACGAAGTAGTTCGGGTTTGCGACGCTCGACGGCAGAAACTTCGACTGGCTTACAAGCCCGAGCAATATCGCCAAACTTGCGCCGATGAGCGCGACGACCGATTTCGAAACAATCTCGGTTGCAATGAATATGTACGCCAAAATCAGAAGCGTTGCCGACGCCAATACCGCGTTGGCGTTAATCCAATCGTATAAACATCCCATAATAATAATCCTGCAAAAAAATTGCGACGGCAACCGTTGCCGTCTTTTTTCCGAAAACTTAAACGCGCAATTTATATTGATTGCAATCGAAAAATTTTAGTAAAATATGCGCAACTGAAAAAATTATGGAACAAAAACCCCTTGTCAGCATAGTAATGGGCAGCGTGAGCGATTGGGACACAATGCAGCACTGCGCAGCCACCCTCGAAAAATTCGCAATTCCCTACGAACGGAATATCGCAAGCGCACACCGCACCCCCGAAAAGGCGTGTAAAATCGCGTCGACGGCAAAGGAGCGCGGAGTGAAAATCGTCATCGCGGCGGCGGGCGGAGCGGCACACCTTGCGGGCGTGCTCGCGGCGCATACCGACCTCCCGATTCTCGGCGTGCCGATGAAGGGCTGGGCGACCGACGGAATGGACTCGCTGCTTTCGACAGTCCAGATGCCGCGCGGCGTGCCCGTGCTTACGCTTGCAATCGGCAAGGCGGGGGCGGTGAACGCGGCGGTCGCGGCGTTGCAGATTCTCGCGCTTTCCGATTCGGCATACGCAAAGACGCTCGCCGACTTCCGCAAAAAACAGACCGAGGAAGTCTTGGCGACTAAATTCCCCGACGAAAAATAATGGCGCAGGCAAAAAAAATAGGCTTCCCCGCGGGAGTTCTCGGCGAAGACCCGATTAGGTTCGACGTTCTCGCCGACGCTTCGCCGTCGTTCGTTGCGGTCGGCAAACCCGCCGACATCCTGCTTGATTCGTATCTCGGCTCTCCCAAGGAAAAGTCGGTTATGCTTGCAATGCGCGAAACGCCCGACAAGCCCGAATTCAAACGGCTCGGCATAAATTCGCCCTACGCGGTCAACCAGCTCGACTTCGAAATTTCGGGCGCGGCGGTAATCGCCTGCGACAAGGACACCGCCAACGAAATGCGCAACGAAATGTGGTCGGGCGCGATGAAGTTCGAATACCTGCTTCTGGCGAAATCGGCGCAGGATTCGCAGACTTCGTTCGACGTCGATTTGCCCATTTTGATGCACGACGAACGCCCCGTGTGGCTTGTCTCGCACAGGTTCGGCAAAAAGGCGCATACGGTCTTCGAAAGGCTCGAGCGCGTCGGCGCGTACGAACTCTGGCGGGCTTCCGCCGAAACGGTTCGCCCGCACCAAATCCGCGTCCACGCAAACGAAGGCGGAATCAAAATTGTGGGCGAGTCGCTCTACAGCCGCACTCCCTATGTATATATGTCCGACATCAAGGAGGAGCCGTACAAGATAGGCTTCAATCAGGAGGAACAGCCCCTGTATCCGCACCTTTACCTGCACCTTTCGAAGATTGTCCTGCCCGAAAACCGCAAGCCCGACGGCGGCACTGCGGAGGTTTCCGCACCGCTTCCGAAAGGCTTTGCCACAACGCTCAAGCGGCTCG
Source organism: uncultured Opitutales bacterium (assembly GCA_900548275.1). GTDB lineage: Bacteria > Verrucomicrobiota > Verrucomicrobiia > Opitutales > Intestinicryptomonadaceae > Merdousia. The sequence continues at coordinate 246,838 of URJY01000002.1, read as the reverse complement.
GCTTTTCGAAGCTCGGACAGTAGTTTTTGTTCTTGACACAAATCGGAATGCGCGTAGATTCTTTCATATGAAAGCACGCATCCCGATTTTTTGTTTCGCCGCAGTCTTCGCGGCGTCGCTTCTCGCTTCGCCCGAAAGAAAATACGACGGCTCGGACTTCCGCAACTATTGCGGTCTGGCGTGGGGCACGGACGCGCGCGAACTCTTGCAGTATTGCAAAAACGTCGGACACACAAACGTGATGTACAAAAGCGGAATGGAGAAGATTCCGCTGTCTTCGGGTATGACATTCTACATCGAAACGCCCGAGTACGGCGCGTACCGCCGCACGATAGACCTGCGCAAAAAATATTCGCCCGCCGAAATCGAACACTGGGAGAGCCTTTGCGCCGTCGCGTTTCCCGACAAACCGTTTCCGCAGAATATGGCAACGGGCTGGTACTTCAACCGTTACGAGGTGAGTTTGCAGCTCGATATGCAGCAGAAGAAAGTCCACGAGGCGATTATCGGCAGGATACTCGGGCAGGTTGCGGAAATCCGCAAACGCAATCCCGCGTTCAAGTTCGGCGGCTTTACTTGGGACGTGCCCCAACCGCACGGCGACTTCAACGCGTTCGTAGAAAAGGGCGGACACTTCAACCGCCAGACGACACTCGCCCACTGGACGGGTTTCGACGGAACGCCCGAACGTGCGGGAATCAGGCACGACTACCCGACGTATTTCGAGGGCTATTTCGAGTTCTTTCGCTCCTTGATGGAACGCGCCCGCGCGGTCAATCCGAACGCGAAGTTCATTGTAGAACCCTACGACATCTACGGCAACTGGCTGAAATATTTCGGCGGCGACTTCATAAAATCGAAGGGCGCGGACGCGAAAAAATACGCAGCCGACTTCATCTGGTCGGAGGGCAGCTCGACGGCGTTCGCAACCGACAAACGCGTTTCGGCGGCGGGCTACACCCGCGCGGATGTGGGCAATTCAAGCCCGTCGATTTTCTCCGAACCCGAAATGCGCAACGTAGCCGCACTGGCTGCGACCTGCGGCTCTTGGACTTCGTTCTTCGGACGCTACGGCGGCTACAACACCGCCCCGCGCGCCGTTTCAATCCGCGACATTCCCGCGCGGATAAAACTGGGCAAGCTTGTGCCCGTTTGGGAGAACCTGAACAATACCCCCTTGGAAATGCGGAAATACGAAAACGGCATTTACAAAAGCCCGACGGCGTATATGTCGCCCGACGTGTACTGGGCGGTACAGCCCGAGCGCGGCAGAATCGTTTTCGTGTTCATAACCGAACGCGGCGAAGTGGAAATTCCCGACGGTTGGGAGATTGAGTCGCTGCACCATCTCGACGGATTGTTCGGCGAGAACGGCAAAGTGCCCAAGGGAATTTTGAAAGTCGAAAACGGGAAAATCAAGCCGAGCGCGGAATACCTTGCAAATTGGGCGTTTTCGGCGAAACTGAAGCGTAAAAAGCCCCTGAAATAGCGGCGAAAAACGCGTTCGGTTGCGCTTCGCACGGGGTGAACATTTATTCACTTTGGGGTTGACGCTTTATTGTTTGATTTGCTATAAACGCCGATGAAAATTAGTATAGGCGCTCACTCAACATTTAACTGCCCGCAAATTATATGAAAAAAATATCGGCTCTCATAATCGCGGCGGCGGGGGTTCTCAACGCCCAGACGTACGACTACGACCCGTCCTCCGAAACGCTCGTTATCACGGGCAAAGGCAACAGCGTTGCCGACCGCATTACCCTCGAAGGGCCGACGACCCCGGGGAGCACCGTTCCGGGGTCTACCGAAATTTTCGGCGATACAAAAACAATCATCCTCAAAGACGTCTGGACGAGTCCCGACTCCATTAGGGTGAAATACATCGAACCCACTTCTGCGGGGAACGGCACGACCCTCAAGCTCGTAAATTCGCGTTTGGGAGCGTCGGGCGACTTCGATATGGGCGGCAGCGGGCAGACGCTTATTCTCGACGCCCAGTCATCGCTTAACCTCTACGGAAACCGCCTTACGAATACCACGAGGATTGAAAGCGACGGCTATATCGAAACGGTAAACGGTACTGTGTCGAAAAGCTCGTATTTGTGGGACAACAAGACGGGCACGGGAAGTTCGGGCGTTCTCGGCGGGCGCGGATACTACGATTTCGGCAACGTTTCGTCAATCGATACGGATAAGGATTTCGGGCTTATAAAATCGCGCGGGCGGATTACCGACCTCGAAATTTCGGGCGAATATACGGCCGGCGGCGACTCGGGCAAGACTCTCGGCGACGATTCGTTCTTTGCGGGCGTGAATGCCGAAGATACCACGGGCGGGCAGGCGATGACCATTTCGGGCAAGCTTACGGTGGCGGCAAAACAGGGCACGGGAATAGGCGTGCGCGCCAACCAGCTCGGCGACGACGACGTTTCGCTCGAGAACAACTATTCGGGCGAAATTACTGTCAGGGCAAAGGACGCATTCGGCGTAAAGGTGGGCGGAAACGCCGCCAAGGACGCGGCTACTGCGGGCGACATCCATTCGATTTCAATCGGCACGCTCAATGTCGAAAGCACCGCTTCGGGAAGCGACACGGGCACGGCGACGGGCATATACGCAAAGAGCGTCAAGCGCGGGTTTATCGCAAACTCGATTACCGTAAAGGGTTATACCGATGCGGCGGGCATTCAGCTGACCGAGGGCGGCAGGAATCTGTCGATAACCGATATGAAGGTAAGTGCGGGGGCGGATGGTACGGCGACGGGCATTCTCGCGTCTGCAAGCGTCGGCGCGGGCGTGTCGTCTATGTGCGACCTCGAAAACATAAACGTAGGCAATCTCGAAGTTTCGGGCGGCGCGGACGCTGCGGGCATTCTCGCAAAATCGGTTTTGGGAAGAGTCGACAACATTTTGGCTTCTTCGACAAACGGCACGGCGAACGGTATTCACGCCGACACTATCGACATAACGGTGGGCGGCAAAATTTCGGCTTCGAGTGAAAACGGCGACGCCGACGGTATTTTGGCCGACAACGACATCAAACTGACGATTCTCGACGGCGCGGAAATTTCGGCGACGGCGGAAAACGGCGAAGCGTTCGCAATTCGTTCTGCGTCGGGAAATATCGATTTGAATTTTGCGGGAACTGCCACAATCAACGGCAACGTCAATGCGAAAGACATTACGCTTTCGAACGGCGGCGCAGCCACGATTAACGGCGATGTCGAGGGCGACAACCTTGCGGCGGGCGCGGAAATCGGCACGGTTTCGGGAAAAATGAAGTTCGACACGGTGGCGGATTTGACCGTTGCGACGTCCGTCGGCTCGCTTGAAATCGGCACGGCCGAAAGCATTACCGCCGCAAAAATCGCGGGCGACGCAACCGTCGATACGGTCAGCGGCAAGCTTACGGTTGCCGAGGGTAAAAACATTACGATAAACGTTTCGGCGGGCGAACTTCTGCTCGGAACGGTCGAAAATCTGAACGTTGCAAAGGTCAACGGTACCACCGACATCATCACGGCGACGGGAGATGTGATAATCAACGATGGCGGGGATGTCTTCGTGCGCGATTCCGCGGGTTCTCTTATGCTCGGCAAAGTCGGGAACGTCGGCGCGGCAAAGGTCGTCGGCAGTACGACAATCGACCAAGCGGGCGACGTAACGATTGTCGAGGGCGGAGATGTAACGGTAAACACGTCCGCAGATTCGCTTTCGCTCGGAACGGTTGAAAGCGTGTACGCCGCCAAAGTCAACGGCGATACGATAATCGAAGAAGCTTCGCAGAATGTCTACATCGTTGACGGGCAAAACGCGTCGATAGGTTCGGCGGGCTCGCTCGCTCTCGACAAAGTGGGCGATGTGGGTGTTGCAAAAGTAAACGGCGAGACGACAATCGAAGAAGCGGGCAACGTGATAATTTCGGAAGGCAAAGACGTAGTTGTCAATGTGTCGGTCGACTCGCTCACACTCGGCACGGTCGACAAGGTAAGGGTCGCCAAGGTCGACGGCACAACCGACATTATTACGGCGACGGGCAACGTAAAAATCGACGACGGCAAGGATGTCTTCGTGCGCGATTCGGCGGGTTCGCTCGAGCTTGGCAAGGTCGAAAATGTGGGCGTTGCAAAGGTAAACGGCGACACGGTAATCGGCGAAGCCAAGGATATAACTATAATCGACGGCAAAAATGTGTGGGTAAACGTGTCGGCGGATTCGCTTACGCTCGGCAAGGTCGATTACGTGGAAGCAATCAAGATTAACGGCGATACCGTGATAAGCGAGGCTTCGCAAACCGTGCGCATATCCGAAGGGCAAAACGTAACAATCGGTTCTGCCAATATGGTTGAGCTTGGAAAAGTCGCAAACGTCGGCATTGCGAAAATAAACGGCAATGCGAACATCGACGAGGCGGGCGACATAACGATTGTAGAAGGCAAGGGCATAACCGTAAGTACGTCGGCAAATTCGCTTTCGCTCGGCAAGGTCGAAAGCGTGTACGCCGAAAAGGTGGGCGGCGCAACTTCGATAAACGAAGCCTCGCAGGGTGTGCGCATCATAGACGGACAGGACGTAAGGATAGGTTCGGCGGGTTCGCTCGAGCTTGGCAAGGTCGAAAATGTCGGCGTTGCAAAGGTAAACGGCGACACGGTAATCGGCGAAGCCAAGGATATAACGATTGTCGAGGGCGGAGATATAACGGTAAACACTTCAGCAGACTCGCTTGCGTTGGGAAAAGTCGGCAACGTTTACGCCGCCAAAGTCAACGGCGATATCGTAATAAATGAAACTTCGCAAAACGTACAAATTGAGGAGGGGCGGAATGTGTCGATAGGTACTGCGGGTTATCTTTCGCTCGGCAAAGTCGCCGATGTGGGCGTTGCGAAAGTGGACGGCAATGCGACAATCAACGAGGCGGGCAACGTGATAATTCTCGAAGGCAAAGACGTTAGGGTGGACACGTCCGCTGATTCGCTTTCGCTCGGCAAGGTCGACAACGTATACGCCGCCAAAGTCAACGGCGATACGATAATCGAAGAAGCTTCGCAGAATGTGCACATCGTTGACGGACAAAACGCGTCGATAGGTTCGGCGGGTTCGCTCAATGTGGACAAACTCGGCGGCAATCTCACCGTCGCGCAGGTCGGCGAAACCGCCGTTGATTCGGTGGTGGGCGATGTGGTCATCGGCACGGCGACGGGCAATGTGTCGGTTTCAAATTCCTCTTCTGCGACGGTCGTCAACGCTTCGGGCGACATCTCGGCGACGAACATTTCGAACGGTTTGACGGTCGGCAATGTCGGCAACGTCAATGTGTCGAACGCCAACGTAAACGTTCTCGACGGCGGCACGCTCGGCGGCGACATCGTTTCGTCGACGGACTTGACCCTTACGAACGGCGGCACTGCGACAATCGCGGGCTCGGTTTCGGCTGGCTCGAACAGGCTTACAATCGGCAGCGCGTTCAACGTCAATTCTTCGGCGGCTACGGTAATTTCCGCCGGAACGCTTTCGGGCGCGGGGTTGCGCGATACAATCAACGACCATTACGACAGCGCGTTCGGCTTCTCCGCAACAGACGACTCCGCGGGAACGCTGACTGCGGCGACTTCGCTCAAGGGTGTCCACAATGTTTCTTCGGACAACATTACGGGCACGATTGAGGGCGATTTGGCTTCCGTCGAAAATGCGTACACGAAAATCAAGTACGTAAACGTGGGCAACAATGTCGGCTACGAAGTGGAGTCGAACACGTATCTTACCGACGCGGTTGCCACAAACGAAACCGAAAGGACTTATGCGGAAATTTACGACAACCTCGAATACGTCGAGGGCGACGACGCGGCGAACGCCACTTCGGTCGCGAAAAAACGCAACTTTGTGGCGATGGTAAACGGCGGCACGCTCGGCGCGCTCAATCCGCAGTCTGTGGTACACGGCGTCCGTATGAATATGGACCTTGCCGACATCATCCATCTCGACACGCTCAACCGCACGAGTTCGTCGGCGGACGCGCTCGCCGCAGCCGACCATGCGGAACGTCCGAGCGGCGATGCGAACATCACGGTGCGCAACATAAACAGGTTCGCCTCGTACGGCGGCGACGGAAACATCGACGGCTCGAACGACTACATTTCGGGCGGCTTGGTGAACGTCGAATACGCGGTAAACAGGGAGTTCTTCGCGGGCTTGGGCGCGGGCGGTTTCCAGTCGAAATCGACGGGCAAGGGCAACTGCGGCAAAGCCGAAACGCAAAGCTTTGCGGTCAACGCCTACGCCGACTGGCGGTTCTTCGACAACTTCGACTGGTACTTCGGCGCGACATACGCATTCGGCATGAACGAAGCCGAAAGAGCGAACATTGTCGACAGGAGCAAAGCCGAGTGGGACTCGAATCTTGTCGGCGTCTTCACGGGCGTGCGCTACGCGTGGAAGCCGTTCCTCGACAGGGAATTTTACGTAAAGCCCACAATCGGCGCGAACGCCAATTTCCTTATGAATCCGTCGTTCGACGAAAAGAGCGGCGCGGAACGCATGCACTTCGACTCCGACCGCTACACAAGCGTGAAATCGCTCGTGGGTATCGAGGCGACGTACGCGCTTGCAAACGGCTTCTACTTTGCGGGCAGAATGTTCTACACGCACGAATTTTGCGACGAACGCTACGACGTAAATTCGATGTTCGGCGCGACGGCAATCAGAACCCGCGGCTGGGAAATGGACAGGGACGCGGGCGTGTTCGGCGCGGGCTTGGGCTACAACATCACCGACCAGTGGCGCGTCTACGCCGACTACGCCGCCGAAGTTTCGGGCAGAGTCTACCACAATTTGAATGCGGGCATCCAGTTCAGATTCTAATCCGCAAAAGGGAATTTGCAAACGCTCCGAATCGGCAAAATTCGGGGCGTTTTTTTTGCGCCGAACGGCGCGCGCATTGCTATGTTTATATTTGACAATTTCCCGCCGAGCCGATTCTATTTAGACTTTGGAATATGGACGAATGTCGGCAGAAATTATCGGAAAATCTTGAGGACTATCTCGAGGCAATAGCTTCATTGGAAGCCAAGCACGGTACTGCCAGACCCACCGACATCGCAAAGGCGATGTCCGTAAAAAAACCGTCCGTAACCGCCGCGCTCAATGCGCTCGCCGAACGCGGGCTTGTCGAGTACGAAAAATACAAGCCCGTGAGGCTTACCAAAGAGGGCAGGGCTGTTGCCGATTCCGTCCGCCGCAAGCACGAGCTTCTGAGCAGCTTCTTTACCGACGTGCTCGGCGTGAACGCGTCTTCGGCGGATATGGCGGCATGTAAAATGGAGCACGCGCTCGAGGACGGCATTATGCGAAAACTTATCAAATTCTTGAAAACGCTCGGCAGGGGCGAAGCGGCGGAATCCGCAGTGGCGGAGGCTTCCGAAATGTCGGAACTCCCCGAAATTTTCACGCTCGACCTGCTTCCCGCAGGCGTTCCCGCAACAGTCATTTCGGTCGGCGCGAGAATCGGGAAAATCGGCACGTTTGCCGGTATCGGTCTGGTTTCCGGTGCGGTTGTCGAAATCGTGCGCGACGGGCCTTTCGGCGACCCCGTTTTGCTGAAGGTAAACGATACCGAAATTGCGCTCCGCCGTAAACAGATGAAGTTCGTGAAAGTAAAACGCGTCTGATTGTCGCCCGCCCGAATTTCCGGGTTGTTTCATATTTCAATAAAACTTTCACTGATTGATTTAGAAGTATTGACTTTCTCTGTTTTTTGCCTTTCGATTAGTTTTGAAAGGGGGCGGGAATGGCTTCCATTCCCGAGAAAAGCAGGACTGTATGAAAAAAATTCTTCTCAACAACGGTATCGGAGAAATCCACATTCCGCTGGTGTTTTCGACGGCGGACGCCGCGCAATCGGAGTTCGAAAGGGCGGCGGAAATTCTGCGCCTAAATTCCGCACAGGTTGTCGGACTCGAGGTTTGCGCAGGTTCGTTTGCGGATTCGGCGGTTGCCGATTTCACGCGCGGCGCGGCGTACCCCGTCAACAGGATTCTGCCGTTGGACGAAGTTTCGCAGCCCGTCATTGGCGGCGCGCACATCACGGCTGTTTTCGGCTGTGTTCCCGAATTTGCGTCGACCGCCGACGGTCTGAGGGCGGTGCGTTATAGCGACGGATTTTTCGAATACTGCCGCACGTTCGGCGTGGTTTCGGGCGTTCCCAATTCGCAGCCGTACGAGCATACAATCGACAACCTCGAGCGTCTCGAGCGTGCACTCGGGCTTTTCGGCTTTGCGTATACCGACATCGCAAGGACGTGGTTTTACAACGACGACATCCTTGCGTGGTACGACGACTTCAACAGGGCGCGTACGAAGTTCTATTCCGACAGGAAAATTTTCGAAAAACTTCTTCCCGCGAGCACGGGCATAGGCGCGCCCAACCCCGCAGGCGCGCTGATTACGAGCGGCGCGATTGCCGTCAGAAAAATCGGGAAGTGTGCCGTTTCGGAGGTGGAATCGCCCCTGCAATGCGGCGCGCCCGAGTACGGCAGTTCGTTTGCGAGGGCGGTCGAGCTTGAAACGCCCGCGAGCCTCCGCGTGATGGTCTCGGGCACGGCGAGCATAGAGTGGGGCGGCAAAACCGCCTTTGTCGGCGACATCCAAAAGCAGGTCGATTTGACTATGCGCGTAATCGGCGCGATTCTCGAGTCGCGCAAAATGGATTTTTCCGACACCGTGCGGAGCATCGTCTATTGCAGACATCCCGAATACTACCGCTATTTCGAGGACTGGGCGAAGGCGAACGGGGCGATTGCGCACGTTCCGTCGTACAGCATAGTGTGCCGTTCCGACTTGCTTTTCGAGGTCGAGCTTGAGGCGGCGGTCGGGGTTTAATTGCGCGGCTTTTTTTCTCGCAATTTTCCCGCGTCGGATATTTTCTTGTCCGTTATGAAAAATGTGGCGGTCATAGATTACGGAATGGGCAATTTGAAAAGCGTCTTTCGCGCTTGGCAATACGTCGGGGCGCAGGCGCGTATTATTTCGAAGCCGTCCGAAATGTCGCCCGACGACATTCTCGTTTTCCCCGGACAGGGCTGCATTGTCGACACGGTAAAGCTTCTGAAATCGACGGGTTTCGATTCGGCGATTCGCGACTGGATTGCCGCCGACAAGCCGTTCTTCGGAATCTGCCTCGGGTTGCAGGCGTTGTTCGAATACTCCGAAGAGGGCGATGTGGAGTGCCTTGGCGTCTTCAAGGGCAATGTCAGAAAATTGCGCCTGCCCAAACAGTTCAAAGTGCCGCATATGGGTTGGGACAACGTGAAGTTCGACCGCAATTTGGGCGGAAAGCTTCTCGACGGAATCGGCGACGCCGACCAGTTCTATTTCGTGCACAGCTACTATGTCGATACCCCGCAGTCGGAGATAGTTTTGGGAACTACGGAATACGGCGGTTGCACTTTCGCAAGTGCCGTATCGAAAGGCAATTTGGTAGCCACGCAGTTCCACCCCGAAAAGAGCCAGTCGAAGGGCTTGAAGCTCTACGCGAACTTCTTGGCGGCAAGGTAAAAGGGTTTTTTTTGTTGCGAAACGCAGCGAACTCTTAATTATTGAAACATCGAGAATTTTTCTCCGACCGTTTTTTTACGATTATGACAAGTCCCGAAAAAGCAAAGATTATTTTAGACCAGAAAACTTACGAGCTCCCCATCGTAGAGGGCACGGCGGGCGACAAGGCCATAGACATTTCCAAATTGCGCTCGCAGACGGGCTATATCACGCTCGACGAGGGCTTCGCAAACACGGGTTCGTGCAAGAGCGAAATTACCTACATCAACGGCGAAAAGGGCATTCTCTGCTACAGGGGTATTCCAATCGAAGTGCTCGCCGAAAATTCGACGTTCATCGAAACGGCGTATCTGATAATCTACGGCGAACTTCCCACGCGCAAACAGATGAGCGCGTTCTCGCAAAAGGTTCTGCGCAATGCGAGCCTCCACGAAGGTATGATGCACTTTTTCGACGGCGGCTTCCCGTTCACGGCGCACCCGATGGCCATTCTTTCGTCCCTGCTCAATTCGGTCGGTTGCTACTACCCGAATATGGTCACGAACCACCGCGAGCAGGATTTGGAGCACTTCGACGACGCCGCGGCGCTGCTTTTGAGCAAAGTCCGCACAATCGCCGCAATGGCTTACAGGATGAAAAACGGTCTGCCTCTCATCTACCCCAAGCGCGACTTGGGCTACAGCCAGAATTTCCTGCATATGATGTTCACCGAGCCGTACCACGAGTACTACCCGCACGACGACATCACAAAGGCTCTCGACCTCATTCTGCTTCTCCACGCCGACCACGAGCAGAACTGCTCGACATCGACCGTGCGGATGGTTGCAAGCTCTGGCGCGAATTTGTTTGCGTCGGTTTCGGCTGGCGTATGCGCGCTCTGGGGCCCCCTCCACGGCGGCGCGAACCAGCAGGTCATCCAGATGCTCGAGGAAATCTACCGCAGCGGCGACGACGGCAGCGCGTTTGTCGAAGCCGCAAAACAGGGCAAACGCCGCCTGATGGGCTTCGGACACAGACTTTACAAAACCTACGACCCCCGTGCAAAGATTCTGCGCGCCGCGGCTGACAAGGTTCTGAAAATCGTAAAGGTCAAAGACCCGCTCTTGGACATCGCCCAACGGCTCGAGGATATGGCGAGAAGCGACGACTATTTCATTTCGCGCAACCTGTATCCGAATGTCGACTTCTACAGCGGCATAATTTTGAAGGCAATCGGTATGCCTACCGATATGTTCACGGTTATCTTCGCGATAGGCAGAATGCCGGGGTGGATTGCGCACTGGCGCGAAGTTGCCTCGCAGGTAAAGGGCAGAATCAGCCGTCCGCGCCAAGTGTACGTGGGCGCGCCTATCCGCGACTACGTGAAGATGCGCTACCGCGAGGGCGAAATTCCGTCGGATTGGGAATCGGACGACCACAAGTCGTTCGGCGGCGGTTCGTCGGAAAACGCGTCTGCCAAGGCTTAGACGCCCGTTTTCTTAATGAAAAATGAATAATGAAAAATGAATAATTGGGGCGCATTCGCGCCCTCGACTCCCGCAGGCGAATTCTTTTATTTTAGTAGCTTGCTTTGAGTTTACGGATAATTCGAATTTTTCAAGGCACTCGTAACAGCACAGGCTATCGTTCCTTATATCGGTAATATCTTTTCACTAAGACATCCACCGAAACAACGTACAACACCAGTGAGACAATAGGGGTTGCCCCGCAAAGCGGAGCAACCCCCAATTATTCATTTTTCATTATTCATTATTCATTAAACAAGTTCGCGTTAACAAAGCGATTGAGCGGCGGGAATCCGCCGCTCAATGCGTATCTATACGGGAAAAGCGGCAACTATAGTTGCCGCGCAGTATCACAAGAAGGAACGAAGTTCCATAGCCGTGCAGGCTGCAGCCTGCCGTCGCGGGTTTCTCCATTGCAAAAAGCCCGCGAATCTTGCGATTCGCGGACTTGACAGCGTAATTATGATTAGAAGAAATCTGTTTGATTGGAACGGATGCCCTTAGGCTTTGTGGCTCGAGGCATCGTCCCAATGTTTTTTTGGGGCACAATGGCATCCGCATTTGCATCCGCAAGTACCGCCGCAGGAACATTCGCCATTGGCGACTTTTTTGATGCTTTTGGAGATTGCCATAATTGCCAGATATGCGAGTATTACGCCAAGTATTACGGATATTGCAGTTTCCATTGTATTTCCCTTTCTTTTGTTATGAAATCAATTTTGTGCCGATGTCCAACATCGTACCGATTTGGTAGACCAGGAATGTCGCCACATACGCGAGCACGAACAACCCGATTGCCTCCGCTATCGTCAACTTCCACGAATTTACTTCGCGCTTGAGAACGGCGAGCGTCGCCAAGCAGGGAATCGACATCAGCGAGAATATCATCATACAGAAGCCCTGCAGGGGAGTGTAGTTCTTCGCCAACTTTTCGCGCAGGGTTTCGGATTCTTCGTCGGCTTCGCCTTCGGCATAGAGAATGCCGAGCTGCGATACGAACACTTCCTTTGCCGCCAACGCGCCGATGCTTGCCGTGGTGAGCTTCCAGTCGAAGCCGATGGGCTTGAAGACGGGTTCGAGGAACTTGCCGATTCTGCCCGAAGTAGTGTACTCGAGGGCTTCCGCGCTCTTTTCGTTTTCAAGTTCGGCAACCGACTCTTCGATTTTCTCTTCGGAGAGGTTCTTGGCTTTGCCGTCCTTTTGAACCTGCTCTACGAGGGCGTCGTAGTCTTTCGAGAACTCGGTTTTTTCGGGGTACGTATTGGCGATGAACAGGATTATCGAAGTCGCCAAGATTATAGTCCCCGCCTTGTGCAGGTACATTTTGCCTCTGTCCCACATGTGGAGCATAAGGCTTCGAAGGGTCGGCAATCTATACGGGGGAAGTTCCATCAGATATACTTCGCCGTCTCCCTTGAAGAGGGTTTTCCTCATCAACTTGGCGGCGAACAGCGCAACTACTACACCTATGACGTATATCAACCACATCATCGCCGCCTGATACTTAGCCGCAAAGAATGCCGGAATGATTAAAGCGTAAATCGGTAGGCGCGCGCCGCAGCTCATAAGGGGAAGCACCATTATGGTCGTGATTCTGTCGCGTTCCGATTCGATACAGCGGGTAGCCATAATCGCGGGAACGTTGCAGCCGAAACCGAGAACGAGCGGAACAAACGAACGTCCCTGAAGTCCGAACTTTCTCATAATGCCGTCCATTACGAACGCGGCGCGAGCCATGTAACCTGAATCTTCGAGAATTGCTATCGCAAAAAACAAAAACAGGATATTTGGCAGAAATACTATTACGCCGCCCACGCCGCCGATGATACCGTCGGTAACCATTGCGCGCCAGAACGGCAGGGTGTCTTCGCTCCATACGCCCTTGATTGTGTCGGAAAGCCATCCGAAGGCGTCCTCAATCATACCCATAAACGGGTCGGCGCAGGTGAAGGTAAAGAAGAACATCGCGTAGATGATGAACAGGAACAGCGGAAGCCCGAAGAACTTGTTCGTCATTACCGCGTCGATTTTGTCGGAGATTTCGCGGCGGCGTTCGCGCGTGATTTTCACGGCGTCGCTGCACGCGCCCGCGAGCATCGCATAGCGGCGGTCAGCCATAAAGCTTTCGGCGTCGTCGATGGCGTGGCTCTTTGAAAGGTGCTTGATTTGCTCGGCAACCTCGCTCTTTACGGGCTCGAAGTCGCCGATTTTTGCGGTGCAGGAGTCGTTTTCGAGGAGCTTGATTGCGAAGAATCTCGACGGGATGTGCGCAAAACGCTTGATTTTGAGCGCGTCGATTTTGTCTGCCACCGCCTTGATTGCGTCGTCGACGTCCGCGCCGTACGAGAGCATGGGCGAACCGTGTGCGGGGAGAGCCTTGAGGGTCTTTGCAATGGCGGCGACGAGGTCTTTAACGCCTTCGCCCGTGCGGCCGATTGTCTTTACGATGGGCGAGCCGAAGTATTTTTCGAGCTTGGGGATGTCGAAGTCCAAGCCGCGCTTGCGCGCGTCGTCGCTCATATTGAACGCCAGAAGCATCGGGATGTGGAGCTCGGCGAGCTGCGTGGTCAGATAGAGACTGCGGCGGGGAATCGACGAGTCCACCACGTTGAGGATAAGGTCGATGCCCTCCTTTGTCAGTTCGTCGAACACTACCTCCTCTTCGGGCGAGCCCGAGGAAAGCGAGTAGACGCCGGGGAGGTCTACGAGTTCGATTTCGATGTCTCCGATTTCGAAGTGTCCCGACTTGCTCTCGACGGTGACGCCGGGGTAGTTGCCGACGTGCTGGCGCGTGCCCGTGAGCACGTTGAAAATCGAAGTCTTGCCGCAGTTGGGGTTGCCCGCCAACGCTACTTTGAATTTCTTTTTCATATTACTTTGTTCCGATTAGAATGCTTTTTGCGTCTTCGGTATGGAATGCCATACTCGTTTCGAGGACGCGTACGCGCAGGAGTCCGCCGAAGGGGGCTTTTGCTTCGAGCACAAGCTCCGTGCCCGCCGTGATGCCCACGTCGGCAAACTTCTTCTTCCCGCGCATATTGGGAAGAATTTTCACAATTTTCGCCGACGCGCCGACCGGCAGGTCGGCGAGCGTGGCGTTCTTTGTTTCCTGATTTTCTTTCATTGTCGAACTTGTCTTTTTTTTTGACTGTATTCGGAAATCTTAGAAGTTTACTTCGGCTCTCGCGCCGATTACGTAGGCTGCGCCGTTTTCGCCGTTGTCGGGGTTGAGGAACAGCTGGAAGTCGGGCTGAATGGCGATTGCGGGCGTGAGCTGGCATCTGTAGGTGATTTCGAGAGTGCCGTCGTAGTGTCCGTAGGGCGAGTTTTCGAGGTCGCCGTAGCGGGTCGCGCCTTCGTTTTCGATGACCGAGAACGCAACCGCGAAAACGTCGTCCTTGCGGTCGGGAAGCGGTGCGAACCAGTTGATGCCGAAGTCGGCGTAGAACGTGTTGTCGGACGATTTCGACGAGGGAACGATACCCAGACGTACGAAACCGCCGAGTTTTGCGTTGCCTTCGGAGTCGTTGATGAAGTCCTGCTGGAGTCCGATGAAGAACGAATAGAAGTTTTTGTCTTCAAACGCGTCGAAATTCACCTTCGAGGGATCGCTGTGGTAGTTGCCGCCGAACACTACGCGCCCCGCCAAGTCGGAGACCGAGTAGTTGTAGCCGAACTGGTACCAGAACGCGATTGTGTCGAACGTGTTTGCGTAGTCGAAGCCGTTGTTCGACGAGATGTCCGCGCCGACGTTGCCGTTGTAGAGACCGAACGTTGCGTCGAAGTTGTCCTTTGCGTAGTAGACGACCATGCCGAGCGTCGCCACGTTGTATTGCGAGAACAACTGCGCGGGCGCAACGTTGGGAATTGCCCCGAGCGATGAGTTGAGGAACACGTCGGAGTAATCCATTCCCATAAAGTCTTCGTCGGCCGCGAGCTGGCCGATTCTGAAACCGATGTCGCCGATTTTCGTTTCGAAGTCGTTGGCGTAGTAGATTTCGAATACGCGCGCCATTTCGCCCGCAACGATGTTCGAGAAGCCGCCCTGCGTGGACGTAAAGCCGAGGTCGCCGTCGTTGGACGCGGTGTAGTAGAACGCGCTTACGCCGATTCTGCCCGAGTTCTTGACGCCCGAAGCCGCTTCGATGTCCTGCTCGAAGCCGAGTGTGAAGAGCGAGTCGAAAACGCTTTTCGTGTCGCTTCCGCGCGAGACGTTGCCCCACGCTTCGCCCGTCCACGTTACCGAGGGGGTGAAGCCCGAGTCGGCTGCGTATTTTTCGGTGAGGTCGCCGAGGAACAGGCTTTCCTTTTGCGTCCACGATTCGGGAGCCTGCTTTTCGGCGGGGGCTGCCGCTGCGTTGTCCGCGCTCTGCGCCGATGCGCAGAGTGCCGTTAGTGTAGCGCACATTGCAAGTGCAGTTTTCTTTGTAGCGTTTTTCATTTTTGTTCTGTTTTGAAATGCGGTGTTTGTAGTCGTCCGAAAAGTTAGTTTAAACTAACTTTGTTGCCCCAAAAATGGCGGTCCCCGTTCGGGGGTTGCCGTCGACGATTTTTTGCGGGACTTGCCCGCGGAGGCGAAAGGTTAGCCTTTTCTAACTTTTCGATTTTGCCGCCCATAAAAACGGGGGGCATTCGGGTTGTCAATAAAAAAGTTAATGTCAACTAACTTTTTTTGCCGCCGCCCGAATCCCGCGAAAAATCGGGGGGACGTTTTTATTTGTTGCAAAAAAAGCCGATCGGAAATTAGATATATCCAATGGAAAATAAAAAGGCTATCGTTATAGGCGCGGGCGTGAGCGGAATGTCCGCGGCGCTCAAACTTAGGGACAGGGGTTTCGATGTTGTGGTGCTCGAAAAAGCCCCCCGCGCGGGAGGGGTAATAGACACGTTTTCCGAAAACGGATTCAAGGCCGAGAGCGGCTCGAATTCGGTCATGGTTCAGAGCAGGCGCACGCTCGACTTTCTCGACAGAATCGCGGCGAAGTCGAAGATGGAGGTTTCCGCGCCCGCCGCAAAGAAACGCTTCTTCGCCAAGTACGGCAAGCCGCAGGCTGTGCCGATGTCGCCGTTCTCGCTGATTGCCACTCCCCTGTTTTCCCTTGCGGGCAAGTTCAGGCTTCTCTGCGAGCCTTTCGTGAAGTCGCGCTCTCCCGACGACGAAAGCGTGGCGGCGTTCACGCTGCGCCGTTTCGGACGCGACGTTCTCGACTACGCGATAAACCCGTTCATGGCGGGCGTATACGGCGGCAATCCCGAAAAACTTGCGGTGCGCTACGCGTTTGCGCCGTTCTGGAATCTCGAGAAAAAATACGGCTCGGTGATACGCGGCGCGATAAAGTCGATGAAGGAAAAAAGGGCGGCGGGCAATTTCTTCAAGCCGATGATGATTTCGTTCGAGGGCGGAATGAAAACGCTGACCGAATCGATGGCGGAAAATCTCGGCGCGTCGCTCAAGTGCAACGCCAAAGTGCTCTCCATCGATTTCGGCGGCAACGGTTGGCAGGTCGAATGGGTCGCGGGCGAAGAGGAATGCTGCGACAACTACGACGCGCTCGTTATTGCCGTTCCCGCGCCCGAGGTTGCGGTTCTGCCGTTTGCGGGCAGCTTGGCTGCGGCTCTTGCGCCGCTCGAGAAAATCGAGTACGCGCCCGTTGCGACATACACGCTCGGCTACAAACGCTCTGAGGTCAAACACAAGCTCGACGGCTTCGGCGTGCTTCTGCCCGAAAGGGAGAAGATGAACATTTTGGGTTCGCTGTTCGTTTCGAGCATATTCAAAGACCGCGCGCCCGAGGGTTGTATAACGCTGACAAACTACGTCGGCGGAATGCGCAATCCCGCGTTGGCGTCGCTTCCCGCGCCCGAGATTGACTCGCTTGTGCAAAGCGACATTTCGAAGCTTCTGGGCGTGTCGGGCGAGCCTGCGTTCAGAAAGCTCTTCGTCTGGAAATATGCGATTCCTCAATACAACATCGGCTACGGCGGGATTCTCGAGGCGATGGACGAAATAGAGCGCAAGTTTCCGAACCTTACCCTTGTGGGCGCATATCGCGGCGGGGTGGGCGTAAGCTCGTGCATAGAAAGCGCGTTGGAATCGGCGTCGAAGCTCGCCGACAGACTTTCATAGAAACGTGTCGAAAGCCCGCATAATAATAAATCTCGGCGCGCCAACCGATTTTTCGGAGTCGGCGGCGGAAAGATTTTTGCGGCAGTTTCTATCCGACCCCTTCATTCTGCCGTTTCCGACCGCAGTCCGCCGCCTGCTTGCGGGCTTCATTGCGCGTCGGCGCGCGGGGAGGTATCTCGACACTGCAAGGCGCATTGCGGTGTGCGGCGAGTTTCCGCTTGTTGCGTACACTCGCTCGCTTGCCGACAAGGTTTCGGCGATGTCGGGCGAAAGGGTGTACGCGGCGTTCCGCTACGGGCGCGATTCGATTGCCGATGTAGTCGCGCGGCTTTCCGCCGAGGGTTGCGACTTTTTCGACTTCGTACCGATGTATCCGCAAAATTCGCTTTCGATGACGCAGTCGGCAAAGGCTGCGGTTGCCGCCGCCGTCGGCGGAAAAAGATTTTCCTTCCGCCAGTCGTACTGCGACCATCCGCTTTATATCGAGGCTCTCGCCGAAAACGTGCGGCGCGTCGGAGACGACCCGCTGATTTTGTCGTTCCATTCCGTGCCGATTTCGCAGACGCGCGGCAGCCCCTACGCTGCCGAGTGCGAAACGACGGCGAGGCTTCTGATTGAAAGGCTCGGCTGCGGAAACGCGCTGCTCGGGTGGCAGTCGAAGATGGGGCGGGGCAGGTGGCTCGAGCCGTCAACGCGCTCGCTTCTGCGCAAGCTTGCGCGGCGCGGCGCGGAGGGGGTGTCGGTTGTGTGCCCCGCGTTTTCGTGCGACTGCGCCGAGACGCTTTCGGAAATTGCCGAGGAGGCGCGTTCGTATTTTCTTGAATACGGAGGAAGGCGTTTTAACTATTGTCCGTGCCCGAACGATTCCGACAAACACGCCGAATTGTTCTGCGCACTTTTCGAGGAGGCGAAATGATTTTTACGATACTGCTTTTCATTGCGGGCGCGCTCTACGGCGCGTCGTTCCTGTCGGCGGGCTTCGGCGAGGTCGGGGCTGCTCGGCGTCGCATGGCGTTTTTTACCGCGCTTGCGGGGTTCGCGTTCCACACGGCGGCGTTGGGGCTGCGGTGCTGGCAGACTTCTCGCGTGCCCGTGGGCACTTCGTACGAATTTGTGGAATCGACTGCGTGGATTTTTGCCGCGCTGCAGCTTGCGGTTTCGCTTTTTATGCGCACTCCGCTTGCGGGGTTTTTCTCGATGCTGCCCGCCGCCGTTCTGACGCTTTTGCCCGCGTGCTGTCCCGCGTTTCCCGCGGCGATGGAAAGCGCGCCGAAGTCGGTTCTTTCGTACGCGGCGGCGCACGGAATTTTGGCTGCGTTTTCGTACGGCTTTACCGCCGCTTCGGCGTTGCTCGGCGGGCTGTATCTGCGCCAGTGCTCCATTCTGCGCGGCAAGACCGCGCTGCCGAAAGTGTCGGCAATGCCGTCGCTCTACACGCTCGAACGCGGAGTCGGGGCGTTCGCGTCGACCGCAGCGGCGTCCATGCTCGCGTCGATTGCGCTCGGCGCGTATATGGTTTCCTCCGCCGACACGAACTGCGCAATGCTCGTAAAATTCGCGGCGGGCGCGGCGGTCTTTGCGGGGCAGGCGGCGTTTTGCGCGCTTGCGGTCTTCGGCGTGCTCCGCGGGGTGCGGCTTGCAAAATTTTCAATCGCGCTGTTTGCGGCGGCGTTAATCCTGCTCGTGCCAATCGAGCTTAGAACGGTTCTGTAATGAATGTCGAAAACATATCCGAAAAACTGAAAAATCTGATGCGCGGCAAAAACTACGTTCCGCGCACCGTCCACGAAATCGCGTCCGAGCTGGGGCTCGACCGCAGGGACGTGCTCAAGCTCAAGAAAATCCTTTTCGATATGGCGAAAAACGGCGAAGTCGCGCGGGTCAAGGGCGACAGGTACGGCGCGCTCGAAGAGCTCGACTTGGTAAGCGGCGTCATCGACTTCCGCCCCAACGGTCGTGCGCGGATGAAGCTGCCCGACGGTTCGGAAGTTGAGTTCCGCACCGAAGACACGGGCGTTGCGCTCAACGGCGACAAGATTCTGGCGAGGGTCATTCCGCAGTACCGTCGCGCGTCGAAAAACACGCACGGGGCGTTCGGCAAAAAATCGCGCCGCCGCGCCGGCAAGGCGCGTTTTGCGGACGACTCCGACAAAAAATACGCGCGGGTTGTGCGCATTCTCGAGCGCAAAAACGAGTTCGTAATAGGCACGCTCAAACGCAACTACAACTTCTGGCACGTCGTTCCCGACGACCCGAAATTCTTCTACGACGTAATCGTTTCCGACCCCGCCAAGTCGGCGGCAGTCCCCGAGCCGAAGGAAAACGACAAGGTTTCGGTAAGGCTCAACGAGTGGCGGCAGCGGCACATCAACCCGACGGGCGAAATCGTCGAAAACTTCGGCGAAAGCCACACCCCGATGTCGGAATACCGCGCGATTCTCTCGAAGTACGACCTTTCCGAAACGTTTCCGCAGGGCGTGCTTGCGGAGGTCTCCAAAGTTCCGTCTTCGGTTTCGAAGCGCGACGTTTCGGGGCGTTGCGATATGCGCGGCAAATTCACTATAACAATCGACCCCGAAGACGCGAAGGATTTCGACGACGCAATTTCGCTCGTGCGCGACAAAGACGGCTGGGAGATCGGCGTGCACATCGCCGACGTTTCGTACTACGTAAAACCCAACACGGCGACCGACAAGGAGGCGTGCGCGCGCGGCAACTCGACGTATCTTGTGGGCACGGTTCTGCCCATGCTGCCTTTCGAGCTTTCGAACGGCATTTGCAGTTTGGTAGAGGACGAGGACAGGCTTGTAAAAAGCGTGTTTATGCGCTTCGACAAAAACGGCGCGTGCACGTCGGCGCGCTTTGCAAATTCGGTAATCAGGAGCGTCAAGCGGCTCAGCTACGAGCAGGCGCACGCGCTCATCACCGAGGACGACGACGCGAAGATTCTCGCCGTAAAGCCGCCCGAAAACTACGAGACCGCATTCGGCGGCAAGCCCCTTGCGGACTTGTCGAAAGAAGATTTCGCGGAGCTGAAATCGAATCTGCGCGTATTGTGGAGCATTGCCTCGACAATCCGCAAGCTCAGAATGAAAAACGGCAGTCTCGACCTCGAGATTCCCGAATTCAAAATCTTCTGCGACAAGGACGGGTACGCCGACAGAATCGAAAAAATCGAGTACAACGAAAGCCACCAGCTCATCGAAGAGTTTATGCTCGCGGCGAACGAAGCCGTTGCGCACGCGCTTTTCTCGAACAAAATTCCGTACATATCGCGCGTGCACGACGACCCCGACGCGGAAAAGCTCGCCGAGCTGCGCGACGAACTCGAAACTTTCGGCATAACCTGCGGCGACCTCACTTCGCGCAGGGAGGTTCTGAAAGTGCTCGCGCAAATCGAGAAACACCAACAGAGCTATCTGCTCAAAACCAAATTCCTGCGCAGCCTCAAGCGCGCCGAGTACAGGGCTTCCGCCGACGGGCACTACGGGCTGAACAAGGTCTACTACGCGCACTTCACTTCGCCGATACGCAGATACGCCGACCTTACCGTGCACAGAAATCTCGACTACCTTATGCGCAAAATGCGCTGCGAGGGCGCGTCCAAAACCGTCATCAAAACGCCCGACAAAGCGCAGCTCGAGACAATCGCAGCGCACATTTCGACGACCGAGCAGAACAGTGCCGACGCCGAAAGGGATTCGCGCAAGGTAAAGCTGATGGAGTTCTTCGAGCGGGCGATAGGTTCGGGGAAGTCGTTCGAGGCTGTGGTTTCGGCTGTGTCGAACCACGGGTTCTTCGTGGAGCTTACCGAGTCTGCGGCGTTCGGCTTCGTGCACGTCCACACGATGCGCGACGACATCTACAGGCTTTCCGACGACGGCACGCAGCTTCGCGGCAGAAGTTCTGGCACGACTTTTCGCGTCGGCGACAAGGTGCGCGTGGAGGTCGAGTCGGTCGACAGGTTCAAGCGGCAGATAGATTTCCATCTGGCGACGGGCGCGGGCAGGGCGCAGTCGAAGCGCAACAGGGGCAGACGCAAATAGCAAAGCCCGTTCATCTTTTCGGCTTGTCTTCGGATTTCGGGGGCAAGCCGTTTTTTTTTGTGCATTGTGTGTTGTATTTCAGTTTGTTAAATCGGCGAACGGTTGATATGTTTTGCGGGTTTATTGGATTGCGGAGTTTTGCCGCAGCCTGTTAGTTTTCTCTAAAGGAAAGAGATTGCTATGACAGAGTGTATTTCGCTTCAAAACTTCGACTATATTGCGATTTTCGTCTACATCGCGCTGATGGCGGTCATCGGGTTCGCGTTCGGCTGGTTCGTGAAGGACTCGAGTTCGTTCTTCAAGGGCGGCGGTGCGATTCCGTGGGTGATGGCGACAATCACCAACTACATGGGGCTTTTCAGTACCTTCGTGTTCGTTGCATACGCGGGTATCGCCTACGAGTACGGGTTCGTCTCCATTACGGTGTTTTTGACGACAGTCCCGGGGTGTCTTGTGGCGGGGTTGTTTTTCGGCGCGCGGTGGCGGCGCACGGGCGACACGACGCCCGTCGAGTATCTGGAACGCCGCTACGGCTATCCCGTCCGCAAGCTCGTTATGTGGCTCGGGCTTGTGATGAGGTTCCTCGACAATATGGTGCGCCTGTATGCAATCGGGCTTTTCATTTCGGCTGTTACGCCGCTTTCGCTCGAATGGGCTATTGCCATTTCGGGCGTGATTGTAACGCTCTTTAACATAGTCGGCGGAATTTGGACAGTCTCGATAATGAGCACGGTTCAGTTTATAATTCTCATTCTCGTAACGGCGATTCTGCTTCCGCTTTCGATAGACGCTTCGGGCGGATTCGCGGCGTTGACGCAGAAGTTCCCCGAACACCTCGACTTCTTCAACGGTCCGAAAGGGCAGTGGCTCTGGCTTGCGGTCTACTGCGTGATGGTGACAATCAAGTACAACGAGAACTGGACGTTCATCCAGAAATTCTACTGCGTGCGCGACGAATCCGCCGCGAAGAAAGTGGGCATATACAGCGCGGTTTTGTTCTTCGTCTTCGCCCCCGTATTTCTGATTCCCGCGGTGCTCTCGCCGCTTATCGTTCCCGAGATTCCCGACCCCGAAATGTCGTACGTGATGATTTCGTCGATGCTCCTGCCCGCGGGCGTGATGGGCATTATGTTCTCGTCGATGTTCGCCGCAACGATGTCCTCGCTCAACGCCGAGTACAACATAATGGCGGGCGTGATTACAACCGACATCTACAAGCGCATGTTCAACCCCTCCGCCGACGGCGCAAAGCTTTTGAAGGTCGCCAGAATTTCGACCGTTCTCGTAGGCGTGATTATGATTTTCGGCGCGTTAGGAATACGCAATTTCGGCGGCGCGTTCGAGGCGAACAAGCTCTTCACGGGCATTCTGGCGATTCCCGTCGGCATACCGCTCGTGCTCGGCATAGTCGCGAAGACTCCCACCCAAAACTCTTCGGTCTACACGATTGTCGTTGGCGTAATTCTCGGTATCATTCTCAATATGCTGCCGCAGATTTCGTGGGAAATCGGCACTCTTATCGAGATTGTCGTATGTCTTGCGGTTTATTTCTACCCCGCGTTTTGCGGAAAGCGCGACTACTCCGCGGGTGAGCGCGAACTTTTCGCGAAAATCGAAACGCCCATCCCCGAGTCGGAAAAGCCCGAAATTTCCAAGCCCTACATCCGTTCGATTGTGCGCCTTTTCGTGTTCTCGATGGTCGTTTCGGGGCTGCTCTTCGGCGGGACGAGCCTGCCGTCGGTCGGCGAAAAGGGCGGGCTTTACGGCGTCGTCGCCGCGGTTCTGTGCATAGTTTCTGCGGGCGGCGTATACGCGGTTTGCAGGCGTTTCGAACGCGAATAATTTCCGTCTATTTACAATGAAATTCGATACAAAAAATCTGTTTCTGAAATCGGATTTGGCGCGCGCGCTTTTCGAAAAAGTCGCGGGTCTGCCGATTATAGACTACCACAACCACCTCGACGCCTCGGCAATCGCAGCCGACGCGCCCGTCAACTCCGCCGCCAAGCTTTGGGTTGTCTCCGACCCCTACAAGCACCGCGCGATGCGCCTCAACGGCGTGTGCGAGCGCGAGATTTCGGGCGGCGCGTCCGACTCGGAAAAGTTCGCCGCGTGGGCGCGGACGCTCCCCAAGACGTGGGGGAATCCGCTCTTCCACTGGTCGATGATGGAAACCGAAAGGTTCTTCGGCTGCGACGAAGTTCTGTGCCCCGAAAATGCCGACGAGCTTATGCGCAGATTCGACGCGCACCTTGCCGCCGAAAAGACGACCGTCAATTCCGTCTTGCGCTCGATGAACGTTGAAACGCTTTGCACTTCCGACGACCTTCTTGCCGACGTTTCCGTGCACAAGGCGGCGACGGCGAAGGCGGGCACGTTCGCGGTTCTGCCGTCTCTGCGCGCCGATTCAGTTTTCTCGTTCGGCTTGCCGACGTTCAAGGACTGGTTTGCAAAGCTTCAAAAATTCGGCACGGCGAAAAATCTCGACGACTACTTGGGCGTTTTGAAGCTGCGTCTCGACGCGTTTTCCGACGCCTCGTGCAGGCTCGCCGACCACTCGCTCGACAACGGCTTTGCGTATGTTTCGGCGTCGAAAGACGCGGCGGCAAAGGCGTTTGCGGCGGTTCTCGACGGCACTGCCGACGGGGGCGACATCGTTTTGCTCAAGTCGTATCTGCTCCGCGAACTCGCCGTCGAATACTCGCGGCGCGGATGGGTTCTGCAGCTGCACATCGGCGCGGAACGCTACACGAGCTCGCGCCTGCGCGCGCTTGCGGGCGCAGCGGGCGGCTACCCCTCGATAGGCAGAACCTGCGACATATCCTCGCTTGCGCGTTTCCTCGACGACGTGGATATGGGCGGCGGACTTCCGAAAACCGTTTTGTACACGCTCAATCCCGCCGACAACTGCGCGTTCGCGACGCTTTCTGGCTCGTTCTCGCGCGACGGCGTTGCGCCGCTGGTTCAGTTCGGGCCCGCTTGGTGGTACAACGACCATCTCGACGGAATCCGCGCGCAGATGCGTTCGCTTGCCGCCTACGGGCTGCTCGCCAACTTCGTCGGAATGACGACCGATTCGCGCAGCATACTTTCGTTCTCGCGCCACGAATATTTCCGCAGAATTCTGTGCGAATTTCTGGCGTCCGCCGCCGAACGCGGCGAGATTCCCTCGGACTTCGACTTCCTCTCGAAAGCCGCCTCCGACATTTCATACTTCAACTCTAAAAACTGGATATTCTAAGCTATGACAAAAAACAAAACAGCTGTTGTTACGGGAGCGGGCGGTACGCTTTGCTCAGCCATTGCAATCGATTTGGCTTCGCGCGGGTACAATGTGGTGGTGCTCGGCAGAAGCATGGAAAAACTGCAGATTACCGCCGACAAAATCCGCGCGGCGGGCGGCGAGTGTCTGCCGATTTCCGCCGACGTCCGCGACGAGGCGCGCATGAAGGAGGTTCGCGACGAAGTCTTCGCCAAGTACGGTGCGGTTTCGGTGCTGATAAACGGCGCGGGCGGCAACCAACCCGACGCGGTAACGACAATCAACGAATTCGACCCGAAGGAACTTTCGTCCGATTTCGACGGGCGCGGCTTCTTCAATCTTTCCGCCGACAAAATCCGCGACGTAATCGACATAAACGTTATGGGCACGCTCATTCCGTGCCGCGTCTTCGCCCGCGATATGGCGGAGGCGGGTGGCGGTGCAATCGTCAACTTCGCGTCGATGAACACCTACAGACCCCTTTCGCGCATTCCCGCATACGCGCTCAGCAAGGCGGGCATATCCAACTTCACCCAGTGGCTTGCGGCGTATCTTGCGCCCGCAAAAATCAGGGTAAACGCGGTAGCCCCCGGGTTCTTCGTCAACGAACGCAGCGCGAAACTGCTTCTTACGCCCGACGGCGGCTACTCGGCGCGCGGGGCGAACATCATCAGACAGACCCCGATGAAGCGTTTCGGCGACGCATCCGAACTTTTGGGCTGCGTCAACTGGCTCATCGACGACAAAAACGCGGCGTTCGTAACGGGAATTACAGTTCCGGTCGACGGCGGATTTCTCTCGTGTTCCGGACTTTAATGTGATAGGGAGGATCCCATTATGAAAAAAACTTTTTTGCTCGCCGCCTTTGCGCTCGCCGCAGTTTCGACTTTCGCATCGCCGAAAATCGACACATCCAACGACAGAATCAAAACCGACTTGCGCGTTCCCTATGCGAAGTTGGGCGTGCTCACGCCCAAGGACGTTTCGAAAACGAACAACAACATCACGGTCGGTTGCGAGACTCTCGACCGCGACTACGCCGACTACGACGCGTACAAGCAGTATCTTGCTCCGCTCGGAATCAGGAAAATCAGGCTGCAGGGCGGTTGGGCGAAAACGGAAAAGACCAAGGGCGTCTACGACTTCGCGTGGCTCGACAAAATCATAGACGACGCCCGTTCGCGCGGCTTGACCGTCTGGCTTCAGACTTCCTACGGCAACTCGATATACAAGGGCGGCGGAACTCCGTTCCTCAAGGGCGGCATGCCGTCCACGCCCGAGGGCAAGGCGGCGTGGAATAACTGGGTCGACAAAATGGCGGCGCGCTATGCGGGCAAGGTCGAATGGGAAATGTGGAACGAGCCCGACATCAACAGGAAAACTCCGCGTTCCGAGACGGTCGATATGAACATCCGCACTGCGGAAATCATCCGCAAGCACGACCCGAACGCGAAGATTGCCGGTCTTGTTCTCGCGATTCTCAATCCCGAGTGGTTCGAGGAATACGTTTCGCAAATCCACAAGTCGGGCAAGATGGGGCTGTTCGACTGGTTCTCGTACCACGGCTACGAATACCGTCCCGAAGAATCGTACCACAAGGTCGCGAAAATGCAGGAGGTGCTCAAAAAATATTCCGACAAGGTTATTTTGCGTCAGGGCGAAAACGGCGCGCCCTCCAAGGGGTATCTCGGCGGCGCGCTCACGAACCACCCGTGGACGGAGCTTACCCAAGCCAAGTGGGACTTGCGCCGAATGCTCGGCGACTGGGGGCGCGGCATCGAAACGAGCGTCTTCTCCATTTCCGATATGCGCTACGCAAAGGGCGACGCAATCAAGATTGTAAACGTAAAGGGACTTTTGGAAACCGACGAAAACAACCGCGTCGTTAAAATCAAAAAGGCGTACTACGCGGTTCAGAACCTCGCGGCGGTATTCGACGCGTTCGACGTCCAGACGGGCGCGGAAAGCGTCAAGTTCGACGCGCCGTTTATCGTGTCGGCGTTCGGCTACACCGACAGGGAGAGCGGGCTTCCCTCGTACACAATCTGGATTTCCGAGGCGGCTCCCACGAACGTAAATTCGACAGTCCCCGTGGACGTCGAACTTGTCGGCGGCGCGAAAATCGCAAACCCCGTGTGGGTCGACATCCTCTCGGGCGGAGTTTACGAAATTCCCGCGGACTCGCTCGAAAGGGTCGGCGAAAATCTGAAGGTGAAGAATCTGCCCGTCTACGACTCTCCGATTGCGGTAACCGACAGGTCGCTTACCGAGTTCTCGAAGTAGTTGCGACGCTTCCGCCGCCCGAATGTTGACTTGCGGCGGCGGTTCATACTCATTCCCGAAAATCCTTATGGCGCGCAAAACGGCGGTATCGCAGACGAGAATTGCCGCGGAATTGGGGGTCTCCAAGTCCACGGTGTCGCTGGCGTTCGGCACTTCGAAAAAGGTGTCGCCGCAACTGCGCGCGAAGATTCTCGACTACGCGCGGCGGCTCGGATACGAGAAAAATCCGCTGCTTTCCGCCGCGATGTCGAGCATAAAGAAAACGTATTCGGGCGGGCGTTTCCTCGAGACAATCGTTCTGATAAACGCAAACGAAAAGCGCGACGCGCCCGAAAAGTACCCCATCTTTGCCCAGTACATAAAGGGCGTGGAGGACGGCTCGCGCGAGCTCGGCTACGGCGTGTACAGGGTCTGGCTCTACGAAAAATCGGTCTCGCCCGCAAGGCTTCGGAAAATTCTGGAGTCGCGCGGGATTCGCGGCGGGGTGATTGTGGGGCATATCGGCGACAAAAAGCTGCCGTCCGCGTTCGACGAAATCTGGAAAAACTTCAAGTTCGTTGCGGCGGGCACGATGCCGTTTTCGCCGCCGATGGACTTCGTTTCGTCCGATAAATTTCTGACTGCGCGGCACGTAACCGACAAAATCATAAAGTTGGGCTACAAACGCCCGAGTATGATTATCGACGAGCATATCGACGAAATCGTGGAGGGGCGCACGCTCGGCGGGTTTCTCCGCGCGCAACTCGCGCTCGACGAGCCCGACAGAGTGCCGCCGTTCTTCAAGGTAAAGCAGGCGAAGCGCAACCCGAAACTGCTCGCCGACTGGCTCGAAAAATACCGTCCCGACGCGGTTATGTGCACGTCGAATTCCACGAGCGAATGGATGGCGGAACCGCATATTGCCGAACTCATTTCGCGCTTTGCCGTGCAGATAAATATGGAGCTTAAATCCGCCGACAACGGGTGGAACGCAATCGACAAAAACTACGAGCTCGTGGGGCGCTTCGCGGTCAGAAAGCTTTTCGAAATTCTCAACGCGCAGTCGTCGCCGTCCGAACGCGGCGTTCTCACGGCTACGATAGTCCGCCCGCGTTGGAACAAAAATATGTTGGGATAGTTTCGGGCGTTTTCGGCTTTACTTTTTTACACTCCGCGTGTTGCGGAATCCGCCGCAAAACCGCCTCGAATGCGCGCGCAATATTCAAATTGACACGCGCGGAAAAATATTCTTTTCTCTCGGCTTAATATCTATGTATCAGAACGGGTTGTTCATTTCCGTACTCGCGCTCGCGCTGCTGTCGCTTTTCGCGGTCAGGCAGGCGGTTCTTTTTTGTCTTGACGAAGATTCGTCGCTCGAGCGTTTCCAGAACCGCCACGTCTCCCGAAAATTCGATGCGCAATCGTTCAAAAAATGGCGCATCCGCAAGGAGTGCAAGTGGATTTTCATTTCGGTTTTGTCGCTTGCGGCGACGGCTTGGACGATGTCGCTGTAGGGCGTCATTCGGCGCGCATTATGTCGGGAAAATTCCTGCCCCGCTCGGAGTAGTCGAGCCCGTAGCCGAACACGAACACGTTTTCGACCTCGAAGCCAACGTAGTCGGGCTTCAGACATTTTTCCGCGCCCGTTTTTTTGTCGAGCAGAAAGCAGGTTCTTATCTCTCCCGCGCCGTTTTCGGAAAGCTTGCGGTGAACCGTTTCGAGCGTGCGTCCCGTGTCGAGAATGTCGTCTACAAGAAGCACCTTCCTTCCGCGTACGTCGGGCAGCGCGCCGATTATTACGGGCTTGCCCGAAGATGCGTTTGCAAGCCCGTACGACGAGACCTTCAGCGAGCGTATTTCGAGCGGGTCGCACTTGATGTTGCGGGTCAGGTCTGCGGCGAAGTAGAGCGCGCCCTCGGCGAGCCACAGGACAAGCGGCGCGTCGGCGTCGGCGTCCGCTTCGAGCCAAGCCGAGATTTCGGCGGCGAGCTCGCCGACCCTCTTTTGTATGTCGGCGTGGTTGATGAGTACTGACGGATTCTTCGGAGACATTGTGTAATTGAATGTCTCCGCGCGGGGTTTCGTCAATGCAATTTATTGTCCGTCCGTCGGCAGCAGACCCCATTTTTGAAGGAGTTCGCGCAGGCTTTCCGCGTCGAAGCGTTCGCCCGCCCGCCAATTTCCGCAGTATTCGAGCGTCGGCACAACCCAGTCTTCGCCGCCGTTGACTTCCACGACCTTTGCAACCACGTCCTGCGGCTGCCGTTCGATGTCGAGCGGCTCGAATGGCACGGAATTTTCCCTCAGAAATTCCATCGTCTCGGTGCAGTGCGGGCAGATGTTCCAGTAATACACTTTCAGGAGGGGTTTTTCTTTTTTCAGTTTTATGTGCATAGTAAATTTTATCGGAAAAAACGCGGGCGTTGAAAGCGTGCGGACACAAAAAAATCGGCGCGTTAAAACGCCGATTTTCGGGAATTGCAATTTGCTGAAGCGGATTAGTCGACGTCGACGCTGCGGTAGGCGGCGAGAAGCTTCTTGTCGCCCTCGAGCGTTTTGTCGCTCTGACCGTGTTCCATGCCGATGATTCCGCGGTAGCCCTTGTCCCACAGGTGCTGAAATACCTTCTTGTAGTTGATTTCGCCGGTGGTGGGTTCTTTGCGCCCCGGAACGTCGCCGACTTGGATGTACGCGATTTCGTCCCACGCGGTGTCGAGGTTCTGGATGAGGTTGCCTTCGGTTACCTGCTGGTGGTAGAGGTCGTCGAGAATCTTGACGTTCGGGCTGCCGACTGCCTTGCAGAGCGCGTACGCCTGCGGGATGCGCTTGAGCCAGAGGCTGGGGTGGTTCTTGATGTTGAGCGGTTCGAGCACGATTGTAAGCCCCGCCTTTTCGACGATTTCGGCACACCACTTGAGGTGTTCGGTCACGTTTGCGAACTGGTATTCGGGTTCCACCATCGGGTCTTCGAGACCGGGGACGACCGTACACCACTTTGCGTTTACGCGCTTGGCTACTTCGACCGCCTTTTCCATTCTGGTTCTCCAGTATTCGCGGCAGGCTTTTTTGTCGACGTTGCGTTTTTTGAGGTCGAGCCTGTTGCCCGTCATCGAGGCGTTGTTCCATTCGGCGTGCGCGACGAAAACGCCCATTTCCATTCCGAGCTTTTCCATCTGCTTTGCCATCGCCTCCTGAATTTCGACCTTGCGCCCAGGCATACCGTTGTCTTCGAGCCCGCGGAAGCCGCAGTCGTAGAAGAACTTGATTTTATCGACTTCGGAAAGTCCCTTTGTCGATTCCCTGCACTGCCCGAGGTTGGGGGAGAACTTGCTCTTGTAGGGAGCCGTCGAAGCCGCTACCGACTTTACGTCTACCGCCGCCGTTGCGCTTCCCGCGAAAGCCGCGCCGAGAGCCGCGGTAATTGTGGTTTTTGCGAATTGTCTTCTGTCCATCATATTGCCTTGTTTTTATTGTTGTACGTTGTTTGCAAAATATGCGTATTTAGGAGAAATAATGGCGGCTTTGCGTAGTATGTGAAGCATTTTCTCAAACAATTTTAGCCTTGAAAGATTCTTCAAAGCGCACATTTTCGGATTTACTTATGAAGAAACTTATTTCGATTCTCGCAATGGCGGTCGTTCTTGTCGGATGCACTTCGGCGGACAAAACCGCGCAACAACAGCCCAAGCACCGCAATGTCGCGGTTCAGGCGTATACATTCAACAAGTTCACGCTCGAAGAGACCATCAACAAGGTCAAGGATCTCGGGCTTGACGGCATCGAATGCTATCCCAAGCAGAGGCTGAGCGACAAGTACCCGAACGTACTTACCAACCAGTATATGACCGCCGAACAAAAGGCGTACCTCAAAAAACTTTTGAAAGACGCAAATTTGAAGCTTGTAAGCTTCGGCGTGGCGTACGCGAACAACGAAAAGGAAATCGAAGACCTCTGCAAGTTCGTAAAGGAATTCGGTTGCACGCGCGTTTTGACCGAATGCCCCGTGGGGCTCTTCCCCGTCTGGGAAAAGGTCGGCGCAAAGTACGGCGTTACGATGGGCGTTCACAACCACAACGGCCCCAACAATTACTGGAAGCCCGAATACATCTTCCCGCTCGTCAAGGACTATAAGTTCGTGAAAATGAACCCCGACGTGGGGCACATCGCGCGCGCGGGCGTCGACCCCATCAAGGCTCTCAAGACCTACGAAGGCAAGATTTCGTCGGTGCACTTCAAGGACTTGACCGAAATTTCGCCCAAGAACAAGCCCACGGTTTACGGCAAGGGCGTGCTCGACACAAAAGCTATGCTCGCCGAGCTCGACCGTCAGGGCTACGACGGCTTTTTAATCATCGAATACGAAACGAAATTCGAAGACAATCTTGCCGAAGTCAAGGCTTGCTTGGACTACCTCAGAAAGAACTAATCTTTCGGAAAAAATCTCGAATCGGACGGCGGAACGCAAATTGTTCCGCCGTTTTTTTTGCGTCGTCGTCGGCAAAAAAAATGCTTGAGTAGTGTCTGTCGCAACCCATTATCTCAATCGTATGAAGAAAACTTTGATACTGCTTTTAACCGCCCTG
Organism: uncultured Opitutales bacterium; assembly: GCA_900548275.1. Lineage (GTDB taxonomy): Bacteria > Verrucomicrobiota > Verrucomicrobiia > Opitutales > Intestinicryptomonadaceae > Merdousia. The sequence goes on along the minus strand of URJY01000002.1, from coordinate 215,504 downwards.
TTTATGTTCGGCTGCTGCCCCTCGAAACAGTGCGAAACGAAATCACAGCGCAAAGTGGGCGTGGCTATGTTCACGTTCTACAAACGCAACCTCGACGACGTAATTCCGCTGCTCAAAGATATGGGCGTGGACACAATCGGTCTTTCGAGCACGGCACTTAGCGCAAAGTTCCCGAAAGTGAAAACGGGCCCCGAAATGAACGCCGAGCAGAAGGCGTATCTGAAAAAGCTTCTCGCCGACAACGGCATAAAAATTGCGAGCTTCGGCGTGCGCACGCCCACGGAAGAGGCGAAAATCAAGGCGATTTGCGAGTTCGCAAAGGAGTTCGACATTCCGCTTATCCTCACCGAATCGGTCGGCGATACAATCGCATTGTGGGAAAAATACTGCCAACAGTACGGTCTTAAAATGGCTCTCCACAACCATGCAAGCGACATCGTAAAGCGCAATTCGTACTTCAACCCCAACATCACGCGCGCGGCAATCGGCGACTTCAAAAACGTCTACGCCTGCCCCGACAACGGGCACTATGCGCGTTCGGGTATCAAGGGCGAGGCTGCCTACAAGATTCTCGAGGGCAAAATCGCAATGCTCCACTTCAAGGATATGAGCAAGTTCGACGACCTCAAGGCGAAGACCGTTCCCTACGGCAAGGGCGTGCTCGATTTGCCCGTGCTACTCAAGGAGCTCGACCGCCAGAAGTTCGACGGATACTTTATGATTGAGTACGAAGACAACTTCGACAACAACATCGCCGAAGTGAGGGAGTGTGTGGAATACCTCCGCTCGCACTAAAATTCGGATCTCGGCTTTGACGGCGCGGCGAATGTCGCGCCTTTTTTGTGTTTGTCTGCCGCGTTTTTTTACTATTTTGACTCTTTCGCCGTTTGCATTGCCTTGTTCTTGATTTTCCGCGCGGCAATGATTAGCCTCGTTTTCGTTATGAAAAAAATGTTTTCTGTATTGATGGCGGTTTCGGCGGTTTTCGCGCTTTGTTCGTGCGCATCGACCGAAACAAAACAGCCGCGCAAGATTGCGGTTCAGATGTGGTCTACACACTTCCACAAGTTCGACTACTCCATTGAGCGTCTGGCGAAGATGGGCGTAAAGTACGTGGAATGCTATCCGTCCCAGCTGCTTTCCGACAAAATGCCGAACGCAAAGTTCAGCCACAATATGACGGCGGAGCAAAAGGCGTTCGCGAAAAAGGTTCTCGCCGACAACGGCGTAAAGATGATTTCGTACGGATGTGTGGGCGGCAAGACCGAAGCCGACATCCGCAAGGTCTGCGCGTTTGCCGCCGAAATGGGCGCGAAGACGGTCGTTACCGAAGCCAAAGAGGACACTATTCCGATTTGGAATAAAGTCTGCGGCGAGTACGGCTTGCGCATGGCATTGCACTCGCACGAGCGCAAACCCAAGAATCCCGCCTACCGCCACTTCGACCCCGCGTTCCTTATGACGATTCTCAAGGATTACAAGAACGTCGGCATTTGCGCCGACAACGGCGCGTGGTCGCGTTCGGGGCTCGACGTTGTGGGCGGTTTCAAGAGCGTGCGCGGCAAGCTCATCGAAATACACCTCAAAGACCAGCAGACATTCAACGACCTCAAGAGCGGCTGCACGGTCTACGGCGAGGGCGTCCTCGATATGAAGGCGATACTCACGGAGGTGGATTCGCAGGGCTTCGACGGCTACTTCGTAATCGAAGACGGCACATACAAGGATTCTTTCCCGATTATCGAAAAGAATTTGAAATATCTGCGCGAGCACTAATTTTATTGCAATGCGAGGAACTCCGTCGGAAGCGGCGGAGTTTTTTTGTGGCGTTGCTGTCCCGTAAAAAGTTGACAGACAGGCGCGGCAAATATTATTTTCGCGGGCGATATTATGAAAAAGGAAACAGGCTATCGTTGGAAATTTTTCAAGGCGGGAAGCGCGTATCAGGCTTCCATAAACAGTGTCGAGGACATCGAAAACATCGGAATGCTCGACCGCAAATTGTGGTCGACCCTCGCGTGTCCGACGTCGGGGCTTTTCTTCGATTCCAAGCTTCTCCAAATTCTCGATGCCGATACCGACGGCAGAATAAGGTACGGCGATGTCGTTGCGGCAACCCAGTGGACGTGCTCTATGCTCAAAGACCGCTCGACGCTCTTGGACGGCGCGGACGGACTGAAAATTTCGAACATCGACGACTCGTCCGATGAGGGCAAAACGCTCGTCGCCAGTGCGCGGACGGTGCTTTCGAACCTCGGAAAGTCGGAATCCGACGAGGTCTGCGTTGCCGATTTCGCCGATACCACGAAGATTTTCGCCAACAGCGCGTTCAACGCCGACGGCGTTATTACGGAGCTTTCGTGCGGCGGCGACGCGTCGCTTGAAGCCCTTTTTGCCGACATTCTTTCTGTCTCCGCACCCAAGAAGGATCGTTCGGGCAGGGACGGAATAAACGCCGACGACGTGAAGAATTTCTTCGACGGCGCGAAAGCGCAAATCGCTTGGCTCGACTCCAAGTCCGCCGCGCTCTCGGCTTCGCCGCTCGGGGCTGCCACCGACGGCGCGTACGCTTCGTTCGCCGCCGTGAAGGACAAAATCGACGACTTCTTTACGCGGTGCGACATCGTGCGTTTCGACCAATCCACGGCTTCGGTAGTCAATGCGGGGGCGGAACGCTTCGCGAAAATCCTTTCCGAAAACGTCGGCGACGGTTGCGGCGCGTTGGCGGATTTGCCCGTTGCGTTCGTGTCGGGTGCGGATTCGCTCGACCTTTCGGGCGACGTCAACCCCGTGTGGCGCAAGGCTCTTGCCGACTTCGCCGAAAATGCGGCAAAGCCCGTCTGCGGAACGACCGCGATTTCGAAGGCAAACTGGCTCGAAATAAAGGCGGTATTTGCGCCGTATTCCGCGTGGCTCGGTGCGAATCCGAACGCCGCCTGCGCGAAAATCCCCGAGGCGCGCCTGCGCGAAATTCTTGCGCAGGACAAGTCGTCCGCGCTTCTTGCCGCGCTCGAAGCCGACGCCGCAGTCGCCGCCGAGGTCGCCGAAATCGCGAAACTCGAAAAGCTCGTTCGGCTCAACAAAAGTCTGTGTTCGCTGCTGCGCAATTTCGTCAGCTTTCAGGAATTTTACAAGGACAAAACCGACGCGATTTTCCAGTTCGGCAGGCTCTACATCGACGGCAGAATGTGCTCGCTCTGCATAAAGGTTGACGATGTTGCAAAGCATTCCGCGATGGCGGCGATGTCGTACGGCTACCTGCTCTACTGCGTGTGCAAGCGCAAGGGCGAGTCCGATTTGAACGTCGTCGCCGTCGTCACCGCGGGCGATTCGGACAACCTGATTGTCGGCAAAAACGGCGTCTTCTACGACCGCAACGGACGCGATTGGGACGCAACCGTGACGAAGATTGTCGACAACCCAATCGGCATAGCGCAGGCGTTCTTCTCGCCCTACAAACGCTTCCTCAAATGGGCGAGCGAGCAGATTGCAAAGCGCGCGCTTGCCGCCGACCAAAACGTCGCGGCGGGTCTCGAAAAGGGAAAAATCGTCGACGAGAAAACGAAGAAAATCGACATCGGCACTGTCGCCGCTCTCGGCGTTGCCGTAGGCGGCATTACGACGGCGTTCGGCGTGATTGTCGGCGCGTTCGTAAAGCTCGGCGTGTGGATGCCGCTCGGGATAATCGGCGTGCTGCTCGCAATTTCGCTGCCGTCGATGATTATCGCGGCGATGAAACTTTCGCAGCGCAATCTCGCGCCGCTGCTCGACGGCAACGGCTGGGCGATAAACAACAAGGCGAACGTAAACATCCTCTTCGGCGCGCATTTGACGCAGACGCCGAAACGCAGATAGCATTTCGCAGGCGGTATTTGCATTGCGGCGGGAATTTATTTTCGTTGAAAAGTTCCCGCCGCTTTTGTATTCAAATTCCTATGAAGTTGAATATATTGCTGTTGTCGTGGGCTATTCTCGCGCTCGCGTCGGGAGTGTCGGCGGGCGCGGAGGCTTCGGAAATTCCCGATACTTCGGCGTTGCGCGTTGTGCCGCTGCCGAATGACGTCGCGCTTTCGGACGGATTTTTCGACGCGGGGCACGCATTGCGCGTTTCCGCGCCCGCCGAATTCGACGGGGCTGTCGGGGTGATTGCAAGGCAATTCGAGAAGAGCCTTCCGAATTTTTCGGTCGCGAAGGTTGCGCACGGCGCGAATGTCGTTGTGGAGAAAGACGCCACGCTTTCGCGCGAAGAATACAGGCTGAATGTCGGGCGGGGCGGAATTTCGATTGCGGCGGCTTCAGACGTCGGAGTTCTCTACGCGTTTCAAACGCTGCGGCAGGCGGCGCGGGTATCGGGCGGAAGCTACAAAATTCCGCTCTGCAAAATCGCCGACAAGCCCGCGTTTTCGTGGCGCGGCTGTATGATAGACCCCGCACGGCACTTTCTCGGCAAGCGGTTCATTCTCGACACGATCGACAGACTGCTCGAGCTAAAGATGAACGTGCTACACCTGCACCTTACCGACCATCAGGGTTGGAGGCTCGAAATCAAAAAATATCCGAAGCTAATCGAAGTGGGGGCGTGGTACCACGAGACCGCGCGCGGCGGATTCCTCACGCAGGACGACGCGCGCGAAATCGTCGAATACGCCAATGCGCGCGGCATAACCGCCGTGCCCGAAATCGAGGTTCTAAGCCACGCGACCGCCGCCGCAAAGGCGTATCCGTTTCTGGGCGACGGCTACGGCATAAACGTCTACGACCCAAAAGTGCGCGAATTTTTCAAGGACGTTTTGCGAGAGGTGATGGACATTTTCCCGAGCGAAGTAATACACCTTGCGGGCGACGAAGTCGAATATTCCGTCTGGCGGAAAAATCCCGAAATCAAAAAATATATGGAGGCGAACGGGCTGAAAACCCTGCTCGACGTGCACCTTTTCTATATGAACGAAATGGGCGCGTTCCTGCGGCAAAACGGACGCCGAATGATTGCGTGGGACGAAGCGTTCGGCAAGGGCGCGTTCGAAGTCAAAAAAGGGCTGAAAGCCGAGTCCGCGGCGGCTTCGAAAGACGCGATAATGCACTTCTGGACGGGCAACATCGGCGCGATGGTCGAGGCGGCGAACGACGGCTACAAAGTCGTCAACGCAAACAGGCGCAACACCTATTTCAACTATCCGCACTCGCCGTCCTGCCGCTATCGAATCATTCCGATTCCCGAAAAACCGCAACTGGACGACACCGACCGACGCTACTATGTGTACACATCGAAAAACCTGCTTCCGCTTTCGAAAGTCTACAATTTCAATCCGATACCCGATGGCGTGGGGGAAGCTGCGCGTAAAAACATAATCGGCACAAGCTGCCAAGTGTGGTTCAAACCGATTGCGAGCGTGCCGTTTTTCGAATATATGGCGTTTCCGAGAATGGCGGCGTTGGCGGAGGTTGCGTGGACGAACGCGGAAAACAAAAATTTCGACTCGTTTGTAAAACGCCTGAACTCGCTTCAGCTGATTTGGGACTACGAGGGCGTGAACCACAATTACGAGGCAGTCCCCAAAACCGAATTTTATCCGGAAATTTAACCGAGAGTAGAATTTTACAGGTTTCGGCAACCAACAAAATAAGTTCGAATAAACAAAGCCATTGCGAAGCAATGCGTTCTTATAAACAAAAGCGGCAACTATAGTTGCCGCGAAGTATCACAAGAAGGAACGAAGTTCCGTAGCCGTGCAGGCTGCAGCCTGCTTGTCGGATTGGCGTTTGGGGAAGCAGATTTTTTCCACTGCAGACTCGAAGTCGTCGTCGCCTTTGAGGATGTCGATTTCGAGCTTCGTATAGTAGAACGGGATGGGCGCGGGCAGGTCGGCACGGATTCGGACGGCATCCTTTTCGGTGCAGACGGCAAGCTGCGCACCCGCTTTTTTGGCGTCGTCGAAAAACGCCTCAAGTTCGGAATCGTCAAACCTGTGGTGGTCGAGAAAACGCTTCTTGTAGACGAGTTCGCCGCCGAGCTCGACGAGAAATTTTTCGAAACCCTCGGGCACGGCAATGGCGGAAAAACAGGCAACTTTCGCGCCCTTTAGAACGTCGAGCGAAACGCGCTCGTTGGAATGGAATTCGGCAAGACAAGTTGGACGGTGCGCACACTCGATTATCTCGACCGACGGATTGTATTTGCGGATTGTGCGCTCAAGGTCGGGGTCGTGCCTGCCGTCGGACTTCGTGAGGAAAATGTAGGAGGCGCGCTTCAAGTGCGATACGGGCTCGCGCAAAATTCCGCGCGGCAAAAGACTGAAATTGCCGAACGGATTGGTCTTGTCCACAAGCAGCAACTGCAACTGCCCGCGAAGCGGCAGATACTGAAACCCGTCGTCGAGAATGAGCGTGTCGGCGCCGAACTCGGTAATCGCATAGTGCCCCGCGCGGACGCGGTTCTTGTCGACGATGACGACGACATTCGGGAGGTTTCGGGCGAGCATATAGGGTTCGTCGCCCGCAAATTCGGAATCGAGCAGAATGCGCCTGCCGTCGGAGACCACCTTGGGCTTCGGGGCTTCTCCGTGGGTAAGCCAGCGGACGAACTTTTTCAGCATTCCGTCGGACTTGCTTTTGTAGCCGCGGCTGAGGATGGCTACCTTTCTGCCGCGGTCGCTCAACGCCCGCGCGAATTTTTCGACAATCGGCGTTTTGCCCGTGCCGCCCACAGTGAGATTGCCCACGACGACCACAAGACACCCGAGCGGCGCGTCGCGCAGAATCCTGTTTTCGTACATCCAGTAGCGCGTTCGGGCGATTGCCCCGAACACGAACGACAACGCCTTGAGCAGCGAGGCGTAGAGCCAAACCGCCGCGCCGCCGCCCTCGTGCCTGTCGTAGATTACGTCTGCGGTCAGATGGGCGAAGCGGTCGGCGGCTTTCGATATTCTGCGTTTTAGTTTTTTGAAAAAGCCTGACACGTTGGAAATTTTTTTATTCCTCCTTTTTAGTGTCGGGCTTCTTTTCGGCAAGCGTTTCCTTGAATTTTTCGGCGGCGGCTTTCGACGACGAATCCTTCGCGACGGTCAGGAACATCGAAACGACCTTCTGCGCCGAACGGTGGTCTTCCGCCGCAACATACAACTTGGCGAGCGGTTGGACGATTTTCCTGAAGCATTCGTCGGGCGACGAGTGCGAGTTTCTGAGAATGTCCTGATAGCTCGAAAGAATCTCGGTCTTGTCGGTCGCGCGGGCGAACATATCGGAGATTTGCTCCGAATAGATTTCGAGCCCGAGACCGGGGTCGGTGCGCATAACGCCGCGCATTTCGGCGGTAAGCAGCCTGTCCGCCTCTTTGCCGCGCCGCAGGGCTATGAGATTCTGCCTGTAGAAATTGAGCATCTGAATGCACATATCGGGATAGCGTCTGAAGGCTTCGTAGCTCTTCTTCCAGTAGGTGTCCAACTCGTTCTGCGGAACGCCGTAGCGGGCGCGCGCCGAAATGAACGCAATGTACGACTCCCAGTTTTCGGGGTTTTCCTTGCGCGCCTTGTCGGCGAAAACGGCGGCGTCGTAGTACTTGCCGTTGTCGTAGAGAATGTGCGAAATGCGCAGGAACACGCGCGAGAGTATTCCCGCTTCGGTCGTGATGTGGCGGCGTATGAGCATTTCGGTGTCGAAATGCTTCGAGGTCTTCCACGTTTGCGGATTGAGCGGTCTGCCGAAAAGTTTTTTCGCGTCTTTCGAACGGGCTACGTCGAACTTCCACACCCCCGGTCGCGACATATACGCAAGCCATGCCTGCGCCTTTGCGCCCGTGCCCTCGTGGAAAAACAGACACGGAATGCCGTTTGCGTTTGCGATTCGCCAAGCGCAGTAGACTTTTTCGTAGTCGGAACCGCCGAACTTGAGAATGTTTTTCGGGTTGAACTCGCGCTCGGAAACGTCCCAATCGGAAAAGCCCGACTTCAAGAGCCTCGTTTTGTCGGTTTTTATCGAGTGGGTGAGCTTTTCGATTGCGAAGGGCGATATGCTCGTGTTTTTCAGACCGCGCAGTTCGTCGAGCGGCCCGCCGACCCCGAAAATCCAGATGAGCTCGCCGACGGTGAGCTTTTCCATCGGGAATACGAAAGTGTCGGGGTCGCCGATGAAAATGTTGAACACTTCCTGCGGCTGCGAGAGGGGCACTGGGTCGGACGGCGTACCACAGTTTGGCCAGCCCCCCGGGGGCGGAACGTCGTAGACCAACGCCACGGCGTACGCGCTTCTGATGTATTTTACGAAATTGTCGGGGTATATCTGGTGGATTTGAGCCAAGACAGAACAGATTCCCTCGATGTTGTCTTCGGGCTTTATCGATTCGACAAAATCGCAGAGCGCGGGGATGTCGGAGAGCATTGCCTTTTTCAGCGCGGGGTTGAGCGACGCGCCCTCCTTTGCGAAAATTTCGGCTGCCTTTTGTATGTAGAGCCAGCCCGCCGCTTCGTGGTATAGCTGCTTTTTCGCCAAGTCGAGCGCGGTCTCGCGCGACGTTTTTGCGTAGGCGTCCCACATTTCGGGCGAATCCTTTTTCAGCAAGCCGTCGATGTCGGCGGGCGAGAGCGGCGACGACGGCAGATTCGGCAGCTCGGGCACGACATTCTGCGCGGCGGCGATTTGGCAGAGAATAAACAACAGTAATGAGATAAAAATTTTCATTCGGCGCGGATAATCGTAAATTATATCCGTTATGTCAATTTTCTTATTTTACGGTGCGCTGCGGATACAAAAAAAGACGGGCGGACTTTCGCAAGTCCGCCCGCCGTTTTCGGAAGGAAAGGTTGTCGATGTCGGCGGCTACTTGAAGAACATCCGCGCCTCCGTCCGCGATATCCCGTACATATTGACATATCGGGCGCGCAGCAGCGAGAGGTCGGAATGCCCCATATTCAGCTGAAGTCTCGGCAGGTCGGCGAAACGCTTTGCGTGGTAGCTCGCGTAGGTGTGGCGCAGGATGTCCTGAACCCAGTGCCCGTCGAAGCCGGATGCGGTGCGTATCTCGCGCCATTTTTTCTGCCAGTTCTTGGGGCAGACTTCGCCGTCGGACGTTTTCGTGCACTTCAGGAGTATCCGCCTGAGCGCGGGGCATATCTCGACCTGTCTTACGCCGCCCGTCTTGGAGCACTGCGAGCGGACGGTTATCGTGTTTTCGCGCAGGTCCATATCGCGCCACTTCATCCGTCTGACTTCGCGCGGGCGTATTCCCGCGTAGAGCAGGAGGGCGACGGCGGCGATGCAGCTGTTGTTTTTTGTCCCGCGGGCTGCGGCGAAGAGCCGTTTTGTCTCGTCGAGCTTCAGCGGCACTATTTCGCGTTCGACCACTTTTTTGCGCTCCACAAGCCGCATCGGATTGCGGTCGCACCATTCGCGCCGCAGCGCAAATTCGAAGAACGCGTGCACAATCGCCCGCGCCTTGTTGAACTGGCTCGGGGTGGAAAAGCAGAGCGTGAGCATACGCTCGCAGTCGGCGGTTGTAAATTCCGAAAAGTTCTTTGCGCCAAACACGGGAACCATCCGTATTATTCTGCGTCCGATTGCCCGAATGTCGCGGATTGAGTCGGGGCGCAGATGGCTCTTCTGCCCGAGGTATATTTTGAATCCCGACGAAAAGGTCTCCTCGTTGTAGCGTATCGACCTAAGCCCGCAGTCCACCACTTTTTTGCAGAATTTTGCGTTCGAGAATCCGCATTTCGGATTCTTCCCGTCGAGAATGTTCCGAATCAGACGCGCCGCGTCGAGAATGTTCATTCCCGAGCCCTCCAATAATTTTTCCGCCGAAGCTGTTTTTATGTCCATTGTATTTTCGATTGTTGTTTATAAAAACGCCCAGTCTACAACGGAGTGAAAATTTTTGCCATTCACAACTATTATCGGATTGAACTTTTTTGAAAGCCCCGATTTCGTCGGCGGATTGAACGGCGGTTTGCGGCGCGTGCCGCCGCGTTCAGAGGGCTTTGCCCGACGCATTTGCGCGGAATTTTTTCGGCGACATTCCGTAATAGCTTTTGAACGAGTTCGAAAACGAATACGCGTCGGCGTAGCCGAGCTTTTTTGCGCACTCGCCGACTTTCGAATTTTCGGAGAGCATTTTTGCGGCGGCTTCCATCTTCGCTTTCCGCGCGAATTTTGCATACGACATTCCGAATCCGTTTTTGAAGGCGGCGTCGAGCTTTTCGGGGGGCGTCTTGAGCGATTTCGCCGCGCGCGCACGCGTGCGCCTCTTCGACGGGTTCGAGACGATTTTCCGCGCCAGTTCCGCCGCCGCAGATTCCGCTTTTCCTTCGTTCGAAGCGTTTCGGCCTGCAAATTCCCTGCGCAGCGTTTGGGCGAGCAGGCGCATTGTGTCCTGAAGATATGTGGGCGACGGCGATTGCGAATGCGCTTCGTCGGCGTAGATTTTCGCCAGTGCGGATATTGCTTCGAGATTTTTCGCGACGGCTTTGTAGGGAGTGCGTCCTAGGATTTCCGCCCACGCGGATTTTGCGTGGAATCTGAACCACAGGATGTCGGCACTTTTGCCGTCGATGGAGTCGCGACAGGTCGAATTTGCGGGAAGCACGAAATAGCTTCCGCGCCCGATTTTGAAATCTTCGCCGTTTATCCGCGCGTTGTAGTGTCCGCGCAGCACGAAGACGGCTTCGCAGACTTCGGTTTCGCGCCGCATTATGTAGTATCCGCCGCCGTGGGTTGCGAACGCCGCCGACTCCACCGACTCCTTTGCGGGGATATCGAACGGCACGTTGCGCGGCGCGCTTATTCCGTCCCTGTTGACGAACCGCGCGGGCATAAACTTTGTGGGTTTCGACAGGTATCGGATGCGGCTCGTCTTGGGCCAGACTTGCAGCCGTTCGGTAGTCGAGATTTTCCAGAGATTTTTTCCGCCCGCCATATGATGAGATTTTTATAAAAAAGATGATGTTTTTATAGCTTGAAGAATTTTGTCCGCAAGGATAAAATCGCAACCCTGTTTATATATACACGGAGAAACGGATTTATGATGAAAAAGACATTCGCATTCCTTGCCTTGTCCGCCGCAGCTGCCGCGCTTTTCGCACAGACGGCACGAATGGACATCCACTACAAAAAGGGCGATACGCAGTCGCGCGACTACAAAATCGAGCGGGTATCCGACGATTTGCTGCGCCTGCGTATTCCGAAGTCGGACATTCCGTCGAACGCGGCGTTCGTCGAGGTCTCGACCGATTTCGCCACCGCCAAGCGCGGCGACGCGGGCTACATACTTTTCGGACGAGGCGAGATTGTCGATTTCGACGCGCCCGAGGGCAAGGTGAATCTCGGCAGGTTCATTCTGCCGATTATCGGAATGAAAACCGACGGCGGCTTTTTCTGGGCGCAGATAAGGACGCTCCGCCACGAGGCTTCGGGATGGCTCGAGGTTCGCAACGGCGTCTTTACCCCGTATGTGCGCTATGCGGTTGCCAGCAGCGGCTTCGGCGCGTACGACGACATCGTCATAGAATACAACATTCTTCCGAAAGACGCGGGCTATGTGGAAGTCGGCAGAGCCTATCGCAAGCAGCAGCTCGAGTCGGGCGTTGTGCGTCCGCTCAAGGAGCGCATCAAGGAGCAGCCGTGGCTGGCATATATGGCGAAGTCCGTTCCCGTGCGCATCCAGTTCCACGGTTCGAAAAAACGTCAGGACAAGGATTTCACGCCCGAGAACGAGCCGCCGCTAATTCCCGTGCTCGACTTCAAAAAGTCGATTGAATTTGCCGACGCATTCAAGAAGTGCGGAGTCGGCGAGGTTACGTTCTGCTCGGCGGGCTGGCAGAGCGGCGGCTACGACGGGCGTTTTCCCGACCTCTTCCCGATACCCGAAGAGCTCGGCGGCGAGGCGGCTTTGCGCGAGTTCATAGCGCACGTCAAAAAGCTCGGCTACAGAATCCACGCGCACACGAATTCCACCGACTGCTACACCTGCTCGCGCATGTGGAACGGCGGCGAGGTCGCCGCAAAAAATCCCGACGGTACTCCGCAGCGCGGTTATTTCTGGGGCGGCGGCAGGGCGTACAACCAATGCGCGAAAAACGCGTACGAAAAATTCCTGCCCGCGCAGCTTAAAAAGGTGCACGAACTCGGCTTTCAGGCTCCGCACTACATCGACGTGTTTTCCGCCGTTCCGCCGTATATGTGCGCCGACCCCAAGCACCCCGCAACGCGCGACGAAATGGGCGAAGTGCAGATAAAAATCGCCAAGTTCTGCCAAAGGGAATTCGGCGGGTTCGCGAGCGAGGCGGGCTTCGACCACATCGCGGGACAGCTCGACTACATCAACTACGTCAGCGGCAAGATGTCGAAGTGGTACAATTCGAAAGCGGGGCGCGAGCCGAAGGGGTCGTTCTTCGAAAAGCTTTCTCACTATGTCGACGGTTTTGTTCCGCTTTGGGAAATCGCCTACCACGGCATAATTTTGAGCAATCCCGACCGCTTCACGCAAAACCACACAACGGGCAAGGCGAAGACCGACGACAGCGGCGACCTTACGTTCAATGTCCGCGACGGCGTTCAGGATCCGTTTGCAACGCTCAAGCTTTTCGAGTACGGCGGCAGACCCATTTTCTACTCGAGCAATTTTGCCGACGTGCCCAGAATCAAAAAGGCGTACGACGAATTTCTGCCCGTGCGCCACTTACAGCTCGAGTTTATCGAAGACCACAAGATGATTGCTCCCGACGTAAGCATGACGCTCTTCGGCAACGGCGAAAAGATAATCTGCAACTACGGCAAAACCGACTACAACTACAACGGCAAAATCGTAAAGCCGATGGGCTACATTTTGACCAAGTAGTACGCCTTGCTTGCACGGTTCGGCGCGGCTTCGGCTGCGCCTTTTTTGTTTGTCCGCGTAGGGGGCATTCCGAAAAAAAAGAACCGCCGCGTTGCATTCGGCGGCGGTGAGTTCGTACCGTTTTTGTGCGGAGATTAGTTGGCGAATTTCGGGCGCAGCGAGTGCAACGCCTGCGAGTGTATCTGGCAGATGCGCGCTTCGGTCAGCCCGAATTCGCGGGCGATTTCGCCGAGCTTCTTCTCCTGAAAATAGTAGCCCTCGAGTACGCGCCTCTGCTTGTCGGGCAGGGCTGCCACGCACCTGCGGATTTCCGAGACGGTCTCCTTGCGCTCGATATTTTCCCGCGCGGTTTCCGCGTTTTCGTCGGCGATTGATTCGGCAAGCGAGGGTGCGGAGCTTTCGCGTTCGCCGCCCGCGTTGTCGTTGAGCGACAGGAACGAGCAGGCTTGTGTGCGGCGCATAATCTTGTCGAACTGCTTGCGCGGCACGCCGATTTCGGCGCGAAGTTCTTCATCGTCGGGGGCGCGCCCGAAACGCTGTTCAAGCTCGGAGCGGATTTTCTCGATATTCTTTGCGTCGGAACGCGCCGAGCGCGACATATAGTCGAGATTTCTCAGCTCGTCGATGATTGCCCCGCGTATGCGCATTGATACATATCCGCCGAAAGTGTCCTCTCGCTTCGGGTCGAGCCTGCGGATAGCGTCGGCAAGACCCGCAACCCCCGCCGAGTGGAGTTCGTCGACATCGGCGTGCAGCGGAAGCTTTGAGCGCATCGAATTTACGACTTTGTCGACAATCGGATAGTATTTCACAAACAGGGCTTTTTGTCTTTCGTTGAGAACCGTGGCTTTGTTTTCTTTCCGTGTGAGGGTAGAAGTCATAATTTTGTCGGACGAGCCGCCTCCTAAGTGGGTTGATTTTTATTCGCTATTTATATAACAGATTTCGTGCCCGTATTTTCAGTCTGCGTAAGTGTCGGGTTGTCAGTGATAATCGATTGCGGGGCGGGCGGGCGTATGTGCCATTTGTCCGCGGATGTGGGACATTATTTCACGTTCGGCGGATTCGCCCGTGTCGAAAATGCTTGACAATTCCCGTTCTTTCGAAAAAGTTTGCCCCGTTCTTTTGATAGCCGACGCGATGTCGGCGATAACATATTCATACGCAAACGGAAGTCCCGTTGAAATCGGGCGCGGTCTCGCCGCTGTAAGTTCCGAATCGGGCGCACAAAAACCACTGTCGGTTGGTATCCGACGGGAAGGCGTGCGCTTTTTCGATAGAATTAGGAATGAGCCAGAAGACGTGTGTATGGATGTCCATTTTCTCGAGTAAGAAAGGTAGGACAAGGTGTTGTCGGGTGCGTGCGCGACGGCGTGCGCATTCCGGTTTGGTGCGGTCGATTTTTTCCGTAGCGTTTTTTCGTTTTTCGCGCGGGAGGGTTGAGCCGTTTTGCAGCGCGTTTTGTTTTTCTTGCTCGGGAGCCCAATTCCCAAAATAGAAAGAAACAATGAAAAACAACGCATCAAAATTGGTTTCGATTGCCGCAGTCTGCTCGGCGGCATTTCTTGCTAACGCGGTTTCCGCCGCAGTTATCGATTTCGAGGATATCGATACGAGTTCGTGGGGCGGCGAAAAGCGCACGCCCACTCCGTCTGCGAACGGAACGTACAACTGGTACGCGGGCAACAATATGGGCAATTTCTCCTACGACGTAGTGTACAACGGCATGGGGTGGAACGGTTTCAAGGCTTCGCAGGCTACCGATACTTCCGACAAAACCTATCATAACGACTGCGCCTCGAATGCGGGCGGCGGCGCGGGCGGAAGCCTTTCCTACGGCATATTGTACGGAAACGTAAACGCCTCACACGGAACCGACGCCGCCATGATTATGTTCTCCGACGCGATTTCGCTCGACAGCATAGACCTTTGCAATACCGCCTATTTCCAAAATTCGGTTGTAAACGGCGACGGCTTTTCGGATTCCTTTGCCGACATAGACGGCGAAATATACTTCAACCTGCGTCTGCGCGGCATGGACATCAACGGAAACTATTCCGATTACCTCGACATTTCGCTCGCGGCGAAGGATGCGTTGGGCAACATAACCACGCTCGCCGACGGTAATTGGACTACAATCGTGCTCGACAAGCTCAATTTGGAGGGCGGTTTGTACGGTTTGGAATTTTCGTTCGAGGGTAGCGAAAACATCTGCAGCAAGTACGGCTATCTGAACGTTCCCGCCTACATTGCCTTCGACAACATCAACTATTCGATGGCTGTTCCGGAACCCGCCGAATGGGCTGCGATTTTCGGGGCAATCGCGCTCGTCGTCGCGGCGTATAGAAGAAGAAAATAACAAAAGTTTTCCACCAACCAAACAATCGCCGCGATGTCGGGTGCTCCCGATGTTTCGGCGATTTATTGCGTAAATATGATACATTCCATTAAACCGTATTTTTGTTCGGCGGCAGTCTTGGCGTTGCCTTTTGCCGCATTCGCCCAGAGTGTCCAAGTCCAAACCGAGCCGAAAGACGATTCCGTCGACGGCGTTCTCGATTCGGTCGAGGTTACAGCCTACCGCTTCGGCGACGACACCCTTTCCGTGCCCGTGAACGCCGAGGTTTTCGACAGGGCGGAAATCGCCGAAAGCGCGTCGACTACCGTTCCCGAATTCCTTTCGAAAAAGGCGAACGTGCGGTTTATGTCGTACTCGGGCGGCTACTCCGACGGCAATTTGTCGATGCGCGGCTTCGGCGAGCAGTCGCAGACGCGCGTGCTCGTGCTCGTCGACGGGGTGCGCTACAATCCCGCGGATATGTCGGCGATAAACTGGTCGTCGATTCCGCTCGGGGCGGTCGAAAACATCGAGGTTTTGCGCGGCGCGCAGAGCGCGATGTACGGAGGGCACGCAGAGGCGGGGGTTGTCAAAATCTCCACAATCCGCCCCACCGAAGGCTATGACGTTTACGCAAGCGGTCTCTACGGTTCGTACGGACTTTACGATATCTCCGCGCTCGCTTCGGGGCGAGAGGGCGACGCGTACTTCTCCGTCAACGCCTCCACATACAGCTACGACGGGTACCGCGACTTCTCGGACGCGTGGTCGAACTACGCGTCAATGATGTTCGGCTACGACCTTTCCGACAGCACCTCCATAACGTTCAAGGGCGACTACGGCGAATCCAAGGTAAGCTATGCAGCGGGGGTCGACTGGGACACGTTCCAAAACAATCCGCGCTACGCTCCGAATTTCTCGACGCTGTTTCGGGACAAAACTGGTCTTTACACCGCCGATTTGAAATCGGAATCCGACAGCGCGAAATTCGACGCGCTTTTCGGTCTGCGTTTCCGCGACAGAACTTGGTACGACAACGGCCGCGAGCTGCCGAAATACAACAACCAGTGGACGTACACGTTCTCGCCGAAAATCGAAATAACGGCAATCGAGGACACGAAGATTTTTGCCGGCGTCGACGCAAACTATTCGAACATAGACCTGACGCAGCTCTCGCGCAGCAGGCTCACTTCCACCGTCTACACCGACAGAACCGCAAACGTCGACAGGTTCGACATCGGCGGCTACATCGGCGCGACGCACGAGCTCGACAAGACATGGGTCATCTCGGGCGGCGGGCGCGTGGACGCCGCCTACACGGGCGCGGATTGGTCGACGTACTCGATGCGCCGCGTGGGCAGAAACGAAAGGCTCACCCTCACGTCGCAGTGCGACGACTCCAAGTGGGACGCGGGCTTTAGCGGCGACCTCGGCGTAACCTACAAGCTCGACAAAAAATCGTCGCTCTATGCGCGTTTCGACCAGATTTTCCACTATCCCACGACCGACGAAATCGCCTACTACCAGACCTCGGCGACAACCCCGTTCAACACCGATTTGAACCCCGAACACGGGCAGAATTACGAAATCGGCTACAAGTTCAAAAACGGCAAGTGGAGCGCGGGCGTAAACGGTTTTGCGACCTATCTGCACAACGAAATTATGTGGGACGAAACGCGCCAGCTGAACGTAAACCTCGACCCCACAATCCGCTACGGCGTGGACTTCGGCGGCTCGTACGACGACGAGCGTTGGGGCGCGTCGCTTTTCGGCACTTTCGTCAAGGCAAAGTTCGACGGCGGCAGATGGGACGGCAAGGACGTTCCGCTTGTCGCGCCGTTCAACACCACCGCGCAGGTCTATGTGAAGCCGCTCGAGTTCGTAACGTGTCTTGCCCGCTTCACCTATTTTACCGAAAGCGTCGCGGGTAACGATTTCGAAAACGACTTGCGCAAAATTCCGTGGTATTATACCGTCGACTTTCAGGTAAACGTGGCGTTCACGCGCTACTTCACGATATTCGGGGCAATCGAAAATGCGACCGACGAAAACTACGCGGCGTTCGCGTACAAAAGCGGCACGGATTTGTCGTTTTATCCCAATGCGGGCAGAACATTTAAAATAGGAATAAATATCAAATTATGAAAAAATCAATACTTCTGGCTTTTGTCGCGACGCTCGCCTGCTCGGCGTTCGCGGCTCCTTATCTGCCGCACAACGGCGAGTATTACGAAACCGAAGACGGCTATCCGTCGAAATTCGGACCCGATGCGAAGACAGCGGGCAATGTCGCCTTCCACCGCGAAAGTTCCGCAATCAAGGCGTGGGCGACGGGCTACAAAGACTACAAGGTCGGTTCGAATGTGCTCGAATCTTGGCGTACTCCCGAAAAGGCTCTCGGCGCGGCGACTGGCGATACGTATGATGTTGTCGTCCTCGGCGACGGCGGCAGTATAACGCTGACTTTCGCAAATCCCATTACCAACGGCGACGGCTGCGACTTCGCGGTTTTCGAGAATGCGTTCTCCGATACGAGCGGTTTTCTCGAGCTCGGCTATGTTGAAGTTTCCACCGACGGCGAGCACTTTGTGCGTTTCCCCAACCTCTATTTGGGCACTACGGAGCTCGGGCCTTTCGATAGTCACAGCCCAGATCTAATTTACAACCTCGCTTCGAAGTACGGTTTGAACTACGGGCACGGCTTTGACCTCGCCGAGCTTGAGTATGCCTACAATTATATGATGTCGGAGGGAAACGAATTTTCCGCCGAGTATACCCAAGAATTTCTGCGGAATTACCAGTATGTAAACATAGACGAAATAAACTATGTTCGCATAATCGACATCATCGGCGACGGCAATCACGGGTACACCGACAGTATGGGTTTCGACATTTTCGACCCGTCGAACTGTATAGAAAGCGCGGGTTTCGACTTGCAGGGTATTGGCGTGATAAACCAACTCTACAACGTCCCAGAACCGTCAACCTACGCTGTTATTTTGGGGGCGATTGCGATTGCTTTTACATTGAAGCGCAAGGCTGCAGCCTTGACGGCGAGGAGGGGAGAATAAGTAGCGATTGGGCGTTTGAAAAACGCCCAATGCGGAAGAAACAGGAAAGGCGCGGTTATAGCCGCGCCGAATACACACAGATATAAAAAACCCCCAAAAGGCGGTTTTTCTTCCAGAAAAACTCCCGCCTTTCCCCCACTATTCGAACTCTCTAAGACATCGCAAACTTGTAGTGTCAAAACAAGCGATTGGGCGTTTGAAAAAACGCCCAATGCGGGTGAAACAGGAAAGACGCGGTTATAGCCGCGCCGCTTAAACACAGATATAAAAAATGAACTCTCTAAGACATCGCGAACTTGCGGTGTCTTTTTTTTGTGCAGTCCCGAAAGTAGCGATTGGGCGTTTGAAAAAACGCCCAATGCGGAAGAAACAGAAAAGCGGCAACTATAGTTGCCGCGCATCATCACAGAGATAAAAGATTTATTGTTCGTTTTAGGGTATCGGCGAAATAGTCTGCTTCTTCGAGGGTGTTGTAGAATGTCAGCGAGGCGCGGGCGGTGCTTTCTACGCCGAGGGTTTTCATCAGGGGTTCGGCACAGTGATGACCCGTGCGGATTGCTATTGCGGAGGCGTCGAGCATTACGGAAATGTCGTTGGGGTGCACTCCCGCAACGGCAAAGGAAACGACCGAAACTTTGTCCTTTGCGTCGCCGAAAATTTTCAGGTTGGGGATTTCGGAAAGACGCTCGTGCATTCTTCGGCAGAGCGCGCGTTCGTGTTCGTGCACGGCGGCGCGGTCGAGGTTCGAAAGGTAGTCCATCGCAACACCGAATCCTATCGCGCCCGCAATGTGCGGCGTTCCCGCTTCGAAACGCTCGGGGGCGGGGCGGAAAGTCGTGCCCTCCCACGCAACATCTTCAATCATATCACCGCCCGTCTGATAGGGGGGCATCGAATCGAGAATTTCGCGCTTTGCAACAAGCGCACCGATTCCCGTGGGCGCAAAACACTTGTGCCCCGACATCGAGAGGAAGTCGCAGTCGATTTTCGAGAGGTCGTCGAGCATATGGGGCGAGGATTGCGCCGCGTCGATAGAAAGCGTCGCGCCGAATTTTTTCGCCAGAGCCGAAATCGTGGCGATATCGTTGACCGTTCCGAGCACGTTGGAGGCGTGGGCGATTGAAATGATTTTCGTGCGTTCTGAAAGCTTCGCTTCGAAGTCTTCCATATCGAGAGAGCCGTCGGGCAAAATGCGGGCGACCGCGATTTTCGCGCCCGTCTTCTGCGCGGTTATCTGCCACGGGACGATGTTGGCGTGGTGCTCCATTTGCGTGAGCAGAATCTCGTCGCCCTCCCGCAGATTTGCCTGCCCCCACGACTGTGCCACGATGTTGAGCGATTCCGTAGTGCCGCGCGTGTAGACGGGGCAGTAAGTGTCGGGCGCGTTCAGAAATTTCAGAATTTTTGCGCGGGCGGCTTCGTACGCACAGGTCGCGCGCTCGCTAAGTTCGTGCGCGCTGCGGTGGATGTTAGCGTTGTCGTGTTCGTAAAAATTCGCCACGGCGTCGATGACGCATTGCGGCTTTTGGGCGGTCGCGCCGTTGTCGAAATAGACCAAAGTGTGCCCGCCGCGCATTTTCTGGTCGAGGGCGGGGAAGTCTCGTCTGATTTTCTGTACGTCGAATTTCATCGTCTGCGCATAATTGCAATCGGTGCGGTTCTTTACAATTCAATATTTTATTTTTCGGCGTATGCGTAAAAACAGACACCGCTTGAAGAACCAATCTTCAAGCGGTGCTATCTATATATGATGGGGGAAGGAAATTCTTTATGATGTTAGAATCGTAAAAAACGCGTCCGATTTCAAGCTTTTTTTGAAAAAATATTTTATTGATTGTCAGGTTATTGCGAGTTTGTCGAGCGATTCGGCGCAGATTTTGCCCGTCGTCCACGCCGCCTGCAGATTGAAACCGCCCGTAATCGCGTCGATGTCGATACATTCGCCCGCGAAAAACAGGTTCGGGATTTTTTTGCACATCATCGTGGAGAAGTCGATTTCGAGCCTGTCGATGCCGCCGCACGAGACGAATTCCGCCTTGTGGGTCGATTTGCCGACGCAGCCGATTTTCGCCGCAAAGATTTCGCCGCATAGGCTGCGCTCGGCGTTTTTGCCGAGGTTTGCGAAAGTGGTTTCATCGGCGATACCCGCCCGCCCGACTGCGTAGCTCCAGAATTTTTGCGGCAGACCGAACAGCGGCGCGTTCGATATTTTGCGCTTTGCAAATTCGGCGCGTGCGCGGACGAATTCCGCGCGGCGTTTTTGCTCGTCGAAATTCGGGGCGAAGTTCGCGGAAAATTCGAAGCGGTAGTTTGCGACTTGGAAAAGCCTTGCGCCGAACGACGAAAATTTGAGCGTCGCGGGCCCGCCGATTCCGAAGTGCGTCAGCAAAAGCGCGCCGCGCGAGGAGATTTTTCCGCCGTCCGCGCCGACGTACGAAAGCTCGGCGTCGTCGATTGACGCGCCGGCCAAGTCGCGCCATTCGGGCGTTTCGGCGGTGTCGGTTTTCAGCGAAAAGAGCGAGGGGGCGGGCGGCACGATGTTCAAGCCGAATTTTTCGAGGCTTTCGCGCAGTCCGCCCGACGGATTTCCGCCGACGGCGACAAGAACCGCGTCGAAGACTCCCGCGCTCGGGCACGACGCTTCGATTGCGAATTTTCCGCCATCCGTGCGCGCAATATTCGACACCCTTGCGTTGCACTCGATGCGCACGCGGTTTTTCCGCGCGGCTTCGTAAAGTGCCGAGGCTATCGCGCGCGAGTCGTCGCATGCGGGGAACATTCTGCCGCCGTCTTCGGTCTTGGTTTTCACGCCGAGCGATTCGAAAAATTCGCGCGCGTGTTTTGCCCCGAAGCGGCGGAGCGGTTTGCGCAGGCTTCCCGCGCCGCGCGGATAGAATTCGTTGGGGTTGTGCGTGTCGATGTTTTCGTTCGAAAAATTGCAGCGTCCGCCGCCGCTTAGCAGCACTTTGCGCATAAGGGCGTCGGAGGCTTCGAAAAGCACCGTTTCGGTTTGCGTGTCGATGTTTGCCGCGCAGAACATTCCCGCCGCGCCGCCGCCGATAATGGCAACGCGCTTCATCTGCCGACTCCTTTCGAGAGCGATTCGCCGACGCGGTTTAGCGCGTAGAGCGTCAGGCTGAAAAACAGCGCGGGGAAAACAAGCATCCACGGGGCGTCCTCCATATATTCCGCGCCGTCCTTTACGAGCGTGCCCCACGACGGCAGCGGTGCCTGCACGCCCAAGCCCAGAAAACTCAGGAACGATTCGAGCAGCATAACGCTCGGCACGGTCAGCGCGGCGCATACGAGAATCGAGCCGAGCGCGTTCGGCAGAATATGCCGCAGCATAATCCGCGTTTTCGTCTGCCCGAGCGCGACCGCCGCCTCCACGAATTGGCGCGACTTCAAGTCGAGCGTGATTCCGCGCACGATGCGCGCCATCGTCAGCCATTCCACCGCGCCGATTGCCGCGAAAATCAGCCACAGCGACCTTCCGAATGCGAGCGTCAGCAGAATTACGAAAATCGTAAACGGCAGCGAATACACGATGTCCACAAAGCGCATCATCAGCGCGTCGGTTCTGCCGCCCGCCATACCCGAGACCATCCCGTACGACACGCCGATTACCATCGCCACCGCCGTCGCCAGAAGTCCGACCGCGTACGAAATTCTGCCGCCGTAAAGAACGCGGCTGAGGATGTCGCGCCCGAGCATATCGGTGCCGAACCAGTGCGTTGTGCTCGGGGCGGAACACGCCATGGCGAGGTTCTGTTCGTCGTACGCGAACGGCGCGATTATAGGCGAGAGAAAGCACAGGGCGATTGAGACGCACAGGAATGCGAGGCAAAGCACGGCGGGTTTGTCGCGCAGAACTGCGGATACCGCTTCGGCGAACGCGCCTTTGGGTGTTTTCGGCGCGCTCATTTCGACATCTCCTTTGCTATGCGCGGATTGATTAACGCCAATAGAAAATCGGAAATAAGATTGAAAATTATTATGAATGCCGAGTAGAGCATAACGCAGCCCATAATCATCGTGTAGTCGTTGTCGAGCGCGCTCGAGATGAAGAAGCGTCCGAGCCCCGGAATCTGGAAGATTGTCTCGACCACGAAAGAGCCCGTCATCAACGCCGCCGCCGCGGGCCCGAGGTAGGAAACCGCGGGCTGTACCGCGTTGCGCGAGATGTGCACGGCGTACACGCGCAGCGGCGAAAGTCCCTTTGCGTAGGCGGTGCGCACGTATCCGCGCGACGATTCGTCGAGCACGCCGTTCCGCACGAGGCGGGCAATCCACGCGGCGTAGAAGAGCGCGAGCGTAATCGACGGAAGCACGATGTCCGACGGCGCATTCCAGCCCATCGCGTTGAACAGGTCGAGCCTGAGCGCGAACGCAAGAATCAGTATCGGACCGAGTACGAAAGACGGCAAGCAGATGCCCAGAAGCGAAAAGCCCGAGATTGCCGCGCCGATTTTCGACTTCGAAAAAGCCGCCGCCGCGAACCCCGAAAGCAGCCCGCCCGCGAGCGCAAGAAGCAGCGCGCACGAGCCGAGCTTGAGCGAGACCGCCGCCTTTTCGGCGAGGATTTCGTTCACGCTCCATCCGCCGTATTTGTAGGACGGCCCAAGTTCGCCGTGCGCGAGATTTTCCAGGAAGACGAAATACTGTTCGGCAAGCGGCTTGTCCAAGCCGTAGTATTTGTCGAGCGCGGCGAGCGTTTCGGGCGAAACGGGGCGTTCGCCGTCGAACGGCCCCCCCGGCACGAAGCGCACCATAAAGAAAACCGCCGTTATTATTGCGAGAAAAACGGGGACGGCTTCGGCGAGTCTTTTCAGAAAGTAGCGAATCATTTTTTCCCCTCCGCGTTTTTCGGCGGTTCGAGCCTTACGTCGAGGTAGTTGTGGTGGTCGAGCGGGTTTGCGTGCCAGCCCCTGACGAGCGGCGAAATCCTGTAGACTTTGGAGTAGAAATAAATCGGGATTATCGGCGTTTCGGAAAGCAGCAGGGCTTCGGCTTCGGCGAGGAATTTTCGGCGTTCGACGCCCGTCTTTGCGGTTCGGGCGCGCGACATTTTTTCGTCGTAGGCGAGGCTTTTGTATCCGCTGTGGTTGAGCCCGTTTGTCGAAACGAAAATGTCGAGGAAGCTTTCGGGGGCGGCGTAGTCGCCAACCCAACTCGCGCGGGCGATGTCGAATTCGCCGTTGCGCCGCGCCGAAAGGTAGGCGGGCCACGAGAGGCTGTATAGCTCGACGTCGATTCCGAGATTTTTTCTCCACATCTGTTGGACTGCTTCGGCAATCGGCTTGTGCTGTTCCGAAGTGTTGTAGGTTATTTTTATCGGCGGAAAATTTTTGCCGTCGGGGTATCCCGCTTCGGCGAGCAGCTTTCGCGCAGCGACGACATCTTCGGAAAGCTTTTTTTCTTTCGGCAGAATGTACGAATCGCAGCCGTCGGGGACGAACGAAAACGCGGCGTCCTGCCCCGCCTTGAGAAAGGTCTCGACAATCGCGCGGCGGTCAATCGACATCGCGAGGGCGCGGCGTACGCGGTGGTCGTCGAGCGGCGGATTCTTCGTGTTGACGAGGTAGTAGTAGACGCCGAGCCACTTGTCGCGGCGGACGGTTTCGGGCGCGGTCTTCAGCGCAGACGGCAGGCGCGACGGCGCGACGGAGTCGGTTATATGCAGCTGCCCCGCGCGGAACGCCCTGTCTTCCGTGTTGATGTTCGAAATGGGGAGAAATTCGACGCGGTTTAAAAAGACGCGCTCCTTCGCCCGAAAGTGCGGGTTGCGTCGCAGCGAAACCCTGTCGTTTATGCTCCATTTCTCGAGCACGAACGGGCCGTTGCAGACGATGTTTTGCGGGCGCGTCCAACGGGTGTCGCGCCGCTGCGTTGCGCCGAATTTTTCGAGCGTTTTGCGCGGCAGCGGGAAAAACGCGTTGTGGTAGAGCATCGACGTAAAATAGGGGACTGGGCGTTCGAGCCGCACTTCGAGGATGTCGTCGCCGACCGCCCTTACGCCCACTTCGTCGGCGGAAACTTTTCCCGCGTTGTAGCTTTGCGCGTTTTTCACGACGAACAGCATTGAGGCGTATTCCGCGCCGAGCGCGGGGTTCAGAATGCGCTTCCACGCGTATTCGAAGTCTTTTGCCGACACGCGCGAGCCGTCCGACCACTTCGCGTTTTCGTCCATTTTGAAGACGTATTTCAAGCCGTCTTCCGATACGCTCCAGCTCTTCGCCGCGGCGGGCCGCACCGCGAGCGTCTTTGTGTCGGCGCAAACGAGCCCTTCGAAGAGTCCGCACAGAATTTTGTATTCGCCACTTCCCGTGGTAAGCGACGGGTCGAGGCTCGACGGGTCGGCGGCGTTGCCTATCAGCAGCGTCCCGTTTTCGGCTGCGGTTTCGGCGGGCGTTTTGCGGGGCGAACACGCCGTGCAGAAAAACGACGCCGCAACGGCGCAGACCGCCGAAAATGCGAAAAATTTTCCTCCGCGGATTTTCATAATTTAGAATACGGGAACTGCGGAAATGAGTTTTTTTGTGTACGGATGTTGCGGGCTTTTGCAGACGGTTTCGGCGTCTCCAATCTCGACGATTTTTCCGCCCGTCATAACCATTATGCGGTCGCTCAGGTATTCGACGACGGCTATGTCGTGCGCCACGAACAGCAGCGTGAGGTTGAGCTTTTTGCGCAGGTCGAGAAGCAGGTTTACAATCTGCGCCTGTACGGAAACGTCGAGCGCGCTTACGGGTTCGTCGCATATGACGAATTCGGGCTCGACCGCCAACGCCCGCGCAATGCCGATTCTCTGGCGTTGCCCGCCCGAAAATTCGTGCGGGTAGCGGTTCATATGCGACTTCTCCAAGCCCACGAGCTCCAGCAGTTCGCCCACGCGGTTGCGCTTTTGCTCCTTCGTCATTTTGCGGAAGTGGATGTCGAGCGGTTCGGAGACGATTTTGAAAATGTCCATCCGCGGATTGAGCGAGTTGAACGGGTCTTGGAAAACCATCTGGATTTTCTTTCGATAGGGCATAAACGCGCGTTCGTCGAGCGACGAAATTTCCGTTCCGTCGTAGACGATTTTTCCGCCCGATACGGGGGCGAGGCGTATTATCGCGCGCCCCGTGGTTGTCTTGCCCGATCCGCTTTCGCCCACGAGACCGACGATTTCGCCCCTGCCGATTTTGAAGCCGACCCCGTCGACCGCGTTGAACTTTTTTTTCGACGCCGAAAACAGCCCCGCTCCGAGCGTGTACGAAACGGTCAGATTTTCGACTTCAAGAAGCGGTTTGTTATCGGAGTTTGTCATAGTCTATCGGTTCGAGTTTTTTTCCGCGCATTCCGAGTCTCGGAATGCAGTTTATCAGCGCGCGGGTGTAGGGGTGTTGCGGGTTGCGGAGAACGTCGGCGCACCTGCCCTGTTCCACGATGTTTCCGCGGAACATCACGATTACACGTTCGCACAGTTCCGAGATTATTCCGAAATTGTGCGTGATTAGAAGCAGCGAATTTTTCCGCTTTTCGCGCACCGACTTGAGCAGGTCTATAATCTGTTTTTGAATCGTTACGTCGAGCGCGGTCGTCGGCTCGTCGGCGACGAGCAGGCGCGGTCTGCACGCCAACGCCATTGCAATCATTACGCGTTGCTGCATTCCGCCCGAAAGCTCGTGCGGGTAGGCGTCGCAGCGTTTGTCGGGCTCGCGTATTCCGACTTCCGCAAGCGATTCTACGACCCTTTTGCGCACGTTTTTCTCTTCGGGAAAATGCAGCCGCACCGCTTCGGCAATCTGGAAGCCCACCGTGAAGACGGGGTTGAGCGACGTCGACGGCTCCTGAAAAATGTAGGCAATCTGCCTGCCGCGTATTTTCCGCAGTTCGTCTGGCGGAAGGGCTGCGACGTTTTTGCCGCCGAAATTTATTTCGCCGCGCACGGTACAGGCGGGGGGCGGGGGAAGCAGGCGCGTAAGGCTCATCGCCGTAACCGTCTTGCCCGAGCCGCTCTCGCCGACGACGGCGACCGCCTCGTTTTCGCCGACCGAAAAGTCTATCCCCTTCACCGCGCGCGTCGTGGTTCCGCGCGACGAAAATTCGATTTCGAGATTTTTTACTTCCAGCAGGTTCATTTCTACTTCGAAATTTTTTTCGACATCGTGAGCTCGTTTTTGCCGCCGACGTAGCGGTACGAAACGGTGTCCATATTTTTTTTGATGAAATAGATGCCGAGCCCGCCTACATCGCGGTTCTGCGCGTCGGCTGCGATGTCGGGCGTCGCCGCCTGCGTCAGCGGGTCGAACGGGGGGGCGGAGTCGGTTATTTTCGCCGACAGCATGCCGCCGTCCGCCTCAAGCTCTATTTCGACTTCCTTTGTATCGTCGTTTTTGTAGCCGTACGATACGATGTTTGTGAAAATTTCGTCGAGGCACAGGTTGAGCGCGAAGAGCGACGACGAGTCCACGCCGTTTTGTTCGCAGAAACTTTCGGCGTCGGCGTAGATTGCGTCGAGGTTTTCGAGCTTTGCGGAGTATGTTCGGGCGGTCTTCATTTCATCGTGATTTCGCAGAGCGAAAAGTCGTCTTCGAACTGGTCGTTGTTTTGGGCTTTGCGCGAGAAGTCGAGCATCGATTCGGCTTTGCCCCTGCCGTCTTCGGGCGGAAGCAAAAGCCCCCGCGCGAAATCGTCCACCGACATCATTCCGTTTCCGTCGGCGTATTTTACCTCGTACACGCCGTCGCTGAAAACGTAGAGCTTCGAATTTTCGGGAACGTCGACCGTGCGGCTCGAGAACTTTGCGTCGGGCATTCCGCCGATGACGATTCCGCCGGTCATCAGCTTTTCGTAGCCGCCGCCGTGCACGAGAATCGCGGGAGGGTGTCCGCCCGACGCGAACGAAAGTTTTCGCTCGGCGCAGTCGTAAACGCCGTACCAGAGCGTGAAATACATCCCGTTCTGCCTGTCCATATCGAACGCTGCATTGAGACCCGCAAGAACCATGTCGGGTTTCGCGAAATCGACATCCGCCAGACTTTGCGAACGCAGCACGTTTACCGCCGACACCGAAAGCAGCGCAGCCCCAACGCCGTGCCCGCAGACGTCGAGCAGGTAGACGGCGAACCTGCGGTCGTCGAGCCATCCGTAGCCGAAACAGTCGCCCCCGAGCGAAGTGGAGCTTTTGAAAACCCAGTCGGCGGAAATTTTTCCGTCGTCGAATTTTGCGGGCAGCAAACTTTTTACATAGTGGTCGGCTTCGTCGAGCTCGTTCTTGAGGGCGGCTTGGCTTTCCTCGAGCCTGCGCATGGCCTCGTTCCTTTCGAGAAGCGCGGTGTACGCGCCCGAGTGGTAGCGGATTCGCGCGACAACTTCGAGCTTGTCGGGAAACTTCACCATATAGTCGTTCGCGCCGTTTTCGAACGCGCGGTACTTTGTGTCGGGCTCTTCCTTCGACGAGAGCACCACAAGCGGGATGTCGCGCGTTTTCGGGCTTGCGCGGAAAAATTTCACGAGCGTAAGCCCGTCGACTTCGGGCATAACGAGGTCTTGGAGAATCACCGTCGGGGCGACCCTTTCCGCCGTTTTGAGCGCGTCGGTGGGGTTGCCGCAAAAGTGGAATTCTATATCCGACTGGTCTGCGAGCATTCTGCGCACGGCCTCCCCGATGATGGGTTGGTCGTCCACGAGAAGCACCACGGTTTTTTTATGCGCCGAATTTTCGAACATTCTCCAGAGTATCTCGAAGCCCCGCCGAAAACGCAATTATATTTTCGCACTATCGCCGCGGCGCGCGTCGGCTGCCGATTTGTCGGAATTTTCAATATGTACTTGAAAAAAACGCACTTTTTTGTTGTCCTTGCTTCGGTAAAGTCAAGCCGCGTTCGGCGGCGGAAATTTTCGGCAACTGCAAACTGTGGACTCCTTTAAAAAATGGCCGTATTTCGACGACGGCGACATCGCCGCCGTCGCGGACGTGCTGCGTTCGGGCAGGGTAAACCGTTGGACGGGTTCGCTCAATGCCGAATTCGAAGACAGAATCCGCCGGTCGACAGGCGCAAAATATGCAATAGCTCTGGCGAACGGCTCGCTTGCCCTTGAATTGGCTCTGGTCGCCGCCGACGTAAAAGAGGGCGACGAGGTGATAACAACATGCCGCACGTTTATGGCTTCGGCAAGTTCGGTTGTAATGCGCGGGGCTGTTCCCGTCGTGGCGGATGTGGACGCCAATTCGCAGGACATTCTGCCGTCGGCAATCGAAAGGGCGATAACGCCGAAGACAAAGGCGATAATCGCCGTCCACCACGCGGGCTTCCCGTGCGATATGGACGCAATTTCGGCAATCGCAAAACCGCGCGGAATATTCGTAATAGAAGACTGCGCGCAGGCGCACGGCGCGGTCTACAAGGGGCAACCCGTAGGCTCGATTGGCGACGTCGCCGCGTGGAGCTACTGTCAGGACAAAATCATAACGACCGGCGGCGAGGGCGGCGCGGTAAGCACAAACGACGAAGCCCTTTGGCGCAAAATGTGGGAATACAAAGACCACGGCAAAAGCTACGACGCCGTCTTCAACAGGAAACATCCCGACGGCTTCCGTTGGCTCATCGAAAGTTTCGGTACGAACTGGCGTATGACCGAAATGCAGGCGGCAATCGGCATTAGATGGTACGACAAACTTCCGCAGTGGACGGAAACCAGAAACCGAAACGCGAAAATCTACGACGGCGTTTTCTCGAAATTCGAATCGATAAGACTTACGCAGGTGCCGTCCGACATCCGCCACGCGTTCTACAAATACTACTGCTTTGTGGACAATTCCGCGCTGAAGTCGGGCTGGAATAGGGACAGAATCGCGCGCGAAATTTCCGCCGCGGGCGTGCCGTGCTTCTCGGGCACTTGCTGGAATATTTCGGCTGAAAAGGCGTTCGCCGACAGGGGATGGAGCAGGACAAAAGACGATCTGCCCAACGCCTACGCGCTGAAGGATTCCTCGCTGATGTTGCTCGTGCACCCCACGATTTCCGACGACGATATGCGGCGCGCCTGCGACGTGATTGAAAACACGCTAACTCTCGCCCAGAGATGAATCTGTACAGGAACTACTTCAAGCGGATAATCGATTTTGCGGGCGCGGCGGTGCTCCTCTGCCTGCTCTCGCCCGTGCTGTTGGCGTGCTATACACTGGTGCGGATTAAGATGGGCTCGCCCGTGCTCTTCACCCAGACGAGGATAGGGATGGGCGAACGCGCTTTCAAAATCTACAAGTTCAGAAGTATGACATCGGCGGCGGACGAAAACGGCAACCTGCTTCCCGACTCCGAACGCATAACGAAGCTCGGGATATTTCTGAGGAAAACGTCGCTCGACGAGCTGCCGCAGCTTTTCAACGTGCTCAGGGGCGATATGTCGTTCATAGGCCCGCGCCCGCTGCTGCCGCGCTACCTGCCGTACTATACGGAGAGGGAAAAACTCCGCCACACGGTAAGGTCGGGAATCACGGGCTTGGCGCAAATAAACGGCAGAAACAATTTGTCTTGGGACGACAAGCTCGAATACGACGCCGAATACGCCGAGAATATAACGTTTTTCGGCGATATGAAAATCGCCGCGATAACCGTCGTTAAAGTTTTAAAACGAAGCAACGTCAAGACCGACTCTCGGGATTCATTCCTCGACGAAGAGCGCGGTCGCGGAAAACCGGATTGCATATGAACATACTTTTTACTTCATCGGGGCGCAGGGTCGAATTGCTCGTGTCCGCCAAGAAAACGCTCGAACGTTTCGGCGGCGGGAAAATCGTCGCCGCAGACGCTTCCTCTTCCGCGCCCACTTCGAAATTCTGCGACATATTCGAACTTGTCCCGCGGATTTCCGACGGAGGTTTTGTCGATGCGCTTCTCGAAATTTGCGCGCGCGATAAAATCGACATTCTGATACCCACAATCGATACGGAATTGTCCGCCATCGCCGAACGAATCGGAGATTTCGAAAAGTCGGGCGTGTTGGTAAACATTTCGGAAAAGAGGGTTGTGGACATTTGCGGGAACAAGTTTGAGACGCAGAAATTTTTCGAATCTAACGGCATATTGGCTCCCGAACTTGTTCCGCCCGAAAAATCGGCCGACGACGTGCAGTATCCGCTATTCATAAAGCCCGCCGACGGCTCTTCGAGCATAAACGCCTTTGCCGTTCAAAATGCCGAGCAGTTGCGGTTCTTCAGGAAGTACGTCCCGAACCCGATAGTCCAGAAAATGGTATTCGGCGACGAGTATACCGTTGACGTGTTTTGCGACTTCGATTCGAACCCGATAACTGTTGTCCCGAGGCGCAGGCTTGCAACGCGGGCGGGCGAAATCCTAAAGGGCAGAGTTGTGCGCGATGTCGAAATCATTGAAGCATCGATTGCGCTCGTACGGAAATTGAGACCTTTCGGACACATTACGCTTCAATGTATAAAAAGCTGCAACGGCATATATTTCATAGAGATAAATCCGCGCTTCGGAGGCGGCGCGCCGATGTCGATTGCCGCGGGGGCAAACTCGATTGAAAACCTTTTGCGGCTGAAGTCGGGGGAAAAACTTTCCTACAACGAAAATTGGACTTCGGACATGGAATTTTCGCGCTTCGACAGCTCCGTTGTCGTTTGACGCGGCGCATTGGCACAAAAAAAGCGCGTCTTTGCCCGCGCCGTTCGGAAATGCAATGGTGGGGATACTCGGACTCGAACCGAGGACCCTCTGCGTGTGATGCAGATGCTCTAACCAACTGAGCTATATCCCCGCATTGGCTTATCGTCTTTTTCTTATCTCACTTTCGGGGGCGTTTTGTCAAGCGTCTTGCTCGCTTTTTTTTCGTTCGGGGGTCGGCGGAGGCGCAATTTTTGTGTTGAAATCGCCGCCTGTTGTCGCATTATCGGCGGTATGAGTAAAGAAATTGAAGAAGGTTTGAATTTACAGCTCGATTTTACAAAGCTTAAGAAAATCGCACAGTGTTCCGAGGATGTCATTCCCGCGGTTGCGCAGTGTGCCGATACGGGCGAAGTTCTCATCATCGGCTACGTCAACAAACTCGCGCTCGAAACCGCCGTCAAGGAGGGCATGGCGACGTTCTGGAGCACGTCGCGCAACGAGCTTTGGATTAAGGGCAAGACGAGCGGCGACTTCCTCGAAATCGTCGACATTCTCGTCAACTGCGAGCAGAACTCCATTGTCTACAAGGTTCGTCTCAAGGGCAAAGGCTCGTGCCACACCAAGAACAAAAACGGTCAGGCGCGTTTCGGTTGCTACTACCGCAGAATTAAATCCGAAAACGGCAAGATTGTCGGGCTCGAATTTCTAGAGGGCGCGGAATAATTCAAGTTTTGGCTGGATTTTTCGCGCGTTTCCCCTATATACGTATATAGAATATTAAAACCCACTGTGCGGAACGGCGTGCCGCCGCTTCCGCGAAACAATAAGGGAAGTGTCTGAATATGAAGTTTAAAATCAATAAAGAGCATTTTGCAATGGGCTTGCGTCAGGTTGCGAACGTTGTAAGTTCGAAGCCGCCGAACGCCGTTCTCAACAACGTACTTATCAAGGCGGAAGGCAACTTGGTAACGCTTACGACCACGAACCTCGACTTGGGCATTCGCTGCTCGATAAAGGCGGAAGTCGAAAGCGACGGCGAAATCACTCTTCCCGTAAAGAAATTCGCGCAGATTATCGGCGCGGCTCCCCAGCAGGAAATCACGCTCGAAAGCGGCGACGGACAGGTTGCAAGCGTGAAGTCGGGCGGCTTCTCGTCGAAGCTCAACGGTCTGCGCGCCGAAGAGTTCCCCGCGCTCCCGAGTTTTGTAGACCAACACAGCTACGAGCTTCCTCCTCAGGAACTTCTGAATATGCTCCGCTCGGTTTCGTATGCGAAAAGCTCGGACGAAAACCGCTACATTCTCAACAGCGTTTTCTTCAATTTCTCGGAAGGCAAGCTTACCCTCGTGGCGACCGACGGCAAGAGAATGGCTCTCGTCTCGCGCGATATGAAAATCGAGCACGAAGACGAAGGCAGCGTAATCCTTCCCGCAAAGACTGTCGGCGAGCTTGAAAAGCTCTTGGCGCAGGGCAAGGTAGCAAAAATCAGCTTCAACGAACGTCAGGTTGCGTTCGACATCGACGTCGGCAGCGACGCCTCCGAAAGCGGTCTTGTCGGCTCGATATATCTGGTTTCGAAGATTGTAGAAGGCAGCTATCCGAACTACAAGCAGGTTATCCCCAAGGAAGCCGAACAGCGCATTAAGGTCGATCGCGAGCTGATGCTCGAAACAGTCAACCGCGTTGCGATTATGGCAAGCGACAAGCAGAACTCGGTGAGGTTGCGCATGTCGGAAAATTCGCTCGAAATCTCCACGCGCAGTGCGGAGGGCGACGCGAAGCAGGCAATCGAAATCGAATACGCGGGCCCCGAAATCCAGATAGGTTTCAACCCCGACTTCCTCAAGCAGCCGTTGGGCAGCATTTCGAAAGACGAAGTATTCTTCGAATTCAAAGACGAAATGAGCCCCGGCGTATTCAAGACGCTCGACAACTTTATGTGCGTCGTAATGCCGCTGAGAATTTAGGGATTGCCGAAATGCGGCGGTCGGCGTTCGTTTTTTCGGATGTCGGCGCGCCGTCGATGTTCTACTAAAAATGCTCGAAGGGCTTTTTGACAGTTCCGTAAATTTGACAATCATCGCGTTGTTCGGCGCGATGATTTTTGTTGGCAGACTTGCCGCCTGCGGCGGATACTGTCCGAAGCTTTTGTTTTTGCGCCGCTGGCTCGGCGTGTTGTTCTACTCGTTTTCGGGGGCTGCGTGCCTCGAATTTTTCGGGTTGGAGCGCGATTTCGGCGTGCTTTTGTTTTGCGGAGCTGCGCTGTATTTTCTCGTTATTACCGCCTATTCTTGGATTGTGATTTGCTCGGAAAATTTCGGCGAAGACATCCCGCCGCGCTTCGACCCAGTTGACGACGCGTGGATGGATTCGCCCAAATACGCCGATTTGATGCGGCGGATAGAAGCCGCGGGCTACAAAAAGAGCGGCTCGTTCGAGATGAAGATAGATCAGGAGCTCGAACTGTCGCAGCTCGCGACAACGTTCGACGGCGGAAACGCGCGCCTTTGCGTAATATTTCCGTTCGGCGACGGTTCGACGATGGTTGCTTCGGCTAAAACCGTTTTGGAGGACGGAACGGTTCTGCTGACCGAGTCGCGGAACATCCCGAACGGATTCGACTATCCCGAAAACTACGCGCCCGAAAACCATTCGTTTGTTTCCGACCCCGTCGCGCTTCTGAAGCTGCACGCGCAACGCTTGGAGAAGTCGGGGAAAGCTCCCGCGAAGCGCATTTGCGCGCCGTTCGACGACCTCAACCGCGCCGTCAACGCCGAGATTGCCGCAAGCGAAAAAAGCGGTCTGACAAACCCCGTCCGCCGATGGGAGGACGACGGCGTTTTCACCGAAGACGGCAAATTCCGTTTCTGGAAAATCTCGCTGATTACGGCGTATTTTCCGTTTCTTATTGCAGGGGCAAAGAGGTCTGTTTGAGCGTTTCGGGCGGGATGTCGTCCTTCGACTTCGGGTTGTGGATGTGGTGCGGAACTTTGCCGAGCCGCGTTTCGAGGGCTTCGTCTATCTCCGAGATTATGCGGTCGCAGATTTTCTCGACGTGCATTTTCAGCCAGATTGCCGTGGACGATTCGCATGTATAGTCATTCGGCCCGTACGCGTCGATTCGGTCGGTTTCCAGAAGCATGTCGTTTTGGGCGAATTCGGGGCGGCTGCCCTTGCTGTAGACGGCGAACGCCTTGCCGCCGCCCTTGCGCACCACCGAGAACACGGGAACGTCGCTCGGGCCGTCGGCGATGTAAATCATATTGCGAATCGGCACGCGCCTGTCTTCTGGGGCGATGTGCGAGTTTACGTCGATTGCGGGGTTTTTGTTCGTGCCCTTGTTGATTTCGAAAATGAAGCGCGTTTTGATTGTGTTGTCTACAATCATTCCGATTTGGTTGATTTGCTTCGAGAGCGAATCGAGGTCGAATTCGGGCTGCTTAGTGAAGTAGGGCGGGAGCGGTTCTTCGATGAACTCGCAGCCGAAAATTCCGTCTACGTGCGGCGCGACGGCACTGCCGCGTATCATTTCGGAAAGCCCCGTGCTTACGATATAGTGCTCGAGCGAAATGTCGACGTTGCGCGATTTTGCGATGTCCGAAACCGTCCTGCGCAGGTCGTCGAAGAACGTCGGCAGACCGTTGCAAAATTCGAGTTCTCCGCCGAGTTCGCGCAGCTTTGCGTTGCTCAGCCCCTGCATGTAGCCGTTTTTGACGAAGCTCAACAGGTGGTTGAGGTAGACAGTCTCGGGGGCGACGCGTATCCCGCGCTTTGCGTAGATTGCGGGCAGCATATTGACTTCGCGCCAAAAGAGCTTTTCGTCGATGTCGTATTCCCTGAAAATCGGCGTTTGCATATATCCGGGGATTAGGGTTTTGTCGAAATCCCAGACGCAGGCTATCACGTTGCTTTTGCGGATTGTTGTGTCGGACTTTGCATTCATTACGCACGCGATGAAAACAGAATGTTTTTTTCTTTGCAAGTATCTTCGATTTTTTCGATTATCGGCGGATATGTAAAATTTCTATGGTTTCGCGCAAAAACACAGTTGCGACAGAATCGGAAAACGGCGGACGCGGACTGGTTGTGTCGGTTCTCCACGACATCAGCAAGACCGTCGTGAGAATGAAGGACGTTTCGCTGCTGCTCGGCGAGGTGCTCGACATTCTGTTCAAGCGTATGAACCTCACGCGCGGGACGGTAACCCTGCGCAAGGGCGACCTGCTGACAATCTGCGCCTCCCACGGACTGAGCGACGACGAGCGCAGGCGCGGCGTGTACCGAATGGGCGAGGGCATTACGGGCGACGTCGCGGCGCGCGGAGTCTCGCGCGTAGTGCCCGACATTTCGCAAAGCCCCGACTTCCTCAACCGCACGATGAGCCGCCCGATGAGCGGCAAGACGGCGTTTCTGTGCGTTCCCGTCTTCAACAGGGGCAACGTAATCGGCACGCTCAGCATCGACAGGGTCAATCCCACAAAATACGCCCTCGACCGCGACCTCAAGCTGCTCGAGACAATCGCAAACATCATTTCCGACGCCGTAACCGTGCTCTTTCTGGAGCGCGAGGAAACCGAAAAACTCAACATCGAAAACCGCGAACTGCGCAACAAAATCGACAGCCAGCTGCGCCCCGAAAACGCCATCGGCAACACCGCCGCAATGATAAAGACATACGAGCTAATCGCCAAGGCGGGCGAGGGCTCGGCGCACGTTTTGATTCGCGGCGAGGTCGGCGCGGGAAAGGATTTCGCAATGCGCGCAATCGCGAATTATCCGCGTTGGAAGGAGAAGCCGCTCGAAATTCTCGACTGTTCCACAATGCGCGATTCGCTCATCGACGCGGCGCTTTTCGGCTCGGAAAATCCGCCGCGCGCGGGATTGCTGGAAAAGGCGGACGGCGGCATTGTCTATCTCGATTCGATAGGGCTTATCGGCAAACCGCTTCAAATAAAGCTGCTGAAATATCTGGCTTCGGGCGAATACTCGCGCTTCGGCGGCTCGGAGACAAGGCGTTCGACCGCGCGCATAATAGCGTCAACTTCGGGCGATTTGGAGGGGCGCATGCGCGACGGAATCATACGTCCCGATTTCTACTATCAGATTTCGATATTCACAATCTCCGTTCCGTCGCTGCGCCAACGCCGCAGGGACATTCCCGCGCTCGCGAAATTCTTTCTGCAAAAACACGCAAGACTGCGCGAAAAAAAGGTAACATCAATCAGTGCGGGCGCGATGAATATGCTTTGCGCCTACCACTGGCCGAGCAACGTGCGAGAGCTTGAAAACTGCATCGAACGCGCGGTGATTATCGCCGCGGGGCAGTCGATAACGGAATCCGACCTGCCGCCGTCGCTCCAGACTCCGCAGTCTACGAACACTTCGAAGCTCAAGACCGAGGAGAATATCGACTTCGCCAAAATGGTCGCCGAATTCGAGCGCGAAATAATCGTCGAAGTTCTCGCCGCAAACGGCGGCAACGCTTCGGCGGCGGCGCGCCAGCTTTCGGTTTCGCGCCGGATTTTAAACTACAAGATAGCGCAGCTCGGCATTGCGCCGAAGTCTTTCAAAATGCCGAAAAAGTAGTGCGGGCGCGTCGGCGTCATTTGCCGAGCTTTTGCTTTTGCGCAGTCCAGTACGCAGCCCAGTGGAAGAGTACGCCGCAGCTTGCGCACTTCTCGTAGTCGGTTTTTTCGGCGGCTTCCTCGAAAAATTTTCCGATGCGCGGCGGAATTTTCCCGCTCAGCGCGAGGGCGGCGATTAGCGGAAGTTCGCCCGTCTCGCGGACGGTGCGCCACACGTCGCGCGAATGTCCGAGCTTGGGGATGTTGTAGCCGTTGCGAACCTCGATTCTTTCGGGGTTGCGCCAGTCGCCGTAGAGCGTGTCGGTTTGCGTGCCCGCAAAACGCTTCTCCAACTTCGGCGAAAGCTGCAGGCACAGCCCCACGACTTTGTCCATCAGGGCGGAGATTCTCGCCTTCAGCGCGGGGTCTGTTTCAAGCTCGCGGAGAAGCTCGAGTGAAATTTGCATCTGCAAAAACGAGTATATGGGCGTGTGCGAATTTATCGCGATTTTTTCGGACACGGCGACCGCCTTTTCGATGTATCCGCGGTAGAGCTCGAGGTAGTCGGAATCTTTGGAGACATCCCACGCGGCGGCGTATATCATCGGCAGCCTTGCGGCGGAGTGCGGGCTGTCGAACGTGAAGCGGCTGATTCGGAGCGCGCAGCGTTTGCCGTCGAGGCGCAGGGAGTCGAAGTCGTTTTTTTCGTTCACGTTTCGGCGCAGGCGTTCGGCGACGCGCAGAATCGCGCCCTTGATTTTCGCCCTGTCGGCGTCGTCGGAAAGCGGGCTGCGGTAGTATTTCCACAGCCCGTGCACGCAGTGCGTGTATTGGTCTATCGACGAATTTGCGTAGACGCTTTTGCCGTCTTCGGGGCATATTCCGCGGGCGACAAAGCCGTCGGGTTGCACGAGATCGTCGAGCCCCGCGAGGACTTTTTTCGCCTGCGCGGCTATGCGTTTGTCGTCGGTGGCTTCGTATTTGTCGGCGAGTGCGGCGAGCGCGGTTCCGCCCAGAATTGCGCAGTCCTCCATTCCCGTTGCGTAGCCGCAGGGGTTGGGATACTGGCGTTTCACTTCGTCGGCGGTGGGCAGGTGGTTTTGGCAGGTTTTGTCGTCGAATGAAGTCAGGCACTCGTAGAAGAGATTCGTGCGCGGCAGAAAGAAGCGCGACCACATAATGCGCTCGGCTTGGTCGATTTTTTCGCGCGGAATTTCCGCGCGGACAAACGGCGCAACCGCAACGGCTATCGCAAAGGCAAATAGAAAGGTTTTCATTGCGACAGACAAAATGAAAAAAATAAACACTGCAAAACAATTCGGCGGATTGTCGGCGGACGACAAAAAAATCGGGGTCGCCCCCGTTGACGGAACAACCCCGATTTTCCCGTTTCGACGCCCCTGCGGGCTTCGGATTTTACGGGCGGTGCGCCGAAATCATTTCGCGATGTCGTCGGCGATTTTGTCGCACATCTCGGGCGTGAAGTATTGCATAACCACAACGTGCGAGAGTTTGCCCCAGTGTTCGTCGTCGGAGCACGCCAGCGCGTATTTGTGCACGACTTCGTCTTTCGGACGGCGGAAAATCACCGTGTTCGAATACGGATTGCGCCAAGTTTTCACGCCGCGTTTTTCGAGCGCATTGTGGAAGTATTCGGCGTTCGCAAGCACGCGTTTTGCCTGTTCGCGCATTCCCTCTTTGCCCGTTGTCGATATGCGCCAGAAAAGCTTGAGCGCGTCGAAGCCGCTTCTCGAACAGCTTATGGTGGGGATTACGCCGTTGAGATACGGCACGGGATTGTTCTGTACGTGGCTGAGGGCTTCCTTTCGGCAGACGAAGATTCCCGCAGGCTCGTTCATTCCGTAGAATTTGTGTCCCGACACGGCGACGGAATCGAACTTCATCTTTTGCGCGTCGAGAATTTCGCGCGCCTTGGGGTCGTCGAGGAACGGCAGATAGCCTCCGAAGAGGGCTGCGTCGAGGTGCTTGTAGACAAAGGGCGGCTTGACTTTTTCGAGAACTTCGTCGATTGCCCGCTGGTCGTCAATCGCGCCCTTGAACGTGCCGCCGATTGCTATCGCAACGAGCGCGGGGCGGTCGGGCGAGAGCTTTTTTTCGAGGTCGGAAACGTCCATCGAACCGTTTTCGTGCGCGCGGATTGTGCGCGTTTCCATATTGAGAATGTCGCCGAGTTTTTTTACCGAGTAGTGGGCTTCGTCGGACACATACAACACGGGCGGCACGGACGATTTCGCCTCGAGCGTCTTGCGCCCGAAATACACGCCGTGCATATTGCCGTCGCTTCCGCCGTTGGAAATCACGCCCCAGTGGTCTTCGCCGAAGTTGAATGAGTCGGCGACGAAATCGATGCAGGCGCGTTCGAACTCGTCGGTGTGGAGCATATCCCACTGCGTTTTGTAGGGGTCGCCAACGTTGATGAGAGTGAGGTCGCAAAGCCCCGTATCGACGAGCCAGCGGTAGTAGTCCTTGAGGCTCGTTTCCTGATCGAACGGGTAGCCGAGCTGCTCGAAGCGGCGTTCGCGGAGATTTTTCGCGAGCGCGTCGAGCCGCTGCATAGTTGCGGAATCGGGTTTAGAATGTCTTTCCATCTTGAACGAATAATAATGTCCGTCGATGATTGACCCGCCGCGGTAATAGTCAAGTAAACTTAAAACAGGCAGCCCGCGAGCGTCGCAATCACGGCGGAGTCCGTCCGAAGAACGCGCCTGCCGAGCGACACGAGTTTGAAGCCGCGGGAACGGAGGGCGTTTCTGTCGGCGGCTGTCAAACCGCGTTCCCCGCCGAGCAGGGCGCAGACGGTGCGGTTTTGCCTGTCGGCGAGCGCGTCGGGCAAACCCGCTTCGGCTTCGTAGACATCGGGGGCGATTTTAAGCGCGTCGGCGGATACTCCCGCAAGCAGCTCTTCTGCCGCCTTTTCGAGGTTTGCCGCCGTCGAAAACTCGGGGATGTATGTCGAACACGACTGTTCCGCGCCCTTTTCGAGCCACTTCAAGTATTCGCCCTTTGTATAGAGTCCGCTTTTTGCGTAGTCGGCTTCGCCCTTTGTTGCGGCGTAGAAAACGAGTTTGTCCACCCCGAAACACGCCGCCTCGAAGAGTATGCGCTGCGCGATTTGCGGGCGCGCAAAGGCGACCGCAAGACAGACCCCGAGCCTGTCGGGGTTTGCTATCTCCCGAACGGGAACAAGCTCCGCGCCGCCGTCGGAGCGGCGTATGAAACGGCATATCCAGAGCTTGCCGTTGAGCGTTCCCGCGAAGATTTCGCCGCCGTTTGCGGTTTTCAGTACGCCGTCGATATGCGCAAGTTTGGGGTCGTTCGGCGCGAGTTCGAACGGCGGGGTCGTGTGGAAAAGCAGACAGTTCATAAAAAATGGAATGTCCACACACTACCGCGCACTTTTGCGGGCTGTCAAACACAACAAAATTTATGGGTTGAAATCGCGGGGGTAATGTGCTGTTATGGAACCATGAATTCTCAGTTTACACAGGAAGACGAAGCGACACTGCGCGAGTCGCTCAAAAGATGTTCCCCCGAAACAATCGAAAAAGCGGTGGAATTTAGAAAAACGGGCAACGCCGAACTCGTCGGCGACGTCGTAATCGGCATAATCGAACGCTTTGCCGAACCCGAAAAGCGCGAAATGCTCAAGAACCCCTCGGACGACCTCGTCATCGTAGACGACCTCGGTCTCGATTCGCTCACGATGGTTGAAATCGTCCTCGCGGTCGAAGACGCAATCGGCACGACAATCGCCGAAGAGGATGTCCAGAAGCTCCGTACGCTCGGCGACATCAAGAGCTTCATCAAGGAAAAAGTCAGCCAATAATTCCGACGGTTTCCGATGGGCGGACTGCGGCTTGCGGCGTTTTGCCGAAGCCCGCTCGGGGAGGCGGCGAAACCGTTTTCCCGTGTCCGACTCGGGGGGCGTGTGCGGCGCGCGCGTTTTCCGCGCCCGTTTCCGCCCGACGCGGGAGTTCTTTTAATTCGGCCGCCGATTGCCGATTTCAATTCCGTACGAAAAGCCTTGCCGTTTTTCGCGACGGAAAATATCGGGCGTTCTTTGTTTCCTGCAGTTTTAATTTTTTTAGTCTTTTCGGTATCGGGGGCTGTCGGAAAGATTTAACCGTTTATTAAATGGAAGACATTGCCGACATACCAAATTCAGTAATCGTCCGCCGCCTCACCAAATGCTACGGCTCGGCGAAGGCGGTTGAAAACGTTTCCTTCAGAATAGGCAAGGGCGAGGTCGTTGGCTTTCTGGGTCCCAACGGAGCGGGCAAGAGCACCACGATGCGCATCATTGCGGGGCTTATGCCCGCAACTTCTGGCAGCGTCCACATCTGCGGAATAAGCGTGGCGAACTATCCCGACAAAGCCCGCAGGCACATCGCCTTTATGCCCGAAAACAACCCCCTTCCCGAGGATTTGCGCGTGGGCGAATATCTGCGCTTTCGCGCCCGAATTAAGGACGTTCCCGAAGCCGAGGTTGCAAAGCGCGTCGACGAGGCGATGGAAATCTGCCAACTCAAGCGTTCGGCGGCTAAAAAGATAATCGGCAACCTTTCGAAGGGCTTCCGCCAGAGGGTGGGAATTGCCGACGCGATTTTGTCGCGCCCCGACGTAATAATTCTCGACGAACCCACAATCGGGCTCGACCCCCACCAGATTCTTGCAATCCGCGAACTCATACTGTCGCTGCGCGGCAAAATGAGCGTAATAATCAGCAGCCACATTCTGCCCGAAATAGAGCTTGTCTGCGACCGCGTGATAATCATCAATCAGGGCACGGTGGTTGCAAGCGGTTCGCCCGAAAGTCTGCGCAAAGACTTCATCCCGCGCGACAAATACGAAGTCAGCCTGCGCGCCGCGCCCGAGCGTTTTGCCGAGGTCTTGGCTGCCATGCAGCTCGACCTTTCGATAATTTCGCACACGCAGCCCGACTCGCGCGGATATGTCGACTACGTTTTGTCCGCGCCGCAAAATTCCGACTTGGGGGCTGCGATAATCGGCGAGCTGTCGAAGGACACAATGCTTATGCCGCGCCTTGTCGCGTACCGCAAGCCGTCGCTCGAGGAGATATTCATGGCTGCCACGCGCCGCAGTTGGGAGCAGTTGCGCGACCTTCCGCAACCCTCCAAAATGGTCGAGGAAATCGACAAGGAGATGACCGAAAAATGAGAAGATTCCGCATACTCGTCCGCCAGCAAATCTGGCAGCTTTGCATATCGCCGTCGACGTACATCGCGGCGTTCCTGTTTCTGGGGTTTATGGGCTTGATGTATCTGTTCGCGCTCGTAGACGTGGGCAGGTCGGCAAGCGACAGTTCGCCGATTGCCAATTTTCTTTCGGTGTTTTGGGTGCCCGTGCTGTTTATGGTGCCGCTTCTGACGATGCGTTCGCTCGCCGACGAGCGCAGGGCGGGCACGCTCGAGGCGTTGATGACGACCCCCGTGAACGCTTGGCAGATTGTGCTCGCCAAGTTTTCGGCGTGCTACTTTTTCTACATTTTGCTGTGGGCATTGACGCTTTTATTCCCGCTGATTTCGCGCATATATCTTCCGCAGGTTGCGGCAGACCCGCGGTTTTTCGACCCCGTACAAATGGGTACGGGCTACCTTTTCATAGCCGCAAGCGGCGCGATGTTCATCGCCGTGGGGATTTTCGCAAGCTCGCTGACGCGCACGACCCTCGTTGCGGGGATGCTTTCGTTTTGCATACTCTTTCTGGTGATAATCGGCGCGGGGATGCTCTCCAAATTTCCGCTTCCCGAGAGCCTTTCGTGGCTTTCCTCGGCGGGCGAATATTTGCAGACTTTCAGGCATTTCGACGACTTCATTTCGGGCGTGATGGACACGCGCCCGTTCTTTTTCTACGTCAGCACGACATTCGTTCTGCTCGCGATAACCTCATTGATTACGGAGTCTAAAAACAAATGAACCCGATGTTCGAGGATTTCAAAATTACCACGAGAATCGCCAAGCTCAATCTCTGGCTTCAGATTCTTCTGGGAATATCGCTTTATCTGGGGCTGAACTATGTGGCGACCCGCCACTACACGCGTTGGGATATGTCGGAAAACCGCCGCAATTCGCTCTCGCCCGAGAGCGTGGCGTATGTCAAAAAACTGCGCGAGCCCGTCGAAATCTACGCGGTGGTTTCAATCGGGCGCAACGATTCCGACAGCGCGGCTGTCGTGCGCGACTTCAACACGCTTTTCGGTCAGTACGAATACGCGTCGAACAAAAACGCGCCCGTCAGCGCGAAATTCGTCAACGCCCACATCGAAAACAAGCGCGCCGAAGAGCTTGCCGCGCGCTTCGGCAACGATTTGGACGAATGCGTTGTCGTCGCGTCGGGGCGTCGTTTCAAGCGCATACCGATTTCCGAATTCTACGGAGTCGAGGACGGTGCGCGCAAGGATTTCAAGGGCGAAAGCCTGATTACGTCGGCGATTCTGAACGTTTCGTCGGACAAACAGAACAGGATTTACTTCCTCAAGGGGCACGGCGAAATGAGCGTCAAGAGCGCAAACGGCGCGCGCGGGCTTTCCGAATACGCCGCGGCACTTGCCTCGCACAACTACAAGGTGGAGGAGCTGGACTTGAGCGAGGTAAAGGACATCCCCGAAGACGCCGATATGATTATTGTGGCGGGGGCGAAGTCGGCGTTTTTGCCGCGCGAAATAGACGCAATCAGAAAATACCTGCTCAAGGACAACGGCAGGGGCATAGTGTTTCTTGAAATGGGCTCTCTCTTGGGGCTTGAAGACGTGTTCTACGAGTGGGGCATTATGAGCGACGATATGCTCGTTTTGGACTCGGGCGGCGACTACGAGAGCGCGTCGGGCGATTTGATTGCCAGAAGTTTTCCGCGCAATCCGCACCCGATTGTGAAATATTTGATAGACTCCGACACGCCCGTACAGTTCGGTTCGGTGCGTCCCGTGCGCCCCGATATGGGCTCGCCAATCGACGAGACTTTGAAGATTACGCCGATAATCCTGAGCGGCCCTGCAAGCTGGGCGGAAAAGTCGTATATGCGCGGCGGCGTGCAGAAATACGACGAAGTTTCAGACATAGCGGGCCCGCTTCCGCTCGCGATGGTCGCAACGCGCACGGCGGGCGGCGAGCTCGGGCTGAACATCCCCGGCGGCAAGCTTGCGGTCTTCGGCGACGAAAATTTCATAGCGAACAAATGGTTCAACAGGCTTGGCAATTCCAAGCTCGCGCTGAACGTGGTCGACTGGATGTTCGAGGAAAACAATATGCTCAACATTCCCCCGCGTCCGCTGAAAAAGTTTTCGCTGACGCTCTCGCAGTCCGACTACCTGTCGCTTGCGTGGCGTTTTATGCTTGTTCCCGCAGTAATTCTGGCTCTGTGCGCGGCTGTTTTCGCCGCCCGCCGCCGATAAATATCGAGGATTGAAAAATGCGCTTTAGACTCACAATTTTCCTTCTGATTGCAAACGTCGCCCTGTTCTGGGCAATGTGGTCGCTCGAACGCGATCCTGCGGCGGCGGCAGCCGCGCCCGAAACCGCGCCGTTTACGGTTCTCGAAATTTCGGGCAAGGGAATCGACAAGCCGCGCGTGCTCAAGTTCGAAAACAACAAGTGGCGCATAACCGCGCCGATAGACTGGCCCGCGAACCTCTTCGCCGTCAACCGAATCAGAAACCAGATTGAATTTCTCGACCGCGAGGCGAGCTTTTCGCTCTCTGAGGTGACCAAGCACGGGCACACGCTCGCCGAGTACGGACTCGACGACCCCGCCTACACTTTCAGATACGGCAACGGAAAGAAGATGTATACGCTCAAAATCGGCAAGAGCGCGCCCGTGGGCAACCGCATCTATATGCTCGACGAGGGCGGCGACAGGATAATCGTGGTCGACCGCGAGTTCGTCGAAAGCCTTGTGGTCGATACCGAACGCCTGCGCAACCAGAACGTTTTCGACATCCCGCGCTTCGAAGTGTCGGCGTTTTCGGTGCGTCTGCCGTCGGCTGAGTCCGCCGATTCGCTCAAGGGCAATTTCCGCAGAATCGGTTTGGTGCGCGACGGCGGAAAATGGAAGTTCGAAACGCCAATCGTAGCTGCCGCCGATTCGAACGAAGTCGACGCGTTCCTTACCGAAATCTGCCAGCTTTCCGCAAAGAGCTTTTCGAACGACACCGCCGCCGAGGCGGGCTTCGAAGTCTCGGCTCTGCCCACGACCATTACCCTCGAGGGCACGAACCGCCGCCAAGTTCTGCTCATCGGCGGAAAGACAAAGGACGGTTCGCAGGTCTATGCGCGCCTCGAGGACAACCCCACGATTTTTACGATAGACGCGTCGGCGGTCGCCAACCTTGCGAATGTCCAGACCGACCTGCGCG
The DNA here is from genome assembly GCA_900548275.1 of uncultured Opitutales bacterium. Taxonomy (GTDB): domain Bacteria; phylum Verrucomicrobiota; class Verrucomicrobiia; order Opitutales; family Intestinicryptomonadaceae; genus Merdousia. The sequence continues at coordinate 170,699 of URJY01000002.1, read as the reverse complement.
ACAAGTCGGTAATGCGTTTCGACCTTAACACGGTAAAGAGTTTGGAAATTTCGAAGGGCGGCAAAACGCTCCGTTTCGGCAAGCTCAAGGGCGGCGTTTGGGACGTTATCGGCGAGGACAAAAACGGCGCGTCCATAACTTCGAAAGCCGATTCCGCCGCGCTCGCTTCGTTGCTGCTCAAACTTTCGAAAATCCGCGTGCGCAAGTTCGTAAGCGATGCCCCCGGCGAAAATGTCGCCCCCTACGGTTTCACGCCCAACAGTCTGAAAATAACGGCGACGGATTCCGACGGCACTGTCTCTGCGCTCGATGTCGGCGGCTTTTTCGGTTCGGGCAACGAGCGGCTCGTCTACGCGAAGACGGGAAATTCCGACGCAATATTCGGAATCCCCCGCGACATCGTAAAACTTGCCGATACCGATTTTATGAAGTTCCGCTCGAAAATCGTCGAAATGCTGCCCGAAAACGCGGTCATAACTTCGCTCAAAATCTCCGACATCGCCGCTAAAAAAACGCTCTTCGAAATCTCGTCGAAGAACGGCGACTTCAATGCGCAGACCGCGCAGCTCGGCGCCCGCAAAAAATCCGCGCTTCAAAATGTTTTGAAATACGCAAAGCTTTTTTCGGTCAAGGGCTATCCCGACTGCCCGTTCGACGCCGCGGGAATCTCGCCGAACGGCGGACGCATCCCGTGGGTATACTCGATGGAAATACGCTACGAGGTTCGCGGTTCGGGCGCGAACGTGGTCGAAAGCGGAAGCTGGCTGTTCTCGAAGCGTCTCGGCGGAACTACGCAGTACGGGGCGTACGGCAAGACGGCGTTTGCGGCTGCGGACGACTTCATCGACTCGTTCTTCGAATTTACGTCTGGCGCGCTTGCGGAAAGCGAACTGAAGAAAAATCCGCCCGCCGCGCCCGACAAAAAAGCGGAAAGTGAAGGAAAATAAAACAGGTCTGCCGATTGCGACTTTTTTGCTGCGTGCGTTTTGGCGTTCGCTGGCGGCGTTGAACGTATTCCTTTTTGTCCTCGCGGTTTTCCAGTCGGCGGTCTGCGCGGTTTTGTATTGGAACGCCGCAGTTCCGCTTCCCGAATGGCTGTGCGACGAGATAAAAGCCGAAGCCGAAAAGGCGGGGCTGATTGTCGATTTCGCGCAGGCGCGAGCCGATTTCGGAGGGAATGTTTCGCTCGAAAACGTCTCCCTGCGCTTCGACGGAACGCCCGAGGATTTCTTTTTTGCGCAGCGCGTTTCTGCTTCGTTCGGGGTTGAGCCGCTTCTGTTCGGTCGGGTTGTGCCGAAGTCGGTGCGCGTTCTCGACGCGCGCATAGCCCCGACCTACGCGGGGGTCGGAAAAAATCCCGTGGTGGGGTCGGTGTATCTCGATTTGTCGAAGCGCGGTCAGTGGTGGCGCATAAGTGCGCTCAATTTCAAGGCGGGCAGACTGTGCGCGTCGGTTTCGGGGTTTGTAAACGCAAATACCGACTTCGACGCCCTCGTTTCGTCGCTGTCTTCGCGCGCGGCGACCGCCGATTCGAAAACGCCGCAGAGGAAGCTTTCGGTTTCGCAGAAGTTCGATTCGGTTTTCGAAAAGTATCCCGATGTCAAGAGGTATTTGGATTGCCTTTCCGCGCCCGATTTGAGCCTGAATTTCGCCGTGTTCGACGCGCGCAACTACCGCGCCGACATCGCTTTCGTCTCGGGCGGCGGCGCGTTTTCGGAGGGCGGCTTTTCGGCGGAGATAAAAAATTTTAAGCTCAACGCATCGTGCCGTTCCGACTCGGACGGAGTGAAGGCTTCGGCGCGGCTTTTTGCGGAAAACTTTTCGGGAGAGAATCTGCCGACCCTCGGCGACGTGGAGGTGCGCGCCGACATCCTGCCGAATCCCGATTCGCCCGCGCTCGAAAATCTCGACATCGCCGTGAGCAACATTTCCTACGACGGCTCGGAAATCGGCAACATCCGCGTCCGCAAAAGAAGTCTCGATTTCTCGAACTGGCGCGACCGTTGGGGCGTTTTTGCGTCGTTCGGTTTGCACAGATTCGGCGGCAGCCTTTCGCTTTCCGAAAACTTCGACGCCGATTTCAAATTCGACGGAACGATAGACCCCAAGCTTCTGTTCGCCCGCCCCGAGCTTGCCGACATTCCCGAGCTCAAACAACTCTCGTTTCCGTCGGGCATAGCCCTTGCGGGCGGGGTGAAATATTTTGCGGATTCGAAAAACGTCGCCGTGCGGATGGACGTTCGCGCGGAGAACTGCATTGTGATGGACATTCCCGTATCGGACGTTTCGGGCGAGGTTGTTTTCGATTCGGCGGAGGGCGTGTTTTCGGCGCGGAATCTCGACGTCGAGACGGTCGAGGGCTGGCGCGTGCGCGGCGCGTACATTCAGAATATGAATACGTCGCAGTACCGCGTGCGCGTCGCGGGCGACATAAGACCGATGGCAATCGCCCATTTTATGGAGCCGTGGTGGACGCGCGTGATGAAGGATTTCAAGTTCGGGGGAAAGTCGAACTTCCCGCGCGCCGACGTTTCCGTCGAGGGAACGTGGGGCAAGCCCGAATACATTTGGTGCTATGCGAAGGCTTCGGGCGGAAACGCGCAATATTCGGGGGCGCGGTTTTCGTCGTTTTCGCTCGACGTGCTTGTCAACCCCGAGCGCATAACGCTTTTCGATGTCGACATAAACGCCGACGGACGCAGGGCTTCGGGGCTGATTGAGTGGCTCTATTTCGGAAACGGAATAACGACTTTCGACGAACAGCGGATATTCTTCGATTCCGAACTTGATTCGCGCGAGCTTCTCGCGCTCGGCGGCGACGACGTTCGCGAGGTTCTCGATGTGGTCGATTTCAAAGTTCCGCCCAAGCTTTCGTTTTCCGCCGTGTTGCGCAATCCGTCGAACAATCCGCGGAAGTTGCGCGACATTTTCAACGTGTCGGCGGAGGTCGCGGGCGATACCGTCGTTCTCGAAAAGGCGACTCTGAAGAACGCAAAGTTCACCGCCCGCAGCGACAAAATCGACACGCAGATAGACAACGCCGTATTCGAATTTTGCGGCGGCGCGGCGGAGGGCAATGTTGCGCTGCACAAAAGCGGTTCGACGATTTCGTTCGAGGGCAGTATGACCGCCGACAAAATGAATCAGGCGGCGTTGACCGATTTCTTCGGCTCGCTCGGCTCTTCGAAACGGGATTCGGGCGGGGTGGACGGCGGGGAAAAGTCGAAGTCCATTGTCGACGGCGGCGAAAACGGTTTCGTAACGATGTCGGTTTCGCTAAAGGGCGACGCCGACAAAATCGAACTTTCGCAGGGGAGCGGATATGTCAGTTTGGAAAATTCCGACCTCATCAGGCTCAACCTTTTCGGCGTGCTCTCGCGCGCGCTTTCGGCTATGCGCCTGCCGTTCGGCTCGTTCGACATAACCTATGCGTACAGCCCGTTCGAAGTCGGCGGCGGAGCGGTCAAGTTCCCGAAGCTCGAAATGGGCGGGCCCGTTATGCAAATCAAGGGAGCGGCGGCGTACGACTACCTGCGCGACGACATCGACGCGGCTCTTGCGATACGTCCGTTCGGCGGGCTTACGATGCCGATTGTATCGAGCGTTGCATCGCTCCTGAATCCGCTTGCAAACACGGTCGAGGTTTCGCTCGACGGTAAGCTTGAAGACCCCAAAGTAGGCGTAAAGGTCAAGCCGATAAAAATTCTGCAAAGCGAAAAATCGCTAATCGAAGACATAAGGGAATCGCTTTAGCCGACGGCGGAGTTGTTTTGTGTTTTCCGAAACTGCAGATTCGGTTTTCATTAAAAAGGTAGCCGCCATCCGCCGATTTCCGCGCAATCAATTTTCTTGTAATGGCGCGCGCGTTGCCGTAGTTTCGACGTATGAGCAATGATGGAAAACTGCGTTGCGGCGTTGTCGGTGTAGGCTATTTGGGTCAGCACCACGCCCGCATTTACTCCGAACTCGACACAACAGAACTTGTCGGCATCTACGACAACAATCCCGACCGCGCCGCCGAAATCGCCGCCAAGTGCGGCTGCAAGGTCTTCCCGTCGATAGCCGAACTCGGCGCGGCGTGCGAAGCCGTAAGCGTGGTAGTTCCCACGGACAGGCATACAGAGGTGGCTCTGCCGCTTCTCGAGCAGGGTTGCGATTTGCTCATAGAAAAACCCATTTGCACTTCGGTCGAAGACGCTGAGCTAATCGTGAAAAAGGCGCGCGAGAAAAACCTGATTGTGCAGGTAGGACACATCGAGCACTTCAACCCCGTGATGGAGTTTATGGAATCGCGCGTGAACAATCCGCGCTTCATCACCGCCGACAGGCTCGCGCCGTTCAATCCGCGCGGCACGGAAGTGGGCGTCGTGCTCGACCTTATGATTCACGACATCGGCGTGGTGCTCAAACTTGCGAATTCGCACGTCGAAAAAATCGAGGCGGTGGGCGTAAACGTGCTCAGCAAGCGCGAGGACATCGCCAACGCGCGAATCCAGTTCGAGAACAAATGCGTGGCGAATCTCAACGTCAGCAGGGTGAGCCTGAAGAAGCTGCGCGAAATCAGAATTTTCCAAAAGGGAACGTATATGTCGCTCGACTATATGAACCAGAAGGGGCACGTCATCCGCGTAAAGGGCGCGACCGAAATCATCCCCGAGGAAGTGCCGATTGAAAAACACGAACCGCTCAAGACCGAACTGGCAAGCTTTGCCGACTGCGTCGTAAACAAAAAGAATCCGAAGGTCGACGCAAAGCTCGGGCTTAGCGCGCTCGAAGTCGCGCTCGAAATCACGCGCCAAATCCGCGAACGCATGGCGGAGGAGGGCGGAGCCGTCTAATGGAAGACGTTTTGTCGATGCGCTCGTTTGCCTTCGCCGCGCCCGAAAAAGGCGCGTGCGACGTTCTGGTAATCGCGGGCGAGCACTCGGGCGACGAGCAGGCGGAGCGTATGATTGCATCCGCGCTCGCCGAAAAGCCCGACCTCAAAGTGTGCGCTTTCGGCGGACAGGCGTTGCGCCGCGCGGGCGCGCAGCTGCTTTTCGATATGACGAGCTTTTCCGTTGTGGGACTTTTCGAAGTCCTGAAAAACTACGGCTTTTTCAAAAAACTTTCCGAAGCCGTCGCCGACTGGATCGCCGCATACAAGCCGCGCGCCGTCTGTTTTGTGGACTACCCCGGCTTCAACCTGCACTTGGCGAAAATGCTCAAGGAGCGCGGCGTGAGCGTAAAGGGCGGCGGCAGCGTGAAGCTGCTCTATTACATCAGTCCCCAAATCTGGGCGTGGAAGGCGGGGCGGCGTTTCAAGATGGCGGAGGTTCTCGACGAACTCGCCGTGATTTTCCCGTTCGAAACAAAATGCTATGCCGACACTGCGCTGCCCGTTTCGTTTGTCGGACATCCGTTTTTGTGCGAATCGTTTGTTCCGCCCGTGCGCTATTGCGCCGACGGGGAAATTCTGATGCTCGCGGGCAGCCGCTCGATTGCGGTTTCGCGCATTTTCCCCGTAATGATAGGCGCGTTGCGCCGCATGCCGAACGAACGCGCCGTTGCAATATATCCGACGGCGGCGATAGAAAAGACAATCCGCAGGGTGCTCGCGGAAAATCCCGACGTCGCCCCGCGCGTGCGCGTGATTGCCAACGAGTCGGAGGTCGTCGCCGCGAAGGCCGTTATGATGAGCTCGGGCACGATGTCGCTTGCGTGCTCGCTGCAGGGCATCCCGGGGGCGATTGTCTACAAGGCAAATCCGTTTACGTACGTCGTGGGTCGTTCGCTTGTTAATATAAAATATTTGAGCATAGCAAATATTATTTTGGACAAACCCGCGTGGCGCGAGTTCGTCCAGTTCGAGGCGTCGCCCAAAAAACTCGCGGCGTACATGCAAAGCTGTATCGGCGAACGCGGCTTGTTTGCCGACTACGCCGAAAAGCTCAAGGCGGTATTGCGCGCGCCGTCGAAGATGTCGGCGGCGGAATGGCTCTTGGCGAAAATCGGCGAAGTTTAGAAATCTTTCCGAATTTTCCGAAAACAAAAAACGCGTGCGGAACTTTTCATCCGCACGCGTTTTGTTTTGCGCGCTTGGCGCGCGCTTCGGCGAAAGTCGGGGCTAACCCTGCTTCAGTATTTCGAGAAGTTCGCGGTCGAGCTTTGCGCCCCCGAAGTTTTCGAACTTTACGCCGACGCGCTCGGAGTCGAGCACGCCGAAACTTCCGCGCAGCCGCCACAAAGCCCATCCCCAGTTGCGCTGTTTGTACACCTCGAGGATGTCCCTGAACCACGCGTTTGCGATTTGCGGCGGGGTCTGGTTGTGGCAGCCGAATTCGCCCACGTGCACCGCGCCGCCGCCGCGTTCCCACGCGCCCCAGTTTTGCTCGTACATTTCGGCGAGGGCGTTTTTGTCGTAGAACTTACCGTTGTGTTCGATTGGCCACTTTAGCTTTTCCTCGGGGAAATTCATCAAATGCGGCATCCAGCGCGCCCTAAAATGCGTGATTACGTGCGGACTGTAGCCGCGCGCGCTCTGGTAGAAATTTTCGATGTCGGCAAATTCGCCAATCGGAACGTTGCCGTAGTCGAAGCCGTCGGCGCAAACGAGGCGGTCGGGGTCGGAGTCGCGGATTGACTTTACGGCGTCGCGGACAACCTTGATGTAGCCGTCGCGGTTGCGCTTGGGCGGTTCGTTGAGCATGTCGAAACTCAGCTGCGAACTCGGAATGCCCTTGTAGCGTTCGGCGAATTTCGCCCACTGATAACAGAACGCCTCGCGCGGAGCTTCGTCCGTAAGCAGATTGCTCCCGAGCTTTATTACGGGGTCGGGGTTGACGCAATACCCCGGGGCGCGGTGGAAGTTGATGTTTACGTGTATTCCGTACTGACGCCCCCACTCGACGGCTTGGTCGATTTGCTTGAGCGGCTTTTCGTCCATCCTAAACCAGTCGTCTTCGGAGCTCCAACACCAGTAGCAGAGGGGCAGCCGCACGAAGTCGAAACCCCACTCTTTTATTATCGCAAAATCCTCCTCGCGGAACGCGCCCAAATCGTAGTTGCCCGAACCTTTGAACGTGTTGCCGACGGGCAGAAACATATTGAGCAAATTGAAACCCCTGCGGCGCGGCAGAACCGTCTTCTTTTGCACGGCGGCGGGCGCGGAACGCTCCGCAAAAGTCATGGCGGGCGCGATTGCCGCGGCGGAAACGGCGGTTTTTATAAAATCTCTCCTCTTCATAAACCGCAATGTTAAACGTTAACAAAACAGCGGTCAACCCTTTAAAAACAAATCCCGAAAAATCGGCAGCTCCTTTCGCCGTTGTATCGCATATCTGGATTTTTCAAGATATCCGTTTTTTTCTTTTGCCGTTTTTGTGCATATTTGATATACCCAATGTCGGAGGTAAGACATTATGGGTATTGTAAAATTATCGAAAACATTGTCGGCGTTTTTTTTCGCGTCGGGTTGCCTGTTTGCCGCGGACACGGAAATAGGGAACGAAAAAATCAAAATAGCCTTCGACGGAAACGGAAATTTGATTTCGCTTAGGAATCTTGTTTCCGAACGCGAGTATGCGGGCGGCGGCGGAATCTGGCGGATAATCTATCAGGACGGACTTTTGTTGGAGGAGGTTGTCGAGAGCGGAAATGTTCCCGCAAAGGTCGAAAAATTGGGAGACTGCAAGTTGCGAATCGTCTACGGAGGCGAGTTCCCCGTGAAAATCGACTGCGAAGTCGTCGGCGACGAAATCCGCTTTGTTCCCGAAATTTCAAATAAATCGAAAAACAAGGTTTTGCGCGAATTCCAGTTCCCCGTGATTGGGAACGCAAAACTCGAAAAGGACAGCAAACTTGTGTTGTCGCACTATGCGGGAATGGAATTTAGGGACATTCCGAACTGGATTCGCGGGGCGCATTCGCAATATATTGCGCAGGACAACAAGGCAATAGAACGCGGATTTCTCTACCCCGGGAGAACATCGTGCAACTTCTACGTTCTCGACGACGGGCGTTGCGGCCTCTATGTCGGAAGCCACGATTCGTCGTTTACCCAGACGATGCACCTTTTCAGGCTGCGCAAAGACGGCGGCGGCTACAAACCCGTTGATTTGGCGATGGCAAAGTATCCGTTCCTGAATGCGGGCGAGTCGAAAAAATATCCCGAATACGTCGTTTCTCCCCACGCGGGAGACTGGCATATCGGCGCGAAAAAATACCGCAAATGGGCCGATTCGTGGTTCGACTGCAAGCCCGCGCCGAAATCGTTTGCCGAGTCAAACGGATGGCAGCGGCTGATTATGCGCCACCAGTACGGCACCGTAATATTTCCGTATTCCGAGCTGCCGAAACTTGCCGACATAGGAAATTCCGCGGGTATAGACACCATTCTGATGTTCGGTTGGACGCTCGAGGGACACGATTCGGGGTATCCGAACTATTCGCCCGACACCACGCAGGGCGGCGACGAAGCCCTCAAAAAATACATATCCGAGGCGCAAAAGCGCGGCGGAAAAGTCGTCGTATATTTCAACGGACAGCTGATTGATATGTCTACCGACTTCTACAAAAAAGTCGGACACAAGTTGTGCGTGAAAAACCAGAACGGTACGCCGTTTGTCGAACGCTATCCATTCGGCGGCGACGGCACGAGTATGCGCGCCTTTTGCTCGAAAACCTTCGCCATCGCCTGTCCGACCTCGCGCGTCTGGATAGACGAAATGAAGCGGAAGATAGACAGGGTTGTCGAGATGGGCGCGGACGGCGTATTCTTCGACCAGCTCGGTTTCGTCGAAATATGTTGGGACTCTTCGCACGGACACCGCGTTCCCTCCATGGAGCTTATGGCGGACAAGGTTGCAATGGTAAAGGAATTGCGCGACTATGCGAAATCCAAAAATCCGCAAATGAGCTTCGGCATAGAAGTGACTTCCGACGCGACCTTCCAGCACGTCGATTTTGTACACAGCGTCTGGGTGAATACCGACATCGCCTACATCGACAAATTCGGAGTTCCCCGCACGCGTTTTTCGCCCGTGGTCAAATACACTTTTCCCGAGGTTAATACTTCCGACCGCGAAATCCGCGACGACAACGACACCGAACGCAGGCTGAATCTCGCCGTCCTGCGCGGCTGGCGCAGCGACGTGGAAATCTACCGATGCCGCGCCACAATCGACGATGCGCCCCGCTATAAGGCGCATATGGGAAAAATAAACAGGCTTCGCGCAAAATATCATTCGCTGATAGTCGAGGGCAGGTTTTGCGATACGGATTTCGCGAGGGCATCGACTCCGAAAGTTTCCTATTCGGTCTTTACACGCGGCGACGAACTGGCGGTTGCGGCAACGCAGTCGCACCTCGCCTCGCTCGATGCGACCTTTACCGTCGAAGGTTATTCCTATGTCGGAGGCGATTCCGCGTCGGGTGCGAAGGTTTGCGGTTCGGGGGCGCGCGCTTCCGTCTCGTTGCCGAAAAACGAACTTGCGGTGATGGTCTTCAGACGCGCGGACGGCAAATAAAAATGTACCGAAATGTTTCAATCGAAGAGGGGATTGCCGGAAACGACAATCCCCTCTTTTTCGGTTTTACGTACGGGATTACGGACGACGGTTTGTCCGCATTATTTGCGCACCGCCGAAATTACGCGGAACGCCGCGCCCATATGCACGGGGCTTAGCAGCTGCACAAGCTCGCGCTTGCGCGGGTCGAACGGGTCGGGCGACTGCGCGATTTTCCGCATTGTCTCCTCGGCGTTTTTTACGAAAAAATTCTCCTGACTTTCCTCCGCGAAATTTTGCAGTCCGCATTTTTCGGCTATGTCGCGCAGCATATCGGAACACGGCGAAAACGTGATGTCGGCTTCTCCCGCGTCGCGCAGGATGTCGGCGCGGTCGGAGTGTTTGAAGTATCCGCGAGCCGTGCCGTTGGGCAGTTCCGAGAGTTCGGCGGCGGTTCTGAAATAGTCGGCGAAAATCAAAATGCCGCGCCACGGCGCGGAGCAGATTTTTTCGAAAAGCCCGAGCGCGTCGAAGGAAATGTCGATTCTAAAGCCCTCGACTTTCGTACGCGGAAAATATTTTTCGAGCGCGTCGAGTTCGAATTTTTCGGGTTCGCCGAAAACCTCCGCCGCCGAAAAACCGTCCGCGCCTTTTGAGATTTCCACAAAGCCCTTGCGCCATTTGCCGCCGCAAAACTTGAAGCGCGAAAACGGACGCGCGTCCAAAAGCTCGTTGGAAACCACGATTGCCTTCGGCGGGATTTCGATTTCGTCGCCGAGCTTTGCCGCGCGCGAATTTTCGATAATGCGCCTGTCGCCCTCCGCGCCGATTTCGTAAAATTCGAGCGCGTCGAAATCGAAGCCGCTGCGCGTTGCCAGAGTCCGCGCGGCGTTTTCGACAAGCTCCGAGAACACGCGGTTTTTTAGGCTTACCGAAGTGTAGAAATCCGCGCCGTCGCCGCCCACGCGCAGTTTGTCGGCGCGTCGGTAGTAGCCAAGATTTTCGTCGTAAAGGGCGGTGTCAATGAAATCCCCCCACGGCACGACGGCTCGACTGCTGCGGGCGTTTTCGCTAAAAATTTTTTCGAGCACGGCGTTTACAGGCATTTGAATTCCCCTTTCTCTACCGCCAAGGTTTGCCACTTGCCGCGCAGCGCGTCGTCGGGCGCGGGTTCGGTTGAGGTTGCGGCGACCTGCGCTTCGGGGTCTACGCATTCCCAGAACGCGGCGCGTCGGGACGCGTCAAGCTCTCCCAATATGTCGTCGCAAAGCAGCACGGGGCGGACGCCGAGCGCGTCGCGCAGAATGTCGAACTGCGCAAGCTTCAGCGCGATGACAGCCGACCTCTGCTGTCCCTCCGACGCGTACGTTTTCGCGTCGCGTCCGCCGACGAGAATTTTGAAGTCGTCGCGGTGCGGCCCGTGCGAAGTCGTTCGGCGTTCGATGTCGCGCGGTCGGTTTTTTTCGAGCACGTCGAGCAGCGAGTGCGCCGTTTCGACTTCGCAGTTCGGCTTGATTTTTACGTCCGCGCTTTCGCCGTTTTCGCGCGCCAGAATTTCGTACTTTTGCGTCGCAAGCCCGCCGAGCTTTCCGAGCACTTCGCGCCGCAAATCGAAAAGCGTTTTTGCCGCCTCCGCCATTTGCGTTTCAAACGGCGTGTAAACGCGCGGGTCTTGGCATCCGTCGCGCAACAGCGCATTGCGGTGGGCGAGCGCGTTGTGGTATGTGCGCAGTGCGGCGAAATAGCCGCCGTCAATCGACGAAATGAACATATCGGCATCGCGCCGCCGCACTTCGGGCGAACCGCGCAGAAGCTTTGCGTCTTCGTTGCCCATCGCGAGCACGGGGAAGCGTCCGATGAAGTCGGAAAATTTTATTTCCTCATCGCCTATGAACGCGCGCCGTTTTGCGGAAATCGACAGCAGCACTTCGCATTCGCCGAATTTTTCGTGCGAAATTCCCGCGAGTATCCGCGCCTCCGACGAGCCGCAGGCAACCGTCGCCGACATCTCCGACGTTCTGAACGAACGCAGCGCGCAGAGCATTCCCAACGCCTCGAGCAGATTGGTCTTGCCCTGCGCGTTTTTTCCGCAAATCCAGACGTTCGGGCAGTCGAGCGGCACATCGGCAAAACCGATGTTTCTGAAATTTTCGAGCCTGACAAATTTTATCTTCACAAAAACCCGAATAAGTGTAGGGTGGTGCTAAATTTCATCAACGTAATTTTTCGCACAAAATGGAAAAGGGAACCGACTACCTGCAAAGCGCGCTCGAACGCAGAGAAGACGAAATCGAATCGTCGTTGCGTCCGTCGGGCTTCGACTCGTTCGCGGGGCAGCCGAAGACGGTCGAGCGGCTCAAGGTGATGGTCGGCGCGGCGCGCAGGCGCGGCGACACCCTTAGCCACATCCTGCTCCACGGCCCCCCCGGATTGGGCAAGACGACGCTTGCATTCATACTCGGCAACGAGATGGGCGCGCAGGTTCGCATAACGTCGGGGCCCGTCATCGAAAAGGCGTCCGACCTCGCGGGGCTGCTCACCAATCTGCAGGAGGGCGACATTCTCTTTATCGACGAAATCCACAGAATTTCGCGCACCGTCGAAGAGTTCCTCTACAGCGCGATGGAGGATTTCCGAATCGACATTATGATAGACCAAGGGCCGAACGCCCGAAGCGTCCGTCTGAACGTTCCCAAGTTTACGCTCATCGGGGCGACCACCCGCACGGGGCTTCTGACAGCTCCGCTGCGCAGCCGCTTCACGCTCCAGACGCGGCTCGACTACTATTCGCGCGCCGACCTCATCTCGATTGTCCTGCGCTCGTGCGACCTGCTCGGCGTGCGCATCGACAAGGGCGGGGCGGACGAAATCGCCCGACGCTCGCGCGGAACGCCGCGTATCGCCAACAACCTCATACGCTTCGTGCGCGACTATGCGGAGGAACGCGCGGGCGGGAAAATCACGCGCGAAGCCGCCGTCGCCGCACTCGAACTTCTCGAAATCGACGAAAACGGACTCGACGAAATGGACAAGCGTATGCTCCGCGTGATGGCGCAAAACTACGGCGGCGGGCCCGTCGGCTTGGGCACGGTTGCAGTCGCCGTCAACGAAGAGGCGGACACGCTCGAAGAGGTTCACGAACCGTATCTGATTCAGGAGGGCTTCGTAAAACGCACTCCGCAGGGGCGCGTCCTCACCGACAAAGCTTGGAGGGTTCTCGGAATAAACCCGATTGCAAATCAGGGAAACCTCTTCTGATGGACATGCTCGACTACATCGTTGTGGGGCAGGGAATCGCGGGCTCGTGCCTCGGCTTCGAACTGCTCGGGCGCGGCCGCAAAATCCGCATATTCGACGACTCTTGGCGCGACGCCGCCTGCCTTGTCGCCGCTGGAGTAGTCAACCCCATTACGGGCAAACGGCTCGTCAAAAGCTGGCGCAGCGCAGTCGCACACCCGTACGCAAAAAAATTCTACCGTAACTTGGAGGGCGAACTCGGGGCGGAGTTTTTCCACGACCGCAAAATCCTGCAACTTTGCCGCTCGCCCGAGGAACGCCAACTTTGGCTCGAACGCTCTTCGCTTCTCGACTACGCCGAGTTTATCGGCGCGGCACACTCGCCCGACTTCTTCGGACAACTCGACGACTCGTTCGGCTCTTATTTTATCGAACATTCGGCTTGGGTGGAAACGCGAAAGGCAATGGAGGCGTTCAAAAAATACTTTGCTTCGCATAACATACTCATTTCCGAAAAGTTCGATTATGAAAAACTCGATTTAAGCGGCGATGCCATCCGCTACGGCGACCTTTACGCAAAGAAAATAGTGTTCTGCGAAGGATGGCAGGTTCTGGAAAACCCGTTCTTCTCTTGGCTGCCCTACCGACCCGCTAAGGGCGAAATACTTACCCTCGAATCCGACGCCGACATCCCGCCGCATATCGTGCACCGCGGCAACTGGATTATGAAATGCGGCGACCGACAATTCAGAATCGGCTCGACTTGGGACAGGGAAAACCTCAATTCCATTCCCACCCGCGACGCGCGAACCGAACTGCTCGCCGCCGCCCCGAAGATATTCAGGGGCGAACATAAGTTCGAAGTTACCTGCCACGAAGCGGGCGTGCGCCCGTGCACGGCGACAACCCGCCCCCACTTGGGCAAACACCCCAAAGACGGGCGACTGCTTTCGTTTAACGGCTTCGGCTCGAAAGGCTACGCACTAAGTCCCTATTTTGCAAAACACTTCTGCGATTGGCTCGATGGCGGAACGGAATTGGACAAAGAAGCCGACCTCTCGCGCCACATAAGGAAATTTTTTACATAACTTGCGCATATTTAACGTGTTGCGCGCAAGTTGCGGCAACCCGAGCAAGGGGTATCGTATTCGAAATACTGTAGTCAAGTAGTTTTTTTGAATTTATGTTTGTATCAAATACATCCGTATTTTTTCGGCGGATTTTTTTAGTGTAAAAAATCGCGATTTTGAAAAGCCGTTTTTACAACAAGTTAATTAATCGACAGTTGTAAACTCAAAAATACTACAGTATTTCGAATACGATATCTTTGTACCCATTATGGAAAAGGAAAGGTTGTCTCAATTTGAATCTTGTGCGCTGAAAGCGTACGAAAAGTTCAAAAAGAAACAAGATATATCGCGAAAGAAATATAACTGGAATGGAGGTCCTGCGTATGCAGCTAAACATAACATATAATTCGGTCGTGACGGCTATGAAATATATAGACAAAAACGGTGTCCCAGTTCGAAGGGGTTCGAAAGGCATTTGTGTTTTTAGTCCAAACGGCAGTACGGAATACCCCGTAAAGTACGTTTGTGAGATTGCGCACAATTCGATAAAAAGTAACGCAACAATAACTCCCGCCGACTTCGTTTCACACGACGCGGCAAGGGCACTGAAAAATTTAAACTTCAAAGTAATTGGATTCGGAAAATAAAATGAAAAAAATATTACTACTTCTTTTAATAACATCAACAACCACCGTCTTTGGATATAGAGGTGAGGTTCACACGGGTGAGTTGAGTGGAGATTATTCTGGATTGAATCATAGCTTTTCTGTGTGGACAAATACTTACGTTAAGAATGGGATAGGGGTTCGTTTTTCGAGTTATTCGCAACAAACTTCCTATTACTGTGCAGACTTTACTATGGCAGATTTGAGAAACTCAGATTTTTATCACGCTGATTTGACGGAAGCAAAATTTTACAATGCCAAACTTATGGGGGTTGAGTTTATAGAATCAAATTTAACGGGTGTAATTTTCCTTGGTGCTGATACAACCGGAGCAGATTTTAGTTCAACAGGGAATACTCTTACTCAGAAACAATTGGAATCAACCGTTAATAAGTTAACGAATATAAATCTTTCTCATAACCGACTAAACCCCCTTACGAAATGGAGTTTTGTAAATGCCGATTTAACGAATACCATTATTGAAGGTGGGGATGTTAGCTATGCAGACTTTACGAACGCAATTTTAAATGGTACAAAATTTAAAGGAACCATTACAGTCGGTGCAAATTTTTCTGGAACTCTTGCTAAAGGATTGACTCAGCGACAATTGTCTGAGTCTTCCAATGGAGTTGCGGGTGTTATCCTTTCGAATAACGATTTCGCAACGGCAGGTTGGAGCTTTTATCGCGCAAATTTGACGAACACGCAGCTTGAAAACAGCACGCTTACTGGTGTTGATTTCAGCAATGCCACACTTACGAACGCAAGCCTCGCTAAGTCGAGTGCGGCGAATGCGAATTTCACAAGCGCAACATTGAACGGTACGAATTTCACGGATACCGACATTGACAGTGCAGACTTTACCGATGCCGTTATTACCAACGCGAACTTCACGAATGCGCGCATCACTTCCGCGCAGTTGACTTCCACTAAAAGTTATATCGACAAGAATCTTTCGGGCGTGATTTTCGACGGCAACAATATGCGCCGTTTTGTGTTGTCCGACCAGAACCTTACGGGCGCAAGTTTTGTCGATGCAAACCTGTCGCGCACCGATTTCACGAATGCGGTAATTGCGGCTGCAAACTTCACGCGCGCAACCGACAACGGTTTCGTCGAATCTCAGTTGCAGTCGACAAAGAGTTTTGCCGACAAAAATCTTTCTGGAATCAATTTCTCCGAAAACGATTTAAGCGGATGGAATTTCGCGGGCTTGAATCTTACAAATGTATCCTTCAAAAACGCGACGCTCGAAAACCTCGACATAACCGCCGCGAACCTCACGAACACAACGGCGGGCGGTCTGACGAAAGAGCAATTCTACACGACAAAGAACTATAAAGACGGCAATCTTTCGGGTATCGACTTTTCGCAAAACGACCTTACGGGGTGGAACTTCGCGGGTAAGGATTTGAGCAATGTAAGATTTTCGGATGCGACAATGGCAGATGTCAATCTTACGGGTGCAAATCTTACAAATGTAATGGATATAAAAAATCGACTCTCATCGACCAAGAGCTACAAAGACAAAAACTTTGCAGGCACGAACTTCACAAACGTCGATTTGAGCGGTATTAATCTTGAGGGGCAAAATATTGCGGGTGCGGTTTTTGAAAACGCGAATCTTTCTAGTTCTATACTAAAGAATTTAGACCTTTCGGGGTTAAATCTTTTGAATGCGGATTTTACATGTGCAGATCTTACCAATGCTAATTTGGAGAAGGCATCCATTGACGGTGCGACATTTTTTTTAGCTATATTAAGAAATACGAATTTGTCGAACCAGAATCTTTCGAATAAGCTTTTTGGGGCGGCTGACTTATCAAATGCAAATCTTGTAGCAACAGATTGTAGCGGTTCAAACTTATCGGGGGCAAATTTAGAAAACGCAATTCTTACGTCGTCGATACTAAAAAATACATGTCTCAGTAGTACCAATCTTACTGGAACTAATCTTTCGAACGCAATTTTGACGAAGGCAGACCTTACAGACTCGGAAATTGCGGGCGCAAACTTCTCGAACACCGTTGCGAACGGTTTCACGCAGTCGCAGTTTACATCCACGAAAAGCTACAAGGACGGCAATTTGCAGGGCGTAATTCTCGCGGGCAACGACCTTACGGGTTGGAACTTTGCGGGCAAGGATATGTCGGGCGCGGGCTTTGAAAACGCCGACATCGCCAATGCCGACTTCGCAAACGCCAACCTTTCGAACACAACTTCGAACGGCTTGACATTCGCCCAATTCGAAAAAACAGCCACCTATCAAAACGACAAGCTCGGCGGTTTGAACCTCTCGAACAACGACCTCAACGGTTGGAACTTCGCCGAAAAGAATCTGCTGAACACGAACTTTACGGATTCCAAAATCAACGGCGCAAACCTCACCGCCGTTACCTACTACGGCTTCGACAAAGCGCAGCTCTACGCAACGGCAAGCTACAAAAACGGCGACCTCTCGAACACAAATCTTTCCGACAACGACTTCAGCGGATGGAGCTTCAAGAACCGGAGCCTGCAAAATGCCGACCTCACGCTTGCTGTTCTCGACGACACCGGCTTCTCGGGTGCCGACCTGCGCGGCGCAAGTTTTGACAAGAAGCTCGACGGCTTGCCGATTTACAAGAACACGATAATGACCGACGGTATCATCAGGAACTTCTCGATGACATCCGCCGCCGACAACTTCGCAGTCCGCAAGTATCAAACACCCGCGCGCGCAAGCGCAATTTCCGCCAAGATTTCGGAGGACAATGCCACGATTTCGGGCGGGGCGGTGCTTTCGCTCGAGCGTGGCGCGGATTTGATTGTCACCAACGCAAAGACTCTGACCGTAGCTTCCGACGGCGCAATGAACATCGACACCGACCTTTCGGGTTCGACCAAGTTCACCGTGGATCACGGCGCGGGTCTTGTCTTCGAAAACGGCGCAAAGCTTACGATAAACGTGATGGAAGACATCGTCGGCGGCGACGCGCTCGAGTTCACCGCGCTCTCGTGGTACGACGATTCCTACATAGCGGGGCTCGACACAATCAAGCCCAACCAGACGCTCTTCCTGAACGTAAACGGCACAGCCTACGCGGGCGACTGGACATACGAAATCAAAGGCAATAGCCTGAACATTTTGATAAACGTCCCCGAACCCGCGGAATGGGCGATGATCTTGGGAGCGATTGCGTTAACGCTTGCCGCGTATCGTAGAAGAAAGTAGCAAGTTTTTCTAACCAACCTAAACCCAAAAGTCGCCGCGGTATTTATCGCGGCGGCTTTGTTTTTGTATTTTGGGCTGCCGTCTGTTATTCGAAGCCGTTAATCGACAAAAATTTTTCGCCGAAGAGGTAGCCGTTCAGAATTTCCCTGTCGGGCGTTCCCATCATTTGCAGGGCGGCGTAGAGTGCCTCCACGGTCGCAAGTCCGTGCGGGTCTTGGTGCATTTTCGAAACCCTCGGGTATGCCGTCAGAATGTTCGGCGGCAGCGAGCGCGGCACAAAATCGCCGTATACTTTCCGCCTGATTTTCGGAAGCAGGTGCCACGTTGAATCGAGAAGCAAAACGGGGCGGCCGGCGTCGGCGGGCGAGATTGTCGGCGCGTCGATTTCGAGCAGTGTGTAGCCCGTCGCGTCGAACGAAAATCCGTCCACCGCCGTGAAAAACTCGAAGTTCGGGTGCCCGTGCAGGTGGCGCAGCGAGCACTTCTTCAGGTTTTCGCGCGGGTGTCTGATGACCGTTATTTTCTGATTCATTGCGGCGGAGTTTTTCCCATTTCGACCGCGGTTTGTCGAGCGTTTTCGGCGTAGGCGGAAACTCAAAATTTTTCTTGAGGGCGTGCGGCTTTGTGCTAACTTCAAGCGATACACTTTTTATTTATGAGCGACAATATCATCAGAATCGAAAACGGAAAGTTAATTGTTCCCAACAAGCCCGTTATGCCCTTCATTGAGGGCGACGGTATCGGTCCCGACATCTGGGCGGCGGCGGTGCGCGTGTTCGACGCGGCGGTCGAAAAGGCGTACGGCGGCGAACGCAAAATCCAATGGCTTGAAGTCCTCGCGGGCGAAAAGGCGTTCAACAAAACGGGTTCGTGGCTTCCCGAGGAAACGCTCGACGCTTTCAGAAAATATCTGGTCGGCATCAAGGGGCCGCTCACAACGCCCATCGGCGGCGGCATCCGCTCGCTCAACGTTGCGCTCAGGCAGGAGCTTGACCTCTATGTCTGCCAGCG
Source organism: uncultured Opitutales bacterium (assembly GCA_900548275.1). Taxonomy (GTDB): domain Bacteria; phylum Verrucomicrobiota; class Verrucomicrobiia; order Opitutales; family Intestinicryptomonadaceae; genus Merdousia. Next base: position 152,017 of record URJY01000002.1, on the reverse strand, counting down.
TCCCGTGCGCTATTTCCGCGGCGTCGACAGCCCCGTAAAGCGTCCCGACCTCGTCGATATGGTGATTTTCCGCGAAAACACCGAAGACATCTATGCGGGTATCGAGTTCGAACGCGGTTCGGACGATGTCGAAAAGCTCAAGGCTTTCCTCAAGGACAACTTCCCGAAGAAGTTCGCCAAGGTGCGTTTCCCCAATTCGTGCGGAATCGGCATCAAGCCCGTTTCGGAAGAGGGTACGGCGCGTCTGGTGCGCTCGGCAATCAACTATGCGATTGCGCAGAACCGCAAGAGCGTAACGCTTGTCCACAAGGGCAACATTATGAAATTCACCGAAGGCGCGTTCCGCGACTGGGGCTACAAGGTCGCGCGCGAAGAGTTCGGCGCGCAGCCCATCGACGGCGGCCCGTGGTGTAAGCTCCCGAACGGGCTTGTCGTCAAGGACTGCATTGCCGACGCGTTCCTGCAGCAGATTCTCACGCGTCCCGCCGAATACGACATCGTCGCCACGCTCAACCTCAACGGCGACTACATCTCCGACGCGCTCGCCGCGCAGGTCGGCGGAATCGGCATTGCCCCCGGCGGCAACATCAACTACACGACGGGACACGCGATTTTCGAAGCCACCCACGGCACCGCTCCCAAGTATGCGAACCTCGACAAGGTAAACCCCGGTTCGGTAATTCTCTCGGGCGAAATGATGTTCCGCTACCTCGGATGGAACGAAGTTGCCGACCTCATCATCAAGGGTCTGGAAGACGCAATCGGCGCAAAGGTCGTAACGTACGACTTGGCGCGTCTGATTGAGGGTTCGACGGAAGTCAAGTGCTCGCAGTTTGCGGACGAAATAATCAAACATATCAAGAAATAATATGGCGGAAAAACTTCTCGTAGTCGGGTCGGTTGCGTACGACTGTATCGAAACGCCCGACGACAGCGCGGACTTCATCCTCGGCGGTTCGGCGAGCTACGCGGCTCTCGCGGCTTCGTACTTCGCCCCCACTGCGATTGCCGCAATCGTCGGCAACGACTTCAAGGACTCCGACGTAAAGCGTCTGACGGCGCGTTCGATAGACCTTTCGAATCTGCAGTCCGACGCGTCGAAGCCCACGTTTTTCTGGCGCGGAAAGTATCTCGAGAACTTCAATTCGCGCGAGACTCTCGACGTGCGCCTGAACGCCTACGAGGACTACAAGCCACAGCTCGACGAAGCCGCGCGCGGCTCGAAATTCGTTCTGCTCGGCAACATTTCGCCCGCAATCCAGTCGGCGATTCTCGACCTCGTGCGCGAGCCGCAGTTCGTGATTCTCGACACAATGGACTTGTGGATTAGCACCGAGCGCGACGGGCTTTTAAAGCTCGTGCGCCGCTGCGATTTGCTTATTCTAAACGACTCCGAAGCCAAGATGCTCGCGGGCACAAACAACATAATCGTTGCGGGGCGCGAGCTGCAAAAACTGGGTGTGAAAAACGTGATAATCAAAACGGGCGAATACGGGGCTATGCTCTTTTCGGGCGACGACTTCTTCGTGATTCCCGCGTATCCCGTGGCGGCGTTGCACGACCCGACCGGCGCGGGCGATTCGTTCGCAGGCGCGCTTGCGGGGTATCTTGCAGGCTGCGGAAAGACCGACTTCGAATCGATAAAACGCGGAATGCTCGCAGGCGCGGCGACCGCTTCGATGACCGTCGAATCGTTCTCGTGCTACAAACTCGAAGAAAACGGCAGGGACGAAATCGACCGTCGCTGTCAATACATCAAAAAAATTTCACAAATATAATAATGGGCGAAATTCTCGACATGGCAAAACGCGCGCGTGCGGCTTCGCTGAAGCTTGCATCCTACGCCGCGGAACGGAAAAACGCCGCCCTCGAAATTCTCGCGCGCTCGATTGTCGAACGCGCCGACGAAATCAAGGCGGCAAACGCGCTCGACGTAGAGGCGGCGCGCGGCAAAATCTCCGCGCCGATGCTCGAACGCCTCTCGCTCAGCGATTCCAAAATCGCCTCGATGGCGGAGGGCGTGCGCCAGCTTTGTCTTTTGCCCGACCCCGTGGGCGAAATCATCGAATCGACCGTGCGCCCGAACGGAATGCGCATCGACAAGGTTCGCGTGCCGATAGGGGTAATCGGAATAATCTACGAAAGCCGCCCGAACGTTACGATAGACTGCGCCGCGCTCTGCCTTAAGAGCGGCAACGCGTCGATTCTGCGCGGCGGCAGCGAGTGCTTCCGCACGAACACGGTGCTTGCGAAAATCGTTTCCGACTCGCTCGCGGCGGCGGGGCTCGACCCCGACTGCGTCCAGATGATTCCCACCACCGACCGCGCCGCATTCGGCGAGCTTCTCAAGCTCGACCAGTACGTGCACTGCATAATCCCCAGAGGCGGCGAAAAGCTCATCCGCTTTGTCGTGGAAAACTCTTCGATACCCGTAATCAAACACTACAAGGGCGTTTGCACGGTCTACGTAGACAAGGCTGCCGACCCCGAAATGGCGGAAAAATTGGTTGTCAACGCCAAGTGCCAACGTCCGAGCGTCTGCAATGCGGCGGAAAACCTGATTGTGCACAAAGACGTTGCAGAGTCGCTTCTGCCGAAGCTTGCGAGGGCTCTTGTTGCAAAGGGCGTGGAAATCCGCGCGTCGGAAAAGTGCGCGGGCATTCTCGAGGGCGCGGGCGTGAAATTCGTTCCCGCCACGGAAGAGGATTTCTCGACGGAATACATCGACCTCATAATATCGGTCGACATTGTCGATTCCGTTGAAGACGCCGCCGACTTTATCAACAAGTACGGCTCGGGGCACTCCGACCTCATTGTAACGTCCGACGCCAAGGCTGCCGAGGAATTTTTGAACGCCGTCGATTCGGCAACCGTATATTGGAACGCCTCGACGCGCTTTACCGACGGTTTCGAGTTCGGCTTCGGCGCGGAAATAGGCATTTCGACCGACAAGCTTCACGCGAGAGGCCCGATGGGCTTGAAGGAGCTTTGCTCGTACAAGTATAAAATCTACGGCGAAGGTCAGACGAGGGGATAGCTTGCGATGTCTGCGGATTCGGATGCGGAAAAGAACGGCGGGCGCGAAGACAAAAAGAAGTCTCCGCCGCCGCATTTTGCGCCCGAACAGGACGGGGATTCGCAGGAAGTCGAGTACGTGCAGTTCGGCGGCGAGATAGAAATTGACGACGATGTTGAAGTCGAATTCGTCGACGCTCCGTCGCCGTTCCCTCCGCCTCCGTTCGGTTTCCCGCCGCCCCCGCGCGGTATGTTTCCGCCCCCGCCTCCGCAAATTTCGATAGTCGAAACGTACGACGATGCAGACGGCGGTTCGGATTCAGTCGGTGAAACCGACATCGAGTTCGAACAGCCCGACCCCGAGCCGCAGAACGTTCAGCAAGTCCCGAAAAAACGCATTGGCTCGGCGAGCAAACTGAGCGAGATGATGTCGGAACAGGCGGAGGCCATGAAGACCCGCGGCGAGGAACAGGCGGCGCGCGTGAAGCGCGGCGAGTCTTCGGTTCGAATCGTTTCGCTTTTGAAAATACTGCTGAACGTGGCGGCGTTTTGCCTGCTCGCGGCGGGCTGCTTCTTCATAATAGACTACTACCGTCGCGAGGTTTCCAAAGGCACGCAGGGCACGGCGATGTCGGAGGCGAATTCGATATACGGCTGGAGGCTCGGCGACTCGCGGGCGAACAATGTCGTGCGCGAATACTTCGAGTCGCTCGGCGACATTTCGCTGTCGGCGGACTTCAAGGACGCGCTCGTAAAGGGCACGCTTGAAATGAACGGCGTATCGGAGGATTTCTATTGCATAAAGCGTTCGAACGGGCGAATCTACCTGCGGCTCGGCAGCGAGGAAAAGCCGCGCGCATATTTCATCGGGCTTATGTCGGAGGGCTCGTTCAGGCTTCTCGACTTGCGCTCGAGCGGGCGGCGCATACCGATTCCCGAGCGCGAGGCTCTCGTGCTGCGCGCGCTCGTTTCGACCGACGAAATGCTTTTCAAACGCGCGTTCGGCGACATCGAGCAGACCGGCAATATCGACGAAATCGCCTACGACGGCTTCGGCAGCCTCGACGGCGCGGATGTCGAGTCGGTTTCGATAAAGGACGGCGCAATGACTATGTCGTATTCTTTCGGGACGAAAGACCGCCTAATGCGCGCGATTACAATCAGGGATTCGGGTGCGGAGGTCGTCGCGAAACTTTCCGACTACCGCAGCATCGACGACAATTTGAAACACCCGATGTCGCGCACGGTTCTGCTCAACGGCAAGGAAGTGGCGAAAGTTTCCATATCGCTGCTGATACGCAACAAGGGCTTTTTGTTCCCGTAGGACGACGGTCTTACCTTTCCGCATACTCCGTCTGTTTTTTTACTTGTTTTTTGTTTTTGAAACATTGTTTTTTGCTTGAAATTGTGTTATTGTCTGCAAAATTTAACGGTGTTCTGTGCCCGATTTGCCGCGATTCAAAGAGGAGGATTTTTTGCGGATACGGGCGGTTTTAAAACAAAATCCACATAGCAGTATGAAAAAACTATTTTCCATTTTTTGTACCGCACTTTTTGCGTGCGGACTATTTGCGTCGGGCGATACGGCGGTAAAACCCGAACGTTTGACGGTCGGCGAATTTTTCGAAAATCCGATAGGTTACAATCTCGACAAACTTTCGTTCTCGTGGCGGTTGCCCGCAGGTGCAAAAAACGCAAGGCAGACGGCGTATCGAATTGTTGCGGGCAAGACGCCCGATGTGTTTTCAAGCGTCGTCTGGGACAGCGGCAAAGTACTTTCCGACCAGTCGGTACACGTGCCCTACGGCGGCGGGGCACTCGATTCGCGCGAGCGCATTTATTGGCGTGTACGTTTTTGGAATGTGGACGGCAGACCGTCGGCGTGGTCGGATGCGGCTTTCGCCGAGGCGGGTCTTTTGCGCAATTCGGACTGGACGGGCAAGTGGATTTTCAGTCCCGAACCGCGTGTGAAGTTCGACAGAAAACTCGAGCGTCCGTCCTTCAAGCAGATTGTTTCTGACGACCACGTTCCGCCCGCGTATTTCCGCAAGGAAACCGAACTTGGCGGCAAGGTTGAGTCGGCGCGTTTGTATGTCGCAAGCAGGGGCGTATTCCGCTTTTTCGTCAACGGCAGGCGTGTGGGCGGCGACTGCTTCGGTACGGGCTGGACCGACTACAACATCCGCATCCAAACCAATACATACGACATTACAAAAATGCTCCTTTCGGGTAAAAATACTTTTGCCGCAATTCTCGGCGATGGATGGTACGGCGGTAGGCTCGGTTGGAAAATAGGAAAACGCGGATTTTACGGCGACCGCCCCGAACTTCTCGCGCAGATTGAGATAACATTTAAGGACGGTTCGAAGAAAGTTGTGTCAACCGATTCTTCGTGGAAGTATTCGTACGGTGCGGTCGGATTTTCCGATTTTTACGACGGCGAAATTTACGACGCCCGTCTCGAAATGGACGGCTGGAATGTGAACGGGTTCGACGACTCCCAATGGCAGGTTTCCGCCGAGAAAAACGTCGAATCCAAGCCGCTTCTCGAGCCGCGTCGCAACAGAATGGCGGTCGTCGTCGACGAACTTACGCCCGTGTCGGTGCGCAAAATCGGTGCGGGAAAATACATCTTCGATATGGGACAGAATATGGTCGGTTGGGCGCGGATAAAGTTTCCGCCGCAACGCAACAAGACTGTCCGCCTGCGCTTCGCCGAAATGCTCGACAAAAACGGTTCGATGTACACCGACAACTATCGTTCGGCAATCGCGGAGGATTACTACACGAGCGCGGGCGGCGTGCGTCCCGACGAGTGGGAACCGATGTTCACGCACAGGGGGTTCCGATATGTGGAAGCGAGCGGGCTTCCCGAAAATATCGAGGCGCAGCCCGACTGGATTACGGGCGTTGTAGTGTGCAACGATATGCCGCAAATCGGTTCGTTTGTATGCTCGAATCCGAAGATAAACAGGTTGCAAAGTTGCATACAGTGGAGTCAGCGCGGCAATTTTCTTTCCGTGCCGACCGACTGCCCTCAGCGCGACGAACGCTTGGGATGGCTTTGCGACGCGCAGGTATTCACGCCGACGGCGGCATTCAATATGGACATTTCCGCTTTCTACTCAAAATGGCTGCGCGACATCGCCGATACCGCCGACCTAAACGGCACGCCCGCGGGTACTGCGCCCGACTATTATCCCGCGACGGTAGGTCCCGTCAAAAATGCCGGTATCGCGGCTTGGGCGGATGCAATCGCCGTCTGCCCGTGGGAGATTTACAAGGCGTACGGCGGCAGGAAAATACTCGAAGAAAACTACGACTACATAAAATCGTGGGTGGAATACCAGAAACGCACGTCGAAAAACTTCGTCCGCCCTGCGCTCGGCTACGGCGATTGGCTTCAGCCGAACGGCAGAAAGGATTGTTCCGCCTCCGATGCACCGAAAGATTTGATTGGTACGGCGTATTTTGCGCATACCGCCGAATTGGCTTCGAAAACAGCTCTCGTGCTCGGCAAAGACGGCGACGCAAAGCAGCTTGCCGCCGTTGCTTCGGACGTCCGCGCCGCGTTTATGAAGGCGTATGTCTCGCCCGACGGCACGTTGAAGCCCGACTGTCAAACGGCGTATTTGCTGACGCTCGGCTTCGACATCGCGCCCGAGAATATGCGCGCAAAGATTTTTGAAAAATTCCTTTCGGCGCTCAAGCGCGACGGATGCAGGATAAATTCGGGAATCGTCGGCACTCCCCATCTTTTGCCCGTTCTGACGCGCTTCGGCAGAACCGACTTGGCATACAAAATTTTGCTCAACGAATCGTTTCCGTCGTGGCTCTATATGGTCGACAACGGCGCGACGACGCTTTGGGAACGTTGGAATAGCTACTCGCCCGAAAGCGGGTTCGGCGATACGGGGATGAATTCGTTCAACCACATTTGCCACGGCGTCGTCGGTCAGTGGCTCTATAAAGACGTTGCGGGCATCTGGCACGACGAAAGTAGCGCGGGCTACAAGAACATCGTCTATGCTCCGAAAGTCGGCGGCGGACTCACGTTTGCCGCAGCCTCGCACGAAACGCCCTACGGATATGCTTCGGCATCGTGGAAAATTTCCGACGGAGTGATGGAATGGACCGTCGTAATTCCGCAGAACGCAACGGGTACGCTCGTGTTTCCCACAAAGAATCTCGGGAGCATACGCGTAAACGGCAATCCTCTTCCCCAAAACGCGTTTTCGTTCGAAGACGGCTATCCCGTGCTCAAAAACGTATCGGGCGGAACGCACAGGATTTTGCTTCGCCTGCAGACCGTAAAATAAACGCAGGCTACAACGTGTAGTTCACGAGCGTGTTTTTCAGCCCGTCGCGGTCGGAGCGGTAGAACACTTGGATGTAGTTGTCGGTGTAGGCGGGGTAGTCGCCGTTCGGGAGTCTGCCTTCGAGGAGAATCGGGCGCACAGTTCCGCGGTTCTTTTCGAAGAACTTCCGCCGCAATTCCTCCGCCGATTTGCGCAAGTCGGACGCGCGGGACTTGCGGATTTCGACGGGTACTTGTCCGTCCATAACCGCCGCGAGCGTCTTCGGGCGCGGCGAAAACGTGAAGACGTGCGCGTATGCCATCGACGATTCGAGCAGGCGTTTTTTTGTCAGCAGATAGTCGGCTTCGGTCTCGTGCGGATGTCCGCAGATGATGTCGGTGCCCACCGCGATGTGTTCGGAGGCGGCGAAGATTTTTTCGAGCGTCTCCAGAAATTCCGCCGCAGTGTATTTGCGGCGCATTGCCGAAAGCACGTTGTCGGAAAGGCTTTGCGCCGAAATGTGCAGGTGCGGCGCGAGCTTGTGGGACGGGTCCGCCATTCTTTCGAGGAGCGCGTCGAGCTCGAAATGCGGCGGCTCGAGGCTGCCGAGCCGTATCCGCAGGAGTTCGGGGATTTTGTCGAGCCTGTCGACGAGCGCGGCAAGTCCGCCCTCGGGCGACGAGAATTTGGCGATGTTTATTCCCGTGAGCACAATCTCGCGCACGCCGCGTTCCGCGAGGTTTTCGGCGTCGCGCACGATGTCGTCGAGTCCGCGGCTTCGGGGGAGTCCGCGTGCGCGCGGAATTATGCAGTAGGCGCAGGCGTTGTCGCAACCGTCCTGAATTTTCAGGTTCATTCTGTCGGTCAGCGGTTGGCTGCCGCAGACGATTTCGGGCGAAGCGGGCATTGCGGAGTCGGCGAACTCGAGCGGTTCGTCTCCCGCGGGATATTTGGAAATTATTTCGACCGTCCGCGCCTTCAGCCTGTTGCACACAACCCACCCGATATTCGGCAGTTGGGCGAATTTGTGCGGGTCGGTCTGCGCGTAGCAGCCCGTTGCGGCGATTTTCGCGTTCGGATTGTTGCGGGCGAAAATGCGTATGGCCTGCCGCGTTTTTGCTTCGGCAAGAACCGTGAGCGCGCACGAGTTTACAACGCCGATGTCGGCGGGTTCGCCCCAATTTACAACCTCGAAGCCGAGTGTGCGGGCGGAGTCGGCAAGAGCCGCCGATTCGTAGTGGTTTACGCGGCAGCCGAGCGTGAATATGGCGAGTCTGCGCGGCATTGTCTATTCGTATACAGTGGGGTCGGGCACGCCCGCAAGCGCGAATGCCTCGCGGCGTTCCACGCACGTTCCGCATTTGCCGCAGTGGAATTTTCCGCCCTTGTAGCACGACCAAGTCTGCGCGAAGTCTACGCCGAGCTTTGCGCCGAGCCTTACGATGTCGGCTTTTGTCATATCCACAAACGGACGCTCGAGCTTTATGGGGTCGTAGTGGCAGAGGCGCAAAACGTTGTCGAGCGCGTCGGCAAATTCGGTTCGGCAGTCGGGATAGATTGCGTGGTCTCCGCTGTGGGCGGCGTAGGCGACGCTGTCGGTGCCGATTGCTATCGCCCGCGCGGCTGCGATTGCAATAAGAATCATATTGCGGTTGGGCACGACGGTCGTCTTCATGTTTTCGTCGGCGTAGTTGCCCTCGGGCACTTCGGTCGATTTCGATGTCAGCGCGTTTTCGCCGAAGAGCGGCTGCAGGTTCGAAAGGTCGGCAACGTCCAGCTTAACGCCGAGCTTTCGGCAGTTATAGCTTGCGCATTCGTACTCGCGCGCGTGCCGCTGCCCGTAGTCGACCCACAATGCGCCGTCGGCGCGTCCCTCGGCGGCGAGCTTGTGCAAAAGTACGGTGGAGTCGAGTCCGCCCGAATATACAATCAGTGCCATATTTTTGGAAAAATATTTAAATTGCATTAGACTATTATTTTTGCCAAATTCAACGCCAAATTTTATTTTATGGGTACCGTTTTCCAAATTATCGGGAGCTTGGGTTTGTTCCTTTTCGGAATGAAGTTAATGAGCGAAGGTTTGCAAAAACTTTCGGGCGAACGCCTGCGGGCGATAATGCGGAGAATGACGGGCAACCGCTTCTACGGACTTTTTTCGGGCACGCTTGTTACGATGTCGGTACAAAGCTCGACGGTTACTACGGTGATGGTCGTAAGCTTCGTCAACGCGGGGCTGCTGACATTGCGCGAGGCAATCGGCGTGATTATGGGCGCAAATCTCGGCACGACCACAACGGCATGGTTAATCGCGATTCTCGGCTTCAAGTTTTCGCTCGCCGACATCGCCCTGCCGATTATCGGCGTAGGTGTCTTGATCTCGTTTTGCAAACGCCCTGGATGGCGGAGTTCGGGCGAATTTTTAGTCGGTTTCGGGCTTCTGTTTATGGGACTTGAGTATCTGAAAAACTCCGTGCCCGACATACAGTCGCACTCCGAAGTTTTGGCTTGGATTCGCGAGTACTCCAATATGGGTTTCCTTTCGGTCTTGCTGTTTTTGGCATTCGGCGTGATTCTCACACTCGTGGTGCAGTCGTCGGCGGTCGCAATTGCGATAACAATTACGATGGCGGCAAAGGGTTGGATTACGCTCGACCTTGCTGCGGCAATCGTTTTGGGCGAAAATATCGGTACTACAATGACCGCGCTCGTCGCGGCGATTCCCGCGAGTTTGAGCGGCAAGCGTGCGGCAATCGCCCACCTTGTCTTCAACGTACTCGGCGTGGTCTGGATGCTTGTAGTGTTCTATTGGTTTGTCGATTTTATCTGCTGGCTTGTCCCCGCAACTGGCGTTCCCGCGCCCGAAACACTCAGGGCGATGAATATAACGGATTTCGATTCGCTTACGGGTGCCGCCCGCGACGCCGCTCTCGAAAAAGTGGCGATTCCCGCGCGCCTTGCGATGTTCCATACTATGTTCAATCTGACCAATATTTTTGTGCTCATAGGCTTCGTCCCGCAGATAGAAAAATTCACCTGCTGGATTTTGAAAGGCAAAAACTATCAGCACCGCACGGCATTGCAGCGCATTGAATACCTCACTTCCAACGTTTCGGAAACGGGTGAACTTGCGCTTTTCGAGGGGCAGAAGGAACTTGTAAAACTTGCGGAACTATCGGGCGAAATGTTCAACGGCTTCGTGTTCGTAATTCAAAATCCCGACAGGGATTTGAGCGCGGAAGTCGCCCGACTGCGCGATCTCGAAGAGGAGTCCGACAAGCTTGCGGTTGCGCTGACGAACTTTTTCGTAAAATGCTCGGCGCACGACCTCAGCCAGAACAGCATAAAAATCGTCACCCGCAATATGATAATCGTGCCCGAGCTTGAAGCCCTCTGCGATTCGTGCTACAGGCTCATAACGCTTGCCCGCAAACGCTACAGGAAGCAGCTTTTCGACGAAATGCTCAAGTCGCCCGTGTTTATCGAATTTTGCTCCGAGATGAACGAATTTGTCCAGTTTGCCGACAAGAGCCTCAACGCCTGTTCAATCAGTCTTGCCGACTTGGAAAGCTCCGTAAAGATGCGCGAAAAGCTCGACGCGGGCAGAAAGGCTCTGCGCCGCGAGGCAATCCGCCAGATGGAGGCCACGGGCGTAACGCGCGGCGGCATTTTGTTCATCGAAATTCTTTCGGCGTGCGAACGCGTAAACTCGCATGCTATGAATATACTCGAGGCGATGAATCCCAAATCCGCCGGCTTGTAATATCGGGCTTGATAGGGCGTTTCAGTTTTCTGTGGCAGTGGTCACGTATGTTAAATACGCTCGCACCGCCACCGAAAACTAAAGCCGCCCCCTGAAGCCCAATCTTACAAGCCGCAGGGGCTAAGCAGTGGAAGAATATCGGGCTTGATAGGTTTTTAAGCCCAATTTGGGGGCTGAGGGGAAATGCGATACGCTTTTGACGCAAGGATTTTCGCGTTTCCGTCGCGTTTGGCGTTTTTTTCTGAAACATTTTAACCGTTCCCGCGTTTCCCCTCAATATGGCGGACAGGATTATATTGACCGACGACGGCGCGTTTTTCGTGAAGACTCTCGACGTGCCCGAAGGTTTGTCGGATGCCGACGTTTGCGGTTTTGTGCAGACGTGGGTTGCCAATGCTTCGCCTATGCCGTCGGAGCGCATGCGGGTAGGGTATTTGCGGCGCGGCGGAAGTGTGGCCGTTTTCGCCGCGCTCGACTCGCGCGTTTTTGCGGGAATCGACGACGGCGTTTTGGCTTCGGCGCGCGCCGTTATTGCGCCGACTTCGGTTCTGCTTTTTGCGGGGATTGTCGACGGCGTTGCGGTGTTGCGTTCTCCGCGTTCCGTTGCGTGTGTGCGTTTCGAAAGCGGCAAAATCGCCGACTTTTTTGCGCAGACCCTTTCCGCCGATTTCGACGTTTCGCAAGTTGTCGCCGAGCTGAAACACTCGGCGGATTCGGACGGCGGCGAACGCTTTTTTGTGCTTTCCAAAATATCCGACGACAGTTTTGCCGAGATTTCCGAGGTTGACGCGGCGGCGTTTTCATCGGGCGATATGACGGGCGGAAAGTCCGTTCGGATACCCGTTCCGAAAACGGCACTGCGCACGCTCGACATCCGCCGCGCCGACATTGTGCGCAACGCCGTCAGAAAGCGGCGCGTTGCCGAAGCGAAGTCGGCTGCGGCAAAAATGCTGCCGCTGCTGTTTCTTGTGCTATTGGCATTCCAGATTTTTGTTTGGGCTAAGGCTGCGAAAGTCTCCGCGCTTGCGCTCGAGGTTGCCGAGCTTGCGCCCGCGGCGAAGTCAGCCGAAACTTTGGGCGCGCGGATTGCCGAGCTTCAAACGCTTTCGGGCGGGAGGATTTCCGCCGTCGATTCGCTTGCGTTGGCGAATTTCGTGCGTCCCGACAGCGTTCGGTTTTCGAGATTTTCGCAGGAATCGTCGCGCGTGTTCACTGTTGCGGGGCAGGCTCCGTCAATCGGCGATGCGCACGCCTACCTGAAACTCCTCAGGGAACGTCCCGAGATTTCCGATGCCGAGATAAAAACGGAGTCGGCGCGGGGCGTCGCAAAATTCACGATAAAGGCGCTGCTCAAATGAAGATTGCCGACAAATTTTCCGCTTGGTACGTCAAGAAAAACAGGCGCGAACGCGCTATGCTTTTGTGTACGCTTTGCGTCGCCGCGGTTTTGTGGCTGTCCTCGGAGATTTCCGATTGCTCCGTGTTGAATGCGGAATTTGCGCGGTTGTCGGTTTCCAAAAAGGTCTCGAAAACCGCCGCCGACTGCGAGCCCGCCTTGCGCGGCGAGCTTGACGAACTTCTGAAAAAATTCGATTCGAAGCGGAAAATATCGCCCGTATCGCTCCAGATTGCGGTCGAAAACTGTGCGCGTTCGGCGGGGCTGTCGTACTCGCTTTCGAATGTTTCGCAGTCGGATGCGGGTTCGTTTTCGGTTTATGTGATTACCCTTTCGTGCAGGCGTGCAGAGTTGAAAAGCCTTGCCGATTTCGAACGCGCGATGCGTGCGCTCGAGCCGCATATCGGCATAGTTTCCGCCGTTTTCGACGGGTCGGCGACGGGCGAAGTGGGCGCAAAATACACGATAAAAGCCGTCGGCGCGAAGTAGGGCGCGGCGGCGTGTGCGGGCGCAAAAAAACGCGCGGGTAGGACGCGCGGTTTTGTCGGGTCGGAGCGGCTGGGCTTTGGGGCTATTCGCCCGCTTTCGCCAGTTCCGAAATTTTCTTCAAGTCGAGCTTGCCGCTCGGCAGCAGCGGTATTTTGTCGATTTTTACGATGTGCTTCGGCTGCCAGAGGTTGCTGATTCCCGCGCGGCGCAGGGCGTCCTTCGCCTGCGAAAGCGTGATGTCGGTCGCGGCGAGAAGTACGAGCGATTCGCCCTTGCCCTCGTCGAGCCTCGACGAAATCGCGATGAGCGGGATGTCGCTGTCGGCGAGTTTCAGCTCCGTGTTGAGTGCGGCTTCCACCGTCGCGTGCGGAACCATTTCGCCGCCGATTTTCGAGAAGCGCGAAACGCGTCCGTCGATGTACAAGAATCCGTCGGGGTCGAGCCGCGCGAGGTCGCCCGTTATCAGCCATCCGTTTTGCAGTGCGGCGTCGGTCGCGGGCTTGTTGTCGAGGTAGCCCGCGAAAATGTTCGCCCCCTGCATTGCGAGAAGTCCCTGTTGCCCGAACGGCATTTCGGTAAGCGTTGCGGGATGGAGTATTTTCGCCCGCATTCCGGGGAAGAGCTTGCCTATCGAGCCTTTGCGCGTGCCCGTCGAGAACCAGCCGAAGTCTTTTGTCTTTGTGTTCACGCCGACGACGGGCGAGGCCTCTGTAAGTCCGTACCCCTCGCGGTACGTGTCGCCGAACGCCGCGTTCCAGATTTCGTGGAAGCCCTTGGGCGTTTTTTCCGCCCCCGCGATTGCCATCCGCAGGGTTTTCATATCTTCGGGCTTGGCGTGTTTGATGTATGCGCGGAAGAAAGTGGGGCTGCCGATGATTGCCGTAAGCCCCATTTCGCGCACCGCCCTGATGTTGTTTTTGATGTCGAGCGGGCTATGGAGCGTTACGGTTTTCTGTCCGTGCGCCGCCATATACCACGCTTCGAACAGAAGCCCGAAGCTGTGGAAAATCGGCAGGTTCGCCAGCAGGATGTCGTCTTCGGCGAAGAGTTCGATGAGCTTCGTCTGGAGGCAGTTTGCTATGATGTTGCGTTCGGTTAGGATTGCCGCCTTGGGCGAGCCCTCGCTGCCGCTTGTGAAAACGAGCGTTGCCTCCGCGTTGTTGTCGCCGAATTTTTTTATTCCGAATTTTTCGGCGAACTTGTCCGCGCCGAGTTTTACCGAATTTTTGATTTCGTCGATTTCGTCGGCGGGGATTTCCGAAAGTATTTTGCAAACGTCTACGACCGATTTGCTCCACGGGAACTGCGGGTTTGCCTTGTCGATTTTCGACTTGAAGTATTCCGCCGTGAAAGTCGTGTCGATTTTCGCCGTTTGGAAGCAGCTTTTCGCCGCGACGGGGCCGAGCGTGAAATTGATGTTTACGGGGTTTATTCCCGCGAAGACGCACGCGTAGTTCGTGATGAACGCCAAGTATGACGGCGCGATTGCAACCGCCGCGCGTCCGCCGATTTCGGCTTTGTCCAGACGCCGCGAGAGCGCGACTGCGGCGGCGAGTATTTCGGTTGCCGAATATTTTTTTGCGCCGTCCGAGAAATCGCACAGCAGCCAGTCGGCGGTCGATTCGCACAGACCGCGCGCGAGCGTGTATGCGAGTGTCTGCGAGAGTTCGGGACGTTTTTCGAAAACGTCGAAACCCATATCGAGCGTGTATAACATAAGCGGGAATTTTTAGAACACTATCCGTTTGTGTCAACAATATTAGGGGCGCAAAAAAAACGGATGCGGCGCGACTGCAACCGTATCCGTTTTTTCCAAAAGGCTTTCGGTTAAGCCTGCGCTTCTTCGGCGGGCTTTGCTTTCTTTGCGGTGCGGTGGCGGCGTTTCGCCTTGGGCTTTGCCTCTTCGGCGGGCGTTTCGGCTTCCGCAGTGGACGCGGCAAGTTCGCGTTCGGCAATCATATCCTCGACTTTTTCCCTGAGCATTGCCAGCTCTTCAATCGACATCGATTCGAGGGGCTTGTTTTCGTTTACGGGAATGTCCATTCCGTGCGAGCGCAGGATGTCGTCGATTTTGTCCTGATTCTTTTTGTAGAGGTAGAAGCCCGTCGCGGCTACGCCGATACCGAGGGCTGCTCCGAGTATGTAGTCTCTTGTCATAGCTTTTCCTTTTTTGGTTGGTTGAAAATTTATTTAAGTGCGGGCGGTTTGTTCATATCGTAGAACAGTATGCGCAGGCTGTTGGCAACGACTAGTATCGTTGACGAGTTGTGCATTACCGCGCCGAATATCACGGGAATCGTGCCGAGCGCGCCCAGTATCAGACCGAGCGTGTTTATGCCGACCGCCGCGAAGAGGTTTTGCCGCACGACATCCATCGTGTATTTTGACAGCCCGTAGATTCCGGGGAGCATAAGGGCGTTGTCGCCCGAAATGGTGATGTCGGACGCCTCCATTGCCGCGTCGGTGCGCGTTTTGCCGAGGGCGATTCCCACGTCGGCGTAGGCGAGGGCGGGCGCGTCGTTGATTCCGTCGCCAACCATCACGACCTTGTTGCCGCGCGCCTGCATGCGCAGGACTACCTTCGCCTTGTCTTCGGGCAGAAGCTCGTATTCGTAGCTGTCGATTCCGAGTCTGCGGGCGACGACGTCGGCCTGCTGCTCCAAATCTCCCGTCAGAAGTACGATGTCGTCCACGCCCACGTTGCGCAGGCGGTTGAGGGCTTTTTTCATATTCTCGCGAAGGGGGTCGCGGATGCCGATAAGCCCCGCCATCTCGCTGTCGCGCGAGACGAACACTACGTTCTCGCCGCGCGCGAAAAGCGCGGAGGCCTGTTCGCGCATCGGGTGCGTGTGGATTCCGCTTTCGTTGAGGAAGCGTTTGTTGCCGACGCGTATCGGCGTTCCGTCGATTGAGGTGAGCACGCCGCGCCCGACCGTCGTAATGATGTCGCCGTGGCGCGGAATTGCAACGCCCTCGCGCGAGGCGCGTTCGAGAATAGCCGAAGCCATCGGGTGTTTCGACGTTTCCTCCGCAGCCGCCGCGAATGCTATTACGTCTTTCGCCGAATACTTAGCCGATTCGGGCACGACGCTTTCGACGCACGGCTTGCCTTCGGTAAGCGTTCCCGTCTTGTCGAGAATGAGCGTGTCGGCGTTGCTCAGGGACTCGATTACGCTGCTTCCCTTGATGAGCACGCCCTGTCGCGCCGCCGTGTTTATTGCGGCGGAAAGCGCGGCTGCCGTCGAGAGCTTGATTCCGCACGAGTAGTCTATGATGAGCATATTCAACGCCCTGTTCATATCGCGCGTAACCGCGTAGACCAAGCCCGCCAAAAATATGTTCAGCGGCACGAGAGCCGACGAGAATTTGTCGGCGTAGTTTTGCACCGCCGCCTTTTTGCTGCCCGCGTCTTCGACCATCTTGATGATTTTCGAAACGGTCGTGTTTTCGCCCGCAGACTCTACCCTGCAGGTTATCGTGCCGTCCACCACGAGCGTGCCCGCGAAGACCCTGCCGCCCTTTTCGCGCGAGACGGGTTCGAACTCGCCCGTTATCGACGACTGGTTGATTACGGCGCGCCCCGAAACTATTTCGCCGTCGGCGCAGATTTTTTCGCCCGAGTGCACCACGATGAGGTCGCCCGCGGCGAGCAGCTTCGCCGAAATTTTTTCGAGCGGATTGCCGATTTTGTTGCCGAGCGGCCTCCATACCGTTTCGTTTTCGACCGAAAGCATATCGCGGATGGCGTTGCGCGTGCGGTTCATCGTGTAGACCGTCATCGATTCGGCGAGATCGTGCAGGAACAGAACCGTCAACGCCGACGAAGCCTTGCCCGAGAGCACGCTCGAGAGCACCGCCATCGCGCTGAGCGTGTCGGCGTTGGGAAGCAGCGAACGTTTGAACGCGCCCAGCCCGCTCTTGAAAAGCGGCAGGGCAAGCGCAAGTGCGCCGAACCCGGGGAAGCCGAAGAGTCTGCCCGCAATCGTCGCGGGGACGCTCTTTTTTGCAATCCACGTGCCGAGCAGCAACGCCGCCGAAACCGCGCTTCTCGTAACGAGCGTCGAGAGCGGTTCTTCGTGCAGGTCGCGCTCTTCGACGAGCAGCTTGTTGCGGGCTTCGCGCTCGCGCTGCAAAATTCCGAGCGAGTGCGCGGCGATTATCTCCTCGACCGCGGCGATGATTCTATCGGGCGTGGTTTTGTCGGCGTCGAAGTTTATCGCGACCGACGCGGCGCGCACGTTTATGCGCACGGACTTCACTCCGTCGAGCGTTCTGAAGTGTTCGAGTAGATGTCTGTTCTCGTCGCCCGTGCCGATGTAGCGCAGCCCCTCGCATACGAGCCTTATTCTTCCGCGTATCTCGTGAGCTCTGCTGCATTTCAACAAAGGTTTTTTGTTTTTCAATAGCGGCATAATCGGAAACTCCTATTTCAGCTTTTCGAGTTTTTTGCGTATTGCGTCTACCGTTGCGGATTCGTCCTCCGCCGAAGCCGCGGGCGATGCGATTGCGGCGGCGAAGATTTTCCACGCGGCGGCAATCCAGTCCATAATGCTTTTTTCGTCCGTTTTTTTCGGGTCGTAGACCACGAGCAGGTTTCCTGTAATCAGGCAGAGCGATACCGACGTTATTCCCGCGCGTTTTCCGAGTATCGCGGTGAAAGTGTCGGAGTATTTTTTCGCGTAGTCGGGGAACTGCTTCACTCCCGCGATGTTTATGCGCAGGCGTCCAGCAATGGAGTGTACGACCTTCGGCTTGCCCGCCAGCAGTACGGCGATGTTCATCAACGGATTCATTGCGCGCCTGCTACTTGTTGTTGTTTATGCTCTGGAAGAGCCACCACAAAAGGTTTATCGGGAACGACGGCAGATTCGGCAGACCCGCCTTCCTGTTGAAAAATGGGATTGTCTTCAGAATTTGCAGAATCAGCAAAAGCATCATAATTGCGCGCAGGTCGAAAACCCCGTGCGTGCGTTGGAGAACGGCTTCGTTGACCGCCGAGCCGATTGTGGACACCTCCCGCGCGAAGACCGATTTGCGCGAGTGTATTTCGGCGTCGAACCCGAAGCAGTACGAGAGCGCGGAAACCACGATTACGGGCGTGAGCACCGCGGGGTCGTATTCCACAAGCAGCGTTCCGAGAAGTGTGTTTGCCGAAATTTTGCGGATACCCCGAACGGGCGATATCGCCTTCAGGATGCTTTCGGCGAGTGTGCGGTTGCCTTTCATCGACGGGATTTTCACCCTCATTCTGCCCGTTATGGAGTGCACCACTTCGAGCACTCCGGGGAACGACGGCGCGTTCTCGACTATGTTTGCGCCGAGCCTACCGAATGCGGATTTCCGCCCGTTTTGTTTCGTGTTTTGCATTGGCATAGCGTTTGCTCCGATATTGTGTTTTATGTTGGCGTTTTTTGCTTCCGTTGTGAAGCCTTTTTTTTTGAGTTAGTGGAATCTAACTTTTGTGCTCCGCTTCTGTCAAGCGTATTCAAAAAAAGGCGGGGCGCACGGGGCGTTCCGCCGACATTTTCCGAATCGCCGCGGTCATAACGCAAAGAGCGGCGAATTGTCGGGCGTTGCGAAGAGGGCGGAACCACCGAGCATTTCCTCTATGCGGATAAGCTGGTTGTATTTTGCGGTTCTGTCGCTGCGGCTCATCGAACCCGTTTTGATTTGTCCCGCGTTGAGGGCTACGGCGATGTCGGCTATCGTGGTGTCTTCGGTTTCGCCCGAGCGGTGCGAGATTATCGCGGCGTAGCCCGCGCGTTTCGCCGTTTCGACAGCGTCGAATGTTTCGCTCAGCGTGCCGATTTGATTTACCTTTACGAGGATTGCGTTGGCGACGCCTTCCGATATTCCCCTTTTCAGAAAATGCGTGTTCGTAACGAACAGGTCGTCTCCGACAAGCTGCGTCGTTTCGCCGAGCGCGTCGGTTAGGAGTTTCCATCCGCGCCAGTCGTTTTCGGCGCAGCCGTCTTCGACCGAAACAATCGGATATTTCGCACTCAGCGACGAAATGTAGGCGACCATATCGGCGGAAGTTTTGCGCGATTTGTCCGACTTTTCGAAGACGTAGCGTTCCGCCTTTGCGTCGTAAAATTCGCTCGATGCGATGTCGAGCGCGATTGCGACATCCCTGCCGAATTTGTAGCCCGCCGCGCCGACCGCCTTTGCGATTGCCTCAATCGCCGCTTCGTTGCTTTCGAGGTTCGGCGCGAATCCGCCCTCGTCGCCGACCGCCGTCGAAAGCCCGCGCGAGCGCAGCACGTTTTTGAGTTCGGCGAAAACCTCCGCGCCCATCCGCACGGCTTCGCGCAGACTTTTTGCGCCGTGCGGGACAATCATAAACTCCTGAATGTCTATCGGCGCGTCCGAGTGCGCTCCGCCGTTTATCACGTTCATCATCGGCAGCGGAAGTATGCGCGCGTTCGCGCCGCCGAGGTATCTGAAAAGCGGAATCCGCAGCGACTGCGCCGCCGCCCTCGCGCACGCCATCGACACCGAAAGTATCGCGTTTGCGCCGAGCCTGCCCTTGTTTTTCGTGCCGTCGAGCCTTGTCATAAGCGCGTCGATTTCCGCCTGATTGCACGCGTCCAAGCCGACTATCCGCGGGGCGATTTCCCTTTCGACATTTTCGACCGCCTTCAAAACGCCTTTTCCGCCGAAGCGCGAGCGCAGAAATTTTGCGTGCTGCGCGTGTTTTGAAACCGCCGATTTGTCGCGCAGCTCGACCGCCTCGAACTCGCCCGTCGACGCGCCCGACGGCACGGAAGCCCTGCCTACCGAGCCGTCGCAAAGTTCCACTTCGGTTTCGACCGTCGGATTGCCGCGCGAATCGATTATCTCCCTGCTCCGAATTTTCGCTATTGAAGTATTCATAATCGAAGTATCGACAGTCTGCGCGATTACAAAAACAAATTTGTCGTCGGGCGATACGAAAATGTCGCCGTGCGTTTTCGGCGGTTTTTGTGCGGAATGCGTGTTGTTGTATAACTTGTTGCGGCGCAGGTTGTTTGTGTGTTTTGAAAAAATTGGCACGCGGTCTGCTTTATCCATCGGCGTACCCGACGACATTCTCGGGCGCAAACAACAAACGACAAAACGAACTATGAACACAAAACTCACCGCACTGACCTGCGCATTGACAACCGCCGTCGCGTCCGTATTCGCGGCCGACGCTTCAACCCCCGCAAAGGAGATTAATTCGCTCGGCGACATACAGGCCGTGGGCGAAGCCCTTTCGAAATTTTCGGCGTCCGCAACGGTCGGATACGAAAGCGAATTCATATTCCGCGGCAAACAGCTTGCCGGAGCCGTGGTAAGTCCGGAGGTCGACATATCGTACGACATCGGCAGCGGGTTCGGCGCGTATGTCGGCTGGTGGGGCTGCTATTCCACCGACGGCGCGGGCTACGCCGAGAACGACCTCTACGCGGGCGCGACGTATACGATTGAAAACTTCACCGTCGATTTCGGATACACCGCCTACACCTATCCGTCGGACGGTTCGGTCAGCGAGAACGAGCTTAAACTTTCGCTTTCCTACGATACGTCGGAATATCTCGGCGACTTCGCGGTTTCGCCCTACGTGAGCGGGTTCTACAACTTCACGTACTCGGGCACGGTAATAGAGGCGGGGCTTTCGTATTCCGCGCCCGTTACAAAATGGCTCTTGGGCGAAAACTGGGGCACCGTAGATTTGTCCGCGTTCGGCGGCTATGCCGACTACTGCGGCGGAATGTCCGACGGCGGCGGCTACGCGTATGCGGGCTTCTCGGCGGGCGCGACGGTTTCGGTATGCGAATACTGGAGCTTTTCGGCGGGCGTCCGCTACGCCTGCAACAACGACTCCGACGGCGGATTCGCCGCGCGTTCCGGCAGGGAAAACAATCTGTGGTTCGGCGCGGGCACGACCATTGGCTTCTAACAATTTCTCCTAAAAAACAAGAGAGGACGACAAAATGAACGAAAATATCGAAAACGGAACAAACGCATCTTGCGGACGTATGAACAAGAGGGGCTTTCTCAAAAAGCTTGGCGTGGGCGCGGCTGCGGCGTTCGGCGCGCCGTACGTAATGGGCGCGTCGAAAAAGCCCATTCGGTGGCGTTTACAGACCTATGCGAGCACCGCGCTCGGGGCGCACGTAATCAAGCCCGCCGTTGATGCGTTCAACAAAATCGCGGGCAGCGAGATGAAAATCGAGCTGTACTACGCAGACCAGCTCGTTCCCACGAGCGAGCTTTTCGGCGCGCTTCAACAAGGCACTCTCGACTGCGTGCAAAGTGACGACGACTCGATGGGTTCGCCCGCCGACGTAGCTCCGTTCAGCGCGTACTTCCCGCTCGCAACCCGCTATTCGCTCGACGTTCCCGCGCTCTTCAACGAGTTCGGCTTGGGCAAAATCTGGGCTGAGTCGTACAACGACGTAAAGAACGTAACGTGGCTCAGCTCGGGTTCGTGGGACCCCTGCAACTTCATCACGAAAGACCCGATTCGCTCGCTTGCCGACATCAAGGGCAAAAAGCTTTACACGTTCCCGACGGCGGGCAGATTCCTGTCGCGCTTCGGAATAGTTCCCGTAACGATTCCAGTCGAGGACATCGAAATGGCGTTGCGCACGGGCGAGCTCGACGGCGTTGTGTGGTGCGGCATCACCGAGGCGTACACGGTCGGTTGGGCTAACGCCACGAAGTATTTTCTTACGAACAATATTTCGGGCGCGTGGATAGGCTCGTTTGTCGCCAACAGCAAGTCTTGGGCGAAAGTGCCTCCGCACCTGCAGGAGCTGTTCAAGCTCTGTATGGATTCGTCGCACTACTACCGCCAATACTGGTACTGGGCGGGCGAGGCGAACCTGCGCGTCAACGGCGGCAAGCTCAAGCTCACGACGATTCCCGCGGAGGAGTGGAAGTCGATAGAAGACGGCGCGCTGAAGTTCTGGGACGAGGTTGTCGCAAAGGGCACGCCGCGCCAAAAGCAAGTGGTCAAGATTTTCCGCGACTACAATGCGATGATGGAAAAGGCGGGCTCTCCCTACAGATAAACCGCTTTTTGTTCGAACCCGAACGCGTTCCCGCAGGTGCATTGCGGGAACGCTTCGGCACGTCGTAAACTTCAATTTTTTACACGCTATGATTATAAGGAGAACGAGATTCGACGATCTCGACGATTGGCTCGATACGGTCGACTGGCACAAGGTAAAGGAGAACACGGGAGCTCCGATGATGAAGCTCATCCGCCTTTACATACGCTATGTCGGCAAGCTGAGCGAATTCGTCGGAGAGGGCGCGATGTATCTGCTTTTGGCGATAATGGCGATGTTGCTGTATTCGATATTTACAAATGCAATACACCGCCCCGTGATATGGGTTATGGAAATGTCGCAGTTTACGATGGCTGCGTACTACATTTTGGGAGGCGCAAGCAGTCTGAAGCACGGAATACACGTGCGCATGGACTTCGTTTACGAACGTTGGAAGGCGCGCACAAAGGCAATGGTTGATTTGTTCACCGTGTTTTTCCTGCTCTTCTACCTCTACATAATGATAAAGGGCGGTTGGGACAGCTCGATGTTCGCGCTCGAGTTCGACCAACGCAATCACAGCGTATGGAAGCCGCCTATGGCTCCCGTCAAGATAACGATGACAGTAGGCATGGCGTTGATGTTCCTGCAAGCCGTCGCCGAATTGCTGAAGGACTTTTGCAGGGCTATAGGAAGGAAGTATTGATATGAGTCTCTCTCCCGAAATTGTGATTTTGCTGATGTTTTCAACTCTTATGCTCCTTATGCTGACGGGGCAAAGGGTGTTTGCGGCGATGGGCTTTGTGGGCGTCGCGGCGGGTCTGCTCCTGTGGGGCGACGGAAGCACGGCGATAGGCTTCAACGCGGCAATCAAGCTGTTTAACTGGTATCCGATGTTGACGCTGCCGATGTTCGTATTTATGGGCTTTATGCTTTCGGAATCGGGCATCGCGAACGATATGTATTACATGTTCCACGTCTGGATGGGTTCGCTCAGGGGCGGGCTTGCGGTCGGAACGCTTTTCGTGATGGTTCTGATTTCGTGCATGAACGGCTTGAGCGTTGCGGGCATGGCAATCGGCTGCAGCGTTGCGCTGCCCGAGCTTCTGAAGCGCAACTACGACAAGCGCATGATTAGCGGCTTGATTCAGGCGGGCAGTTCGCTCGGCATTCTCATCCCGCCGAGTATCGTGCTTGTGTTGTACGGAATGATTGCCCGCCAACCCGTAAGCCAACTGTGGCTTGCAGGCATCGGCCCCGGTCTGCTGATGACGGCTCTGTTTCTTGCCTACATTCTGATACGCTGCCATCTCAATCCGAAGATGGGCCCGATTCTCCCGAAGGAGGAGCGCAACTTTTCGACGAAGGAAAAGCTGAGGGTTTTGAGCGCGGGCATTATTCCGCTGCTTCTGATATTCTCGGTAATCGGTTCGTTCTTCTTCGGATTTACGAGCCTTGTGGAAAGTTCGGCGTTCGGCGCGTTCGCCGCGTTCATAGTGGCGTTGTGCAGGCGCAGACTCACTTGGGACATCTTCAAGAAGATTCTGCGCGAGACGCTCGACAACTCCGCAATGTTTATGTGGGTTATGATGGCGGCTCTGGCGTTTGCGGCGGTCTTCGACGGGCTCGGCGCGGTTCGCGCGCTCGAGGGCTTGTTCCTCAACGACTGGGGGCTGTCGCCGTGGCAAGTGCTGCTGCTTATGCAACTGTCGTTTGTCGTTCTCGGGATTTTCCTCGACGACACCGCAATGCTCGTGATTGTCGCGCCGCTCTACATTCCGCTTGTGGTAAAGCTCGGCTTCAATCCCATTTGGTTCGGCATTCTCTACACAATCACCTGCCAAATAGCGTACATTACGCCGCCGTTCGGATACAATCTGTTCCTTATGCGCGCGATGTCGCCAAAGAGTATCACAATCCGCGATATCTACGCTTCGATTATCCCGTTCGTCGGACTGATGTTGCTGGCGTTGGTTCTGATTATGATATTCCCCGAGATTGCGCTGTGGATACCGTCGCTTTTCAATACAAAGTTGTAGTCTGTTTGAGATGAAAAAGTCATACAGAGTGTGTGCGGGCGGAAAGACGTACAATTTCCGCTCGCTCAAGGAAGTGATGGCGAAGGCGTCCCCCGAGCGTTCGGGGGACGTTCTTGCGGGGATTGCCGCCGCCGACTATCAGGAGCGCGTCGCCGCGCAGATGTGCCTTGCCGACGTTCCGCTTTCCGCGTTTCTCGAAGAGCCGCTCATTCCGTACGAAGAGGACGAAATAACGCGGCTGATTCTGGATTCGCACGACGCCGACGCGTTTGCGCCCGTCTCGTCACTGACCGTGGGCGAGTTCCGCGACTGGCTTTTGCGCTACGAGACCGACGGCGAAGTTCTCGAAAAGCTGACTTGGGGGCTTACCCCCGAAATGGTCGCCGCCGTGTCGAAAATTATGGGCAATCAGGATTTGATATTGGTTGCCTCCAAGCGCAGGGTGATAACGTGCTTCAGAAACACGCTCGGCTTGAAGGGCAGGTTTTCGTCGCGTCTGCAGCCCAACGACCCGTCGGACGACCTCCGCGCGGTCGCAGCGTCGATTCTCGACGGTCTGATGTACGGCTGCGGCGACGCGGTGATAGGCATAAACCCCGCAACCGACAGCGTCCCCGCGATGACCGAAATCCTCAAGCTAATCGACGAACTCGTGCACCGCTACGAAATCCCAACGCAGTCGTGCGTGCTCTCGCACATCACGAACGCGATAACCGCGATGGAGCGTGGCGCGCCCGTCGATTTGGTGTTCCAGTCGATTGCGGGCACGGAGATTGCCAACAAAAACTTCGGCATAAACCTCGCCCTCATCGGCGAGGCGCGCGAGGCGGCTCTGTCGCTGCACAGGGGCACTGTTGGCGACAACGTGATGTATTTCGAAACGGGGCAGGGCACTGCGCTTTCCGCCGAGGGCAACTGGGATGTCGATATGCAGACGTGCGAGGCGCGCGCCTACGCGGTTGCGCGGAAATTCGAGCCGCTGCTTGTAAATACGGTAGTCGGGTTTATCGGGCCCGAGTACTTGTACGACGGCAAGCAGATTATCCGCGCGGGACTGGAAGACCACTTCTGCGCGAAGCTCTTGGGGCTTCCGATGGGATGCGACATCTGCTACACAAACCACGCCGAGGCGGACCAGAACGATATGGACAATCTGCTCACTCTCCTTGCCGCGGCGGGCTTGAACTACATAATGGGCATCCCCGGCTGCGACGACATTATGCTCGGCTACCAGACTACATCGTTCCACGACGTACTCTACGCCCGCCAACTCTTCGGGCTTCGTCCCGCGCCCGAGTTCGAGGCGTGGCTCGAAAAAATGGAGATTTTCAAGGGCAACAAACTTTTGCCCGCGGGGCGCAACAACAAATTTTTGACAAGCTATGAATCGTCAATCGACTGAAATTTCCGAGATTGCCGTGCGCGCAAATTCGCTTCCGAACGCCGTGGGCGGTGCCGACCCGTGGGCGGGGCTGCAAAAGTTCACGTCGGCGCGGATAGGTATCGGGCGCACGGGAGGCAGCCAGCGCACGCCGTCGGTGCTCGACTTTCGACTGGCGCACGCACGGGCGCGCGACGCCGTGCACGCGGCGTTTTCGCCCGAGAAAATCGCCGAAAAGCTCGCCGCATGTGGACTCGAAAGCACTGTTTTGCGCACGCTCGTTTCCGACAAGCGCACCTATCTGATGAATCCCGATGCGGGGCGCAGGCTTTGCGAAGACTCGCGCAAAAAACTTTCGGAACTCGCCGAAAAATGGGGGCGGCGCGATTTCGCGATAGTGATTTCCGACGGGCTTTCCGCGACCGCCGCAAATGCGCATTCCGTGCCGCTCGCCGCCGCGCTTCTCGAAAGCCTGCCCAAGGAAAACTGGAATGCGTATCCGATAATCGTAGTGCCGTACGCGCGCGTCAAAATTCAGGACGACATCAACGAAACCCTACACGCGCGGCACACTATAATTCTCGTGGGCGAACGCCCCGGTCTTGCCTCGCCCGACAGCTTAAGCGCGTATTTCACGTACCGCGCAAAATGGGCGAGCGTCGAATCCGACAGAAACTGCGTTTCGAACATACGCCCGAGTGGCTTCCCCATCGCGGCGGCGGCGAAAAAACTTTCGATACTTCTGGAGGAGTCACGCAAACGCTCGGTAAGCGGAACGTTGCTCAAGGACGACATCCCGATGTCGGAAATTGAGTCCGCCGCAGTTCTTCCCGATTCGGCCGCCTCCGACTGATTTTTCTCAGCCGTCCCGCAAATGTTTCAAAAAAATGGTTGAAAGAGCGCGGCGCGTCTGTAATCTTTCAACACTGTAAAACGCCGATAGCGCAGTTTCGGGGAGTTCGTTTTGCAGCGTTCCCGTCGGACATGCACGGCGCGATTTTATCAAACAAAAAAAGGATTATACTATGTCGAAAAGACCTCTCAATGTGGGACTCATCGGCGGCGGTTGCGGCGCATTCATCGCCCAGCCCCACCAAAAGGCAATTTTCTCGGACGGCACGCGCAGGGTTGTCGCTGCGGCTCTCCATCCGAATCCCGAAGTGGCGATGAAGGAAGCCGAAAACTGGCCGTATCCCATCAAGGGCTATCCGTCGTACGTCGAAATGATTGAAGACCAGAAGAACCTGCCCGAAGACCAGCGTCTCGACTACGTTCTCATCGTAACTCCCAATTTCGTGCACTTCGACCCCGCGATGAAGGCAATCGAAGCGGGCATTCCCGTGATGTGCGAAAAGCCCCTTACAATCAATCTCGAACAGGCGGACGCGCTCGTGGCGGCGGCTACGGCAAAGGGCTTGCCGTTTGCGGTTGCGCACACATACCTCGGACACTGGTCGTCGTGGTTCTCGCGCTTCGTTGTAACGAGCGGTCTGCTCGGCGACATCCGCTGGGTCGATTCTTCGTACATTCAGGGCTGGCTTGCCAAGCAGATTGAAAAGCAGGGCGGCGAAGGCGGCGCGGACTGGCGCACCGACCCCAAGCGTTCGGGCGGCTCGCTCTGCTGCGGCGACATCGGCACTCACGCACTTATGCAGTTGCGCTTCGTAACGGGTCTCGACGTAACACGCGTCTCGGCGCACTTCGAAACTTTCGTAAAGAGCCGTCTGCTCGACGACCACGCAACCGTCTATTGCGAACTTTCCAACGGCGGCAAGGGTATGGTCAGAGCTTCGCAGGTTTGCATCGGTCATAAGAACGATATGGCAATCGAAGTTGCGGGCACAAAGGGCACGCTCGTGTGGCGTCAGGAAGAACCCGAAAAGGTCGTCATTATGCTTGCGGGCCAGCCCGACCGCGTATACTGGCGCGGCGACGTACAGCCCAACGACGGCTTCCTCGGCGACGTTCCCGAATGGCTTCTCAAAGAACCGCGCATTCCGTCGGGACACCCCGAAGGCTTCCACGACGCCTACGCGCGTCTGCACCGCGAGTTCGAAAAGGACATCCGCGCGTGGAAGGAAGGCAAGCCCTTCTCGTACGAACACACACGCTATGCAACCGTTCTCGACGGCAGAATGGGCTTGGCTTTTGTCGATGCGTCCATCAAGAGCAACGCAAAAGAAGGCGCGTGGGAACCCGTCAAGCTCAGCTAACGGATTGCAGATTTTTACCGCGGTTTCGCCCTCCGTTTCGGACGGCGGAACGCGCGGCGGAAACGTCCCGAATCGAAAGGTTCGGGGCGTTTTTTTTGCGCGCTTTACGGGGGCGAAGTTTCGGAATCGTTTCTTTGCGGAACGGACAAACGCCGAAAGCGCAATGCGCGTCGCCCCGAAGCGGAACAAAGTTTTCGCGTCGGAATGGGCTGCGGCTTTCACAGGTACGCGCAAGCTATATCGGAAATTGTTTCAGGCTCGCGATGTTCGGATTTTCCCGCCGATTAACTCGTAAACCCGACGCGATGCGTTTTCGATGTCGACGAAGAGAACGGTTTTGAACCCCAGTTTTTTTGCCGCCTCGATGTTCGCCGAATTGTCGTCGATAAACAGCGAGCTCTCGGCGGTCAGGTTGTAGCGTTTGAGCAGAATTTTGTATATTTCGGGGTCGGGCTTGGTTAGTTTTTCCTCGCCCGAGACTACAATGCCGTCGAACAGTTTCAGAAAATCGTACTTCGAATAAACCGACGGGAACGTTTCGGCACTCCAATTCGTCAAGCCGTAAATGCCGAATCCGCCCGCCTTGAGGCGTTTGAGCAATTCCACGCTGCGGGGAAATTCGCCCCTCAATGTAAGAGCCCATTTGTCCCTGAACATCCGTATCGGCTCTGCATACTGCGGGTACTGCCTGAGCAACAGTTCGACTCCCTCGTCAAACGTGCGCCCCCTGTCTTGCTCAGCGTTCCAGTCCGACGTGCATATGTGCGAAAGAAAATATTCGGTTTCGTTTTCGTCGTTAAAATACGCGCGGTAGAGATACCTCGGATTCCAGTCGAACAGAACTCCGCCGAAATCGAATACAATGTCTTTAACCATTTTCGCTTGCTCCGTATTTTGCATAATTGCTTTCGGGGGCGGCAACGAACCCCGCGCATATATCGTCGTTGCGGCGGAATTTACTTCAAGACAAAAAACCGTCCGAGTTTTGCTGCTTCGGAAATTCCGTTTTTCTTGTGAAACGCCGTAAGCCCCGTGCTTTTGCGGAAACATCCGACGGGGCTTGTTTTGAGGCAATTTCGGGTTGCAAAATTGCGATTTCGAAAAATCGCGATATCGCGGACAAAAAATCTCACGATATATATTATGTCCAATCTGGCTCATGTTTTGCTCAAAAATGTCTCAAACGGCTATACTTTTTGAACGCGATGCGTTAAAATCGCCTCTTTTTTTAGAAAAATAGGGAGATTAGCCGTATTTTTTGTTGACATTTGCATACGCTAAATAACCTATACCACCTTGATTGAAATCGACGGTTCGGCCGCAAACGGTATTTACGGTTTCGGGCTTTCGAATTTTCAAAAAAATTTCAACTAAACATAATAAATTATGCAAAACCTCACTAAGCGAGAAATCGTACAGAGAATTTATCAGGAAAAAGAAGAATGCCGCCGCGGCGACATTCTCCAGAACGATGTCAAAGACATCGTCCAGCGCACGCTCGACATCTTGTCGGAATCGCTCGCGCAGGGCAAGAATGTGGAACTTAGAAACTTCGGCGTTCTCGAAGTTCAGGTTCGCAAGCCGCGCGTGGGCAGAAACCCCACAAAGCCCGACCACGATGTCGTCATCCCCAAACGCGCAATCGTCAAGTTCAAGGCGGGCAAGGAACTGAAAATCGCCCTCAAGAAGCTCGACCTTTCGCTCGTAGAGGAAAGCAAGGCCGCTCGCGCAAGAAAATAACAACCGTTTCGGGCTATGTTCAAAACGCTACCGGGGTTTAGGGAGTTTTATCCCGAAGATTGCGCCAAGAAAAACTATATCTTCGGAGTATGGCGTAATGCGGCGCGCTCGTTCGGCTTTTCCGAGTTCGAGCCGCCCGTTCTTGAACAGCTCGATTTGTTCACCGAAAAAAGCGGCGAGGAAATAAAATCGCAGCTTTTCGAATTTGTAGACAAGGGCGGACGCGCGGTCTCGCTCCGCCCCGAAATGACTCCGTCGCTCGCCCGAATGGTCGGCGCGAAGGCGGCGGGTATCAGACGCCCCGTCAAGTGGTTCGCCATCGGCGAAAACTACCGCTACGAGCGTCAGCAAAAGGGCAGGCTTCGCGCGTTCTTCCAGTACAACGCCGACATTCTCGGCGAGGAGTCGCTCAACGCCGACGCGGAGGTTATCGCGCTTCTGATTGAATCGCTGCGCGGCTTCGGTCTGACCGAAAACGAATTTAAACTGCGCTTGGGCGACAGAACTTTGTGGGTTCTGTTTCTCGAAAACGCGGGCGTTCCCGACGAAAAAATCATTCCGGTGCTGTCGGTCGTGGACAAGCTCGAAAAGGTTTCGCCCGAGGCACTGCGCGAAATGACCGTTGAAGCCCTCAATGGCACGGATTTGGACGCGGATTTGCTCGTCTCGAAGATAAAGGCGTTCATCGCCGTTCGCGACATCGACGCAATGCGTTCGTATTTCGACGCGCAGGGCGGGCTTGCCGAACGCGTCGACGCGCGCATAGCCCAGTGGCGCGAGCTTATCAAGATTCTCGAAAGCCTCGGCGTAGGCGCGTTCATCTCGCCCGATTTGAGCATTGTGCGCGGTTTGGCGTACTACACGGGTTTCGTGTTCGAGGCGTTCCAGACCGTCGGTACGGGCAGGGCTCTTGCGGGCGGCGGACGCTACGACAACCTCGTCAAGAAGCTCGGCTATCAGGATATGCCCGCAGTCGGTTTCGGCATGGGCGACGTAACCGTTTCGGATTTGCTCGAGCTTACGGGCAAGTCGAAGTCTCTTCCCGACCGCCCCGACGTTTATTTCGTGATAGGCTCGGAAAGCGTGCGCGCAAAGGCAACGCAGATTGCAACGGCACTGCGCCGCTCGGGCGTAAAGGTTGACTACCCGCTGAAGGCTTCGTCGTTCGGCAAGCAGTTCAAGCAGGCGGACGCCGTGGGCGCGTCGAAAGCGTATATCTTGGGCGAAGACGAACTTGCGGCGGGCATCGTGAAAATCAAAGACCTCAAAACGGGCGCGGAAAGCTCGGAGCAAATCGACCGATTTCTTTGATATAATATGATTTTTTCATAACCGTCGCAATCTGCGGCGGTTTTTTTTAAGTGCTATTTTGTTTGACTTTTTTGTGTGGATGTTATAAATCGTACGCGAAAAAAGAAAGATGGCACTAAAATGACTGGTTCTACAAGGTTTTGCCGTACTATTGCGCTCTGCTTTGCGTGCGCGGCGGCGGCGTTTTTGCCCGCCTGCGATTTTGTAAAAGAGAAAAAGACGGAGATTGAAAAGAAATACGTCTATTCTCCCGAGGAACTGAAGATTCGGGAGGCGGCGAAGAAATATTTTCCGTCGGACGAATCGCTTCAAAACGCTTGGATTTCGAAACAGCTCGAGGCGTATTCCGTGCTTTCGAAATTCGTTCCCGACGTGCCCGTCGAGACCTACGCGAAAATCCGCGAACGCGCCGACGCGAAGTTCCCGACCGACTATTCCGAGCGTCTGCGCTATCTGTCGGAACAGTGCGAGGGCTTTTTGCGCTCCGATATGCTTTGTAAAACATTCGCGCCATCCGATTGCCGATACGTACAGTCGCAAGCATTGGAACGCTATCCCGACGACTTCACTGCGCGGGTTGACTATGTCGAAAAGTGGCGCGCGGCGTTTCTGGAAATTGCCCGCAAACTGTCCTATTTCCCCAAGGACGAAAGCCACGAAATAAGGCGGATGGCGATAGACGCCTGCGGCGGCGATTCGCAAGCGGCGATGGACTACATAGATACCCAGTATGCGGCGTTCCGCGACTTCGAAACGTTCGCATACCGCGCGGCGCGTTCAGTGCGCGACCGAGCCGAGCAAATAAAGGACGAAGTGCGGAAAGGCACGCCCGTAGACTATGTTGTACGGCGCGACGCCGTCGCCGCTTTCCCTTCGGGGAATTCGTCTAAGGCTGGCGAATTGTCGTCGGAAAAGTTTGCCGCCGATTCAAAATCGCGCGCGGAGGAGATTTTTTCGAAGTCGGTGTTTACAAAGCGCGGCGTCGAAAACGAAATCTACGCGGCGGTACTCGTGAAGATGCGCGGCAAGAGCGTAGTATTGTGCACCAAAGAGTTCATCCCCGAAAAATTCCCCGTAGTGTTCTCGAACAGCCGCGGGAAAATCGTCTGTTCGCGGGCGTACGTTTCGGACGAGCTTCCCGTGGTGCTGCTTCTTCCCGACTCCGAGCCGAAGAATTTCACCCCGCTTGAAATCGCCGACGCCGACGACTGCGCCAACCTAATCAACCGCAAGCTGTTTATGATAGCACCGCGCGGGGGCGGCTACGGCACGTTCGGCGTGTCGGTTCTTTCGGAGGACGAAAAATACCTCAATCTGACGATGGCGACCGCGCCGACGGTCTCGCATTCGTCGAAAGTTCGCCCCTTGGGACGAAGCGGCGACAAGTTTCTGGTCAGCGTTTCCGAAGTGTCTGGCGTGGGCGAAAATTCCGTGGTGATTGACCCGAAATCGGGCAAACTGGTTTCGCTCGCCGTAAGGGTCTACAACCCCGGAGTACTTTCGCACCACGGCAAGACGGGTTCGATTATCGGGCACGAAAAAATGCCAATTCCCGATTTTACCACGTTTGTGCGCCAGTTCGACGGCACCGTAAACAAAACCTTCATCCCGTTCAGCTCGATAAGATTCGCCAGACTTACCGCGCTCGATTCGTGGAAACCGCTCGACCCCAAACGTTATCAACGCCAGAAAAACGAAATCCGAAAAATTACGGATACGAACAACGACTTCCTGATGTTTTTCAAAGCCAACCGCTTCGACGAAGCCCTGCGCTCGCGCCGATTGGGGCGCATAGCCGAACGCTACCAGAAGCCGTTTCTGCACGACAGGCTCTCGCGCGATTCCTACGAGCGCAAGTACAGGGAGTATATGCTCGATATCGTATACGCGCTCAAGGCGGAACTCCAACAGCCCGTTTATCCCGAACAGTTTTATTCGATGTACAGGCAGGAATTGATTTTCCAGCTCAAGCTCAGGCGTGCGATGTACGACTACCTCGCCGAAAGCTCGAGCGACCCCAACATAATCAACGTTCTCCACACCGACCTCCAGACGCGCTACAATAACTGCGGCGTGAACAACGAGCGCATAGGCGGTTCGATTGGCGGGGGATATTGACGGACATTTCGATATGAAAAGCATAACCATATTACTCATACTTCTCGCCGCAGTAGGCGGGTGGTACTACTACGACAAATACGGAATGCCCGTATCAAACGCCCCCGCAGAGGATGCGGCGGACGCGCGCGTGCTCGCCCTTTCGGCGCGCGCCGAAAAACTTTTCCCGACGAAAGAGGACGAGCGCAAGGCATGGCTCGCCCGCCAGATTTCCGCAATGCAGGCGATTGACAGAAAGGCGGAGGGGCTCGATGCGGAAGTATTTTCTTCGATAGCAAAAACCGCCCGCGACAGGTACGGAATCGACTACGTGAAGCAGCTCGACTTCGTTTCAAGGCAGCGCGTCGCGGCACTCGACGTTGCGAATATGCTCGCGAATTCGGGCTTTTCGGCGGACGAAAAGGCGGTGCTCGAGAGGCGCACGAAAGAGGCGTTCGGCAACGACTATGTTCTGCGCCGCGCAGTCTATTCGAACGTCTTCGATGCGTACGCAAATATGAAGAAAAAATCGGTGCTACTTTCGCCCGAAGACTACAAAAAACTTTCCGAAAAACTTATGCCCACGCTGCTTCGCAACCCGCAGCAGGCTCTCGAGATTTTCGAGCGTCAGGCATTGGCAAGGCACAATTTCAAGACAAAGAGCATTCCCGAATCGTACGGCGATATGCGCAAAGACATCGAGGAAAAATTCCCCGACGACTACGTGGCGCAGCTTGCCGAACTGGACGGCCGCCTCGATTCCGCAATGCGCAGGGGGCGCGCCCTCGGCTGGGGCACGGCGGGGCGCAACGTCATCACGCCGCTTGCAAAGGAGTACTTCGCAAAGTACCTCTACGTGCACGATGCAAACGGCGTTTTGACGCTTTCGTTCGTCGCAAAAATCCGCGGCAAAAAGGTCGTGGTGTTTCCGACCTGCGCACTCGATTCCGCCCCGAAGTCCTATTCGGTAGACTTGGGCGGCGGAAAGAAAATATCGTCGACCAAAATCTATCTGGCGAAAAACGCCGACTTCGGAATAATTCTGCCCGACGGAATCGACGATGTTTCGGAGGTCGAAACGGAACACGCGCCCAAGGAAAAAATAGCCGTCGAAATAGTGGGGGTGGATTTGTCGGGTTCGCAAATTTCGTTCTCGGGTTCGCTCGAAAACGGAAGATTTCTCGAGCTCGAACCGCACGTGAAAAGGTCGCTCGACGAAAAGCTGCGCAGCGGCGCGGTGGTTCTCGATTCCGAATCGAAAAAGGCGGTCGGGCTGCTTGAATTCGAGTCCGACGGCGGCGCGTCGTATTACGCCGACTTCGAAAACCCGACGGTGGAAACGGCTTTCTCGCAAAAGAAGAGGGTCTCGCGGTGGTACGGTCTGGGAGAGGCACTCTCGTTCGGCGGAAAAATCTGCATTCCCTCGGACACGAAACAGCTCAGAGTTGTGCCGTTCTCGGAGCTTGAAACCGTCGTACGCTACGACGCGGCGAAATTTTCGGAGCAGAAAGAGAATATCAGAAAACTGTGCCGCTCCAATTTCAGCGCGGTTGCGTTTATGCTCGGCGGATGCTTCGGCGAGGATATGAAAACCGAAATCGTCTCCGCAGTCGCCGAAAAATACAACCCGACATTCGTCAACGGCTCGCGAATGAACATCGCGATGCTTCATATGCGCTTCAATTCCTATATGCGCGATGTCAGGCAGGTTCTCGTCCAGAACGTCCATTTCGCAAGGGGCGACTTTTATTCGGAGTATTATTTCCCGTTCCGCGAAACCGCAAAGAAACAGTCGCAACTGTTCGGCAAACTTTGCGGAGCGATAAACAGCGGCATTTCGTCGCAGGACAAAATGGCGGTTCTTCACGCCGACTTGGCGGAGTCGCTCAACGGCAACACATACGTGCCCCCCGGACGCAATTTCAAGCGCGGCGGTTTCGGCTCGGAAGGCGGCGGCGGTTCGGTTCTTAAAATGGAAAACAGGGATTGATATTATGCGGAAGTTCTTACTCGGTTTGTTGGCGGCGGCTCTCGTGGCGGTCGGAGGATATTATTATTACCGCGAAAACGTCGCTGCGCCCGTTCCCGACAATCCGACGGACGCGCCGTATTTCGCAAAGGCGGCGGAACTCTTCCCGAATGACGTAAAAGCCCAGCGCAAATGGATTGCGCAGGCGCGTTCGTACACCGAAAAAATCGCCGCCCTCCGCGCACCGAAATCGAAGACCGACGCGGCGAAAATCCTTGCACAGTCCGAAGAGTTGTACCGTTTCGACTTCGACAAAAAGCTCGAATACGTCAAGGGGCAGTTCGACGCGCTCAGGCAAATCGAGGCGTTCGGAAACGACGAAAACATTCTGCCGCCAGAATACGCGCTGATTCTCGAGGTTTCGGCAAAGGCTTCGCCCGAAAACTACAAGGCGCGCCACACCGCCGCGCTTTCGTATTATTCGATGTTCTCGACAATCCGCCGCGCCGAGGATGATTGTGACAAGACCGTCTTCAAGGTCATCTACAACCGCTTCGTCGAAAACTTCCGAAACAATCCCAAAGCCGCTTTCGACCGATTCGAGCGCGAATATGCCGCGCTGAAATCGTTCGACGAACAAAGCCTGCCGCCCGAAATCGACGGCGCGCGCGAGTATATCGCCTCGCAAACTTCCGACATCCTCGAGCGTTTCGAAATCCTTTCGCGCCTCTATGCCGACCCCGCGCGGAACGTCGACAAAATCCTTTTGTCCGCACGCCGCCCCGACTGGAAAAATTTCGGAAAAATAAAGGACGTTCACAGGCGGATTGTTGAAAATTCCGTCTATACCGCCCAAACGCGCGGGTCGCGCTATACCGCGCTCTACATAACTTCGGGCGGTAAAAAGTACTTCGCAGTTCCCGCGGAGTGTTTCCCCGAAAATTCCGACACGCTGTTTTTCGAGCGCAACGGCGAACGCGTCCCCGCAACGGTTGCGCGGATTGGCGAACGTTTTCTCTTCTACAGCCCGACCGCGGAGGTCGCGGGTACGCCCGTGCGCATAACGCGCCTGAACTACACGCCGTCATCGGTTTCGGCTTTCGGCTCGAACGCCTACGGGAAAATCGTTTCACTCTATTGCTCGCTCAGCGGCGTTTCCAACGGCGAGCTCGAGTTCTACGACAGCGGCAAGGAGTCGTTCCTCGCCTCGGAATCTTTTGCGGCCTCCGAAGACGGCGGCGAAGTCTACGCGATGGGCTTGCGAAGCTCGAGCACGGGCAAAAACGCGTCTGCGGACGAAGACAGATTCGCCGAAATCAAAAAGGCGAAACGCCCGTTTCCGACGCTCGCAAAACAGTTCCGCCCGAATTTCTCGACTCCCAAAACGCTTCTGGGCGGAATAACTTTCCGTCAACTCGGCTACGAGTTTTCGCGGTCCACGGTGTACGACAAAGCCAAGGATGACAACCTGAAAAAACAACTCGACGAGCTTGGAAGGAAAAATTCGGCGGTGTTCGCCGCGCTGCTCGAGAACTCGGTTTCGTCGCTTCTTTCCGAGCGCGTCCGCACCGACTTTCCGTCGCTCTACGCCGTCGGGAAAAACGGCGAACGCTTCTTCTTCGGCGGTCGGAAAATCGACGCAAAGCGGTTCGTAGTGGGACTGCGCTACTACTATTCGCTAATCCAAAAGGAGCTTGAGCGCGAACTCTACGAGGTTAGAAAACAGACGCCGTCCCCGTTCTTGGCTGAAAAATTCGCCTCCGAAGTGGGCTTTTCCGAAAAACTGGTCGAGGCTCTCAAGGGCATTTCGTCGGAGCGCGGCGATTTGACCGACTTCATCCCGTCGGACGTGCTCTCGGGGTGGAACGGCGTGTGTTTCGTCGCGCCCGCCCGAAAAAAGTAGCGGTCGTCGCGGCGTTTCGGGGGAGGGGCGTTGCCGAAGCCGTGTTGTCTTGACAACGCGGCGATGTTCCAATATCAAGTCCGCTTTTACTCTTCAAATTCGGGGATATTGGCTTTATGAAATTTTTTACGATTCTTTTCGCACTGTCGGCGTCGTGCTGCGCGCTCGCGCAATCATATCTGGTCACCGTGGAAACGATTGTCGGCAACCGTTCCGAAGACAAATTCTGTTTCTCGCTCGAAAAGGACGTAAAACAGACAAAGGGTTTCGACGGAAAACTGCTCGCCAAACGCTATAGGGCGAAGGGTTTCCCGCACGGCGGCTTGGCGGCAAGGGCGGCGCAGAAAGCCGAGACGAAAAAGCTCGAGGAGCTTGCCGAATTGAAACCCGCCGAGATTGTGAAAAAATATCTCGAACAGGCGCGGAACGAACTCGAATCGGCGCAGAAAAGCGAGTCGGCGGCGGTCGGCAGGCGCGAATCGCTCGAGGAAAAGGTGAAGACGCTCGAAAATCTCGAAGAGCTTGCCTCGCGCGGGGCGGCTTCGTTCGATGCCGAATACAACGAGTTCCGCAAACGCTACGGGCTTACCGACGAGGACATAAACTACAAGAAGCTTTTACAGAAGCGTCCGCGCTACACGGGCGACATCGAGGAAATCGACTACGGCTCGTACTGCTCGATGAAAATCGTCAAAGCCACCGAGAAAAAGGTGTACATCGATATGAACTACGCCTACTCGCGCATCAACGGCAGCTTCTATTCCGACGGCAACAACAATTCGAACTCGATAACGAAGCACCCGATTGTCGAGCGTTTCGAAAAGCTGGGCGTTAAGGATTTGAAAATCTCCATCGGCAAGCCCTACTGCTTCCAGTTCGGCAGACTTTCGCCCGAAAAGGCGCGGTCGCTTTCCGAGGCTCTTTCGAAGTCGGGCATATTCGGCGGCGGAGAGGGCGAAGAATCTGCAGGGGCGTCCGTCCAGCCGCAGGAAACCTCCGAGCTTGACGCCCAAGGCTCGTACGCGGAAATCAAGCGCAACTTTGCTTCCGACGGCGGCCGCGTGGTGCGCGTTGTCATCACCGTAAAGCCCGAAAGATAGGTTTTTGCAAAACCGCGCCGATTCGATTTCGGCTTCGACGAAAACGCAAAAAAAATCGGAACGCAAAACGTGTCCCGATTTTTTTGTGCAATGCAAGCCGCGCGTTTGCGCCGCCGCAAATTCCGCGCCGTTTTCTACAAATTCAAACCGTATTGCAGCCCGAGAACAAAGGCGTCGCCGTACTGCCCGCCGTTCGTGTTGAAAATGTACTGCACGTTCGGCTGGATAAACGAGAACTTGTTTATCTGCAGTTTGTAGTTCAGTTCGAACGCGATTTCGTACGAGTCCCGCCTGTGGTCGGCGTACTTGTTCGAGAACTTTCCGTATGCCACGCCGAAACAGAGCACGTCGTCGGCGCGCGATTCGAACGGCGCGTTGAAGAGCAGCCCGCCGTTTACGAAAATCGGCATATCGGCGAGGTTCTCGAAGGGGTCGTATTGGAACGCGCCCCAGAGCACGATTCCCCGCAGGTCGCGCCATTTGTCTTCGTCGCGCACGATGTAGTACGGCTCGTCGGTCTTGACCTGCCCGAGGTTGAAAATCATATAGTCAGCCTGCACGTATATCGAGCAGTTGAAATGCGAGTACTCGGAGGGGTTGTCGATGTGCGGGGCGTCGTACCACGAGGCGATTATCCCCGCCGAAACGTTCGCGGGCGACTTGCCGCTTGCGTCGTGGTTGAAGTTTTTGCCGAGTTCGAAATTCGCGTTCACGCCGTCGCCGTTGAACGCCCAGTCGAGCCCGTGCATATTGTCCTGCTTTTCGGTGTTGATTTTGTAGACGCCCGTCTTGGCGTAGCCCACGTCCTTGTGTTCAAGCTGCACGTACGCCGCCCAAGTGCTCCCTGGGTACGCCGAAAGGCGCGTCTGCTTGAACGCCCCGACGGGGTTGCCGTCGAACGCGTTGTTCTGGTAGAGCCAGTAAATGGGCTTCGACATAAAGTTGTCGCCCGCCGCAAAACGTCCGATTTTAAAAGTCAGCGCAATGTCGGAGTGCAGGTTTTTGTCGAACGCCAGATAGAGCGACTGCAGCTGTAGCGTCTGCGAGCCGTAGTTTTGCTGCACGTTGAAGGCGTTGCCGATTCGCGTTTTCGTTATGCTGTTGCCGAAACGCCAGCCCCACGCGTTGCCTATGCTCCAGCCCTCGAGCGCGTCGATACCCGTAAGTTCCTTCAGGTTCACGCCGAGTCCGAGATTTACCGAGCTCGAGTTGTCCGCCCCGCGCGACATCCCGCCGCACGTGTTCGCCGCAAAGTTGCCCACATACGCCACTGACGGAACGATTCCGTTGTTTTCCGCTTGGCGTCTCAGCCCGTAGACGTTGGCGGTTGCGTGCGGCGCGTTGAACCATTCGTCGAATGTCAGATGGTGGTATTTTTTGTCTTTTATTATGCTGTCGTAATATTCGGGTGCCATCTCTATCGGCGCGCCCGTATCCTTGTCGAAAAGCGGCAGACCGAAATATTCCTTCGGCGCGGCTTGCAGGCTGTTGAATGCAAACACTGCGGCGGCAACCGCAGCAACTTTCGATAATGTTCCGATTTTCATTGCTGTGTAGACGGGTTTGTTCGGATGGTTATCCTAATTTTCATTCGGATGAAATCAACGAATTTTTAGTTGTCGGCACGCGTACCGAAAGCGGCTTTCGCGCTTTTGATTTTTACAATCGTGATTGCGGGCGTGCACATAAAGCGCACTGGGACGCGGCTCGTACCTAGCCCGCGCGTTGTGTATATGATGTTGTCGCCGCTTCGGTGGAAACCCTCGATGGGGATTTTTTTCGCAAGGACTTTCTCCGCTATGTTTCCGAAAAACGGCAGGCGGATTTGTCCGCCGTGCGTGTGCCCCGAAAACATTGCCGCGCAGCCTTTCGGCATTTCCGCGAACACGTCGGGGATGTGCGACAAAAATATGACGTCGGCATTTTCGGGGATGTCCTCGAATGTCGGAATCATAAAATAGTTGCGCGTTTGTGCGTCGGCGATGCCCGCAAGGTGGAACGCGCCGCGACCGGTTTCGACCTTTGCGCTCGAATTTTCGAGCAGGGGAATCTTCGCGTCGGCGAGCATCTTTCTTATCGGCGTCGTTCCGTAGTAGGTATCGTGGTTGCCGAGCACGGCGTAGACCCCGAGCGGCGCGGAGAACTTGGCGAAGCTCTTTGCGAGCCTGTCCATTCCCATTTTCGATTCGCATACGGAGCCGTTCGTGTAGTCGCCGAGCAGGAGAATCAAGTCGGGCTTGGCGGCGTTCGTTTTTTTCACGATTCTTTCGACGCGCCAAATTTCGGCGGGATTCGCCCCCGCGTGGATGTCAGAGACGAGCGCAACCTTCAGCCCGTCCAAGTTTTTGCTCCAATTCGGCGATTCGATTTCGGCAAAGTCGTAGTCGAGAAAAACGTACGGCTCTACGACAATCCCCCAAATCCAGAGGGACATGACAAACAGCAGTGCCGACAATTTGAAAAACGGTTTCATCGAACGGATTGAACGCGGGTAATAGTGCGGTTGTCGCGCCGCTTTCGCAAGCCGAATATTGCATTTTTGCGCGGTAGGCGGGGAAAATGGCGAAATAAAGGCTTTTGCCGAATTTTTTTCTTGCCCAAACGGCGGAAAATATATGTCATCACATCTTTCAAATCAGGAGAGGTGGCGGAGTGGCCGATCGCGCTGGTTTGCTAAACCGGTGTAGGGATTTAAACCCCTACCGTGAGTTCGAATCTCATCCTCTCCGTGATTTGAATGAATTTTTGCGGACGCTAAAGCGTCCGCTTTTTTTGTACGCATTTGCCGAACATATGTCCGCGGCTTTCGAAAAAGTTAAAGCCGCACGGGTATTCTATCGATAAGCATATCGGGGATGTCGCTTTCAAGCCGAGCAAAACTCGGTTCCCGAACAATCGAAAAAAGGATACCAATGAACGAAGTAAAAAAGGACAAATTGACGAATAATTTCGGGCGTCCCATCGCGGACAACCAGAACTCGCGCACGGCGGGCCCCCGAGGTCCGATGCTGATGGAGGACGTGTGGTTTCAGGAAAAAATGGCTAACTTCAACCGCGAGGTCATTCCCGAACGCCGCATGCACGCCAAGGGCTCGGGCGCGTTCGGAACTTTTACCACTACGCACGACATAACAAAGTATACCCGCGCGAAATTGTTCTCCGAAATCGGAAAGAAAACCGATGTCTTTGTGCGCTTCTCGACCGTCGCGGGCGAACGCGGAGCAGCCGACGCCGAGCGCGACATACGCGGGTTTGCCGTAAAGTTCTACACCGAGGAGGGAAACTGGGACCTTGTCGGCAACAACACTCCCGTGTTCTTCATCCGCGACGGGCACCATTTCCCCGATTTAAACCACGCCGTCAAACGTGACCCGAAGACCAACCTGCGGTCGGCGAAAAATAATTGGGACTTCTGGACGAGCCTTCCCGAAGCCCTGCACCAGATTACGATAACGATGGGCGACGACGGAATCCCCGCATCATTCCGCAATATGCACGGTTTCGGCAGCCACACATTCAGTATGTATAATATTAAGAACGAACTTATTTGGGTAAAATTCCATTGGGTATGTCAACAGCCGATAAAATTTCTCACCGACGAAGAGGCGGAACGCGTCATCGCAAAAGACAGGGACAGCAACCAACGCGACCTCTTCGAGCACATCGAAATGGGCGATTTCCCTCGCTGGAAGCTCTGCATTCAGACGATGACGACGGAGCAGGCAAAGAAAATGCCGTACAATCCATTCGACCTGACAAAGGAGTGGTATACCGACGAATTTCCGCTCGAGGAGGTCGGCATAATGGAGCTCAACAGGAATCCCGAAAACTATTTTCAGGACGTGGAGCAGGCGGCGTTCAACCCTGCAAACGTTGTCCCCGGGATAGGCTTTTCGCCCGACAAAATGCTTCAGGCGCGACTGTTCGGATACGGTGACGCGCAACGCTACAGACTCGGCGTAAACCACTATCAAATTCCCGTGAACAGACCGCGCTGCCCGATAACGGGATATTCGCGCGACGGAAGAATGCGGGTCGACGGCAACTACGGCGGCAAAACCGCCTACGAGCCCAACTCGTACGGGGCATGGCAGGAACAGCCCGAGTACCGTGTTCCATGCACGCCCGTTGACGGCGACGGCGACTCGTGGAATTTCCGCGAAGACGACGACGACTATTATTCGCAGCCCGCCAAACGCTTCCGCGCGATGACGTCCGAGCAGAAGGAACGGCTTTTCGCAAACACGGCAAGGGCGATGGGCGACGCTCCCGAATTCATAAAAAGACGCCATATAGAAAACTGCTCGAAAGCCGACCCCGCCTACGGCAGAGGCGTGGCGAAAGCGATGGGCTTGGAATAAGGCGGATTGCGAATCGTTTCGCGCGACCTTCCCCCGCCGCCGATGTTTCGG
Organism: uncultured Opitutales bacterium; assembly: GCA_900548275.1. Taxonomy (GTDB): domain Bacteria; phylum Verrucomicrobiota; class Verrucomicrobiia; order Opitutales; family Intestinicryptomonadaceae; genus Merdousia. The sequence continues at coordinate 109,874 of URJY01000002.1, read as the reverse complement.
TTGTCGGGTGGGGGGACGTCGTTTTCCCGTTCGGCGAAAATCGGCACGCAAATACCCGCGCGGCGAAATGTCTTCCGCAGAGGGTGTCGTATCGGGTGCGCATTTTTTTTGTGTGAAGTGCGCATTCCCTTGTCTTAGACGGTAAATTTACTTGAAAAGAGCGCGTTGCTAAATTACCGATAAGTTATGGTAAGAAAGATTTATGTCTTTATGGCGTGTCTTGTAGGCGGCGTTTTGTTCGCGGCGCAGGGCGGGGAAAAAGACCTCACAAAATATGTTATGCCCGAGGCGGGCAGCGATTCGGTGGCGGAATTGTCGTCGGGCAATTTGTATCCATGCGTGGCGGTGCCGTTCGGTATGAATTTTTGGTCGCCGCAATCAAGAGACTACTCGAAGCTTTGGTGGTATGCGCATTCCGACAAGATGTTCAACGCAATCAGGCTGACGCACCAAGCAACTCCGTGGATAGGCGACTACGGCGTATTGTGTTTTATGCCGACCGTCGGCGAAAAAAAGAGTCTGGAAAAAGACAGGCAAAGTTGGATTTCGCACAAGGCGGAAACAATAAGGCCCGACTATTACAGCGTATATTTGGCGGACTACGATACCACTTTCGAGCTTGCTCCCACGTCGAGGGGCGCGCATATGCGCGTTTCGTATCCCGATTCCGACAATGCAAACTTTGTCATAGACGCCCTCTCGGGGAAATCGTTCGTGAAAATAATTCCCGAAAAAAACACGGTGGTCGGCAAAAGCGTTTGGATAAATTCGCGCGGTGGTTGTGTGGCGGGCGATTTCGCAAAATATTTCGTGCTCAAATTCGACAAGCCCCTTGCCTCCTACGCCGTGTTCGACGGTAAAAATATTTACGAGGGCGAAACGCGGACAAAAAATTCCGACGCGCAAAAAGGCGCAATCCTGACATTCAAAACGAAGCGGGGTGAAAGCGTCGGCATTCGGGTTGCGACTTCGTTTATAAGTCTGCAGCAGGCGGAGCTCAATTTCGAAAGGGAGGTTGCGAAAACTTCATTCGACGAATGCAGGGCGCAATGCAATGCGCAGTGGAACAAACATCTTTCGAAAATACGCGTGTGCGACGACAAAATAGACGACTATCCGAATGTAAAAATGTTCTACACGGCATTCTTCAGAACGCTGCTCTTCCCGCGCGACTTTTTCGAAACCGACAAGGACGGCAACAAAGTGCACTACAGCCCGTTCAGCGGAAAGATTGAAAGCGGGGCGATGACGACCGACAACGGTTATTGGGACACTTTCAGGGCGGTTCATCCTCTCTTCAATTTGCTCTTTCCCGAGCGGAGCGAAACGGTTTTGGAGGGCATGCAGAACACGTTTAAGGAGGGCGGATGGTTTCCCGAATGGGCGTCGCCGGGGTATGTGAATTGCATGATAGGCTCGAACTCGTCGTCGGTTGCGGCAAGCGCGTATCTGTTTGTGTCGAAAAGCGCGGCGGACGGCGAAGTTCTGTGGCGTGCGATGAACAAGGGTGCAGAATCTTTCTGCGAAACGAACAACTCGTTGGGCAGGGCGGGTGCAAGGGAATACAATACTTTGGGCTATGTTCCCAACGACATCAAACTAAAGGAAAGTGCGGCGCGCACGCTCGAATACGCCTATGCCGACTACTGCATTATGAAGTTCGCGCAGGCTTTGGGCAAAGACGCCGCCGTTGTGGAAAAGTTTGCAAAACGCGCCCAAAACTACCGCAATCTGTTCGACGCGAAACGCTCGATGATGGTTGGCCGCGATTCGAAGGGCGAATTTAAGAGGAATTTCAATCCCGTGGAGTGGGGCGGCGACTTTACCGAGGGCAATTCGCTTCAATATACTTGGAGCGTTTTCCACGACATAAACGGTCTGGCGGAGCTTATGGGCGGCAGGGACAAGGCGGCGAAGCGGCTCGACGATATGTTTGCGATGGCTCCCGTTTTCGACGTGGGCGTCTACAAGACCGTGATACACGAAATCAGGGAAATGCAGATTATGAATTTCGGACAATATGCGCACGGCAACCAGCCCATACAACACGGCGCGTATATTTACGACTGGCTCGGTCAACCGTGGAAGGCGCAGTACTGGACAAGGCGGATAATGGAAAAGCTCTACAAGCCCGAAGTCGACGCCTATTGCGGCGACGAAGACAACGGGCAGACTTCGGCTTGGTATGTTTTCTCGGCGTTGGGCTTTTACCCCGTGTGCCCCGTGGACGGCGAATTCGCAATAGGTTCGCCGTTGTTCAGGAAAGTCGAGGTTTCTATGCCCGACGGCAAAAAGCTTACGATTAGAGCCGAAAACAACTCTCCCGAAAACGTGTACATAAAGTCGCTGAAGATTGACGGAAAGGAGTACGACAAAAACTACTTTACCTTCGCCCGACTCAGAAACGGCGGCGAAATTGTAATGGAAATGTCGGACAAGCCGAACATGTCAAGGGGCGTTGCCGAAGACAGTGCGCCAAGCTCGATGACAAAATAGACTGGCGTTTATTCTCCGACTTCCCGCCGGCGCGTCATACTTTCGACGGATCGATTCCGAAAGAGCCGCCGCATACGGTTATCGGCTTGCGCCCGATTTTTCCGAAGAGACTGTAGAGACCATATAGCCCCTCCCCGCGAATATAAGCGCGTCGGCAACGGCTTTCGATATGTCGAAGGCGTCCATTCCCCGACATCCCGAAATGTGCCCGAAAAACAGGACAAACTACACTGTCCGAAGCCAACCTCGAGGAAGAGGCGCAAGGCTTGTTCTACCATATGAAATCGGAACGGATTATGTTGTCCTCGGAGAGTTCCCACCCCAACTACACTTCCACAATTTGCAGGTTCTCCAAGCCCATTATTCCGCTGTGTGCCCGAAAAACAGGACAGACTTGCAAGGGGTAAATTGATTTGCAAAATAGGAAGGCAAATCAAATGGGCAACAGACGCAAAAAATACACGGAAGAGCAAATCACGCAAATACTCAAAGAGGCGGAGGTGTTGAACAACGTTTCGGATACGCTGCGAAAGTACGGGGTCAACGATTCGTCGTATTAGCGCTGGAATGCAAAATACAGCGGAATGGACTCCAAGAGCATACAAAGGCTTCGAGAGCTTGAGCTGGACAAATGGCGCGAAAAGTACAATAACGGGCGACCGCACTCGGCGTTGAACTACGAACCGCCGAGCAGTCTCTGCCGCCCCCATGGGGGCGATACGAACCGATTTAATCTTGAATCAATAAACCCAATCGACAATAACGTCAACCAAGTCAGTTTACTCCCTTAGCTTCCTGCCCTAAATTGGGGCACTCCGCAATCCGTCAAGCAACAGCTTTCCTGATCCTTTTGAAGCATAATAATATTCCTTGCCATTTTGCAAGTCTTCTACATTGGAGGCAAACGATAATCCCACCAATATGAGCTTGTTTTCTTTCGCAAAATCTATCCATTCTTTCTTTTTAATTATGGTTCCATCGCTATTATATCCAGAAGCTAAAATTAGAATCCCCGCGGGATTAAAATTATAAGAAAAATATAACAGTTTGGCTCTCGTGAGATCTTTTGTAATAGGAAGAGATAACTCAAAAAGTTCGCTTTCAAATATGATTACTTGGAAGGAAAGAAAATACAAAAGACAGATGAACTTTTTTAATGGTTAGATCTCCGTATTTTGTATATTGAGAAGTGTATGAAATTGAATAATATGTAAACTGGTATCATTAACAGAATTGTCAATTTGAATAAAATATTATCTATGTTCATATAGTTATAGTACAAAAACGTTAATGACAAGATATATAGTGTTATTGGGATTACTGCCTTGTAAAAAAAAGATATATCTTTCAAACAGTAAAAAGCGTTTGCGTAAATCACAAAAATCAAAGAGGGATATACCGAATATACGAATATAAATATCCGAAAAACGGCAGATGCCTGATTATATCGATCGTCTCCATATGTCTTTCCAAGATAATATATACCTAAAGTATAGAGCAAGGGAAGCGTCAATAGTAATGTTTTATGAAAAAAATTAATATACTTTTTGAAAAATAATAATAAAATAAACGCACAACAAAAAGCAATCGATTGCATAGTCACGACAAATCCATGACCACTTAGCAATAGCGGTACGGGAAATAAATACAACAATGCCATGACTGCGATAAAACAGTTTACGCATTTGTTTGATATTAATTCATGTTTTGGCATATTTAATTCACAATTATATCAAGTGTTATATTATGTTTTTTGTATTTATTTGGAATGATAATTGCGCTGTGCCCAAAATTAGGGCAGTAAGCTAAGGGAGTAAATTGGCTTGGTTGACGTTATTGTCGATTGGGTTTATTAATTCAAGATTAAATTGGTTCGTATCGCCCCCATGGGGGCGGCGGAGACTGCTCGGCGGTTCGTAGTTCAACGCCGAGTGCGGTCGCTTGTTATTGTACTTTTCGCGCCATTTCTCCAGCTCATTCCGTGCCTCATGCACGCTCTCGAACTCGACTCCGCGCAATAGTTCGTTGCGCATCGTTCCGTTGAAGCTTTCTATCTGCCCGTTCTCCGTCACCTTCCCCGGACTCGTAAACTCGAGCGTTATTCCACGTGCTTTGCTTCACTTCTCCATATACCGACTCCTAAATTCCGACCCGTTGTCGCTCTTTATCACATTCGGTCTGCCGTATAAACTTTCGCGCTCATCGTCAAGGGTAGTGGGATGAGGGTTGAAGAAGTAGAAAAAAAGTCGCTTATCGTCAAAGATACGCTCATCGTCAAAGATAGTGGGATGAGGGAAAAAGAAGAAGAAAAAAAGGGAGGCAAAGAGGACAAAAGTCCTACAATGCCTCTTATGCTATTTAGTTTTTATAGAGTAATACGAAGTTGGCGAAAAGGTTGAGAGTATCGCAAAATTTCGTTAAAATCCACTCTCTTTGGTGTTGGTCCGAAAGATGCTGGCACAAAAAACGGAACTGTGGAATAAAACCCTGTCAGTTCCGTTTTTTATTTTCAGTGGCTGGGCGAATGGATAGTTGATTTATATCATCTCAGATTTAGATACAATCAATATTTACATCCAGATTATTCAAAGACTTCATGTTAAGTTTATCAAATTTAACAGTAGTATGCCATATATAAACTTTGGGGGATATATAGGTTCAATGGTTTCAGAAAACACATACTTTTATGTATTAGAAAATTCTCTACAACTTATTTCTTTAGTGTATATAAATCACAATACGAAGTATAAACTAGAAAAAGATTACAAAGTAGAATGGGATATTGAAAATTTTATCAACTTCTTTTCGATGGTATCCGACCTATAATCGTATTCTTTTTTGTTAAATTTTTCGATTCGGTTGATGGCTTCTTTTACTAGATCTAGTAATAACTTTTTGTCAGGGATAAAATTCCACAGTTGAATATAAAGTCCAAAAATTTTAATTTTTTTGGAATAGTCATCCAATTCAGATCTAGGGAAAATCATTAAAATATTATGTGCCATTTTTAAATCTTCCATTGGTGCTTTCGAAATGCCATTCTTGATTTTCTCTATTTGTAATCTTGCCATCTGTGTGTCTATTTGGAATGGATCAAAATCTGGGATTTGCCTTGAATACCCATATGCTGTTTCAAGATAGGTTTCCGCCCTATGAAAATCTTTTGTTTCCATACATGCAATTGCGTATTGCAACCAAAAATTATGATTTTTTGTATAATACGCAATTTTTCCGATTTCATCAAAATAAGAAACAATAAATTTCTTGTACTCGCAAGAATTGCTTATAGGTAAAACTTCATGCCATAAAGAGTAAGAAACAATATTTTTCAATGTAATCACGTGTCGTTCTGACGAACAGTGCCTTTCGGCATATTTTGCTAACTTTAATAGCGTCGTTTTTGCATCATAATTACCTTCAAAATATGATTTTATTAAAATTTTAGCATGTATTGATGAAATTGTTTTTAGATTCCCGCTTCTTGATATTTTGATTATTTCATTTATTGCACAATTTGTGGCTAATAAATAGTGTATATCTGCGTTTAGCATTTGATGTATATCATAGTCATAGAGTTTAAACTGCATTATTGAAGATAAAAGAATTAAAAAAACAATATCATATTCGTTCTGCGAACAAGATTTCACGTTTTTTAGGATATTATAAAGCTTTGTGTGGATAGTCGAATTTGGAAGGATTTTTAATAAAATTGAACTAAGCCTAGAGTTCCCATCTCTGGAAGATGTTAAGAATTTAAACTTTTGGCTTTTATTTAGATGCGAATAGGTCTGCCATAACCCTGCAACTTCAAAAATATCTATCAACTTGTTTATATCATCATAGGATAATGCTGTTGTAGTTTCGCTATAAACCATATCTTCTTTGATATTAAATATTTTGCCAATGTTTTGAATTCCTATTCTGTGTAACGCGCTTCTAGTAGAGAGAATATATATAAAATTTGAATTTTCGGCTCTTGAAAATGCTTTTAACATGGAAATCTTATCGGTATAATCATCTATTAGTATGACTGGATTCTTGTTTAAAGAAATATTTCTTATATCCTTCGCTAGCGTACTTTCAATGGTGTCTGTATTTCTGAAAACAGTATATTTGTTCTTGCATAATACGCTGGCTATTAAATATAGTAACACGGATTTCCCGTTCCCGAGTGGTGAGGTTATGAATATAAATTTTTTTCCAGATCTGATTTTTTCTAATATTTTAGATGTAATAGAATGTCTTTCGCATAGATTTTGGCGAAAATCAATCTCTGTATCCATGTTCCCAGTAAGAAATAGATTGTAATAGTCTTTTATTGTCGGCTGTATGTTATGCTTACTAAAGGAATATTTTTCAAAATTAGACAACTTATAAGTTTCGACTGGATTTTGAATAAAAGACTTTTTTACTTCTTCTATTTTTTCTGCAAATTTTTCAAGCCCAATTTTATGAACAGTTCCAAATTTTTCTAAATTTCTTAAAGCTGATCCTCTTAACGAAGGAGCATCAATTATTAATGTTTTATCTTTTAATGTATTGTTAAATAAAATCTTAGACAAGTCGAGATCGTAGGCGAGTGATAATCCAAGAATTACGATGCTTTCTGCGGAATTTAGGTCATCTCTCAACTGTTCACCCCATTTGCTAGATAAAAAATTTTCCGAGGTTAGATACGATTCTTTTGTAAACTTAAACTCTGAATCCAAAGTTTTTGGAGTTAATAAATCTATATTTCCATTAATGTATAGACATGAACGTATTATATTCTTATTCTGACCAAAATCAGAACTAGCTGTTATTTTCACAATAGATTCGCCAGATGCTGATTGAATGGAAAGTGGGATGACATTGTCGTAATTGGTCGTATAAAACCTAATCCAAGGTAAGTTATATATTGTTTTTTGGGAAGGAGGGATGTATCCTACATTTAAAATAAATTTAATTTCGGATATTAATTTTAAATCTCCGTATTTTGCGCGAAAAAGACTACTGGCATCACCTAAATCATTAGCATCGCAATCTTCTTCATCGCACTTTTTAAATAGATATTTTGCGAGTTTGCTTCCTGATGGAAATTCTTTGCCATCAAATGTTTTTACGCCTTGAGAACCCCCTGCACCTACTATTATGATTGCTTTTTCTGATAAAATATTTCTAATATGATCTTCTATGTCCATTTGGATTTCTAATTGTCTTTCTATGGTATACGAGATTGATAATGAAAATGTTTCATCTTATTTTTCTTGCTCAAAAAAGTGCCAAAGTAGAATTGGTTCTTCGCTTATTCTGCTGTGCGTAGAGTAAAAGCGATTTGGAATAAGAGTTGAATCTCTCAGTATTTCATCTTCGGACCAAAAGTCTTTTCTGCTTTTTGCAACATCCCTTATAATTTCATTTATTCTATCTTTCCAATCCAACGGAGATGTTCCATCTTGTATATATCCAAACATTGCGGCCTCGGCATGTCCTTTCCCATGTTTTTCCATTTTAAATCGTTCTATTCCGCCATGCCCTTTTATTTGCGGAGTTATATATACATATTCATTCGGATCTCGTTGGGAGGATTTTGGGGTTGGTAATCGTTTGGCTTCAATGACAAAAAAAGGGGTTGTATTACGATCATCATAATCTCGTCCCATATACACTCCTACATCAACCTTACTGGTGGGTTCTTGATTATTGAATTTGAAATGCCCAGATTTGAGTTCTTGTGTACGGTCCATGTGGTGAACCAGTGCCTTGGTTATTTCGTCTTCTGATTTTTTGAAGCTACCATCTGATTCTTTAGGAAATTTGAATGTAGAGAAAGACTCATCAAGAAATTGCAGCAAATTTTTATATATGCATTTGTTTGGTAAGCCATCGCCGTATATTTGCACACAATTATCCATCAATCGACTCCTTTAATATTTCATCTACGTCGTACAATGCCGTGGACTTCAACCAATATCTTAATTTTATGGGCTTAATTATGGTGAACTCATTTTTACCGTATATTCGAATTATTCTACCAAAACGGCAAGAACTTGACGGAGATTTATATTCTAATAGGGCTGAAATGTCTTTTGTTGTTTTGTTGAATAAAATTGATTTCGATGTTTTTATCCCAAAGTCGTATTTGCAGCAGACAAATGATGGACCGAAAGTAACGCTTCCCAAGAAAAATTCATTTGTTTCAGTTTTGAAAAACTCGTTCAATTCGCGGCATAAAACATCAGAATATTCTATGATTTGTTCTTCGGTTGCATTTCTTATGTTTATTTTGGCTTTTTCTCCATTTCCCAATGATTCCAGTTGGTATTTAACAAAGTCATCAATTATGATTTTGTCTCTATATGAAAGTAACTCTTGAATGTGAGTTCCGTCGGCATCATACGGAAGGTTTTTTAGGTCTGTTGCCTCTATTATATAAGGGCTGCGAATTGCTTGCCGATTACTTTGAGCGGCTAAAAGCAATCTAAAAAACGAGCTATTTTTAACTAAATATCTATGCAATAAGTTTATTGTTTCTTCTTTTGCTAAAATACCAATTGCATGATTGTTCTTACCATAAACATCAAATTCCGAAGGGAATTTCTCGTCAAATTTTATGCTTTTCTTAATGCTCCACAATTTTCTATAGGTGCTTTTGGGGGGGCAGTCAGAATTAAAAAAGAATTTCTGCCGAGAATCATATTGAATACTGTCGTATTCATTTTTTAATTTATCGGATATACTTCCAAATATTTTCAGATCAGGTATGTCTTTAATTTTAATGTTAAAGCTATTTGCAATTTTATTTGCAATATTATATACGAGATATCCGCCTAGTATGTTTGATTTCCAAACGCTAAGGTCAGCTAATACTTTACTTCTGGGAACGGCATGAAAGTCGTAGTGGTCTATTTCAAAAAATATCTTATCTTTAGATACTTTTGTCCGTTTAGGTACAATATGCTTTATTGGCGCTTCATCTTTAGGTTTTGCATTTTCTACAAAAAGTGCCAATGTAGTAACTGTAGCTTCAAAAAGTATGCGTCTGAAATACACCAAATCAATAATCTGAGTTACGTTATAATTAGTAAAAAATTGCGTTCTAAATTCTAGAGAATGGGAATTGTATAGCAATGGTCCGGAGGGCAGTAAAAAACACAGTTTGCCATCTGGCTTCAATATTTGCATAGATTTTTCTAAAAATAAAAGGGACAATTCACCTTGTGGGTTATCCATGCCTCTCTCTAGTATTTTGTTATAACTAATTACATTCTTTTTATTTTGTTCGTAAGGAGGATTCCCTAATACCAGATCAAAGTCCTTTTGTTGTCGGCTTTCATTTATTGTTAGAAGAAAGTCATCGCACCTTATGTTTTTTTGTTGTAAAAGATTGTCGAATTTTAACTCGCACCAAATTTGTTTTGGTGTTAACATAGAACACAACGCCAGTTGCAGGCTGAAAATTGTCAGATTTACCGCATTTCTATTTATATCTACTCCAAATATATTCTTAGTCAATATTCGTTTTAACAATTCTGGATCGGTATTTCCAAGTTTCTTCCCTTTGGCTATGTTTTTAATTCTCCAACATTGTACAAGCCTGCGAAAAGCCGTTGCCAAAAATATTCCAGATCCACAGGCGGGGTCAATTAATTTTATATCCGTTGGAGTATCTTTCGATAACGGTAATAGCTCATCGATTAGCAAATTTACAAGAAAGCTTGGAGTATATACGACTCCAGTATCTTTCTTTTCTCGATCAACTTCTTTCTTATTAAGATCAAGAAATTCTTCGTAAAAATTACTGATTAGTTCTATGGGTATATATTCAAATGAATATTCACGCCAACCAAATAGATTGTCGTGATACCCTGCTTCAAAAAATGTCGCCAATTTTGATAAGTCAGCTTTGTTTATCCTAAGTTTTTCATCTTCCGAAAAAGAAAAAACACCCCCATTAAAGTGTCGCGCTAATGCGTCTAGTAACGGAACGATTTTTCCCTTCGTTATGATTTCTACAAGATTTGCGCATCCCGTTTCTTTTAGGAAGAAATCGCAAGCCCGATTTTGATGAGATTCTTCATCAACGCCAGTTTCTTCGAGGTATTTTATTAATATGCATATTATAAGCAATTTATCCGATAGTTGATTCGGAAGTAAGTCTTCTTGTAGAAATTTTTGCCTAATTTTTTTTAGCCCCTTTATAAGTCGCTGAGATGCGCCTTTATTACTTGTAAATAAATTTTGCCGCTCTTGTTCTTCCCAAAATGTACCGTTGTTAAACGATGCCGCATTGAATTTACCGATAGCAGATGATATATCAGACAAATCTATTATGCTTGTCGGCGTAGATTGCATCTTATCTTCTTTAAATTTAACAGGAGCGCATGCGTCATATAGTCTTATTGTGGTTTTCCCAACAATTATGAATGCAGGGACTGAGCAACTGCTCCAAATATCCTTGTGCTTCTTCGTATAGAATTCTGCGTCTTTGGGGTTTGCTATATCATCAAAAATGTACAACTGAGGGAGCGGCGGTCTTCCGTCATCAAAAAATCTAAAATAGACTGCATCTACCCCTAGTTTCCCCGCAGATTCCAATGAAATTAATATATGGGCATTTATTTTGGGGGTTTTAATAAGGCTATGGAGATCTCTAACAAAATAGACAGATGTATTGGCGTCTGCGTTTGTTTCGAAACCAAAATTATTCAATATATCTATACAACTCATTTCGCAATCGCCATATTCTAAGAAGATCTAAGTCCAAAAGGAGAATAGCGTCAAGATAAATAACCAAATTAAAAACTTTCTTTCTCCTGGACTAAATTTCGGCAGTTACGCTAAAATACCAGTTGAAGTAGTGTGTTTAAAATTTGAGCAGAGGGTGATTCTGTTGAAATGCACTTAATTTTAACCTTTTGGGCGGCGTTTATCCATTTGGTGTTTTGGTTGTAGATGTCGAAGCGGGGGAGGTAGATTGTCGCGTTGGTTAGGCCGCTTGGGGGTGGCGGATTGCCGATTGGATTTATGTAGACTATTTTCGCCGATATCGGCGGCTGGAAAATTTGGGCGAATTTTCCCGTAACGATGAATTTGCCGTATCCTTCCGCGTTTTTGGGAATTTCGCAGTATATGTCCAAAACGGTTTCGGGGTTTGTCTTTACATAGGCTTTGCGAAGCGTTTTGCCGAAGTATTTTCCGAATGTGTCTTTGTCTGCTATAACGGCGATACGTTTGTCGGTCGGCTTATTAGGGACAAGTGTTATGTGGTCCGAATGTTTTGAAATAAACTTCGGTTTCAGGGCAAGTCCCGCAAGATACAGGCACATACAAATTGAAGCAGCAGAGACGATTGAAAGTATTGAAATTTTCGCAAAAGCCAAAATTTTCCGCCCTTTAAAAATCGCGTAAATCACGGAAACTGCGGCAATGGTTGTACCCGTGTATCGGATTGACGAAACTATCCACAGCGTGCTGAAAACATTCGAAACGCATAGCGACAACAACGCCAACCCCAAAGCGAGTGCCAATAAATCCCCGTTTTTTTGCCACAGGCGGAAGTCGGCAAAAAGCAAAAATGCAAGAATCGAAAGCGCGGCAAACAAAGCGGGCAATCCGCGTTCTACCGCGACAAGCAGGTAGCTGTTCACCATTCCCGCATATTTGCGTTCGTCGGAAAAATCCTGATACCAGTTTATGTATTCTTCGCCCGACTTGTCCACACCCCAGCCGCAGACGGGAGCTTGCGCAACCATTTTAAGCCCTCCCGTCCAGAGCGCAATTCTTCCGGAAGTCGAGCCGTCGTTGTTGATATATTAGGGAGATATTCTGTTCGCAAAACCCGTATAAAGCAAAATTGCCGATACCGCAACCGCCTTTGCCAACGCAATTCCCAAAATCCTGCATTTACTTTCGGATCGGGAAAACATAAACGCATTACAGCATATAAAACAAATGCCCGCAGCGACAAGTGCGCCGCGCGAATATGTTTTTGCCAAGACAGCCCATAGCAAAATTTCTACGGCGGACAAAACGGCAAATGCAAATAGCCGCCGCTTTTTGTCGGGAATTTTAGAGGTAAACGGCAAAAGAAACGCAATCGCTGCGGCAACCATTGCACCCGCGATATTCGGGGTTTCGAATCCCAAATTCCACCTCAACTGGTCGCCGAAATAGAAAATTCCCTCCATTACCTGATTCCCACTTGCAGTTCGTAAATGTTGCGGTCTGAGAAAAGCATTTGCAGGTAGACAATCCTGTCCTGCCCCGTCGGCGAATACCCCGCTTCGGTCGCCATACGCCGCAGCCTGTTGAATGCCGCCGACGGTTCTTCGGTTTCGGAGACAAAATACGCGCTGTAACATTTATATGACGGCAAATCCCTAACTTCGAACGGTGGTTTTATATCGACTTTCTGGAAGTTTTTTATCGGAATCGCAAAGCTGTATTCGTCGGGCTTTTTTATGTTTATGAAACGGACGGGGCGCGGAGTCGCCGGCTGCTTCATCTCGAAATGCTGGAATTGGTAGATTGCGCTTAGCGCGTCGTATAAATACGAATCGTGGAGCGAACCGTAGCGCGAGGAATGGGCGTTTAAAATGGTAGCATATTTGCCGTTTTTCGCCGTGGGATCGAACGCGAGCATAAGGTAGTTTTGCCCCTTTTCGACCTTAACCTTCGGGAGCGTAAGTTTGTTTTCGGTTTTGTATTGCGCAAGAACGCTCGAAGCGTTGTCCGAATTGTTTTTTCTGTCGAGCTTCGACATCCATTCCTCCAAGCCTTTTACGCTATACGCCTTGCTCCAAGCGTCGTGGCCTTTGGCTCCCGCAAAAATGGTATACTTGAAATTCGGATTGCCCCTCATATTCGCTATGGCGATTTCCTGAATCCAAACCTTGTCGTATTCGTTGTTGAATATCCAAACGGGCATATCCTTTAATTGTTTGATTTTCTCCAACGGCATTACGGCGCAAACGGGAACTATACCCGCAAAGACATCGGGGTTGTTCAACGCCCAACGCCAAATTCCGGTGCCGCCCGAACTCAGCCCAGTTCCGATAATTCTGTCCTCGTCTATCTTGAAGCGGCGTTTCGCGTCGGCGAGGATTTCGTTGAAATAGGGCGGACGCGAAACCCTGTCGTTGTCCTGCGGCGAGATTACGACAAACGGATAGTCTTTCCGCGTTTCGAGAAGCTTGGGCAGGTCGTTTGTAAGGACCGCGTCGAGACTTGTCCCGAATTCGCCTATGCCGCACAAAAAGAATACGAGCGGCAGCGGCTCTTTATCGTATTTTTGCGGAAGATAAGCCCAGTAGTGGTAGGGCTGGTTGTCGTGAATATAGTTCTTTGGCTTGAACTTTACGGGGAATTGCCGCCCGAGCCTGCCTTTGAAATAGTTCTTACCTGCGTGCGTTTCGGCGAAAAATTCGTAGAAATCGCCTATGTGACGAAGGGTGTCCTTCAGCTTTGGCGGACGCGCTTCGCCAGTTTTTAGCATTTCACCTTGGTTTGAAAGTTCCTCCAGCCAAGTCGTCGCAAAATAGACCATTCCCGAATGGACGCGAACCCAATAGTCGTCCGACTCGTCGAATTCCCCCTCGGGCTTGAATTTCTCGGCAACGGGCTTTACGATTTCCTTTAGATACATTCCGATGTCGTTCAAATACGGAATGTGCTCCCTGTTTAGAAAAACGTCTTTCGACGTTTTGGCGGCCTCACTTTTCAGATGTCTGAGGGCGGCTTCGTACTTCGGCTTGTATGCTTCAATCACCGCAATGCGCCTGAGCGGTAGAAACGCTCTTACGAACTTTCTCAGTTAAAGTAGGAATTTATGCCAATAAAAATTTCACGGTTTTATTTAGTTATCTCCCAATTATATCGTGTAACGTTGTCGGTTGCATCGGTCTCGGAAATTTTACGGCTGTTCGCATTGAGTAATGTGTATCATAAATATAAAAAACACTTGACAAATTGAAATAATAAAACTTATTCTTAAAACAGAACAAACAGAAAGGTTGTATGAAAAACAGATTCTTGATGTTGATGTTGTCGACGATGTTCGTTTTTTGTTCATTAACCGCATGGGCGGATGAAGACCCTTGCAATCCAACTCCACCCGAACCGCCGGATCCCGATCCTGGCGAATGTATGTCGATAGAGCTTGGAGAATAATGAACAATTTAAAACAGAAACGCCATCTGTTGCCTCTATGTAGAGGCGTGGTGGCGTTTTTTGTTTTGTGTTTAAGCGCTTCATTTTTGTCGGCGCAGGTATCGCATTCTTTCGGTCAAATTCCAGTGGGCAATTCCGACACAAACGGGTTCGTTCGAGTTGATAAAGTCTTTTGCGATATTGCGCTTGGGAATGGACGTAGCGCGGAGCTATTTTTTAAGTTTTCGTCCGATCCTCGCCAAGAACCCAAATATCTTGGCGCATACTGGACAATTCCATTTTTCGATTCAAATGTTGTGAAGTTGTCCGCCAATAGGTACCGTTGGATTGCTCCCAACCTTAGACCTTACACTTTTAATAAGGCACAAAAGGCGGAAAGGGGGTATAAGGAAACGTACATTTTAAATACAACAGGTAAATTAAAGCTGAACATAGCCAAAGACGACTCTATTTGCATAGAAAATGTAGATGACTCGAGAAATAGATATTTATTAAAGAACGGAAGGCTTGTTTCGTTTTGCGAAGGTAAAGATGCCGATACATTTAGAATATCCTACGAAAACGGCAATCGTCCTCGTATGGTCTATAATGTTGGCAAAAATTCAACGGAAATGGAATTTGCTTATAATAAAGATGGATTTTTAACCAAGATAGTTTTTCCGAACGATAAGAAAGCTTTGTTTATAACATACAGTGAATGCGACACATTTGCCGAAGACGGCATAACGAATCAAAGGAAGTTGTTAAAATCGATATCTTCAATTACGTTTGCTGACGGCAAGAAAGAAGAATATAGGTACTCAGCCGAAGCGAAAAAGAAGAATAGAAATATCCTTACAAAGAAAGAAGAAGGGGAAATGTCGGCAAATGTCCCAATCAATAAATTTGAACAAAAAATCGGGGAAGATAACAAGGGGTTTATTGAATGGGACGCAACGACGGGGATAATCGTTTCAGATAGCGGCGGCGAATATGCAGTAAGAAATCCAATCTTTGATAAATACAGTTCTGAATATACTGATGGGGTATTTGTTGCAGACCGAAAACGCGAAATGAAAACGAAAGAATCGCGGATTTCATACAAGAAGCCCGAAAACAAATATGCCGAGGTTTGGGATTACAGCTTGAGAACGGCTGTAAAAATAGAGCAAAATCCGCATACTGGCGAGCAAACTCGAACTTCGTATATCGGTACCCCAGGCAACGCTTCGATGAAAATTAGAAAAATTGAAAAGAAACTTGCAGGTGAAAACAATTGGAAAATAAGTCTTACAAAAGCGTACGATGATGAAGGCAATTTAATCAGAGAGATAGACAATAATGGCAATATAAGATCATACCTTTATCGCACTCTATGCAATACAAAATATAAGTCGATATATGAAAATGGAATTCTTCTTGAGGAAAGTGGGATTAAGGGAGATAGGCTTGTGTATATATTTAGGATAATTAATAATACATCGTATAAAACAATTGTAAAAGATGAAGAAATTTCGGAATATGTAAATGATAAATGCATTAGACGTGTATTATTTTCAAATGGTAAAATTGAAAAAATACTCATTTATGTAGAAGAAGGGAACCCTCTTGTTTTTAGCAAATCAAATATCTCAAACTTAACTCAATAATATTATGAAAAAAACTAAAAAAATTATTATTTTAACCACTATAAGTTTATTTGTCGCTACACTATACGCTGCGAAATGTAGAATGATAGATACTTCCTATCATCCTTCTTGTGAGGTTCCAAATGAAACTCGTTCATGCGAAGAGACAAGAGAAACAGTTTGTCTCGTTTATGATTCGTATAAGCGCGGACGCACATCCACGACTGAAACACTAACGAGAGGCGCAGTTAATTTACGTTGTCGCGCAGATACATCGCCTTATGTATTTTGTACAGATAGAAGTGCTAGCGATTGTTATTATCGCCAAAACTATTTATGCAATAACGTTGTTTCAAGTACATGTGAGTATTGGGTTTCTGTAGATGGAACGATAAAAAAAACAGTGTCATTTGAGGGAGGAATCAAGAAAACTAGCAACATATTTGAAGTCGAAATGGTGAAATCTGGAGGTCGTTTATCAGAAGGTACAAGAACTTATGTTACGTCGGATTGATTATGAAAAAGAAAGCAATAACAGTATTATTCGTTTTATATATTAGCATTCTCTTTGCCCATGGAGTTTTGAAGCCAGCAGTAGAAAGTGTGCGAATCGCATATACAATGGAGTCAGTAGATATTAAGGATGGCAAAGAAGACAACAATTCGCGCTCAAAAGCGATGTGTGATTCATTTTTTTCCTTTGTAGCGGAACCATTAATAGTTCTGGAATTCTTCGAACTTCAAACTCCCATGTTCAACCGTACTACAAATACTATTTCAGATAAAACCTCGGAGAAGGTAACATATTCTTTCGATGGGAAAATCTGGAAGAAATTCCTATATTCAACAGCATATAATAAAGAAGACCCTATAAATAACAATCAAGTGTATTTATCCAGAGACGTTCCATCTCCGCTTGACACTTTGGAAGAATATTATACTGGAAAATGTTTTTTTATTAATGGATTTTATTTTTTTCGACCGAAAAAATGCACCATATTAGATGCGTTGAATGGCAAGTTGAACTATCCCAAAATAGAAATCAGTCGAGATAATGACATAATTAATCTTTATGCTAATACACCAACAAATAAAATTGAAGCAATATTAGATTTATCATTAGGTCAACCTATTTTACGTAAGCATATAAATACATATCTTAATGAAGAAGGACAAGCCTATTTAAGAATAGAAACTCTTTTTATTGGCAGTATTCAGATTAAAGATACAAATATAATCATACCCAATAAACTTGTAAGAAAATTGATTAATCTTTTAGACAAAAATGGATTTACAATGACGGTTTCTGTTTCCGAAGTTGAATTTATTCCGGGAGTTAAACTTCGCGAAAAAACACCAGAAATTCCATCTGGATGGACGATTATTGATTTAGATAAAAAAATTAGTTATAAGAAAGGTAGAAGTCCTGAAGATATTTTAAATTCGATTAGATCCATTCAATGAAAATAGTTTTATTTATTCTTTTCGTTTTTTCGACGACAAACCTATTAGGTTATATCTCTAATGGAGGTGATATTATTTTTGCGGTCTTACTTCATAGAATTAAGAATATTGATTCTCCAAAAGAATACTTAGGAAAAGAAATAAACCTGTTACAACTTCAAGAATCATTGTCAAAATTCGATGTTCCAAGTAAAATTTCAACAAGTGGTATCGGTAGTTTAAAAGACAATGTTTGGATTGTATTTGAATTAAAGCCAGTTTTATCGAATAGCGAACCAGAATTGGGATTGATTGAATGTTCTGATTCTGGCAAATTTTACATATATGATATATTCATGTATAAACGACATTTAATAGACATAAATGCGGTAAGTGAGTTGTTTAAATATACGACTGGTAGGTACTTGCGTGTTGGAAAATGTATCGCTTCAAATAAAGTAGTTATTCGTCACTTTCCCGATATTACACATAAGAAGAAAAAAAACATAGTCTGTAATACCGGTAGTTTTATTGATTATTCTATCGGAGAGCATATAAAAATACCCAAATCAGTTGATCTTGGTTTGGTCGCCTCTGGAGGCCTGAAAATCCCAGTAAAAATTCCAATAGAAAGTATTGATAATGTTAAAACGGATATTATTTCGATACAGGTACCTTGTGGTTGCATAAGTGAAATAAAAAAACCAAATAAGATTTCTACAAATTCTAAAAGCAATATAGAATTTATGTTAGATCCTTCATATTATAATAAAACTGGACTTGTTGATACATATATTATTGTGAATACATCAGATCGGAAACTTCAGAGTCATCTTATTAAAATAACTGGACTGATTGACGATAGTGCTACTGTTTATATTGAACCATATAGGATATATGACAATGAATACCTGCCTAAAACTGTTTATGAATTTGATATTTTTACTGAATGCGAAACAAATCAAATAACAGATATTAATATAATATCCATTCCCGATATCTTTGATTATACTATTTTAGAAACAATGACAAAGCTAGGTAAGCTGATGGCCAAGGTGCATATTGTCTTTGTACTCAAAGATAATATTGATTATGATAAATGCTACGAAGGGGCAATTAATTTATCGTTTATGTCTAATAAATTATTGCGTACATTTTCAATACCAATAACTATGCATCCAAAAATTAAATGAAAATAGTTCTCTTTCTTTCTTACATAGCTCGTTACATTAATATATCTTGCAAAACATTTGCATACGGATTGAAATTTGGAAATACATATATAGAAAGTGCATTACGCCCGTTTGTTGGTCGAAAAATCAATATAAATATGAAAGTATTTATATTTTTCCAAATATTACTTGCGACAAATTTAATATTTGCGCAGCTAAACTTTGATAATCTTATTCTAAAAGATGAAAATTTCCCAAGTTCCCAAACTTACAATTTCAATTTTAAATTTAAAAATGATTCATCCAAAACAATAACGATAACGAAGGTAGAGACATCTTGTTCTTGTACAATCACGAAGCTTGAAAAAAACACCTATGCTCCGAATGAAACTGGAAAAATCAATGGAGTATTTAACATAGGGGATAGGCAAGGTTTGCAGGAAAAAGAGGTTATTGTACATACTGATGATATTTCTCAACCACAAATAAGACTAACCTTAAAAATAAATATATTAAATCCAATAGAAATAAAACCTCGTTTAATATATTGGGAAAAGGGCTCTAAATTAGAATCAAAATTTATAAGACTCGTAATCAACGATCCTAAATGGAAAATGGATTCCATTACTTGTGATAGCTCAAAATTCACGACTAAGAATACAGAAGAAGATGGAAAGTATACGATAGAGGTCACTCCAGTTTCGACTGGAAGAAGGTTGCGCGACGCTATAAAAATAGAACTAATGAATGATAAATCAGAAACAAAAATATTTGCGATATACGTTTTAATAAAATGAATAGAATAAGAGCTACAGTCTTTATTATTTTTATAAACACCTCATTTTTATTGAATGCAACATTATATGCGGAAAATACGTTCAATTTTACAAGCCTACCTGTTTCAGAGGAGGAATCCGCAATACTTGTACTTGCCCCTGGAATGAACACTGACGGAACATTTTTCTTGAAAGAGTCGCCGTGGATGGATTTTGCGAAGCGAAACAATCTTGGGGTGATTGCGCTTAATTATTCGTCATTGGCGGAGGATTTATTGGAAAATCGCAAAGGTTATTATTGGCCGGAACAAGGTTCGGGGCAGGCGTTGCTTGACGAAATCAAGCGCGTTTACGGAAAGGATTTGCCGATTATTCTTTATGGATTTTCGGGCGGAGCGCAATTTGTCAGTCGATTTGTGGATTGGTGTCCAGACAGAATTATCGCATGGTGTGCGTATTCGGCGCAATTTTGGGATTATCCGAAAGACGGCAGCAAAATTACCAAAGCTCGCGGAATAGTCGCCTGCGGCGACCAAGACGGGCTTCGTTGGCAGCCATCGTTCGGTTTTTACTATCAAGGGCGCAAAAACAAACGTCCGTGGATATGGGTAAATATATCCAATACGGGGCATAATCGCAGTGCAAAATTTGAAAAGTTTGTCCGCCAATTTTTCGACGAGGAGCTTGCGATCTGGCGCGGCGACAAAAAGCCCACCGAAGACGTGTATTCTGACATTTCAAATTCAGACAACGAACTTCTGCTACTTTCCGAACAGCCCGAACTTCAATGTCCGTTTAGGACAAAGGAATTGCTCGAATCGTGGAAGAAAATCCAAGCTCCGTAATGCGGTTAAGAATTATCATCTTATCCTTATTTATTCTGCCGATTGCAGTATTTGCGCAGGTCGGAAAATCTCCGAATTTTCTTTCCGAAAAAGACCGCACTTTTGTAATTATCCAACGCACAGACGCAAAAACTCAGGCGGCGAAAGCGGATTGGAAAAAGCGTACAAAACCGGAAGAAATTGTTTTTGTCTTGCGAATGCCGCCGTCGTGGACGAAGGAAAAAAACGCGGCCGCGCGGGAATCCAAGACGCCGTGCGTTCGCGGATTATTGGCAATCTGTACATGGGACAAAGATACGGAAAAGCTCAAAAGAATAGTATCTTCCGACGAAAGTTCCTTTAAACACCTGCTTCGCTTTGCCGACGAAAACAACCTTGCGGTCATTACATGGCAGAATTTCGGCGGATATTTGATTGCGACAAGTTCGGACGAAATGACCGAGAAACAGTCGAAAGACTATGATTTTATGTTTAACGACAGACTTTCAGAGTGGGAAAACGGATACCGCCGTGTATTGCACAAATTCACGCTTCCGAAAAATTCCGCCATGATATACGGATTCAGCGGTGGCGGACAAATTGCCCATAGAATCGCGCTTCGCAAACCGCAATATTTTTCGGGAATACATATCCACGTAAATTCAAGTTATGACACACCTACGCTGAATGCAAAGAATATCGTTTGGCTTGTGACTACCGGAGAACTCGAATACGGTTATCCGGCGGCAACAAGATTTTATCAGAAGATGATAGACCTTGGGTATGCGGTAATTTTCAAAGCCGGAGAAAATCTCGGACATGCCACAAACGCGCAAATAAACAATCTTTCGCTCGAATTTTTCAAATATATGATAAACTTTGTACCAGATCCAAGCAATCCCGACTGGAAGACGCCGCCAGTGGACAAGTTCTATCTTTTGCGACACCCGATCTATGTCGGCGACTATTTAAACCAAGTAGCATACCCGATTGAAAAGGCAATAGGTAAAGTTGCCGACAGAAAATATATGGTAACTTTGCCCACAAAACCGATTGCCCAAGCGTGGGGAACAATAATCGAAAAATGACGCTGTTTATTGCGCAAATAGGAGCTGAGCGGCTCGACTGGTTCGGTTTCGGTATCGGAAGCGCGAATAGAACAGCCGCGTTCATCGCCTGCGCAATTGCCGCAAGTTGGGCTTTTGCGGCGATATTCAAAAAAAACGGATTTTGGATTTCAATAATATTATCATTGGTCTTATTTTACTTTCTTGCGCAAACGCAGTCTCGCGGAGCATTTGTTGCGCTTATTGTTTCAATGGCGATATTTTTTGCCTTTGCCAAAATCGAATACAACAGCCTTAGAGTATTCGCATTGCTTGCGGCGGCAGGCGTTCTGGGATTCATATATTTTAATTCGCTCCTTGCAACTCGAATGGAAAATATGGCGACATTACAAAGCTCCTCCGCGAATTGCCGTGCCGACATATATTTGTCGGGAATGAAAATGCTTGCCGACGCACCAAGCGGGGTTGTCGTAGAAAAGTCTCCCGCCGAAATCTATATGCGTTGGTATCAGAATCCCGACGATCCCGAAAGCTATATTTCGATGATAAATTCGCATCTCGAATTTATGTGCAGATACGGATTTTTTGTACGATTCTGTTATATCGCATTTTGGGTATTTATATTTTGTGTTACATTTCCCGTCAAAAGGAATACGATAAATGCTGCCGAATTTGCAACGTGGATTTGCTTTTTTTTATGCGCGTCATTTAGTAATGTGGCAAACTTCTGGGTATTATGGATAATACCGCTTACAATGCTTGCGCTTGCCATAATGCACAATCGGAAATATTTGCTCTCAGCAAAATTCTACTCCGCAGTATTACTGTTAAGTGTATTTTCAATTTCTGCATTATATGCATTTTCATATATATTATCGCGAAACTGCAATTTAACATTCCTATCCAACTGCGATGTCGTTTGCGGCAATTCCAAATGCATAAAATATTTACTTTTTTCGCCGTCGGAAAGGCAAGTCGGTACAAGATTCGGTAGCGAGCTTGCGCAATTCTGCAGGGAAAACGATGTTTGCATATTAACCGCGAATATTCCTCCCAAGGGAGAATTTGAGAGTGCAATAATATGCAACGTAAAAAATCTATCCGAATTGTCTGCAATAAAGGCGAAGCGTAAGATTTTATTAAACCCACAAGCTGACGATTCTTTTTCAAAATTTAAAGACGGAAATATCTCAATATATTTGGGAGAATTTTCGGATTGGCGTAATCGCAAGGCCTGGGAAAATATCGCAAGGGACAATCGCCGTATTAAAATGGTAATTCTTGAAGGGGTAGCCGACTATATTCCCGAGTGGACAAGATTTTTCGAATATGAAAACGATTAGGAACATTTGGGTTATTGTATTTGCAAGCGGCGCCTTTGCTATCGCAAACTTTTGGCTAAATCCGAACGCGCCGGATTTGTCGCTAAAACCGGACGAGATTACGCTTTCGCAAATAAACCGTCTGCCTAAAAATCTCGTCATCGTCGATGCGCGCAAGTCGCAGGATTTCAAGAAGGGGCATGTCGAAAACGCGGTAAATCTTTCCGAAGAAAAGTTTGATGCCCAACTCGGAGAATTTCTGGATATTTGGACACCCGATGCGACGGTTCTCGTATATTGCGATTTCGGACGGTGTAATTCCAGCAGGGCAATTGCCGACAAACTGCGGCACGAATGCCAAATAGAAAATGTGTTTGTGCTCAAAGACGATTGGACAAAATGGAAAAATACAAACAAATAGTATTGTGTAGTGCACGCGTGATTTTGGCCGGAGTTTTTGCCTACGCCGCCGTTTCGAAAATTCTGCGTCCGGACGAATTCTATATCGCGGTAATGAACTATCAAATTTTGCCGAAGTATTTGGCGTATGCGGTCGCATATTTCCTGCCGGCGCTGGAGCTCGTTTGCGCCGTTGCGCTTTTGTCGAAAGCCGTGTGTAAGGCTTCCGCATACATAATTTGCCTTATGCTTTCAGCCTTTATAGCTGCGGTACTTTTGTCATGGCTTCGCGGCTTGAACATATCGTGCGGCTGTTTCGGCGGAGATGGTTCGGCCGGCGGATATCTCGGAATAATCGTACGCGATATTGTTTTGCTCGGATTATGCGTCATTATATTCTTGATAAATCCCAATAGAAATTTAAATTAATCGATATTTATGAGAGACAGGCGTCCGATTATAGTTGCGATATTGATCCCCCTTGTTTCGGTCTTCATTGCCGGAGGGTTAATATACTCGGTAAAATCAAAATCTTCAAAAAACGGCGACAGGACAAGTCTGCCCATTGAGGCATACATCGAGTATCCGAAGTCGTTTTCCGGAAATGAATATGCGCTTACGGCTTCGGTAGACAGCCAACTTGCCTATTCCGAAGGCAGGGGCAGGATAATTTTATTAAAGACCTTTTCGAATAATAGCATGCCCCTGTTTGTTCCCGCCGAAGTAAAGGGGTTCAATCCGAACGTCGGGCAACGATACGATTTCCGGGTACGCATAGACGGAGACGGAAAATTGGTGATGACAAATTTTAGAAAGCTTTAATCATGTATAAAATCACGGTGTATCTTCTGCTTTTCTCGGCTTCTGTGTCGCTTGCGCAGGAACTTCCAAAGGTTTCGCCTCAAACACCGCCGATAAATTCCGCATCGAACGAAGTTCAATCTCCGAGCTCCGCTCCTGCCTCTTCCGAAGCGACTCCGAGCAATGCGCGTTCGCAGGAGGCGCAAAGTCCGGGGGCATTGCCGCTGAACCTCGGCGGACTGACGCAAGTCGACAACAATGCATTGTTGTCCGTTCTCGGCAATCAAAACAACCTTGTCGATATGTCCGGAAAGAAAATCGACGATGTCCAGCAGAAACTGGTTCGTGCACGGTTCGAAAAATATCTCAATTCCCCTCCGTCAACGTCAAAGGAGGATTTGTCCTACAACCAGCTTCTCGTCGACATAAGCCAACGGTTGGCGGGGAAGGGCGGAGGCAGCGATTCCGAAAGAACGCTCGACGCGTGGCGCTTGCTTTTCAAAGCAGAAGATTATCCGATGGACGACCAGCTTTGTAGAACGATAGCGGACAAGGTGGTGAATTTCTGGCAGACAACCCGCAAAATCGAGAAATTGGCGATTCAAAACGAGGCGTTGGAAAAGGACAGAGCCAGGAAGGAGTCGGGAATGCGCAATATTGCAAGCATGGATCGTCAGGAATTCATACAAATGATGCGCGGCAAGGACGCCACGCCGCCGCCGACACGCGACTACGAACTTGACCCGATCAAAAAGCGTCTGCAGGAAACCGAGGCGAAACTTCGGGAGAATAAATCCTACGAGGCCGCTTCGCGCGTAAATCAAAAACTGGATTTTCAAAGTCTGATCGTGCAGTTTTTCCTCCAGCGCAGATATTACCACGCAATGATAGCAAACGATTTTTACCGTTATTTATTTGCGGCCGAAGACGGGAAAATAGAAGGCATAGACTCTTTGAAGGGGCAGGTCTTCGGAGGTGTCGACATAAAACTTACGACCTCGACGATAGATGCGCTTTGCAAAGAGGCGATAAACGATACGGACAATGCCGTGAAAGCCGCCGAATACCTGATATCGAGGGGCGAAATACATTCCGCGACCCAACGAATGCTCGAGGCGTTTTTTCTGGGCGAAAATCTCGCGTCCGTAAAGACATTTCCGATGGATTCAAAACGCGAAATTATGCGCTACCTTCGCGATACCGACAAGCTCATAAACGCCGTAAAAGTGAAACACGTCGAGCGCGCGGAGGAGATATTGAAAGAAATACAAAGTTATGTGAAGGACTTTGATTCGGGGCAAATAGAGGCGTTTATCCAGACGTCGAGGCAACTCAGCGATTTGGCGTTGCAAAAAGCGCTTGTCGCCGCGCAGACGCGAAACCAGCCTGCGGTCGAAACCGCGCTGCAGGACGCCGTCAATTTTTGGCCTACGAATCCCAAGATTCAGGAATTTCTGAAAACGATGATAGGGAAGGTCGATTTAAAGGATGTCGCCGTGACCGATTTTGACAGGCTTTATGCCCAAAAGGATTTCCGCGGAATTTTCAACGACAGATTCCGTTTTGCGGCCGCCTTGGCTGCGGATTCCAGTAGGAACAAAACATTTCTGGAAATAATGAAACGCATGGAAATTATTGAAACTTCGATCGGGCAGGCGAAGGAACTCTCCCGACTCAAGAACAATTTTGCGGCGTGGGAAATCGTAGAAAAGGTGCATAGACAATTTCCCGAAGACAGCGAACTAAACCGCATACGCGCCGACCTTACAATAAGGGTTTCGGCATTCGCGGCCGCGATGGCAAAGGCGGAGGAAGCGCTTGAGTCCGGCGATAAATGGACCGCTTTACTCGCATATTTGAAGGCGAAAGACATTTATCCTATGTCCTCGATCGCAGATTCCGAAATTTCCAAATTGGCTAATCAAATTCTCGACAAATAATTTTCCATAGACGGAATCAATACGGCATTGAAAGATCGCCGAATATAAATCAAGTCGCCGTATGATGTCTAAAATGTTTAAAAAAGTAGGGGGCCAAATACGCTGTAAATTTCAACTAATAATTTGACAAGTCAGCTTCTTGTATGACTCTTTTTATAGACGTTGAGAACAAGAAGCTTGTCCAGAGTTTGACTTCCGACAGGAGCGTGCCCGCGCCCGTATTTATGCAGGGCGACAACGAACCGCTCGAAATCTTCCTCCTGCAAAAGGGCGCTGAATCGCTCTACGAAGTAAAGCCGCTTGTAGTCGGCACGGACTTCCTGCGGGTTGCGATTGCGCGTTTTAAGGGCTACCCCAAATCTCTCACCTATGCGGCTGGCTACACGTTGAATCCGAACGGCGGTGCGGAAGTGGTGTTGCCGCTAAACACAACGGCAATCGAAAACGCCGTTCAGGAGAGTGAATATATTTCAGCATTCTTGGAGGTGGAATATTCCGACACTGCGGGTAGGATTATTACGATTTTACAGACCGCCTGCCGCGTAAAAAACGACCTCATAGAAAACGCGCCCTCGGTCGAACTTCAAGAGCAGTTCTACGACAGGGTTTATACCGATAGCGTGTTCTCGAAGAAATCCGCCAACCTTTCTGACTTGGCTGACAAGTCGGCTTCAAGAGCGAATCTCGATGTCTACGCAAAAGGCGAAATTTACAACAAATCGCAAATCGACGCGCAGGAGGCAAAGAATCTCCAAAAGGCTTCCAATCTTGCAGACGTTGCCGACAAGTCCGTAGCTCGGACAAATCTCGACGTTCCGCAGAGGCGCGACTTGTTCAAATATATGAAATGCGGAATATGGTCTGACACTTCATTGTCCGTCCCATCGGAATACGGCGCAACGCTCGGCGACGACTTCGTGGCGGGAAATTGCTCGACATTCCTTACAATCTACCTGCCAGAACCGACAGCCTATTACACACAACTCTACGCCGTTTCATACGCCGACAGCGGTATGTTCACGCCCGAAATTTCCGCAGACGGCAGGACGCTGAAATTGGGCTACATCTATCAGGAAAGCGAAAGCGGCGGTTCGGAAATAGTCGAGCGGACGGCGGCGATTTCAAAGGCAATCGAATACGGCGACAGAATCGCACTAACAGTAGACGGCAGGAATTTCAAGCTATACAAGGGCATCGAGCTTGTTTCCTCTGGCACGATTCCCGACGAGCTTTCCGTAACGGGCGCGTCTTCGTTCTTGGGCTGGAAGGGCTTAAAGCAGGTAATGGCGTATTCGAATTCTCTCCTGTTGCCGCTTACCGCAAGCGAGGGAAAGACCGCGAAAATCAACTACTCGATTGAGGACTTCGCAAACGGCAATTTTCCGCCGAAGGGCATTCTGAACTCGCGCTATCATTATTTCAGAAGCACGTTCACAAGCTCGTTTACGCACAACAGCGCGCATTCGAAAGGCGTCGGCGGCGCGGAAATCGGCGGCAAAAAGAACGCGCTGAAAATTTCGCTCGTGCCCGACACCTACAACGCGGCGTACGAATACGAGCTTCCCACAAAGTATTTTAACGGCAACGGAATGCTGCACAAAATCAGATTCTCGATTTATCTGCCGACGACAAACCCGAACATCACGAAAGTCCAGTTAAGACTCGGCAGCATTGCGCCTACGAGCGCGGGAACGATAATTTCCAAAACCGACAACATCGACAAGTCGGGCGTGATTATGCCCAAGGACGAATGGCAGACCGTGGAAATGACGCTCACGCTCAAATGGTCGGGCGCGTTCAAACTCTACTTGTATAAGGGCACAAGCTCCTACTTCAAGCTCGAAGAGGAATCGACCGACGCGGTTTATCTGCATTCGATTACCTGCTCGTGCTTGCAGGGCTTTGAGGGGTTTTTCTACGGAGCGGGGAATTCGGGATTTTGGAAGAACCACGGCGCGTCGAACAGGGATTTGGCGTTTTACGGGTGGTCGCTGCCGTTCGAGGGGAACGGAAACTATACAAAGCACATTGCAGTTTCGTCGTTTTCAAGCACGACGTATCTTTACGCGGAGGGCTTCCCGTCGGGCTTGGAACTTTCGCAGATTGTCCTGCGTTTCGATTCGGAGCTGCCCGACACTTCGACTGCCGAAGACGAAATCCAGAAGAACGTCTTTTGCCTCAGGACGAACGACGACACGGTTTGCGAGGAGCAGCTTCCCGCGATTCCCGCCGACAGGCCGTATTACATATACCCCAAGCGCGGTTTCCCCGAACTCTACTATTCGCTGGAAATCGCACCGATGTATGCGTGCAACTGCGGCGGTTCGGTCGATTTAATTTTCACAAAGGTTAGTTAATATGGATAAATATATCACAAAAATCACTCTCGGCGAAGACGCGAGCGACTTCGCGCAAATTGTCGGAGTTCTGGGCTTTTGCGGCAACCGCTACATCTGCCAAGCGTTAGATTCGGACGGGAACATTATGCATTCGCAGACGTTTTCGCTTCCAAAAAATATCGACGGGCTTCCCGCCAACGATTCCGCATTAAAAGCCGATGTCCTGAAATCATGGAAATCGGAAGAACTTAAACGCCGCAAGGCACAAGGGGAGGAATAGAAATGGGAACAATATCTGCATTATGGGACAGCGGAGTTCTGGGCGCGATGGCGACAATGGCTGTCACGACACTCGGGCAGCTTTCCGCGTTGAACAATCAGAAGTTTGCGGCGGTTCTTGAAACGTTGCAAAAACAGCAGTCCTCCGACTTGGCGGTTCACGATTCGGCGTTCGCAAGAAGTGGCGACAAGGGCGTTGTCGTCAGGCGCATTATGCTTTTTATGGCGTTCTTCGTGCTTGCGGTCTGCCCGTTTATTTTCGCATTTTTCGGAGACATCCCGATAGCCGTCGAAACAGTTCAGCACTCGGGAGGTTGGCTCTGGGGGCTCATTCCGGAAAAGGAAACATTCGGAGTTGCCTACATAAACGGATTCTACTTGGCAGACGTCTGGAAGGAACTTATGGCAAACCTAATTTCCGCATACATAGGCGCGGGAATAACGAGAAAGGCGTTTACACTCGGCAAATGAACGAAGTCATTGAAAAGGAAATCGAACATATCATAAAACGCTTGGAAACCCTCGAACACACAGTCTACGGCAACGGACATAAGGGACTGAAAGCGGAACTAATCGAACTCAAAACCGAAATCGAAACCTTCAAAAAAATCGCCGTCTGGCAAATCGGCATCCTCCTCGCCATCCTCTGCGCCGTTCTGAAGATTCTGATTTAAATATCCGCGAAAAAAATGTTATCGTTTTGGTATAATGAACTTTGTTGGAGACTTGTAGTGTGGTATAATGGTTTCCATGGAAAAAACTGACATAAAAATACCGAATCTTTTCGAAATCGCTACGAAAGAACTAAGCCAAGACTCCTTTATCGTTTGGCTTGCCCGATGGGGCGATCCGTCATTAAAAAAGGTCGATCCGTTACTATACAACGTCGGAACACGCCTGATACGGAGATGTCTAACGGCAAACGGAACTCCGTTTAACGATGAAATCGAGAAAATCGAAGCCGGACGGCAATGGGAAAACATCGACATCTGGATTACGGTAAACGACAAATATCTAATCATAATAGAGGATAAAACATATACGGGGGAACATTCCGGACAACTTAAACGGTATAAAGACATGGCCGACGGATGGTGTCGTGAAAACAACTATAATTCGCCGATATGTATTTATCTGAAGACGGGCAACGAATCCCTGGCAAGACGGAACAAAGTCGAAAACGAAGGCTATTCAATCATAGATAGAAAGGCTTTTCTCGAAATATTGGGAAGCGAAAGGATTGAAAATGAAATTTATTCGGATTTTCTTGCAAATCTCGAATTCATAGACAAGGCGTTCGATTCATGGAAGACAAAGAAAATAGGCACTTGGGATTATACCGATTGGCAGGGGTTCTTCCACGTATTGGACGGGAAAATCCATTTAATTGACTGGTATCATGTCCCGAATCCGAGCGGAGGATTTTGGAATGCCTGTGTGAATTGGAAATACAGGGAGGATATCCCGTTTTTCATCCAATTGGAGGAATCAAAACTGGTTTTCAAAATATCCACACATCCGGAGGATATCGATACTGACAGGCTTTTGCGTACTTCGAGAGGCGAAATCAGAAACAAGATACATGAGCTTATCGAGGAAAAGGCGCGTTCCGAAAAATACTCGGAAATAACAAAACCTGACCGCTTTGGTACCGGAAACCATATGGCCGTTGCCGTGGTGAAAAAAGAGTACTGGTTGGGAAATGACGACGATTTTGTAGATATTGAGAAGGTAATTTCCAACATACAAAAGTATGAATCATTTCAAGATTCGGTAATATCCGACAAAACAAAATTGTTTCAAACCGAATAGTCGAATGTTAGGACAACGAATCGAAAAAGAGCCTTTCGGGATCCCGAAAGGCTCTTTTTTTACCATTTCCCGATAGGGCAGGATTCTGAAGCTAATTTTAGTTTTGCGGAGGAGCAGCCGCATTTTAGGCATTTGCCGAGTCCCATTCGGGCTGAGGGATACCAGAAGTTGCACTTGTTGCAGATTGATTTTCTTCTTTTTAGTTCGGTTTCGTCGGCAAGTTTGAAGCCCGATTTTGCCCAGTTGTAGGTTGCCTTTGTAAACTTTTGCACCATTTGAAATGTTGCAGGCAAAGTATCCAAAGTTTCCAAAATTGCCGATTTTTCAAACTCCAAATCGGTTCTGGTAAAATCCGCAGCCTCCGCAATGCGCCTGTCTTCAAAGCCGTTTCCGCCGCGTTCGGCGTAAAAGCATCTGCCGTTAAACAACGCCGCTTTGTAGGCGGGTTTGCCGTTTACGCAAAGGCTTTGCAACGTCCCCGCAAAGACATTGCAAACGCGCGAAAAAATCCCGCCCGATTTCGTCTGCCCCGAAATCAGCCACTCGCTCGGGTTGTCGGGATTGTATGAAACGCGGTAGAGATATTCGACATCGTGGAAAGTCAGTTTTTGCATACGCTCGCCGCTTACAATGTAAAGCCCGCCCGAACGCCCGCCGTAGACAATGCGGTTCTTGAAAACAAACCCGACATCGGCGGCGACAAGCTTTTCGAGAACGTTGCCGATTCCGTCAATCTTGTAGAGATAAAAACGCCTGTCGCTTTCGTGCCCGCCCGCTATGAACGAAATCCTCCACCTGCCGTCTACAAGTTCGGCGGTGGGCGAACACTCCGTGGTGTCTTCTGGAAGCCCAGTATAAACGCGCTTCCACTTCCCATCTTCGCAATGGTGAAGCTTCCACTTGCCGCCGATTTTAAGACAGCAAAAAGCCTTCGGCGCAAGTTCTGATGTTTCTCCGTGCGCCACAAACGGCATATGCGAATTTATCCCTTTATCGAATTCAAACATAAATTAACTTTCGGGCCATTTGATGTTGCCACACCAGAGGTCGTCGCAACAGACATCGGGGCAACCCTGTTGAAGCTCCATATAGCCGTCGTAGGTATAGTTGGATTTAAATTGGCTCGGCAATCCTTCAAGTTTGCCGTTTTCGTCGATGCGCCCGCGATTGTATTCAACACCGCCGCTTAGCTCATACAAACGCCAAAGCACGTTGGGCTTGCCGACGCCGTCGCCCTGATACGGCGTCAAATCCCACGTCGGGTTGTCGCCGTTTGTGGTGTAGCTCGCTATAACGCTCGGCTCGCACTGCGAACAGTCGTCGGAGCATTTGGATTTAAGCCGAATCATTCGCCGCCTTCCCCCGACTTCACAAGGAAGTATTTTACGGTGGAAGAGCCGCCGTCGCAGACCTCGCAGGGTTCGGAATAGAACGCCGCTCCCAAATTGGTGAGCGTGTTTTTGTCGGCAAGAATCGTGATTTCCGCGCTTTCACCAGTGGGCAGAACAAACTGGATATTCGTCGGCTTCCAGCCCGTATCGACCTGCCTTGAACCCGTCGAAAACACCTGCGTTTTGCTCATCATATTGGTGGACGGGTCGAAATAGTAAATGTCGGTCATAATGTTTCCGCCGTCGATGTGCTGCAAAACTTTGAGGGTTGCGAGATTGCCGTTTGCGTCCATCACGGCTACGTTCACGGCGGAATCAATCGTGCGCTTCACATAGTCGACGTTCTGGCGCATACTCGCCATAATCGACTCTGCGGAGGACATTCTGTTTTCGATGTTGCCCATTCGCGATTCGAGGGAGGCGACGGCCGAAGCAAGCGCGGAAGTGTCGGCGGAATCTCCCTTTTCGCCGCGAGGTCCCTGAGGCCCCATCGGACCTTGCGCGCCCGTGTCGCCCTTATCGCCTTTGTCTCCCTTGTCGCCTTTCGGGCCCTGCGGACCTTGAGTTCCGCCGCCTCCTCCCGCAGGACCTTGCGGCCCCATCGGTCCGGTATCGCCTTTTTCGCCTTTCTCTCCGCGCTCCCCCTGAATTCCCTGAGGCCCTTGCGGACCAATCGGGCCTTGGTCTCCTTTTTCGCCCTTGGGCAGGTTGTTGATTGCAGCCCACAGCTGCGAAATCTGCGCCTTTATAGTCTCATCACTATCGGCGAGGGCTTTAAGCGATTCCACAATCGCCTTTATTTGCGACTCGATTTCGTCGACGCGTTTTTCGAGCTGTTGGCGTTTGTAGAGTTCGTCGTTTGTGAGGGTGTTGAGTTCGGCGATTAGCGCGTTGTGCTCGTCCCAGAGGGCTTTTAGGTTTGCAAGCTCGTTGCGGATTTCGGTGTCGTCATACGCGCCGCTATCGACAATCTTTTCTACGATTTTATCTCCCGTTTCTCCTTTCTCTCCTTTTTCGCCTCGGTCTCCCTTGTCCCCCTTATCGCCCTTGTCGCCTTTTTCTCCCTTGTCGCCGTCTTTCCCGTCTTTCCCGTCTCTGCCCGCAGGGCCTGCAATAGGCTGGCTCGGCGTTCTGCCCGCAGGCTGTTGCGGGTGTTCGCCGACGTAAAGCGCGTAGAAAGTTTTTGCGTTTTCCTTTTCGCCGACAGAAAACTTTATGCTGTAAAAATCCTTTTCGACCGCGCCGCCGCAGTCTTTCAAAATCTTTTCGGAGAAAATCAAATAGCGTAATCCGTCGTTTTCGTTCCAGATGACATCGCCGCTTTTGGGCGTTTTCTGGAAAGTTTTGAAGGCGTTTTCGATAGCCGAGCGGATTGTCGCAGAATCGGGGAACTTAATGTCGGGCAATTCCTCGGTGTCTTTTGCTGTGTAGACTGCGAGCATCGACTTTCCCATTTCGGAAAATTCGTCGCCGAAGGAAATTCGCCACGCCTTGGAATTTTTCGTTATCAGCGTATCCAAAATCGTAAGCGTAGTTCCGCCCGCGCTTCTGTTCATTGTGTATCCCGCGCCGTTTTGCAGGCGCAACGCCTCTATCATCGCGCAGATGTCGTTGAGTCGTTCCGCCGTTACCTGTTCCAAGAGCGGCAGCCCCGCGCGGAATCGCGGCAGTTTCTGGTTTCCGATGTCATTTAGCATTTTTATTTGTATATGTATTTATTCCAGCCGTTCGGACCGCTCAAAAGGTAGGTGATGGATACTTTGTATTTGCCGTCCGCCATTTTGTTGTAGGAAATTCCCGTGCACATCCACTGGCGGTTTCCGCCGACTGCGGGCAGTCCGCTGCCGCCGCCGATTGAGCCGATTCCCCCGAGGCTCGGAATTCCCCTTGAAATGTAGCCTACCGCCGCCGAATACGACGGCACGAGGTAGCTTTTAACACCCGCCATTATTTTGCCGCCCTGTGTTTTGGAATTCCAGCCGACGAATTTGCCGTCGTCGTCGAATATTCCGCAGTTGGGCTTGTCGGGACTTCCCGCCCACCGCTCGAAATCGGGGTGGCTTTCTATCGGCTCTTCGCGCATTGTGCAGGAGACTTCGACGGTGTTTTCGGAGGAATCTTTGTCCGAATCCCAGACGAATTCCGAACCCTCGTATTGGGCGGTGATTATCGCGCCTTCGCCGTGGCGTTTAATGCCTACCGACTTGCAGTACAAGTCCGACCAAATCGGGTGCGGAGACTTGTTTACAATCGGGCAATGCGCAAGCGCCGCAGAATACGGATAGCAAAACCAAGTGGCTGAACACGTCGCGACCGAATCAGCCGAAACAACCCGCTCGCCAGAATCCCGCAAAAAACATACCTCGCCGTTCTGCATTCTTACCCGCATGTAAAGAATTCGGCTTGTCAAAAAATCGGGAAATGATAGGTATATTTACAAATTCAAATGAAGAGTTTAAAACATCAAAAGCTATACGACCACTACACGGGTATTTTCCAACAAACGCCTACGTTCAGCCTGCAATTAAAGAAATCTCTATTGCCCGAAGGGTTGAAGCCAATAACCACTTATGTCTTCCGCCCGACAACGAAAATGCCGTTTTGGAAATTGTGCACGATAGGCGCGAGCGACTACCTTATGCCCGAACGCGAAATCGGTTGGGGACGAAAGGCAAATAGGCGCAACGAATACATGATGCTCGTTTCGCCCGAAGTGGAAATCAAGGAATCTTCAAAAGATTGGCTTAGTCTAAACAGTCTGCTTTGGGCGACGGCGCAATACGCATTCAACTCGAAAGAAAACCTCACCGTTTCGGACTCGATAGATATGAAAATACAGGGAAAGTATTGCGGAACGGTTCTCTTGTTGCCCGAAGTTTTCAAGTCTCCGAGCGTAGTAAAGTGCTATATTTCAAAGCACAAATTCATATCTATTTTTCAGGTTATGCCGATAACGCGTGAACAGCTTTCGGGCAAACTAAGGCGCAAAACAAACGGCATATACTGGCTGATGGAGCAATTCTATACGCACAATGACGATTACAAAGTTATTTCGTCGAAGCCGTTTACAACGCTTTGAAGCCGAAATCACTTCATTAGCAGCTCCGATTTGCCCGACTGGCGTTCGGTGTTTTCTGCTATCTTTTGGAGCAGTTTCGACTGGCGTTTGGATTCCGAGAGCTGTTTTGCGATGATGTCGTAGCGGGCGGCGAGAAGTCCGCCTCCGCCGATTTTCGCAAGCGACGAGTCGTTGTGGTTTGAGAGCGACTTTTCAAGCTTCCGCTCCTTTGCCGACTTTTTGATTTCGGGAGATTCGTCAGCTTTTCGATATTTTGCCTTGCGCGCATTTTCCGCCGAAACCGCCAACTGCTTCTCCGCATCGCGGGCTTGTTCGACGTATTTTAGCTGTTCCTTATACCAATCAACCGATTTTGAAGTAAGCAAGTTCTGGCGGTTGCGCGAATTATTCCTGCCCGATGCGTCGGAAACTTCCTCTGCGAAAATCTGCCCGAAGCTCTTGTTTTTGTCTTTTGCGGAAAGGCGGTTTGCCTCGTCTTTTAGTTCGCGCAAGCCGTCAAGCGCGCCGTTTATCGCGCTTTGCCAGCTGTCGGAAAACATTCCGACAAACTTTCCCAATGCGCCGCCTACCGCTTCGATAAAGCCCACAAAGGCGTTGCGAACGGGAACTACAAAGCCCGAAAATGCGCCGTTTATGTATCTAAACACTGACGAAAACACCGCGAGTATGTAGTTTGAAATATCCCGCAACGCCTCCTCGATGAATTCGCCTGCTTGGGCGAACTTCATGCCAATCAAAAGCCCCCATTTTTGCCGCCCGATTGCGGAGGCCATATCGGCGAGAAACCCTCCGAATCCGACTATGATTCGGTTTTGCCATTTGTCGATTTCGTCTCCCGCGCGGGCGAGAGCGGCAAGCGTTTCCTCGTCCATAACGTTGCCCGCTTCGATTGCCGACTGCGTTATGTTTTCCATTCCCTGCGTCGCCACCTTGTCCAAAACCTCCAAAAGCTGCGGGGCTGTCTTTTGTCCCAATATCGTCGAAATATCGTTCAACGCCGTTAGTGATTCCCCCGAATTTTTAAAGGCAACGCCGAGCATTTCAAAACGCTTTTCGGGAGACTGGTCGGCAAAATTCTTCAAGTCTATGCCGAGGCGGTTTAGGGCGTCGTGGTAGGTGTCGTTGCCGTCGCAGGCGTCAATCGTGCGCTGGTTGAGAGTTTGCAGAGTCTGAACGAGCTTCGACTCTTCAATGCCCGCAAGCTTTGCGGCGTAGGCAAGTGCCTGAAATTCGCTTTTGCCCATTCGCAGCTGGTTTGCCATATCCTCGACGTGTCCGCCGAATTCTATTGTTTTTTGCGTAAGCGCGGAAATCCCCGCAATGCCCGCCGACACGCCCAACGCCCCGAGAATCTGCGACCCGATTCCCGAAAACATACCGCCGACGGACTTTTTAAAATTCCCCGCCGCCATACGGCACTGCGCCAGCCCCGTCTTAAACCCCGCCGAATTTAGCCCGATTCTAACCAGCAGATTTGCCATAATTTTTCGCTTTCAACACATCCTCTATCGCGGCTTGTTCCGCGTCGGATTGTATCTGCACCGCGCCTTCCTGTTCACCGAACACCGCGCAATACCAGAAAACTTCGCCTATCGGCATGTCCCAGATTTCGTTCCTTCCCAACGAAGTCTTCGACATTAACAGGACAACCCTCGAAAGTATCCACGGGGCGTTTACTGTTTCGCTTCCGTTTTCCCAAAGTTCGGGAAGCGCAATGTAGTCCGAAAGGTACGACAAAAACCGGGTGGAAGCCCGTTTGAAGGAATGCAGCTTCATCGCAAGATTGCCGATATGCCCGATGCGCCGCAACGCCTCCGATATGTCGCCTTCCGCCGAACATACGGTTACGGCGATTTCCAGGTCCCGACGGGTGATTTCGGCGGACTTGCCGTTTATTGCGTCCATATACGGGGAACCTATCGCCTCCAAATACAGGCAATGCCTGAGCGAAAACGGTTTCAGGTTCCGCCCAAGAACGCGGTGCCGGCAGTTGATGAAGGCTTCGTAAAACGACTCCGTCATAGGTCTACCGGCTCCATCGGAACTTCCGGATAGTATGTCCCCTCGATGTTCCATTTTTCGACGTCCTTTTTCGCCGAAGACTTTTTGACCGACTTTACGATGAATTCGAAAGTATCGCCTATTTTGAAAGAGTCCCCCGGAACGGGAGCCTCCGCGCCTTTGAGCGGAATGAGGCTTGCGGTGCGCTTGTACCTTATCCCGAAACCAGAAAAGTGCGCGACAACATTCGAGTCTTCGTCCTCGATTTCCAGTTCCTCTCCCTCTATCGTTTCCTCCGTAGCCTCTATTATGTAGCCGTCGAGTTTCTCGACTCCGAACGACACGGGCTGTTTCGTCCCCCTGAATTTGTATATCCTGTTTGCCATATTGAACGGGAATTTGTCAAATCTGCGCGATTACGGAGTATTTCAGAACGTCGCCTATGTTGTCGTCGTCCCTTGCGTCGGAATCGAGCTCGAATTCGAACGACAGAACGGATATTCCGTCCGCGGAACATTCGAAGTTTTCCAATGCCTTAAAGACGGCGTTTACGCGCTTCTGCTGGATTCGGTAGTCGATGTCGTGCGCCGAATCGGCTATGCGGATTTCGAGGACAAGCTCGAACAGCCCGTCGGCGGCCGACAACGTCCCGAACGGCTTGGGTTCCGAACAGTCCACGACGATGTAGGGCACGGGGCGGAGTGTCGTCGAATGTCCCCTTACGAGCATTGCCGACAAGTCGCGGTTAAGAGTCTTTTTCAGATATTCGAATACCGCGTTTTCGATTTCAAGCTTCACGGTTTTTTCTCCCTTAAAATACGTTCGATGTTTTTCTCCATTGCGATTCTCTGCGAATTTACCGCGCGGTTCATTATGCGGTACGGAAGATTCCCGCGCGGGAACGTGGATACCGAGTTTATTATGTCTAAATGCGGGTTTTCGCCGCTGTTTCTGTCGACCAGCTTCCCGAAGCGGGAGCCGTGACGCGAGACGAAATTCGGGGCTTTGCCGCCGAGTTTTTGGACGGCGGCAAGCCAGCCCGACTTTGCAATTCCGACGTGTTTCTGGATTTCGGATATGTATTTTTTGAGGGTACCTCTGCCGCCGACGGCGTATACCGTTTGGAACCCTTTCGGAACGCGTCCGCTTTTCGAAATCGCTGCCCTGTGTATGTTTTTAATGGGATAGGGGAGTATTCTTCGATACTTGAATATCGGAAACGCCGCCCTGTCGGGGTGGTTTGAAAGCGCGGTTTTTACCCCTTCGAAATTTCCCGCCTTCCACATTTTGTCCAAAGACTTGTCGTTCCATTTGGCGTTGCCCAAGTCGGCGAACACCTTGCCTATGTCGGCTGCGACATGTTTCTTCCCCGTCCCGAGATTTTTCGGCGGGGTAAACTTCATCAGCTTTTCGGCGACAAGCCGCGTCTGTTGGCGAAGAACAAAACTCCAAGCCCTCCCGCAGGCTACCTTGTAGCGGACGAGCGCCGACTCGAAAGCCTCCGTATCGATTTTAAAGTCTATTTTCATTATTTGTCGCGGGATACCAGCGTAGCCTCGATTTGTCCATGTCCCGTTTGGGACGACACGCGCGTTATGCGGTATTCGACGTCGCGGATTGAAACTATGTCGCCGATTTCGGGGAGTTCGCCGCAGAGTCCGCTTTCGTCGAATTTCACCGAAAACGACGCGTCGGGGACGAAACCTCCCGATTCCAAATCGAGCCCGTTTTGCCACTGCGAAACTATGCAGTCCACGGTTCTTCCCCGCCAAACGGCGGGTTCGGAAAGTTCGGAGAAGATCTCGCGCACGGATGATTTTATTTCGTCGGCAAAATTCATACGGAAGCGCTTTTTGTCAAAAAAAACGACAATGTTTTTTGAAAACGTGAAAAACAACTGGGTAAAGATAAAAATGTAAAGTAGGAAACGGAATTAATTGTCCACCAATATATTTTTATTGTAGATATCATATTGTTTGCCGTTTTTCATGTTTGTTAAAAAGCTTGATATTTCGCATATGAACAACAAGAATGGCAATTAAGAATCAAATAAGAATGGCGAAGGAGTTAACAGATAAGGAGTCGTTGGTACAACGACAAAACATTTTAAACAACCAATATGCAATTTCGGAAATAGAGAAGGCAACGGCCTTAAAATGCATAAAATTCGAAGGGAAATCCGTTCTTTTGAAAGAGCAGGTATCTTCTTTTTTCGAAGTGACTACAAGGACAATTGATAATTATATAGCAAGTTACGGGGACGAATTGCGGGCTAACGGATACGAATTAATCGAATCCGCCAGATTAAACGCATTGAAGTCGGCAATAAAAGATTCGGATGATCACGAAATAGATTTCGCGATCATAAACAAGTCCGCAAGATTGGCGATTTTCGACTTTAGGGCGTTTTTAAATATGGCAATGCTGCTAAAAGACAGTCCGCGAGCGGCAATTCTTAGGCGGATTATACTCGATATAACTATAAAAACCATAACCAACAGGGGCGGAAATCCGAAATATATAAACCAGCGGGCTGACGGATTTTTGTATGTCCTTTACGACAACCAATCGTACAGAAAGGAATTTACCGACGCCTTGGATTTTTATTTGGATTTGGGCAACATAAAATATGCGATATACACAAACAAAATATACCAGTGTATTTTTGCAGAAAAAGCCGAGGAATATAGGGCAATATTGAAACTGAAAAAAAAGGACAAGATTCGCGAAACAATGTACGGCGAAATTTTGAACCTCATTTCCGCTTTTGAAACCGAAATTGCAAATGCCCTAAAAAACGCCTATACGGAGAAGCATAGAAAACTTGTGCCGCAGGAACTGGACCGCATATTCGATGAAATCGCCGCGCGTCCGTTGTTTAAACCTCTTATAAATTCGGCGAGAAGGCAGATGGCGAGTCGCGATTTGGCGTTTAGGGATATTCTCCACGACCAATTGAGAAAATATGTAACTCCCATAGATCCGGTTGAATTTGAAAGATTTTTGGGCGAGACGAGCAAGTCCCTTGCGATTCAAATGGATGAGGCAAAGGATGTTTTAAAGCGCCTGAAGGAAGATTCGCATGGGTAATATTCGCTATCTTTCATTGCCCGATGCAATCGAAACCCACCGCTTGACCGTCGAAAAAAGCGGAGGCGGATCCTGCGAAAAGCTGGATATTTCGAGATTGGAATCGGCTCTCGAGATGATTAAAAACGATGAATATTATCCTACGTTCGAAGATAAAATCACCCATTTGTGCTATTCGGCCTGCAATTGTCATTGCTTTGTCGACGGCAATAAGAGAATCGCTTTGACCTTGTCGATGCAGTTTCTCATGTTGAACGGATATATGTACTGCTGTAAAAATTTTCTTCGTGATATGGAGGACGTCATATTGAATTTGGCTCAAAATAAAATATCTAAAGAACTTTTAAGGGATATTTTTACGGCAATAATAGACGACGATTTTAGAAACGAGGCTCTTCAACTGAGAATATTGGAGTCGATTTCATCGGATCGAAAATAGGCAACCCCATTCAAAAACAAAAATACGCAAATCCGCAATGCGTGGATTTGCGTATCGATGTCGTGGAAATTCCGAAGCTACGACTTCTTCGGCTTCCTCTTTTTTCCGGATTGCTCTTCGGGTGCGGGCGTTTCTATCTTGAAATCGTCCGTATCGACATTTTCCGCCGCAGCCACTTCCCTCTCTGCATTCTCCGCGGCGCGTTTTAGTCGCTTCGACTTTTCGAGACCGTTTGCCCTCGACCAGATTTCGAGCTTCGAAAATTCGCCGCTTTGCTTCGTTTCGTTGTAGACCTTCTTGATTTGCGCATACGGCGCTCCGTCGAGTACAACCCTGTGGGTTTTGTCGAAACCGTATCCAACCAATATGTGCGAATTCATATCCCTAACTCGATGCGCAGATTCTCTTGATTGCGGACGCCTCTCCGGCGGCGAAGCCGTAGTTGCATTCGATTATGCTTTTGGCGGAGTCCGAGTCGGGGTCGCCCCACGAACGGTATTCCAGAGTAAGTCCAGTTTCGGGATCGGTGTACGTCTCGTACGCGGAAAGCGCCATATGCACTTCGGGCGCGGGCGTTATCGGGGAAAGCGCCACGAGTATCGCGCTCGGATAGACCGCGAATCCCGCCAGCTTTTCGTCTCCCGCCGGAATCCTGTTGAAGCGCGAAAGCCTGAATCCGAACAAATCGGGCAGCTCCCTCGCAATGGGGGAGAACCCGAAATTTCCCTCTCCGCCTGCCGAGACGATGTTCTTTTTGAGATTTCCCAAATACGAGCTTTTGATTATCAACCCGCGCATCGAGTCGGGCCAGTCGGCCTCGTCGCAGAGCGTCTCCAAGTCGATGACG
This sequence comes from uncultured Opitutales bacterium, assembly GCA_900548275.1. Classification (GTDB taxonomy): domain Bacteria; phylum Verrucomicrobiota; class Verrucomicrobiia; order Opitutales; family Intestinicryptomonadaceae; genus Merdousia. Next base: position 68,600 of record URJY01000002.1, on the reverse strand, counting down.
TTGTCCGCGTCGAATTCGTCGGCGTTGGCGGTAACGGCCGCCGCCCCGAAATTCTTCGAGGTTACGCACGAGAGTATGTCGCACAGGACGTCTTCGGCGAGTTTTGCGCCCTTGAGCCTACCAAGCTGCTCGGGGTCGAAGTACGGCTGGCGAGCCTTTTCCTCCGACGTGTATGTAAGCGACTGGTATTTTCTGCGGTTGACCGTGACCTTGCGCGACTCCAAGTCGCCCTCGTCGAACTTGTAGGAGCCGTCGTAGTCTTTCGACGCCGCGGTTTCGAGCGGATAGTAGGGAACCTCGATGTCGTTCGAGCCCTCCAGCGGAACGTCCCTGAACACCGTCGAAAACAGTCCCAGAGATACCAGTCTGTGTTTGAACGCCTCCATCGCGGATTTGAGTATCACCGCGCGTTTGAGTCCGGATGCTATGTTGTTTGCCATAAAAATTCCTCCTTTCGGTTATTTGTTTCGGCGCAGATATTCGGAAATCCTGTCGCCGTATTTGTCCATAAGAACGGCCTTTTCGCGCCCCGAAGCCTTCGAGAGCATTTCGGAAATCTCCGAAACGGACGGTTCTTCCCCGCCTTGCGGAACCTCCACGGGAGTCTCCGTTCCCGATTCACCCGCTATTTTCGCGGCGATTTGCGAGGCCCGTTTTTCTACGTCGGCATCCTTCGCCGCAAGGGCGTCGTACCGCTTTTGGAGCTCCGAAAGTTTCGACCTCAATTCCGCGTTAGCGCTTTGCTCGCTTTCCACGGAACTTTTCAGCCCGAAGATTTCGGACGAGAGTTCTTCGTTTTCGTTTTTGAGTTTGACGTTTTCCGATTCGGCGGATTCGAGCTCGGCGGAAAGCGAGGAGATTTTGTTTTGCAGATTCTCCAGCGAGAGAACCGCTTCCTGTAATGTGTTTGGCTTGTCCATATTCAAGACCTCCTTGTCAAATAAAGCAGTTTTTCGTAGGCTGCGGATTTTCCGCGTATGCCGTCGATTAAATTGTTTTCGAGGGCTTTCAAGCCGACAAACGCCTGTCCCCTCATGGCCTCCGACGGAATGTTTCTGTGTTTCAAGACATGGTTTTTGAAAAGCGAGAAGAACGACTCCGTTTCGAGCTGCAGACTGCGACGTTCCAAATCCGACTGGTTCGGGGGCATTCCCGACGTTTTCAAAACGCCGTCGCGGTTTGTTATGTAATCGGGTTTTATCCCGAGCTTTTCCCAAAGCCCGCGCTCGTCGATTAGAGGAAGAATTGTGCCGATGCTGCCGACAAGCGCGTCGGCGTTTGCGAAAACGTAGTTGGCTCCCGATGCTATCGCATACGCCGCCGAACAGCAGTAGTCCCTAGCGTGGACCACTACCGGAAGCTTTGTTTCCGAAAATACCCTTGCGACATCCGCGTTACCCGCCGCGTGTCCGCCGGGAGAGTCTATTTCGAGGAAAATTCCGCAGGCGTTGCTCTCCGCATACATCAAATCGTCGAGAAGCTCGTCGTAGTCCGTTCCTCCGCATGCAGCAACCGTAAACGGAGCTTCCTCCCGAAAGAGTGGGCCCCTTATTTCGATGCGGGCGATTTTGTTTTCGTCGACATATGTTTTTTTGCGCTGTTTCACGAACGGAGCGAACGCGCCGCGCCACGCGTCGGCGTCGGTTCCGACGCATTCGCGCGGGACTTCTGCGGCGTTGCGGTTGCACAGTTCCAAAAACGCCGCAGGCAGAATATTCCACGCGCGGAACGAGTTTTGCAGAAAATTTTCACGGTTCATTAAAATATTGCCGCTTGTCAAATCCCGAATAGTTGACGCGCGTCAACTATTCGCGGGAGAGTCCACCGTTATGACCTGCGAGCCCTGCGGTTTGTAGAGCATCCACAGCGGAATGGGTTCGTTGTCGGGAATTCCCGCAAGTCGCATTATGTGGCGCGCGTTGGCCGCGCGCGTCTGCATTTCGTCCTCGAAATCAAGCCCCAGCTCCGAATACGCGTTTTCGAGAGTTTTCAAGCCGGCCTCCACGTTCAGTCTCTGCTGCTGTTCCTCGCGGCCCGCGTCCACCGTGGCGCGTTTGGGGTGCGTCCACGCGACTTTGTGCCAGCCGACTTGGTTTTCGAGTTCGCCGCAGTTTATAGCGTGCCCGATTACGAACATCCAGAGCGGATGGTTCAGGCGCTCGTCGAGGGTTCTGCCCCTGTCGTCTATGTATCGCTGCGCCTTGGAAAGAACGAGGCGGACGCCCGCGCCGCCAACGGAGGACGGATCCACCGCGAATTCGTACGGAAGGACTCCGAGCGAGCCGCTGCGTTGCAGTTCCGCAAGGAAACCCGAAAACGTCGGCGACGGAATGTTGCTTTCGAACGCCTCGATTTTCTCTCCGGGGTTCAGTCTGAAACTCTTTCCCCCGAATTTTCTTTCGATGTCGCGGGGATTTGTTTGGGGAATGTCCCCGCCGCCCGCGTTTACGCTGAAATCCGAATCGTCGTCGATGTTCGTGTTTTCGCTTGTGATTATTCTCGCGATGTCGGATATGAGTTTTACCTTGTGCTTTTCGAGCGAGAGGATTTCGTTCCTGTCGAGGATGTCGAGTATCGAATGCTGTATGCCCGGGAACGCCCTGACATACGAAACGCGCTCGGGCTCGAATATGTGCAGAACCGACGAAGCTGGAATTCTGCGGGTTGCGTCCCCGCACTTGAAATTGTAGAAGAGCGGTTCCCCGAACTTTCCGAAGGTTATTCCGTTTTGCGTGTTTTCGTCAGACGATTCCCCGACGAGTTTGTGGGTTTCGAGGATCTGGATTTTCGGGAGTTTTTTGCTGTCGTACGTTTTGACTACGAAAACCTCCCCGTCCACGTCGATTGCGCGGGAGACCAGTCCCTGAACCTCTCTGAACGAAAACCTGTTCGTTATGTCGCATCTGCGCGACCAGTTTCTGAAATACTCCTCCGCCTTTCTGTTCCAGTCGGAATTCGGGCTCTTTGCGTTGGGGCGTATGCCGTCGCCGATGCCGTAGACTTTCATGTCGCGCAGGGTTCCGCGTATGTGTCCGGAATTTTTCTCCAAATACCTCGCGCGGCGGACGAGCTCGTTTCTGGTATACGACGGAAGTTCGTTTTTGGCGTCGGTGGGGTACGCCCCCGGAGGAGTTCCGCGCCTAGGCGAGACTTTCGCCGAATCGAACGCGTCGCCTATCGAGTAGAATATTCCGCTTAGAAATCTGCGGAAGTTCATAGCGGAAATCCCCCGCTCAAATCCGAAGTGTGTATGCGGCTTGTCCCGCCGTATTTTTGCGAATTCATTTTCCGAAGCGCAAGCTGGCAGCTCGATATTATCGAGTTTATCTCGTCGAGCCTGCGTTTCGTCGCAGAACTTCCCGAATCCGAAAACGACTGCAATGTCTTTTTCAGCTCGGCTTTCTGGACGGAGAGGATTTCCAACACTTCCTCCTCCGTAAATCCTATGGAGTAGTCTGTCGCCATAGGATTTCGTAATTTGTCAAAAATTCCTATTCGGAGGTATCGTAGGCTTTCTTTATCTCGGCTATAAGTTTGTCTTTTTTATGGAGGTCTTGGGATTGCAATAATAGGTGTGCAATTCTATGGCAGTTCGGACACAATGTCACTATATCCTTGGGGGAAGAATAGCGGGGTTCATCCGTTTCAGACAGGGGATTCAAATGATGCGCTTCGACTATTTTACCGTTGAAATGAAATCCGCATACGACACATGTGAAATTGTCGCGCGCTTTGGCGTCTATCATATGTTTTATGCTTCGAGTTCTATTTATTCCGTATTTGCGTTGAATCATATTCTCAGGCACAGGATCTTCTTGGGGATATTCATTGTCTCTCGGCGCAAGATAGGAATTTATAACGGGAACGTATACATCAGCTACCCATTTAAACAAGTCTTTTACTTTAATTGCTGAATGGGGTTGATTTTTATAAGCTATTGTTATATCTTTTATCGATTCGCGTCCGCGAAGCGAAGAATTGGTTTTTAAACGATAGGCTGCCTTTGATTTCGATTCGTCGGGAAATTCATCCTTTATCGACAAGGCATGAACTCCCGTGCTTAAATTTGATGGATGCATGGATTGATTTCCGGACAATTCTCTGGCGAGATCATTCAAATCGCGAACTTGGATAAAAAGTCTCTTGTATTTTTCCGGATTCAATATGGTGTGCATATCCCATTCATTTTCAATGAAAAGAGCATGCAGTTTTAATGCCATCGCAATCCAATAAGATTGCGCATATGTAAAATTATGATGAGGAGTTATACTTAACATATACTCGTTAGATATATCTCCCGTTTTGATTTTTCAAACAAATATATTAAATAATTGTAAATTTTTCTCCGTTGCGCAAAATTTCCGAGTCTGGATAAAGCGCAAGATAGCGTTTCAGGATTACGTCGCAGTATTTCGGCTCGAATTCCATCATGCGGCATCTGCGCTTCGTCCGCGAACAGGCGACGAGCGTCGAGCCGCTGCCGCCGAACAAGTCGAGCACGACGCCGTCGGGCTTCGACGAATTCAACACCGCGCGCTCGCACAATTCTACGGGCTTCATCGTGGGGTGTACGTCGTTTTTCTTCGGCTTCGGAAATTCCCAGACGTCTCCCTGCGAACGGTCCCCACAAAAGTGGTGCGGACCTCCCTCCCGCCAACCGTATAGAATCGGCTCGTATTGTCTGTGGTAGTCGGAGCGTCCCAGTGTGAAGGTGTCCTTCGCCCAGATAACGAACGTTGACCAGTGCCCGCCGAGCCTGCGGAACGCCGACTGCAACGTGCCGATTTCGGAACTGGACATGCAGATGTAAATAGCGCCGTCGGAAAATTCGAAGACGTTTTTTATGACCTTTTCGAGGAACTCGGGAAATGCGTTTCCGAGGTTGTCGTTTTCTATTTTGCGTCCGTTTCCATCATAGTCCACGTTGTACGGCGGATCCGTAAAAACCATATCGGCGGTAACTCCGTCCATTAGTTTTTTCACCTGTTCGGGGTCGGTGGAATCTCCGCACATAAGCCTATGCCCGCCGAATTCGAATACATCGCCGAAGTTCGTCAGCGGATTTTCGGGAACGTCCGGAACGTCCTCCTCCAATACTTCTTCGGAACCGATGTCGCGCAGAAGTTGTTCGGCTTCCGTCTCGGAAAATCCCGTAAGGTCCAAATCGACTATTCCGTCAAGTTCGGAGAGGATTTTTTTCAAATCCTCCTCCGACGTTTCGGATAGTTCCGCAAGCCTGTTGTCGGCTACAAGAACTGCCGTCTCCTCCGCGTCGGAATTGAAATCCTGATAGTCCACGGGAACGATTTTCACGCCGAGCTTTTTCGCGGCGGCGAGTCTGCCGTGTCCCGCCACGATGAATCCGCTGCGTTTCGACACCGTAACGGGGTGTCTCCACCCGAAATATTTTATGTTTTTTGCGAGCAGTTCTACCTGCGCTTCGGGGTGTCTGTTCGGATTCTTCGGGTTTTCTAGGAGCCTTTCCGTCGGAACGAGTTCGTCGAAGGAACACCACACCTCGACGCCGTTTGCCAGAGCCTTTGCCTTTTTGTCTTCCATGCATTTTGACAACTTGTCAATTTCCGCCCGCGTGCACGTCGTTCCGGCGCATCCGTATTTACGGAATTTAGTCAAGCATAATAGTCGGAATCCCGAAAAAATATATTTTCGCAACTAGTTGATATATAACTTGCTATAATCGAAATATAGAGCGTGTATACGGGCGTCAAAAACAAGGGAACACGCCATGGAAAACATACAGAATATTCTCGAACAAACCGGCACGAAAACGGCAAAAATCAAAATGCTTCTGCAACTCGGAATGACCCGCAAACGGGTCGCCGAAGCGATGGGCGTCGGATACGGTTTCGTGCAAAACGTTTACGCCTCGGTCTACGGAGTCGCCCGCCCGAGAAAATTCCGCTCGGAGACGTTTTCGTTCGACAGGACGTTCGGGGTGGAGATGGAAATAATCCACGAAAGCGAAAACAAAATCCGCACCGCGATAAGGAACGCCGGAGTCGAATGCGAAATCGAGAGCTACAACCACGACACGAGAACGCATTGGAAAATCGTCTCCGACGCTTCGGTTGACGGCGGCTTCGAGGTGGTAAGCCCCGTGCTAAAAGCCCGTAGCGGTCTAGACGAACTCGAAAAGGTCTGCAACGCGCTCGTAAACGCTGGGGCGCGGATAAGAAAGTGCTGCGGGCTGCACGTCCACTTGGGAACGGACGACTTCAAAACCGACATACGCGTCTGGAAGAACCTCTACAAAAACTACGCGGCTTTGGAGCGGACGATAGACTCGTTCATGCCGCCGAGCCGCAGGCACAACCAATACTGCCGCTCGATGAGGGTCTGCGACTGGAACGCAAAAATCGAATCCGCCGCGAATTTGCGCATGCTCGAAGACGCCGTGACGGGAGGCAGCAGGTATTTCAAGCTGAACAGCCAAAGCTACTGGCGCCACAAAACGGTGGAGTTCCGCCAGCACAGCGGAAGCGTGGAATTCGAAAAGGTCAGAAACTGGATTCTTTTCTGCGCCAGATTCGTGGAATTCAGCAGGCGCAACACCGTCGAAACGGGGCGCAAAACGGAGCTTAAAAAGTTCCTCGATACAGATCTTGTAAACTACTACAACAACCGCGCGGCGAAGTTCGCCGCATAGAAGGGAAATAAAATGGACGCAAAAAAATACGAAATGCTCGGCGGCGGGACCGTCAGGGGAAACACGCCGAGGGAAATAGTCGGAGCTCTCAGGTTCTCGTCGTTCAACCCGATGTCGTCGGAGGAAGTCTTCATGAAGGAGATGTCCCAACGGTGCAAGTTCTACAACAACGCAACCGTAAGGGTCGAGTCCCCCGAAGTCTTCGTCGAAGACCTGATTGAATTCGGGTTTCTGTGGGAGGTATCGAATGGATAGGCTATATTTCGCGTACGGCTCGAACATGAATCCCGTCCAGATGCGTTTCCGCTGTCCTACTTCAAAGGCGGTGGCGCGCGCGACGCTGAATGGATACAGATTCGCGATAAACTCGCGCGGGGTTGCGACAATCGTCGAGTCCGAAAAATCGTCCGTCAGCGGTGTTCTGTGGAAAATATCGCGGCTCGACGAGGAGGTTCTCGACTGTTTCGAGGGTGTCCGTTCTGGTGCGTACGTAAAGCGCCGGATAACGCTGTCGCTCGGCGGGAAAAGAAGGGATACCCTCGTGTATGTCGGTTCGGATTCCGAAAGGGGACTTCCGCGTGCGGGCTATCTCGAACGGATAATCCGAGGCGCGGAGTATTTCAAACTCGGAAGGGAATATATTTCTCAACTGGAAAGGCTCGCATATGTCTGAAAACATCGTAGCGGTCTACGGAACGCTGAAACGCGGAAAGACAAACCACTTCATCATGGAATTGCTTTCGGCGGAACTTTTGGGGACGGGGAAGACGGCGGAAAAATATCCGCTTACGACCGACGGAATGCTGCCGTATCTTTTCGACGAAGCGGGAGTCGGACACCGCATTCCCGTGGAAATCTACAGGGTATCGGACGCGGCGCTTGCGGTAATCGACAGGTTCGAATGCCATCCGAAATTCTACGCCCGCAAAAGCACTAAATGCAAACTCCCTTCGGGTGAAACCTTGGACTTCTTCGTGTATTTTGCAAACGGCGGCAGACCGGCGGAGGGAAAACCGAAACTGCTTAAAAATTATTAAAAAGGTTTGTTATTAGACTTGATATAAGGACGACTGAGAGCGTGTATGCGTTCCGTCAAATATGGGAAAAAGTATGGACGAAAAACTGCTGAAAAAAGGTATAAAATACGTCGTGAAAATAGGGCGGAACAGAGTCGCCGTCCGCCTTATCCAGAAGAACGCCGACGGCGTTTCCTATCTCGTAAAAAATCTCAAAACGCTCAAGCCGTTCTTTGTGAAAAGCGCGAAGTCGTTTGCGGATTTTCAGAACGAAGACGAGCGGACAAAGGCATTGAAGGCAATAGAAGACGAAAACGCCCCGATTGTCGTCGGAGAAACTTCAAAACTTTCAAAAGAACCGAAAGTTTCCAACGTTTCAAAAATATCAAACAAAGCCAAAGTTGCCAAAAATCCCAAAATTATGGGTTTCGGTAAATGCGCCTTCGTCAAGGCGCTCGGACGCATGGGCTACGACTGTGCACGGGCGCGGAAAGTGTTGGAACATTTCGGAGCGGAAATGCCCGAAAAATCGCTGAAAATACAACTGTACTTCGGCAGGAACGAAAAGTTCTGGGGTAAATTCGGGAAACCGGCGGAACTGTCGAACGTATTAATGCAGGCTGTAGAATCACTCTTTGCAGATTGACGAACAGCAACTCTGCGTAATGGCAATAAAGGAAAGTGTTCTATTGAAAGTCGTGAATTTCCTTTACCTCTTTTATCGTTCTTTTTGACATGACAAGATCCACTACTTTACGGAATTTCACCTTATCGAATTTCGGTACCTTTGCATTTTTATTATAATTACATGGTCCCCATTTTTGCGATTTAGCGGGGAGATGAATACCGTTATGTTCTTTCATCGTAACCGGTATGCATAGTCCGGATTCAATTTCTTCGAAAGCCTTTTTACAGGAAGAAGCTTGGGTTACTTTCATTTTTGACCCCGAGTCTTTTTGATGATGCCATACCAACTTACCTTTCGGAAAATTGGCTTTAGGGAGAAGTGCTTTTCTGTAAAGTTCTGCAACTTTCTGTAGACGAGCTAACTGATTTTTGTTCATATCGCAATTTTAGCTTATGATTTTTTATTAGTCAACCTTAAAAAGCTTCATCATATACGCGGCGCATACCTGCATTGCCTCGCAGTCCCAGTAGTGGTTCGGACGCTTGCCGATTTGCCGCCATTCCCACGAATTTCCCTTTTTCACCCGCTGTTCCGAATCGAGCATTTTCAGGTATTCTTCGGGAACGTCGGACGGAACCTCCCACGTCGATCCCTCGTCGGGGTTCTGGTTGGAGCGCAACCGCGCCAAAGTGTCCTTTATCCCGAGATTGCTCCAATAATGCATTCGGCATTTCCTGTCGGAAACCAGCGGATGCCGCGCCGTGGAATAAAACCGTTGGGTTATTTTTCCGTTCACCCTGTGCGGAAAATCCCGCCTGCCGTCGCCCATCAATGCCGTCCAGTTGTGCTTTGCGCAATTTCTGTAGACTTCGAACGTCGAGTATCCCGCATCGACGAACACAAGCTGCGGAAACACCCCGAACCTGTTTTGCAGGATTTCCACGTCCTCCCAAGTCTGAAGTTTCGCACAATATACCAGTCTGCTGGAGGCGTCGCAGGCCCAACTGCGGACGACGGCATAGAAGTGGTCCATCTGGACGTCCACCGTTAGAAACCTGAGCCTTACGCGGTTTTTGTTTTCGTGCGGCGGCGGAAGTATCGCGCCCTTTGCGCCGACGGCGGCCTCCGATTCCCAGTCGTCGCCCATTCGGTAGCCCGACGGCGAAATGTCCAATGTAAAATCCTCCTCCAAGTCTCCCCACGGAAGCGCGAGACGCTTCTGGTAGAAGTTCTTCAAGTCCTCCAAGTCGCCGCGCCTGCACGATTCCTTTGCCCGCAGATACATTTCGGCGAGTTCGCCCCACAACATCGACGCCATTGAATTCCAGTGAAACCCCGCCTTCGTAGCTGATGCGTTCGGATTTTGCGGAACGAACTTCGCCGAGGAATTGAGCAGCTTTCTGTTGGCGTCGGAATCGGCAATTTCGTGCTTGCAGAATTCGCAGACAAGACGGACTGAGGAACGGACTTTCGCAAAGTCCATTCGGCCTTCGCCGTCGCGGTAGTTTTTGTCCCATTCGATGTTCGACCACTTGTACGGCTGGTATTTCCCGCACTTGGGACATTTGAATTCCCATTCCCGCATGTCGGTCGTTTCGAACTTTCTGTGGGTATCGTCGTTTTCCATTCCGCCCTGCGAGAGGAAAATGCACTTGCCGAGCCACCCGAAAGCCGTAACGCGGGCCTCCGCCTGCTGCATGTGACCGTTCGGCCACTGCCAGGTTTCGTCGCCTATGAGCCAGCGAATCGAGCGGCTCTGGAGATTGCTTTTGGCGTGGGCTCCGAGAACCCAAAGGGTCATTCCGTTCGAAAAGAAAACCGTCTGCGTTTTCTTTTTGTGCCTGTCTGCGGGGAAGAGCTTTCTCACGGCGTCGCACTCCGAAAAGAGTTTGTGCAGCCTCGCCTCCGCATGGTCTTTCGCGTCGGCGTCTGTCTGCGAAAGCCACAGACACGGTCCGGGAAAGTTCGCGATAATATAGCAAAGGCACAACTCCGCGCTAATCGTCTTACTCGACTGGACGGGGGCTACAATCGAAACGAGGCGTATGTCGGGATCCGCCATCGCCTCCATCACTTCGCGCACCCACGGGGAATTCGCCGACTTGAAATGCCCCGGAATCGGGGAGTAGGGAATGTTTTTTACGTTCTCCTCGCACCATTTCCACGGTGGAATCCTTTCTGGAAGCCGCCAATTCGGAGCCAACAACATTGTCAGCTCATTTTTGCGCATTTTACCAGCCTTTTGAAAATCCATTCCGCGACGTTTACCGTAATCGCGTTTCCGCAGGCTTTGTAGCGGTTCGTGTCGCGGGCGTCGGGCACGAGCGTCCAGTTGTCGGGGAATCCCTGCAGGCGTTCGCATTCGAGCGGCGTAAGGCGGCGTATTTTACTTTCGGAGGCAACTGCGTGCACGCCCGTGGCGTTCAGCGTATAGCAGTTTTCCTCCAACGCTCCGATTCCGTTTCCGCCGTTGCAGTCCTTTCTGTTTATGATGTTTTCGGCGATCGATACCGCCATCGGAATTCTTCCCGCGCCGGACTGCGAGTTCAGCGTCGGCGAAATTTCCGACACGGAGACCTCCCCGTGGTTGTGCTGTTTCACTACAAGCGGCAGGTTGTTGCCGCCCGTTCCGCAACGAGAGGTAATCGTAGGGGAATCGTCTCTTTGTCTATACCGCGAATCCTGCGCGTGGTTTTCGAAGAGTATGGGAGTCTGTCTATTGTAGATTTTGGACATCGACGCCGTAAGCGTTGGCGACTTCGACTGTATCGTCGCCGAACTTTCCGTCAGAATCAGCGTATTGCCTACGGCGTTTTCAGTGTGTCCTCCAAAGCCTCTTTCAGCAATGGCGGCAATGTCTTGTTTCTCGTTTTCGCCCGACGCAGAATTCCTTCGCAGGCGCGCTTGCTCAAATAGTATTTCGGCGCAACTGTCGTCTCCAAGACTTGCGACAAGAAAGACTCTTCTGCGGCGCTGCGGGACTCCGAAAAACCTCGAATCGAGAATCCGATAGGCGACGTTGTAGAATCCGTCCCGTCCCTTGAAGTATCCCGCGTTTCCCCATTTTTCGAATGAAATTCCGTCGTGTCCCGTAAACGCGCACAGTACGGATTCGAAGTCCCGTCCGCCGTTCGATGATAGTGCACCGGGCACGTTTTCCCAGACGACGAATTTCGGCTTAAGTTCGTTGACAATTCTTGCATATTCATAAAAAAGTCCGCTTTCGCTCCCGCGCAGTCCCTCGCGTTTCCCCGCAACCGACAGGTTTTGGCACGGAGAGCCGCCGCATACTATATCAACATAGTCCAATCTTGTGGCGGATTTGAAAGTCTCCCTGGTAAGTTTTCTCACGTCGTCGATTAGCGGAATATCGGGATAACGATATTTCAGAACCGACTGAGGGAACTTGTCGATTTCGCAGAATACTGCGGTTTCGATTCCCGCGCGCTCCGCCGCAAGCGCAAATCCGCCGATCCCCGAAAACAGGTCCAATGATTTCAATCCGTCCATTTCCGATAGGCGGATTGTCAATTTTTCGCGGCTTGCCTTTTTGTCGGATGCTAACCATATACTATGGGAAACAAACAAAAATGTAGGAACCCGAAAATCCGCCGAAAGTCCGAAAGCCCGAAAATACCGCAAAACAAAGGCGCAAAAAAAAAGGCCTATGCAATGCTCGAAAAAATCGTCGATCTCGCGTTAAAGGGAGATGCGGAATGCCAAAAATTCATACTGGATATTTTGGAGGAGGCGGACCGGATAGAAAGGGAAGAACACTGACGGATTAGGGCGTGTATTTGCCGCCGTCCGACATGGTTCGGCAGATTTCGTCGATTGCCTCCTGATTCAGTTTCATGTTGGCGACGGGTTCCAATGTGTAAACTGGAGGCAGTTCGTTTTCGAATTTGGAGCGCATAAGCGCTATCGCCCGATGTATATGGGCAGACCACGTTTCGCGAACATCGTCGATTTCGACATATTTTCCCTCGAGGACTTTCAGCCTGAATTCCCTTTCCGCAGCCTGCGCGTTTAAAATACGCAGACGCGCTTCGTTCAGCCTTTTCAGCGAATTGTCGGATTCGCTTCCGTTCAGGAATTTCACCCAAGCCTCGACGTCTTCGTATCCCTGCGGAGCGTTCGGCTCCTTCCGTTTCCGCAGAAGGGTTCGGCGACTGATGCCCAACAGTATCGCAAGGTCGCTCCAACTTTTGGCGTTGCCCCTAAAATCCTCCTCCGATTCGAGCGCTATTGTCTCCTCTATGTCGTTTCGCAGGGTTGCTGGAAGTTTTCTGCCCTTTGCAAGTCCCGAAATTATGACTTTGTTGTCCGCTTCGATAATCTTTTTCGCATTGGAAAGATCCAGCCCCATTACTTTTTTGCTTCCCGTTTCCATGCAAGAACCGCGACTGTCAAAAAAACGGGCAAACGTGTCCCAAATGTCCCACTTTCGGGAAAAATAAACAATTGCTATGTTATTGCAACTTGCGTATTTTTAGGCGAATATGAAAAAATATCAAAAATCGAAAAAACCTGAGTGGGACATTCTCGCGACAAAGAACACTCTCATTGAGATACCCGTTTTATGGATAATTTGGAGGATTTTGTAGCCGAATCACCGAGACCCCGCGAAAAAAGTGGGACACCATAAAAAATAGGTCTCTCACAGGGAGAAAACGCCCTGTCGCGAGACCCTGCGCTTCAAACAGTTATGAAAGCTTCCTTATGCCGCCCCCTTATATTAAACAATTTTTGCTTTAAAAATTATATTTAATTAATACGCTAAACGACATGAAAGATGATATAGAAAAAAAGTTAGAAGAGACATTTTTTGAATATTTCTTCAAGACAATAAACGATCTTCCTAAAGATAAATGTTCGCTAATGGAAAGCGAAATTGGTATTGTTTTAGACTGGATGAACAATGGCTTTACAAAGAAAGTTGAAGAAATTAACAACGCTCTGAAGAAAGCCAAGCTAAAAAAAGATTCGGAATATTTGGAATATATCGAATCTACAGTTTCTGATGATTATTACATGATAGAAACGACAAAAAATACAATATATGCCGCTATAATAGTTATCGTATGGTCATCTTGCGAAAGAATTTTCAATGCGATCAAAGCTAAATTCACAAAGACAAAGGGAAAAAACGACTTCAAAATAGATGAATATAAAAAATTTTTCAAGAAAAGCTCCATTTATATGGAGAAAATAGACGGATTTCAATCGATTGATTTAGTAAGGAAGTTAAATAATTCATACAAACACAATAATGGAATTTTAGAAAAGAGTAAAGTTGAAGATAAATCAGTGTTGAATAAGTATAATGTGGAACTTGATTCTCATGGAAGAATAATCTATTCTGAAATAAAAATTGAAGAATTAATTTTTGAATCATCAAAATTTCTCGATTTATTCTTGAAAGAGGTAAAAAAGAAATGTTCGAGGAAATAGAAATTTACTTTCTTTCTCTAATCATCGCATTGAATTCATTGTAAATCTCGGCCACGGGGCGTAGCTTGTCGCGTTCGAAAGCGAGTTGTTCGATGTCCATTTCGTCGAAAACTCCGCGTTCTTTGTTTCTGGCGAACCAACGCCGGATGTCGTGCACGAACCCAAGACAGTCGTCGTAGGAATGGAGATTTTCGGTTGTCCTCTTCGGGACGAACTCCTCGACGCTAAGCGGTTTCCCCGCGACGATCGACGCCCTCAGTCGTTTGCCCGTCATCGCCTTCTTCTCGGCAATGTTCAGCCATTTCGACTGCTCCGTCGGTTCGAGCTTGGCGACTATCCTGTGCAGCTGGAAACTGCACTTGGGATTGCGGTTTTCGAAGGGAACGCGCCTTGCAAGGCAGGCGTAGACTTTCAGCGTGTCGGGATCCAGTCCAGTTTTTACCTCGGCGATTTCGACGCGCTTTTTGAATTCGTTTCTGTCCCATTTTTCGCGCCCGAAATTGAGCCAGTCGCCGATGATGAACTGCGATGAATTCACAAGCCTCCCGATCTGCTCGCCGAACTTTTCCCATTCCTCGATTGACACGTTTTCGGAGAATTCCACTCCGAGCTCGGAGACATTTATGTTTGCCGTGGGGTTTTCGATTTCTATCGCATTCATAACAGACCTTTGCTTGTCAATTTTCCGATAGTTAACGCGAATCAACTATTGGACGTCTTTGGATATCCGCTCGAACCTTTTCTCGGAGTCCGAAATGGCGTCGACGACGGAATTCCTGTAGCTTTGCCTGGAACGCATGTCGTGCCCGAAAAGCGACGCCTCCATTCCGAACTTGTCGCGCAGCTCGACGCACCTTGCGGAAACGTTGGCTCGCGTCATTTTCAGCGAATTTGCGATTTCGCTTTCGGAGCGGTAGCGGCTTTTCCCGAAAATGAAACGCATGCATTCGACGGTGAGCGCCACGTTTTTCCGCCTCAGAATCTCCTCGAAAACGATGTCGGCGAATTCCGCGAAACGGCATCGGAAGTCCCGCTCCGAAAAAACCTTCGCGCCGTCGGGTTCCTCGTCGCGGGAGGTGTCCGCAATTTGTATGTCGGAAATGTCGAACGCCTGCCGCGTAGTGTAGTCGTCGATGTGGGGTTTGTCCAAGCCCTGTTTTTTCATGATAGCCTTTTGCCTTTCGGGAAGTTTGTCAAACCACCGCCTGTATTCGGCGATGTATTTTCTGTCGTTTGGAGAAAGTTTTTTCATTTTTTTGCCGAAAATCTGCGGTGAAAAAATACTGACGAAATGCGTGCAACACCCCACTGCAACATACCTACCCCCCTTAAAGGGGGTAGTAGGTATGTTGCAGTGTGTGGTTGCACTTTGCGGAAAAAGGGAAAACTGAAAAATTGCACTTGCAGTTTGCAGTGGGTATTTTGCAGTGGAACAACCGCCGCCTGCGGATGCCCCGAAATCCCCGTATTTATCGGGGCTAAGAAGGAATTCGGACGGCGAAAATCCGTCCCCGAAACGGCATAAAAAATACCGCCACTGCAAAACGGTATTGCAGTAAGTTGCAGTGAGATCGACGCAAAAACGCCGAAAATCCACTGCAACATACATTTTGCAGTTTGCAGTGAATTTATAACAATATGACAATCAGAAGGTTTATTCACTGCAAAATCCTCCGCTGCAGTCTTTCAGCTGACTCCAAAGCGTGTATACCGTGCGTTCGGAAACACCCAAAATAGAGGCTATTTTCAGCCTGTTGTTTTTGTCTACAACCGTTTCGTTCCGAGACTGCAATATCCTCCGCAAATCGTTTGCAGTGGCCTTGCAGTGCCGCTTTGCAAAGCGCGCGGAATCACGTTCGCGTATGCTTTCCTCCGCGTCGATGTTCGCGTTTACCTCCCAGATGCCGTCGTTCCAGTAGACGGCGACGGGCTGTCTTTGCGGGAAATTCCTGAGGTGCATTTCGAGCGTGTAGTTTTCGCCGTCGAGCGGAGTGAGCATTAGAAGCGCGTCGGGTTCGCGCGCCCATACGCCGCTGCCCGAAGCCCTGTCTATGCTGCCTTTCTCGGAGGAATTTCCCTTGGCGAAGTGGTGTGCGAAAGCGACCGCCGCATTCAGATCGGACGCCAGTTTTTCGAATTCCCTCAACAGCTTCGCCACGTCCCGCGCCTTGTTTTCGTCGAAATCGTCGGCGAGCTTGTAGACGGGATCGAAGACAATCAGTCCTATGCCGTTTTCGCGGCAGAAGCTTTCTATGTGCTCCCTTATAGCATAAAACGGCGCGTCGTACCCGCGAAGTACGAGTTCGTAGAACGGCAGGTCGATGTCGATTGCGCCGTATTTTGCGGCGATTATCCTGTTTCTTCTTTCGCTGAAAATTCCGTAGAGAAATTCGAAGTCGACATACAAAACGGGGGTTTGGACTGTTTCGATTCCCATCCAGTATTGCCCGCCGGCGACGGAAAGCCCGAGCTCGAGCATCGTCCACGATTTGCGGGCCTTGGAGGGCGCGGAAAGAATCATCTTGCAACCCCTGTGCAGAACGCCGCAAACAACCTCGTCGGGGATTTCATTGCACTCGGGCTTGTCGAGGGTTTCGGCGTACTTCAAAATCGGCGGCAGTTTTACATGGTCCGAATTCCCGACCGTAAAAACGTCGTTTCGGGAAATCCGTCCCGATTTCGCGGACATGGTCGGATCGTGTCTACCATATCCCGAATGGGAAAGTTCGGCGGCCGCCCTCCGAAAATCCCCTCCGCATTTCAGAACGGCGTAGACGTGCCACGGCTTGTAGGCGATGTTCGGCTCGAAATCCGTCGAACTCGAAAACACGAAAAACCTGTTCGGGATACGGTTCCACGTTGCGGAAATTCCCCGCGATTTGCCGGGCCTGCGCCAGTAGTTCCCGCCGACGTGCGTCCAGCCGCAGGAACGCAACAATTCGGGCACGTCGGCTTTGTTATCGTAATCGTCGCCGGGGAGCTCGGAAGTTCCGTAAACTAGCTTTTCGCGACTGCGGGTGTCGAACGACCTCGCAACCGAAAACAGCTCGTCGCGCTCGTCGGGCGATATTGTCGGAATGTTCCCGATGCTTCCGGAGACGATTTCGTATCCCTCCGACGGCGCGATTAAAAAATACCCGCCCGAGGCGCGCGTTTCTATGGCGACATTGCCGTTTTCCGCAACCGCGAGCTTGGCGTTCCTTTCGTCGGATTCGCAGACGAAAACCAGATGGTAGCCGCCGCTCGGCGTGCGCTGGCACAACAATCCGTCAACGAGCGCGCCCATCGCGTTTTCTGCGCAACGCCTTTTGAACTTTCCGAATATCCCCGCCGAATATTTCTCGTCGAAGTCGATGCACTGGACTTTCCCCGCGACCACGGCAATCGAGTTGTTTCCCGAGAACCACACGCGGATTTCTCCGTCTTCGGGAAGGCGGTCGCGGTATTTGCCCCACTTTACGAGCGGCGTTTTGTCCCGCGTTACGGGAACGCACGCGGTTTCGTATTTGCTTTTGAAAAGAAGCGCGAGCTCCTCAGTTTCCGTCATGCCGCGCCTTTCCGTCAAGCCTTGCGGAAATCATTCTTTTTGCCTCGTCGAAGGAAACGGTAGCCGCATTTTTGAAGCCCAGCCTCCGCAAAAGCCGCACCTGTCTGGGCGTTGCGAGTCCCATTTCGCGGCGTTGGTAGAGCAGGTCGATGATTTTCGAGGCGAGCCCTTTGCACATTTCGGGAATGTCGGTGTCGAAACCGCAGCCCGCGAGGACGGATTTCTGCCCGTCGGAAATCGGCTGCCTCTCCCAGCGGAATTCCGGTTCGTAGTCTACTATGTCGAACCTGTCGAGCGACAGCGCAAGCTCCATCGCGTCTATCGTGCGCGAACTTTTCGTCCGCGTTTCGATGAGCCGTTCCTGCATGCTTTTGGCTCGGTCGGCCTTCGCGCGGTCGGCTTCGACCATCAAATCGCCGCCCTCGGTGTCGAGACGCGACTGCAAAAACACCGCCTCTTCGGGATTCTTTGCGACGAGCCTTGCGGGGCGGATGAGGTTCAGATCGTCAGACAAAAACAGCGGATCGAGCAGTAGCAAATGGTCTTTGCCTTCGCAAATCCGCGTGCCGCGTCCGACCATCTGGCTGAAAAGAACCTGACTTTTGGTGGGGCGCAAAATGTATACGCAGTCCACCGAAGGCTCGTCCCATCCGGTGGTAAGAAGCGAGGCGTTGCATATTACGCGCCAGTCGGAACGGAGAGCCGCGCGGTCGTTTCCGTCCACATGGGCGGCGTTAAGCCCGATGTCGCGGCAGAGTTTGCAGAAGAGTCTGCTCGTCTCCACAAGGGGCAAAAACACCACGGTTTTCCTGTCGGCGGCGTGTTTCTTCAACAGCTCAGCACATTTTGCCAAATGCGGCGACAGAGCCTTCGCCAAATCGCCTTCGTCGTAGTCGCCGTTGCGGGAGCGGACGGATTTCAAATCGACGTTCACCGGAACGCTTTTTACTACGATGCGCGAAAGGTATCCCTGCGCTATGAGCTCGAAAAGCCCGATTTCGCAGGAGACCTTTTCGTAGAACGAACCGAGCAGCTTTTTGTCGCTGCGGTAGGGCGTGGCCGTAATGCCGACAACCTTCGCGCGCGAAAAGTAGTTCAGAACCCTCAGAGCCCGCGAACCGAGCGTATTGCGGTGCGCCTCGTCCACGATTATAAGCGAGATGTCCTCCGGATAGTATTTGAAGAGCCTTCCCGACACGCTCTGCGTGGTGCCGACTACTATTTGCGAACTCCCGCACGCGTGCGATTCGCCCGTTTCGACGTCGGGGATTGTTCCCGTCCACGCCGCGATTTTATCCGCCGCCTGATAGACGAGCTCCTTCGCGTCCGCGAGAAACAGCGCGGGGCGGTCGTAGCGGCGTATGATTTCCGCCGCCGCCACCGTTTTACCCGCTCCCGTCGCCATAACCCCGAGGAGCCTGTCGTGCTCTCCGAGGTCGTTTATGACGGCGTTGCAGAAATCCCTCTGGTATGGCCGCAATTCGCCCATGTCAGAAGGGATTTTTGCCGTTTTTCGCGGCGAGTGCGCCTTTTGCCATAGCCGAAAGCCTGCCGATTGCGTCCGCCGACGCGGGCGAGTCTTTCGGCGAAACGCGGTTTATGAAGCGCACTTCTAGGTATTTTCCGCCGTTCTCGGTTTCGGATTCGGCGACAGTTATGCGGCATTCCGCTCCGACGAGCTGCGCGCCCGCCGACGAAAAATCCCCGTCGAAGTCGAATGCCTCGTTCAGGCTTTTAACGGAATACTCCAAAGCCTTTTCGGAAAGATACAGGCGTTTCGATGCGCATTCGCCGTCGTCGGTCGCAAACTCCATATAAAGGTAGTATGCACCGGTGGCCTCCGATTGGCGGATTTCGGCGAGTTCCACTTTCGCGTTGTATCTTCCGGGTATCGATATCTGTCTCATGTTTTTCCTTTCACTTTGTAAGTTGTATTGCTCTTGCGCAGCGCATCGTAAGCAGGACGTCGTTGCGCAGGTAGTCGATTGCGGAGTTCCTGTCTGATTCGTAGAGTCCGGAAAAATCAGCGCCGTTTCCCGTCTTTTCGCCGACTCCGAGGAATTTCGCCAAATCGCGCAGTTTTATCGAATCGCGCGTGCCGAACGACCAGAAATCCAGCATGTCGATGCAGTTTGCGTTAAGGCGGACGCGCCCGTACGAAACCTTGAAAAGGGATTTTGGAACGGAAACGCCGAGTTTCCACGAGCGGCGAACCAGAAACGGTATGTCGAACGAATTCGAATTGAAGCCGACGAGCTTTTGCAGGAATGCACCGCGGTATGTGACGGCGTTCCAGAATGCCGTCAGTATCGACGTTTCGTCCCCTTCGAGAACCGTTATGTCGTTTTCGTCGGTACAGTATCCGACGGCGAGAACTTTTCCCGTAGTCGCCGCAAGCGCCGCCTTTTTGAACCATTCCGACTCCTTTTTCGCGAGAGCCTCGGCGATTTTCGTTTCGTCCTTGTAGTTTTTGGGCTTTTCGAATTCGGGCAGGAACGTTTCGACTTCGGCGCGCGGAAGCGGACCGGTCTCTATGTCGAAATACACGGTAGGTCTTTCGAAGTCCATGTCAGTTGCCCCTCCCGATCTGCGCCGCGACTTCGAGCGCCCTCGACATGAATTCCTTCGGCTTTGCCTTTATCGAGGCTATCCGTTCTGCGGAAAGGTCTTTCCAGGTTTCCCCCGCGCCTATCCAGCCCCACGCGCGCAGGGCGGTATCGGCCTCTTCGGAGTGTTCCCCGATTATCGACTCCAAGTCGGAGGGGTAGTCCATCGGGATTTCGTCGTCTGGGTTTTCGGCTTTCGGCGAAGACTCCGTTTTGCCGAGCCTCCAAGCGTCGAGAAGTTCGCCGGTACGTTCCGTGATTTCCTCTATCTTGCCGTCGAACATGCGCGTTCTGTCCTTCGACGCCACAGCCTTGTGGTTCATGTCCAAATCCAGCACGAGCGAGAATTCGAACTCGATGCCGTCCCTCATAATCGGGGCGAGCCCGACTTTGCGTATCGACTTTTTGCCCTTTTCGTCGGTGTCGATTGCGTAGTCCATCTTCGAGCGCATACAGCAGATTATGTGTATTTTCGACGAGAGCACCGCCTGCAGGACGTTTTCGAACTTGTTTCCCGCGTTCGCCCAATTCGTGTAAGAGTTGCCTCCGCGCATGTCGAGTTTCGACTTGTATTCCAGAATCGCCTGCCAGACGTGCGAGAACGAATCTATTACGACGCAGTCGTAGCTGCCCGAGGCGTCCGCCACCGCCTTTATGAACTTGTCCTCCGTATACGGCGGTTCGACTACGCATACGTCGAAGTCGAACGAATCCGCATACAGCAAAGAGGAGGAATTCTCCGTGTCGATTACGGCGATTCTGCCTTTCGGTCCGACGAGACCTCTGGCGAGCCTCAAAGCCGCGGTTGTCTTGCCCGAACCGCTGGGCCCCGTAATCGCCAGTTTCAGATAGACCGCGCTCTTGTTTGCCCTCCTGAACGAACTAGCCATTGGAAGCCTCCCTCCCGCTTCGGGCGTTTGATATGGGTTTCTTTTTAGGACGGAATTTTCCCCCGAAAAATCCGCGCCTTAACGAATCTCGAAGTTTTCCCGAATGAACGCGCATTACGCGCGTCCGGACGACTTCTTCGGATATTATCATTTTGTCTGCCATTGTATTTCCTTTGATAGCGGCGGGCGGAATTGCCCGTCGGTTTATATGTTGTCCGGAAAATGTCAAAACGGCGCACCGATTTGCATTTTTTCGAAAATTTTCCGGATTCTTTCAATGTCCCTGCGCAGTTTCCCGCGCGTGACTTTCAGTGTGCGCGCCGCTTCGGAGACGTTCTCCTCCATCAGAATTTTGCAGACGCCTTTCAGGTCGTCGGGCAGTTGCGATAGGGCGAATTCGATTTCCTCGAACCTGAACGGATCGTCGTCGAAGACACAAAAAAGCCCGGAAGCGTTTTCCGTTCCGGGCCTTTCCAAAAGTTCTTCGAGCGATGTTCGCCTGAAATATCCGCGCTTTTTCGCGAAGACGCGCCTTAGCACGTTGGGCGTCTGCCTCGACAAAAACGCCGACAGGTATGTCGGCAGCGAGGATTTCGTTTCGTCGTATGTCGCAAGGAACCTCCTTTCCACGGCGTATCTGAAAGCATCGGCGATTTCCTCCGTCTCCGTTTGGGGGAGATTGTACCGCCTTGCGAGCTTTCGGGCTGTTATTTCTATCTGTTTCTCCGCATATGTTTCGATGCGGACCGACCGATTTTTATCAACCGCTCTTTCCATAGCGGCGACAAAAGTATTCTACATCAACCGATACAAATTTTCACCAAAAAAAATTTTTGCGCCGTCCGCGAATTTTCCGGACAATATATGCGGTATGGAAACGCCGAAATTTTCGAAACGGGACAGGCGCAAACGCCTAGCCGAAATCCTCGCAAAGGGGCTTTCTCGGTGTCTGGACGCCGAATACAAGTCAAGCAATATAAACGGTTTCGGGGAGAATAAAGATTCTCGGTCTGTTGCTTATAAAGTTGATATTCCGCAAAATAGGAGCGTGAGTGTGTCCCGTGAGAACGAAAAACATAAATAGTTTGTTGTGGCGGGGATACGATGTCCCCGAACCCGTCAAAGCGGAAATCAATCTGCTTTTCAATATGAGCGTAAACGAGCTTCGGGCGAAATACCGCGAAGTCTTCGGATACAATATGAATTCGCGGAACAAGGATTTTCTTCTACGCAAGATCGCATGGAAAATACAGGCGAATCTTTTCGGCGACATTCCCGAGGAACTGAAAATACGGGCGATAGAATCCGTCGATTTTTCCAGATTGAAAGTCCGGAATACGGCGAAAACCGTCTCCGCAGATTTTGAAAAAACCGGATTTGTCGAACGGAGAATGGAAACGGCAAGAGACAGGCGTCTGCCTATGCCCGGATCGATTCTCGCTAAAAATTACAACGGAAGAAAAATCGCCGTCAGGGTATTGGAAAAGGGATTCGAGTTCGATAACGAACATTACTCTTCGTTGTCCGGCATTGCACGGAAGATTACTGGAACAAACTGGAACGGATTCAAATTCTTCGAACTATGAAAAATCAAATCGTACAAAAGAAAATAAGGTGCGCCATATACACGCGAAAATCGGTGGCGGAAGGATTGGAGAAGGAATTCAACACGCTCGACGCCCAACGCGAAGCCGGAGAAAGCTACATACAGTCGCAAAAACACGAGGGATGGATTGTCGTCGACAAGCATTACGACGACGGCGGATTTTCGGGCGGCAACATGGAGCGTCCAGCCCTTCGGGAACTTTTCGACGACATTGAAAACGGGAAGATAGACATAGTGGTCGTGTACAAGGTCGACAGGCTTTCGCGTTCGCTAATGGATTTTGCGAAAATCATCGAACTGTTCGAAAAGCACAATGTATCCTTCATTTCCGTAACGCAGCATTTCAACACGAAGGATTCAATGGGGCGGCTGACGCTGAACATTCTTTTGTCTTTCGCCCAATTCGAAAGGGAATTGATTTCCGAAAGAACGCGCGACAAGATGTCGGCCGCAAGACGGAAAGGCAAGTGGGTCGGCGGAATACCCCTGTTGGGATACGACATAGTTCCCGAAGGCGGCGCGATAGAAGTAAATCACAGCGAAGCGCAAACCGTCAGAAAGATATTTTCGTACTATATGGAGAATCGTTCTTTATTGCAGACATTGTCGTATTTGAACGAAAACGACATCAGAACAAAACAGTGGAAAACGCGAAAGGGTGTAATTCGAGGAGGAAATAAATTTTCGCTTACGACGCTAAACCATCTCCTGAAAAACATGGCATACATCGGAAAAATAAACTACGGAGGTAAAATCTACGACGCGGAATTCGAAGCCATATTGTCGGAGGAGGTCTTTGCTGAAGTGCAAAAAATAATGGCGTACAACGCCGTTGAAAAAGGACCGCAAGTCAGAAACAAATACAACGCCCTTCTGGCAGGCAAGGTCTATTGCGCGAATTGCAAAACGGCAATGGTTCACACCTATACCAAAAAGACGGGGACAAAAGTTTACAGGTACTACATTTGTTCCAACGCGACAAAACGCGGATGGAAAAACTGCCCACATCCGTCTTTAAGCGCGCCCGAATTGGAATCATACATCGTTTCGGAACTGGAAAGAATAAGTGGCGATGCAAAACTTAGGGACGAGGTTATAGACTCCTTTTACGAAAAGGCTAATGCCGAACTTGCCGAAACCGTAAAAAACGAAAATTCCGTAAAGCGTACTCTAACGGAAATCCGCAAAAAAATATCGTCGGGGACGGATTCGTTGGAGTTACGCAAAAAGGAATCGGATATTTCGGGAACTTTGTCGGAAATCGGCATCGAGAGGCAAAAGTTGGAAAACCGCATACGCTGCGGGAATGACAGACTTGGTCAAATTTTTGCCGATTTCGGGCTTCTCTGGCGGAATTTGAACTTCAAAGAGCAATATGATTTAGTGGATTCGCTAATCGAAAGAATTGTTTACGACGGCACCAAAGGTTCGATTTTCATCAAATTTTACGACGACGGCTTGAACTGCTTTAAGGAAGACCTCAAATGATTATAGAACGGAAAATACATATTCAGAACAAACGACACGGGCGGAGAAAACTTTGTATCGGAGAATGTCCGGCTCTTCCGGAAATAAAACCCTGCCCCAACCGCAAACGTGAAATGATGGTTTTTGCCGTCGTTTTCGACTCGTGGCTCGAACAGGGCAAAGTGTCCGATTTATCGGAGATTTCGAGAATTACGGGGCTTTCCCGGTTTATGGTATCGAAGATTTTCAATTTCAGATTGTATCCGACTTCCGTTCAGCTCGAATTTTTAGAAATTACATAATTCGGTTCGGTTGGATAGATGACTGTTGAATAAACTTTTTGGCGCGTGAGAATTTTTGAGAATTCTCACGATTTTTTTATGTAAATGCTCTTCGCCCGTTTCTTGTATTGGCGAAAGGTCTCTAACCTGAGAAATGTGGTAAAATTTGAATGAAAGGGAAATATTGCTCCTGCCTTTGTTTTATTGGAGTTGCAGGGTAATAGTGTCGGAGAAAGATGCGGGCACAAAAAAACGGAACTGTGGAATAAAATCCTGTCAGTTCCGTTTTTCAATTTCAGTGGCTGTTCAGGTAGGGATCGAACCTACGACCAAGTGATTAACAGTCACCTGCTCTACCGCTGAGCTACTGAACAACAATCACTGAAATATAAGTTGGCAAGTTTCCGTTTTTTTCGCGTTATGTCAATAAAATTTTTTATTTTTTTATTCGTTTTTTTACGGGCGGATTTCGTTCCCGCCGCCGATTTTGCTTATCATTGCCGCAATGTCTCTTGCGTATTTTTTCTTTGCGGGCGCGATTTCCGCGCCGAAGCGGGCGAGTTTCGGCAGCAGGCTCGGCGCGCCGATTATTGCCGCGGCGGTCTTCAATATCGACACTTCCAGTCCGCCCGTTTCCCTGTCCATTGTCGATTCGAAAAACGACGGCGGAATGTCGGATTCGAGCGAATCGCTCACCCAACGGAAATGTCCGAACGGCACTTCCGCCGCGTCCGCCGCCTTTTCGAAAAGTCCGCCCTCCATATCGACCCCCGCGAAGCCGCGTCCGCCGAGTTCCGCTTTTTTGCGTGCGTCGGCGATTTTCTCCACGGTTGCGATTTTCCCGCGGATGCCGCCGAGGCTTTCGGCGAGCAGGGCGAGTTTTTCCGATTCCGTCTCGAAAACGAAATCGCCGTTCTTTTGCGCCGCCGTGCACGCGCCGCAGAAGCCCGCCAGTATTGCGAAGTCGGGCGCGGATTTTTGCAGCGCAGCCTCGACGCGCTTTACGGATGCGTCGCAGCCTATGCCCGCAACGAGCGCGGTTATCGTGCCGTCCGCCGAGTGCGCGGTTTCGCCGAGCCGCGCCTTTTTCGTTCCGCCGAGTGCGGCGAATGCGGGGGCGGCTTCGAAGACGGTCGGGAAAATCAGCAGGAATTTTTTCATTTGCTAAACGGAAAAGTCGGTTGCGGATTTCGCCGCCGATTCCATCGTGCAGGGCAGGTCGGTTTGAACCCAGTCGCCGCAAATGCGCATATTGGCAAATTCCCGCGCCTGCGCGTCGGCGGGGCGGGCAGCTTCGGTTTCGGTGTCGGCGGATATTGTCGCGCCGAAGAACGTCGACGGCAGAACGTCGGAAATTTCGACGTCGCCGAAGAATTTGCCGAGTTCCCTTTTGAGCATTTCGGCGGCTTCCGCCTTCGACGCGCCGAGCGAGCTTGCGCTGATTGTTATGCCGTAGAGGTTTTTGCCGTCGGACGTTGCGCCCTTGCCGAAAATCCAGTGCAGGGGCGAGCCTATGAGGCAGGCGTATTGCCCGTCGACGAGTTTTTGCGGCGTCGAAAAATAGATGTTTGCGATGTCCGTCTGCGCGATTTTTCCGAGCCGTTTTTTGAGTGCGGAGGAATCGGGCAGGAGCTTTCCGAGGGCGGGGGCGGGCAGTGCGCTTACGAAAAAGTCGCACGCGGCGAAGTCGCATTTGTTTGTGGATATGCCCGCGATTTTGCCGTCGGATGTGTGGATTTTCGAGACGGTTTCGCCCGTGTAGATTTTCGAGCCTACGCCCTCGAGGTATATTCCGATTGGCTTGAGTGCCGATGCAATCGGCTGTTGCGGCAGGAAGAGCGTTCCCTTGTCGCCGCCGCCGAGCACCGATTTTCTCGCGGTTTTCAGCATAAGTTGCGCGTCCGTTTTTTCGAGCGGCGTATTGAGTGCCGAAACGCAAAACGGCTCCCAGAAATTTTCGATTCCGAGTCTGCCGATTCCCTTTCTGCGCAGGTATTCCGCCGCCGTCTCGCCCCTGCGGGCGTTCGCCAGACCGAGTTTCAACTTGATGAAAAGCGGCAGGTTTTTACGCATACCGTCGAGCCTGCCGTATTTCAGGCAGGCGAAAAATTTTGCGAATGCGCCCGCGTCGTTGGTCGGAAAATCGACGCGAGTTTTTTTGCCGCCGCCGAAGAGAAATTCCATCGCCGTTGTCGGCGCGAAGTATTCGGGCGTGTTTGTGCCGAGTTTTTCAAGAATGCCGAAAAGGTTGTCGTAGCAGCCCATCGCCGCGTGGGTTGCGTTGTCGAGTTTTGCGCCGTTCCATTCGAGCATTGCGCATCTTCCGCCGATGTGCGACTTAGCCTCGTACAGCGACACGTCGAAACCCTCTTCGGCGAGCCGCAGAGCCGCGCCGATTCCCGCGATTCCCGCGCCTGCGACTATCGCGCGCCCGCAGTTTTTGTTTTGCGGTTCGGGTTTTTTCGAGCGGCGGATTGCGCCGAGTGCGAGGGCGATTTTTCTGGGCTTCGAAATTTTCACGATTTTTTCGCTTATCGAAAAATCGCGTTTTTTGATTGTTTCGAGTATTTCCTCGTAAATCGCCCACATTATCAGTGCGGGGGCGAGGGCGCGTTTGTCTTCGGGCTGCAGGAGGCGTCGCGCCTTGTTGAAGAAGTGTTTCGCCCGAAAATACATAAACGCGAAGAGCCTTTTGCAGTGCGGCGCGGACGGGTTTTCGAGCAGGTCGCGCCGCGACACGCCGAACGCTTCGAGTTCCCGCGCGGGAATGTACACGCGTCCGTGCGATTTTATGTCGTCCACAACGTCGCGCAAAATGTTCGTAAATTGCAGGGCGTACCCGAGCGTTTCGGCGAACTCTTTTGTCTTTTCGCTTTTGAAGCCGAAGATGTAAATGGACACAAGCCCGACCGCCGACGCCACGCCGTAGCAGTATTTGCGTATGTCGTCGAACGTTTCGAACGGGGTGTCGAAAGTGTCGCGCATAACGCCGTCGATTATGTCGAGCACGTATTGGCGCGGAATGTTTCTGCGGCGCACGAGCGAGCGCATTTCCTCGCCGAGCGGCGAAATCGGCTTGTCGGTGTCGTAGGCGTTGCCGATTTCCGTCTTCCAGTCTTCGAGAGCCTTGCGGCGTTCGTCGAGCGGGCGCACCTCTTCGTCTGCGATGTCGTCCATCAGCCGGCAGAATGCGTAGAAAGTTTCCATGTCGCGGGCGCGGTCGGGTTCCATGCAGAAGAACGCGAATGCCAAGTTCGACTTCTTCCTTTCCTGCGTGTGGTATTGGCTGTGCGAATTTTCGGCTTGCATTTTAGAAGAGCGCGGCGAGCAGAAGTTTGATTTTGTCGAACGTGCCGAGGGCGGGACGTTTCGCGAGGGTGTCGTAGTTTTGCGCGGCGATTTTCGAGAGAATCGCCCGCCCGCCCGCGACCGTCAGCTTTATTTCGAGTCTCAGCGGGAACGGCAGGTGTTTGATGAGGCGTTCGCCCGAGGCGAACATTTTTTCGGTGCGTTCGCATTCGAATTTCACGATTTCGCGCACGCGCGCGCTTGCGGAGTCGGCGAAGATTTCGGCTTCGTCCGCGCCGCGCCAGTCCGACTGCGGAACGTAGATTCGGTTTTTGTCCTTGTCCACGCTCATATCCTGCCAGAAATTCGCAAGCTGCAGGGCGGAGCAGATGTCGTCGGAGTATCCGAAGAGCTCGTCGCTGCGGATTCCGTGGAGGATGAGCACGAGCCTGCCGACGGGGTTTGCGCTGCGGCGGCAGTAGTCGAGCAACTGCGGGAAGTCGTCGTAGCGTTTCTTCACGACGTCCTGCGCGAACGCGTCTACAAGGTCGCGCAGGAGCTGTACGGGTATGTCGAATTTTTTGATTGTCTCGGCGAGCGCGACGAAAATCCACGCCCACTGCGGGTCGAGTTCCGCGGGCGAACCGACAAGCAGCTGCGACTCGAACCTGCGCAGCTTTTCGACGCGCAGCGGCGAGTCGGCGGCGATTGTCTCGTGCTCTTCGTCTGCGATGTCGTCGGCAGTCCGCGCGAACGCGTAGATTGCCGCCACGTGTTTGCGCAGCTTTGCGGGCAGCATTTTCGCCACGGGAAAATTCTCGTAGTGCGAATCGGCGAGTGCTTGGCACTTGCGATAGGCTTCGTCTGTGTCGATAAGTGTTGGCATTGTCGTAAAATTAACGCGCGGATGCGGTTTGTGTCGAGAAAAATGGCTCTACGCCATCTCGCGCGAGGAGTCTATTTTCAGCGAAAATTTTTCGGACGGCGCGAGCGATTTCGGGTCGAAGAACGCGGAGAACGCAATCATCGCCGCGTTGTCGCCGCGGTATTTGCGCGGGGCGACGAGGAACTTTGCGCCGTGCCTGCGGGCGAGCTTTTCGAATGTTTCGGCGAACGCGTTGTTGTTCGAAACGCCGCCCGAAATTCCGATGCTCGCGTAGTGTTTCCGCGATGCGAAGAAGTCGGCGCGCCTGCGGAGCTGTTCGATTACCGCGTACTGGTAGCTTGCGCAGATGTCGGGCTTGCGGGCTTCGATTTCGCGCGGGTCGAGCTTTTGCAGGTAGTAGCGCAGGCTCGTTTTCAGCCCCGAGAAGCTGAAGTCGGGGTCGTCTTCGATTTTTCGGTTCTGCCCGTGGGGGAAAAGGTTTTTGTCGATTTTTCCGCCGAGTGCCGTTTTCTCGAGGAGCGGCGCGCCGGGGTAGGGCATATCGAGAAGCTTTGCGCCCTTGTCGAGTGCCTCGCCCGCGGCGTCGTCGATTGTGTCGGCGATTACCGAGATGTTTCGGTTTTCGTCAAGCTCGAACAGCACCGTATTGCCGCCCGAGACGGTCAGCCCCAGATGGGGCAGAAGCGCGTCGATGTTTTCGCCGAAATGTTCGGGGTCGGTGGCGTGCACTTCGATAAACGGCGAGCACGCGTGCCCGCGCAGGTGGTTCGCGCCGCAGAGGGGCACTTTCAGGGCGGCTGCGGTCGCCGCGGCGCAGGCAACGCCCATTGCAAGGCAGTTCGGCAGACCGGGGCCCGACGTGGCGACGACCTGCGTTATTCCGCCGAAGTGCTCCGATTTCGAAATCTGCGCAAGCAGCATCGGGAGCTTTTTGAGGTGCTCCGAGCTTGCCAAGTCGGGCACAACGCCGCCGTAGAGGGCGTGCAGGTCTATCTGGGTGTGGATTAGGCTTTCGAGAATCCCGATTTCGGGGTCGAATATTGCGACCGCCGATTCGTCGCACGAGCTTTCTATGGCGAGGATTTTCATTGCGCCTCCGCTTCGTCTGATGTTTCGGGCTCTTTGCACGCTCCGCGCAGTCTGCCCTCTTCGAGCGATTCGTCGTAGAGACAGTCGAAACGCCCGTCGCGGCGGAACGAGAAGCAGGATTTTTTGCCCACAACGACGTGTTCGATTAAATTCAGGTGAATCGGTTTGCAGGCTTCGGAAAGTCTGCGCGTAAGGCGGATGTCTTCGAACGACGGCGTGGGGTCGCCGCTCGGGTGGTTGTGGGCGATGGCGATTTGCGCCGCGCCGTGCTTTATCGCCGTTTCGATGACTTTGCGCACGTCGACCGACGCGCACGTCAGACTGCCTTCGAAAAGGCGCACCGAACCCGACGGAATCAGGCGCAGCTTGGCGTCGAAACATACCATCTCGAAGACCTCCGACGGCTCGGAGGCGATTTTCGACTTGAAATATTTAATGAGTTTGGAAATCGTGCCGATTTCGTTTGTCGGCGTTTCAAGCTCGTTTGAGTGGTACGCCGTTATCAGGTTTTTGAGCAGCGAAATTCCGAGCGCGGCGGTTTCGCCTATCCCCGCGATTTTCGTAAGCTCCTCGACGGGCGCGTCGACTATTCCGCGGATGTTGCCGAACTTTTTGAGCAGCGCCTTCGCCGTCGGCTTTACATCGATTCGCGGCAGGAGGTATGTTAGCAGAAACTCGATTTGCTCGTGGTCGGCGAGTGCCGAAAATCCGCCCGATTTGTAGCGTGCGCGCAGGCGTTCCCTGTGTCCGCTGTGCGATGAAAAATCGTCGTCTTTTTGCGCGTTTGTCATATTAGTAGGGGAAGTGGTTTATAAATTTTCCGCCCGCCGTTTCAAGCGCATTTTTCATGCACGCAAGGATGTACCTTTGCGCCTTTCGGCAGGCTTCGAGCGGCGCAACGCCCTTCGCCAGATTCGCGGCAATGGCGGCGGCGAGCGTGCAGCCGCTGCCGTGCGTGTCGACGTCGGGAATGCGCGTCGATTTTATCGCGGTCGTGTTTCCGTCGATGTCGGCGAATACGTCGGCGATGTCGTCGCCCGCGAGGTGTCCGCCCTTGAGCAGCACCGACGTGCCGAGCCTGTCGCGCAGCCTTTGCGCGGCTTCCGCGACGTTTTCGATTTTGTCGACGCCGAGCAACGCCGCGCCCTCGTCGAGGTTCGGCGTTGCGATTGCGGACACGGGCAGCAGCCTTTCCGCCAGAATCCGAGCCGCGCCGTCGTCGAGAAGCTTTGCGCCGCTTGTGGAAATCATCACGGGGTCGGCTACGAGCGGAATTTCGGGATGTTCCGCGAAGAAGTCCGCCGTACACTCGATAAGCTCCGCCGAAAACAGCATTCCCGTCTTTGCCGCCGACGGCTTGAAAAAGCCGTAAATTGCGTCCATTTGGGCGCGGAGCATCTGCGGGTCGGTCGCCCGAACGGCGGAGACCGTCGACGGGTTCTGCGCGGTGAGCGCGGCGATTGCAGTGCAGCCGAACACTCCGTTTGCGGCGAACGTGAGCAGGTCGGCTTGGATGCCCGCGCCCCCGCCCGAATCGCTGCCCGCAACGGTCATCGCGCACGGCAATGCTTTTTTTTCGTTTCCTTTCGACATTTTAGGTGTCTATATTGCAGTAATTGACAAAATATTCAAGGAATGCTTTAGTCTTGCCCCAGTAAAAATACACTTTGGAAATACAATGACCGACAATTCGATAGACCTGCCTTTCGGCGACAGTGCGCCCGAGCCGCGCGAAGAGCCCGCTCCCGTGTCCGCGCCGCTCGCCGTGCGTATGCGTCCGCGCTCGCTTTCCGAGGTTGTCGGACACGCGCACATTTTGGGCGAAGGCTGTCTGTTGCCGCGTCTTGTGGCGACGAACTCTTTCGGCTCGCTGATTTTCTACGGCCCCCCGGGGTGCGGAAAGACGACGCTTGCCGACGTAATCGCCCGCGAGACGAAATCGCGGTTCGTCAAGATAAACGCGGTTCTTTCGAACGTCTCGCAACTGCGCGACATCCTCACGATGGCGCGCTACAACCGCGGCGAGCGCACGATTCTTTTCATCGACGAAATCCACCGATTCAACAAGGCGCAGCAGGATCTCCTTCTGCCCGATGTCGAGGACGGCAACGTAAGGCTCATCGGCGCGACGACCCAGAACCCCGGGTTTTACATCAACGCGCCGCTCCTTTCCCGAAGCCACCTTTTCAAGCTCGAACCGCTCTCGACTGACGACATCGTAAAGGTGCTCGACCGTGCCCTTACGGACAAGACGCGCGGACTCGGCGAGATGTCCATTGCCGCCGACCCCGCCGCGCTCGAGGGCATTGCCGACATCTGCGACGGCGACTTGCGCCGCGCCCTCAACGCCCTCGAGACAATCGCATTCGCCGTCGGCGGCAACGGGAAAATCGGCGTCGGGGACATCGAAATTTTCGCGAAGGAACGGCGTGTGCGCTACGACGCCGACGAGGACGAACACTACGACACCATTTCGGCGTTCATAAAAAGCGTAAGGGGTTGCGACCCCGACGCCGCCATGTACTGGCTCGCAAAAATGCTCGTCGGCGGCGAAGACCCGCGCTTCATCGCGCGCCGTCTGCTGATTCTGGCGAGCGAAGACGTGGGGCTTGCGGACTCGCGCGGGATACTCGTTGCAAACGCCGCATTCGACGCCGTCGAACGCGTAGGACAGCCCGAGTGCGAGCTAAACCTCGCCCACGCAACGCTCTTTTTGGCGACCGCCCCCAAGAGCAATTCGGCTACAAACGCGCTTTTCGCGGCAAAGGCGGAGGTCTCGAAAAAGCCCGTACAGCCCGTTCCGCTCCATTTGCGCGACGCCCACACGTCGCTCAACCGCAAGTTCGGCAACGGCGCGGAATACGTCTACAACCACGATTGCCCCGATTTCATAAGCGGACAAGATTATCTTGAAAAGGAAGTCAAATTATACAATCCTACCCACTACGGTTCGGAAAAACAGATTGCCGAACGCCTCGAACAGTTCCGCGAACTAAAACGAAAGATAAAAAATGCAGCCAAATCAAAACGATAACGACTCTCCCAGAGTATCGACCGTCAGATTAACCCGCAGGGTGGAGCTGAACTTCTGGCGCACCTGCCTGCTCAACGCGGCGGGGCTCGGGCTCGCGTGGCTTACAACGTCGTCGATACAGTTCAACAACGTTGTTTCGTTCGCCCTGCTCGTGGTGCTGATATGGTTTTTGAATTGGGTTCTCAAGCCCGCGCTTGTGCTTTTCGCGCTTCCGTTCATCATATTTACGGTGGGCATCGGAATGCTTTTCATAAACGCGCTGATAATCTATTTCGCGGCGCGGTTAATCCCCGGAGACGGAATTGTTGTGGGCTCGTATTGGGCGGCGTTGTGGGCTTCGTTTTTGGTTTCGGTACTTTCGTGGGGGCTTGCACTCGCCCGCAGCGAGCGCATAACGGTGCGCACTTTTTCGGCAAACTCGGGCGCGTCCGACCGCAACGACAAGGACGACGTAATAGATGTCTGATATGAAAAAACTGCTTTCGATTTTCCTCGCGGCGTCCGCCGCCGTTTCGAACGCGCTCTTCGCGCAGTCGGCAACCGATATGCCCGCGCTCGAACGTTCGCAATTCTCGCAGGTGTTTGCGGATGTCGTCTTCTTTACGCCGCAGGATGTCATCCGCGCGTATTCGGGCAACTGGGGCGGCTCGCAGACGCTTTCGGTTGCGGGCAATACCGTTTCTTCGGCGGTGGTCGAACAGAACTACCACCCCGCGCACAATGCCGCCGATTCGAAGCTTATCGGCAGCGGCAAAATAGTCGGCGGCGGCGCGACGATTCCCACGCGCAGCTATATGTATGTCGAAGACGGCGTATTGCGGCTCGACATCATCACGATGGACAACATCGTAGTGCCCTACATAGGCATAATCGAATACAGCCGCATAACTTGGCTGCCGCGCAGCTTCTGCTTTTCCTACGACGTTCAGACCGACACTTTCCAGAACTCCCCCGACGGCTTGAAAATCGAGACGGTCGGGATGAAATTCGTGTCCGTTCCGAAAGTGGGCTTCGAGGGCTTTCTCGAAATAAATTCGGTTCTGCTCAAGGGCGAGAGCGTCTATTCTGCGGGCAGGGTGAACACTTCGCGCAGGGCGCAGTTCGACTTCCCGAAATCGAAAATGCAGGACTAATCCTCCGCCCCGAATGGAACGTCTTCCGATAGACTCGCTCAGGGACGGAATTTCCGCCGCAATAGACGGCGGCGAACGCCTGCTTGTGGTATCCGCGCCGACGGGCTCGGGCAAGTCTACGCGTCTGCCCGTTATGCTCTCGGAGAAACTCGGCGGGCGGATTCTTGTTCTGCAGCCGCGCAGGGTTGCCGCGCGAATGCTCGCAAAGAGCGTTTCGTCGATTTTCGGAATGGGCGACGCCGTCGGTTGGCACGTCAGATTCGACAAGCACTACGGCGACGACACCAAGATAGTTTTTCTCACCGAGGGCATTCTCGCGCGGATGATTCTCGCCGACCCGACTCTCGACGGCGTTTCGGCGATAGTCTTCGACGAATTTCACGAGCGCAATCTGTATGCCGACATCTCGCTTGCTCTCGCAATGCGCACGCGCGAAATTCTGCGCCCCGACCTGCTTCTTGCCGTCTGTTCGGCTTCGATGGATTCCGATTCGATTGCCGAATATCTGGGCGGCGCGCGCAAATTCGAGTGCGGTTCGCGCCTGTATCCCGTGGACATAGAATACGCCCCGCCGCCTCGCGACTGCAAAATCTGGGACGCCGCCGCGCGCGAATTCGACCGCCTCGCCCGCGAAGAGCCCGAGGGGAATTTTCTCGTTTTTATGGCGGGCGCGTACGAAATCGGCAAAACCGTCTCGAAGATTCTCGAGTGTCCGCGCGCGAAGGGTTTCGAGGTTTGCGCCCTGCACGGCGAGCTTCCGCCCGAAAAGCAGGACGCGGTTCTTGCCGACAACGGCAGGCGCAAGGTCATCGTTGCAACAAACATCGCCGAGACTTCGCTTACGATTTCGGGCGTGCGCTTCGTGATAGATTCGGGGCTTGCGCGTGTCGCCCGTTTCGACCCAGCTCGCGGGGTGAACACGCTTCTTTGCGAGCGCATAAGCCTTGCAAGCGCAACACAGCGCGCGGGGCGCGCGGGGCGAACCTGTGCGGGGCGCGTGGTGAGGCTTTGGCGCAAGTCGGAGGAGGAGTATTTCGAACGCTACACTCCGTCGGAAATTTCGCGGCTCGACCTGAGCCAGATAATGCTTTGGCTTCGCGCGTCTGGCGTGTCGTTCGACGACCTGAAGCTTTTCGAGCCCCCGCCGACCGATTCGCTCATACGCGCAGTCGAAACGCTGAAAAATCTGGGCGCGACCGATTCGCGCGGAAACATAACGCGTCTCGGGCGCGATATGGCGGCATTCCCCACCGAGCCGCGCTACGCAAAGCTGCTTATCGACGGCGCGCGGCGCGGATGTCTCGATACGGTCTCGCTGATTGCCGCCCTTACCGACGTGGGCAGGGTGAAGCTGCCGCTCGACGACGCTTTCGCCGAAGCCGAGCGCGATTCGCTGACGGGCGGCGCGCAGAGCGAGCCGGAGGAAATTGCGCGGCTGTGTCTGCTCGCCCGCGAAAATTCGTTTTCCGAGCAGTACTGCCGCAGGCTCGGCATACACTCGGCGAACGCCCGCAAGGCGTTGTCGATAGCCGCCGATTTGCGCAGGCTCGGCGCGCGGTTTGCGCAGCGCGACGGCGGAAAATCGGACGATGCGGACGGAATTGCAAAGTGCATTTTGGGCGCGTTTTCCGATATGGTGGGCGTGCGGTTGAACAAGGGCACGCTTGCGTGCAGGTTCGGCGGCGGCAGACGCGGCGAGATACGGCGCGAGTCCCGCGCGTATGCTTCGGACGTTTTTGCCGCGCTCGAAATGCGCGAAACGAACGTTGCGGGCGGCGTGTCGATTATGGCGTCGATGATTGTGCCGCTCTCGCGCGAACTTCTCGCCGAGATTTTCCCCGACGACTTCTCCGAGAGCGTCGAGACAAAGTTCGACCAAATCCACAAGCGCGCGGTTTCGTCTTCGTCGGTAAAGTTTCGCGACTTGGTCTTGGGCGAATCGTCGAGCGGCAATGTCGACGCGGACGCCGCCGCGAAAATCCTGCACGCCGAAATAATGTCGGGGCGGCTCAAGCTGAAGAATATGGACGAAGACGCGGACGATTTCGTCGAGCGCGTAAACTTCGTTGCGGCGGTCTGCCCCGAAAGCGGAATTGCGCCGATCGACGAAGAGGCGAAGTCGGACATTCTGCTGCAGATGTGCTGCGGGATGAGCTCGTACGCGGAGGTCAAGAACGCCGATGTGCACGCGGCTTTGCGCGACTGGCTTTCGTCGGAGCAGTTGGGTTTGCTGAAATATCTCGCGCCCAAATTCGTCGAATTTCCCAATCGGAAGCGTCCGTGCAAAATACGCTACGACGCCGCGGCAAAACGCGCCACGATATCGTCGTTTTTCAGGGACTTTTTCCGTTTCGACCCGAAGAAAGTCAGAATCTGCGACGGAAAAATAAAGCCGACTTTCGAGCTTCTCGCCCCGAGCGGCAGACCAGTGCAGGCAACGCAGAATCTCGAGGAGTTCTGGAACACTTCGTGGGCGGCGGTCAAAAAGGAGCTTAAGGCGAGGTATCCCAAGCACTTCAAGCCCGACGACCCGCACTGATTTTCCGCTCAGCAGAACGCCAGAAACAGGCACATTATCACGAACAAAAACCACGTCGCGCCGTTGATTTGCCGCGCCCTTTTCGATGCGACAAAAAGCAGCACGTAGGCGATTATCCCGAACGCAAAGCCTTCCGAAATTTTAAACGAAAAGGCTACCGTCATCATGCAGAAGATGGCGGGAAACGCCTGCGCGAAGTCGGAAAATTTCAGGTCGTTCAGACCCTGCAACATCATTATCCCCACGATTACAAGCGCGGGTGCGGTAGCCTCGGCGGGCACTGCGTTTATCAGCGGCGCAAGGAAAAGCGACAGCAGAAACAAAACCGCAACCGTTATCCCCGTAAGCCCCGTGCGCCCGCCCGCTTCGATTCCCGAAGCCGACTCCACGTACACGCAGACCGTGGATGTGCCGAGCATTGAGCCGATGATGGTAGTGCCCGCGTCGGCGGCGAGGGCGCGTCCGATTTTGTCCATATGTCCGTCCTCTTTCATCAGCCCCGTTCTGCGCCCGAGTGCGACTACCGTCGCGAGCGTGTCGAAAAGGTCGAGGAATAGAAGCACGATGATAATCGGCAACGCCCTGTTGAAATCCCTGAACGGATAGCCCCAGTCGAGCTGCATAAACGTTTCCGAAATTCCGTGCGGCATGGAAAATATCGCCGAGGGAATTTGGGCGATTTTTTCGCCCGCCGAATTTGTCGCAAAAAAGGCGACCACCGTGAGTACCGCGATTGTCGTTATTATTGCGGGGCGGAATTTCTTGCACGTGAGCACCGCCACCAGTCCTATTCCGAAGAGCGCGAAAAGCACTTCGGGCGACGAGATGTCGCCGCAGGTAACGAGCGTGTTTTTGTCGCCGACAATCAGCCCCGATTTTTGCAGACCGAAGAATGCGATGAACATTCCGATTCCCGCCTGCAAGCCTATTTGCATTGCCCGCGGCACGCCCACAATCAGTTTTTCGCGCAGCCCCGTAACCGAGATGAACAAAAAGAAAAGCCCGTTGTAGAACACGAGCGCGAGAGCCTCCTGCCACTTGATTCCCATCCCGACGCACACCAGAATCGCAAAGTAGGTGTTCGAGCCCATCGCGGGGGCAAGCCCGAGCGGCATATTCGTAAAGAGCGCGGCAAGCAAACTGCCTATCGCCGCGGTCAGTGCCGTAACCGTAACGACGGCCGCCTTGTCCATCCCCGCCGCGCCCAGAATCGCGGGGTTTACGGCGAGTATGTACGACATCGTTGCGAACGTCGTAAGCCCCGCCGTTATTTCCGTCGAAACCGAAGTTCCGTGCCTTTGCAGTTTGAAAATTCTGTCGAGATATTGCGTCATATTGTCCTGTCGAGCGAACGGTAGTTGATTGCCTCGAAAAGGTGGTGGGTTTCGATTTTTTCGGAATTGTCGAGGTCGGCGATGGTGCGCGAGACTTTCAGAATTCTGTCCCACGCGCGCGCCGAAAGATTCAATTCCTCCATCGCCGCAGCCAGAATCGACGCCTGTTCGTCGCCGAGTTCGCAGTATTTGCGGATGTCGGACGCGTCCATTGCGGCGTTGATTTTCGCAGCCTTCGCGCTATTTGCAAAACGTTCCGCCTGTATTTTACGCGCCGCGACAACCCGCTTGCGTATTTCCGCCGAGCATTCGCCGTCGCCCTTCGAGCGCAGGTCGTCGACGGGCAGGGCGGACGCCTCAACGTGTATGTCGATTCTGTCGAGCAGAGGCCCCGAGACTCTTGCGCGGTAGTTCTGGATTTGCTGCGGCGTGCACCTGCACTTGTGGCGCGGGTCGCCCAGATAGCCGCATTTGCAAGGGTTCATCGCCGCCACGAGCATAAACTTGCACGGCAGCGTAGCCTTGCCCGCCGCGCGCGAAATGGTGATTTTGCCGTCCTCCATCGGCTGGCGGAGGTTGTCGAGAATGCTTCCGAACTCGGGCAGTTCGTCGAGAAACAGCACGCCGTTGTGTGCGAGCGAAACCTCCCCCGGTTTCGGGTTCGGGCCGCCGCCCGACAGTCCGACCCTGCTTATCGAATGGTGCGGTGCGCGGAACGGACGGCGGAAGCACTTGTGTTCGCTCTCCTGCGTAAGCCCCGCCGCCGAGTAAATTCCGAGGATTTCGAGAAATTCTTCGAGGCTCGGCGCGGGCATAATCGACGGGATTCTCTTTGCAATCATACTCTTGCCCGACCCCGGGGGGCCGACCATCAGAAGATTGTGTCCGCCCGCAACGGCCACTTCCACCGCACGGCGAACCGCCTGTTGTCCCTTTACGTCGCGGAAGTCGGGCATGGACGAGTCTTCGAACTCGCGGCGAAACGGCGAATCTTCGGCGCGGACGGGGCTGAGCGATATTTTGCCGTTGAGAAAGTCGACAAGCTCGCGCAGGCTGTTTGCCGCGTAGACCTCTACGCCCTCCACGAGAGCCGCTTCCGAAGCCGAGTCGGGCGGCAGAATCACGCCGCGCATTTTTTTCGCCCGCGCAAGCAGCGCAAGCGACACTCCGCCGCAGATGGCGCGCAGCCGACCCGAAAGGCTCAGCTCGCCCGCAATCACGAAACCGCGCAGGCTCTCCTCGGCGATTACGCCCGTCGAAGCGAGTATCCCGAGCGAAATCGGCAGGTCGTAAATAGGCCCCTCCTTTTTGATGTCCCCCGGAGCGAGGTTGATTGTCATCTTCGTCATCGGCATCGCGAAACCGCTGTTTGCCATCGCCGACGAGACCCTGTTGACCGACTCCTTGACCGCCGCGTCGGGAAGCCCCACTATGAACGTGCGCGGCTCTCCGCATTCGCCCGAATTTACTTCCACTTCCACGGGCAGGGCTTCGACGCCCAGCAACGCTCCCGATTTTACTTTCGCCAACATTTACGTATCCGACCCTGTTAAAATTAAATATTTACCCCTTGATAATCAAAACCGTTCCGATTGTCAAAATTGTTTTATTCTTGAACGGCGAATGCGCGGGTCTATTTTCTTGCGGTATGAAAGACGGATTGGAACGGGCGGCGGCGGAGATTCTCGCGCGCTGCGTGCGGCGGAACTTGAAAATGGCGGCGGCGGAGTCGTGCACGGGCGGGCTTGTGGCTTCGTCCCTCGTGTCGGTTTCGGGCGCGAGCGGCTATTTTCGCGGCTCGCTGACGGCGTATTGCGACGACGTAAAAGCCGAAGTGCTCGGCGTTCGGCGCGAAACCCTCGAAAAATTCTATGCCGAAAGCCCCGAGTGCTCGCGCGAAATGGCAGCCTGCGCCGCGCGTCTTTTTTCCGCCGACATCGCCGTTTCGACGACGGGCTTTCTCGACGCGAACGTGGGCGGCCGCCCGAAATCGCTTGCGGGATGCGTGTTCGTTTCGGTGTGGCTTTCGGGGAGAATCGCGGCGGAGCGCAGACTCGTTCTCGACGCGGCGCGCGGGCGCAACGAAAACCGCGGGCACGTTGCCGTGGCGGCTTTGGATTCGGTTCTTTCGGTAATTTAACACGGCATTTTTTATGAAACAGGTTTTTGAATTTTTCTCGAACACGGCGGCAAACCTTCTGGCTTTGTTCGTCTTCTTTTTTCTCGTGCCGCTTGCGGTTCTGGTTTCGGTTGTCTGCGGGGTGTTGCGCTCCGGAGTGCTGACGGTTTCGGAGAATTGCGACTATTCCGCGCTCGTGCTCGATATGTCCTCGCCCGTATCCGAATTTCCGCGTTCAGACGACGCAGTCTACAATTACATAAAGGGTGGCGCGTGGCTCAGCACCTATTCGCTTTGCGCGAAAATAGACTCGGCGGCGGGGGACGATTCCAACAGCCTGATTTTCCTTACGGGCTCTTTCGATGCGGACGTTTCGTATGCGCAGATTGCCGAGATTAGGGCGGCGTTGCAGCGGTATGCGAAGTCGGGCAAGACGGTTGTCGCGTATCTTGAAAATCCGTCCACGCGCGACTACTTTCTGGCGAGCGCGGCGACGACCGTGGTTTTGAATCCGTTTTCGGAAGTCCAATTCGCGGGCTTGGGCGGGAACGCGATGTTCTTCGGCAACGCGCTGAAAAAATACGGTGTGGACGCAACCGTCGTGAAGGTCGGCAGGCTCAAAAGTTTCGGCGAAATGTTCACGTCCGACAAAATGTCCGCGCCCGTTCGCGAAAACTACGCCGCGC
Organism: uncultured Opitutales bacterium; assembly: GCA_900548275.1. GTDB lineage: Bacteria > Verrucomicrobiota > Verrucomicrobiia > Opitutales > Intestinicryptomonadaceae > Merdousia. Next base: position 28,330 of record URJY01000002.1, on the reverse strand, counting down.
TTCTCGAATCGGTGTGGTCGTCCGTTATTTCGAAGGTCGCCGCGTCGCGTAAAATCGCGCCCGACAAGTTGCGCGAAATTGCCGACACCCGCGCCGTGCTTTCCGCAGACGAAGCGAAGTCGCTCGGGCTTGTGGACAAGCTGATGTACCGCGACCAAGTGATAGATATGATTTCGGAGCGGGTGGGCTGCGACGGCATTACGTTTTCGCAGACGCCGATTTCGTCGTATCCCGAAACGTTTGCGGAAAACGCCGACGGCGCGGTTGCGCTCGTCTATATGCGCGGCGAAATTCTCGATTCTCCCGCTTCCGACGGCGTGATAGATTCGGCTTCGTACTCGGTTTTGCTGCGCGAGTTGCGCTTCGACGAAACCGTTTCGGCGGTTGTTTTGCGCATAGACAGCGGCGGCGGAAGCGCGTTCGCGTCGGAGTCGATACGCCGCGAGGTCGAGCTGCTTGCCGCCGATAAGCCCGTCGTCGTTTCGGTCGGCGGAAGTGCCGCAAGCGGCGCGTACTGGATTGCCTCCGCCGCGAACAAAATCTTCGCCGATTCCGAAAGCATTACAGGCTCAATCGGCGTGTTTTCGATTCTCTTTTCCGCCGAAAAGCTTGCGGGCGACTTCGGAATCACTTTCGACGGCGTGAAGACATCGCCGATGGCGGATGCGGGCACGATTGCGCGCAAGCCCATAAAGACCGAAATCGACAGGGTGCAGAGGCTGACCGACCGCGTATACGAAAAGTTCGTTTCGCTCGTCGCAAAGTCGCGCAAAATGAAGCCCGAACGCGTTGCGGAAATCGCCGACGGGCGCGTGTTCTCGGGCGCGGACGCCGTGCGTGTCGGGCTTGTCGACGGGATTCGCCCGTTGTCGGAGTGCGTGGAATTTGCCGCAAAGGCGGCGAAGCTGAAGTCGTTCGAAGTCTGGGAGTATCCGCAGCGTAACGCGATTGCGGAATTCGTCTCGTCGTTTACCGACGGGAATGTTCCGTTTGCAAAGGCGTTCAGGGCGGTTTTCAACGCGCGGAAAATCGGCAATATTATGTCCGCAAAATCGGGCGTGTACGCGCGCTCGCCTTTCGACTTCGTCGTCGAGTGATTGCGCTAAAAGAGGGTTTTGCCGCCGTCGGTTATCTGGCGCATTGCCTCGTACGTCGCGATTCCCGCGGAGGTTGCGAGGTTCAGCGAGCGCAGTTTCGGGGCGAATTGCGGAATCTTCAGCCGCCGCCCGTCGAGGTCGTCGTGGACGTATTGCGGGCATCCGCAGTCTTCCGCGCCGAAAAGCAGTCCGTCGCCGTATCGGAACTTTGCGTCCCACAAACCCCTGTCGCCCTTTGTCGTGAACATCCAGATTCGCGACAGGTCGGGCGCGAGCGGCGAATTTTTGAAGCTTTCCCAGTCTTTGTGGTGCACTACGTCGAGCTCGTACCAGTAGTCCATTCCGCTGCGTTTGAGCTTAGAGTCGGTGATGATGAACCCGAGCGGGTGAATCAGGTGCAGGCGCGCCCCGACAATCGAGCACATTCTGCCGATGTTGCCCGTATTCTGCGGGATTTTCGGGTTGTGCAGTATGACGTGCACGGGCGGGTTTTCGCTCTTCATCTCTATCTGCGGTTGAAGTTCGACATCGCCCGCCGCGCTTCGCGCTGCGCTTGGTCTTTCTTGATTGCCTCGCGCTTGTCGTAGAGCTTTTTGCCCTCGCACAGTGCGATTAAAATTTTAGCCAGCGACTTTTTGAAATATATTTTCAGCGGGATAATCGCCGTTCCGCCCGATTCGGTCGCCGACTTGAGCTTGAGAATCTCCTTTTTGTGCAGGAGCAGTTTGCGCGGGCGCGTCGGGTTGTGGTTGTTGATGTTGCCGAAATCGTATTCCGAAATATGGGCGTTGTAGAGGATTGCCTCGCCGTTGTCGACGCGCACGAAAGCGTCGTTTATCTGGGCGTGTGCGTCGCGCAGGCTCTTGATTTCGGTGCCCGTCAGCGCGATTCCCGCCTCGAATGTTTCGCCCACAAAGTAGTCGCGCCCCGCCTTGCGGTTGCGTATTTCTATTACTTTGCGTTCGGACTGTTGTTTTTTTGCCATTTTTTACCGAAAAAAACCGCGCCGCAAAAATTTCTGCCGCGCGGCTTAAGCCGTAAAACCCGTGTGTTCGACGAAGTTTAGAAGTTTTCCGTATGCGGTTTGAAAAGCTCGTATGTGATGTTGCCCCTGATGATTTCGAGCAGGGCGATGTCTTCGAGGGAGAGCTTTTCGAGCGATTCGACCGTCGGCTCGCTGCCTGCTTTGAGCTGCTTTACGCGGCGCGATACCACATTGATGAGAATGTTGGGGTCGGGAATAATTTGCTGTGCCTGTTTGATATAGTCGTCTCTCAAGGTAATCCTCCTTGTTTTTAAATGAAAGGGACGAATTTAGCACAAGGTTTTTGCAATGCAACAAAAAAATCCCTTTCTGCGTCGGTCAAATTCGGCGCATTGGCGCAAAAAAAACGGAGCTTCCTTTGCGGAAACCCCGTTTTCGAAATCTTCGGCGTTTTTTACGCGTTCTTTACGTCGTTCCTGAAGAACAGGTAGAAGAACACCAGAAGCGCGCCCGAGATTGCCGCCTCGATGAAGAATATCGCCTGCCAGTCGGTCGTAGTTGCGCCCTCGATTTGCGCCGCGCCCTCGATTGCCTTTACTGTGTGGCTTTGAATCAGTTCCGCCGAGAAGAACGTGCCGATAATTTGTGCAACTCCGTAGAAGAAGAAGTACAAGCCCTGCGCCTGCGCCTTGATGTCCGCGGAAGCCTTCTTGTCGATGTACATCTGCGCCGCGACGAAGAAGAATCCGAAGATGATTCCGTGCACCGCGATTGCACCCCAGTACAAGCCCGCGCATTCGGGCGCGAACGCGCTGAGAATGTAGCGCGCGAACATCGCCAAGATACCCAATCCCATCGTGTTTTTGAATCCGATTGTCTTAACCGCAACGGGGATGAGCAGCATAAATGCAAGCTCCGAAACCTGTCCGACATTGAGCGTGGGCGTGATGTTCTTTACTCCGAGGCTTGCAAGGAACGAACCGTACATCCAGTAGATTGTAAATGCAACCGTCCAGACCACGACGCAGAACATAAAGACCGCCATATTGCGGTCCTTAAGCATACCGAATGCGCGCAACCCGAGTGCGTCCGCAACCGACATCGGTTCGCCCTTTGCCTTCGGGGGCGTTGCGGGCAGGAAAAGGGCGAATATCGCCGCTACTGCCGCTACCGCCGCGCCGCAGGCAAGCGGTATTGACGTGCCGTCGATTTCGGCGTCGAAAAGGAATTTTGCGCCGAGCGCGAAAACCGCCGCGCAGACCCAACCGAGCGAGCCGAAAACCCTGATGCTCGGGAACGCTTCGGGCGTGCTGTTGACCATCGCGATTGAGGATGTCAGCCCCCAAGTGGGCATATACGCGCACATCGCAAGGCACAGGAAGATGAAAATCGCCGTCGGACTTGTCGTAAGGAACGTCGCGAGAAGCAACAGGGCGACGAGCGCATTGAGCACAAAGAGCACCTTTTCGCTGTTGGCAACCCTGTCGGCGAACATACCCACCATAGGCGAGAAAATCGAACCGATTGCCATTGTCGACATAATCAGCGCGAACATCGTGCCCGTTACGTGCATTTTGTCGAGATAGCTCGACAGTTGAACCCAGAACGACGCCACGAGCATAAACTGCAGGAACATCATCAGGCTTAGCTTTAATCTTAGTGTGATTGACATATTGTTTTTTGTTGTTGGTTGTGTTTGAAATGTACATTCGGACGAAGCCGCCGACGTTTTCGTTGTGGGAAATTCAAGCGCGCTTTGCGCATTTCTCAAGCAAAAAACGCATAGGGGCGGGCAGCCCGAACATTCGGTGCAGACTTCAGCGCGCGCCCGTTTCGCGCAGTATTCTTATCCCGAGGTATTTGTCCACTACGGTCGCCCTGAAGTCGCGGAACACGGGCATATAGGGCATTGCGCGGTGGGCTTGGTAGGCGTCGTCGTCGGCGTACTCCTCGAAGAAATAGAATACGGTAGGGTCGGAGGTGTCGCGCAGGAGGTCGTAGCGCAGGCACTTCGGCTCGCGTCGCGTCTGTTCGATTACTTCGGCGGCGCGTCTTTCGAAAATTTCGACCGACTCGGGCTTGATTTTCAGCCCCGCCCAGACGATTACGGTTTCCGAGCTCATTTTTCAATATTGCGGATTTTTACGAACTCGATTAGCGTTTCCTTGTCGCGCATAAGCTTGAGCTTTTTGTCGGAGTCGGAAAGGTATATGCGGTTCGACTTCTCGATTGCCTGCAAGAACTTGTATTCGTATTGACCGTAGGGACCCATTCGGCGCGTGCTGAACATATTCGACGTTGCGAACGAGCCGTTTCTGCCTATCACAACGTTGCCGCCGAACAGGTTGTTGCCCGACATCCCGTTGATTTTAAGGTCGCTTCCGAATCGCAGGAAAACGAATTCATCGGCGGAATCGGGCATCGGGGCGTTCTTTCGGTCGATTAGGAAGACGGGCTTCCAAGTCGTGTTCGCCAAGCGCGACTTGTACGGCTCTTCGACGGGGCACGCGGAGTCCGCCTGTGTGGCGATTTCGGCTTCGTGCGCCATCGGCTGCATTGCCGCTTCCTTCAACTTTTGCGCCGATTCCCTTTCGGAGGTTGACGTGCACCCCGCGCAGAGGGCGAGGACGGATGTAAAAATCAGGATTTTTTTCATTGCACAAAAATGTATACGGAATTTTTTTTCGAAAATCCACAACAAATTATTCTTCACATTCGCCTAAAAATGCGTTCAATTCCGCCGAGAGGATAAAAAATGGACAAAGTAGTTTTCAACGGCAGGACATACACGGGATACACAATTCCCACAACCAACGCTTCGATGCTCGTTATTTCCGCGAAGTCTGGAATGCTTGCGTGCGGCTATGTCAAAACGGAGACCGCCGACAAGTTGGGCGATGTCTTGGCGATTGTAACGGGCGTAAATTCGTATGCCGATATGGCGGCAAAACCCGTCGTTGCGGTGTCGAAGGCGGCTGAGGCGATGGGCGTAAAGCTCGGGATGGCGGGCGCGGACGCGCTCGCGCTGATGGACAGGTAGAATTTGCGGACGCAAAAAAAAACGGCGGCTCGGAGAATTTTTCCGTTGCCGCCGTTTTTTTTGTTCGGGTGCGGATTAGTCCAGACCCACGAAGATGAAGTTGGGGTCGAACTTCAGCTCCTGCTTGGAGGCGAGTTCCACTTTGTAGCCCGACGACTTGCGCTCGAGAACGACAATCGGCGAGTTCTTGAAGTTCGCCTTTACGTATTGTCTGATTTTTTCGGGCACGAGGTCGGCGGGGACTGACGAGGTTTTCGCCTTGATTTTCGTCCAGTTGCCCGAGTCGTTGAATTCTATTTCCGTGCCGTCGGTGTAGACAACCTTGTAGTCTTCGACAATCGCGCCGAAGAGCATTGTCTCCATCTGCGCCGACGCCATCTGTTTGCCCGCGAAGTTTGCGTTCGCGAACTGCTGCGCCGCCATCGGAAGCGCGTTGAACGATATCACCTTTTCCTCGGCGTTTGCCGAAAGTGCGGTCAGGAATGCCGCCAGTGCAATTACGATTTTTTTCATATTCGTGCCTTCGTTTGTTGTTTTGTCTTCTATCGAAAAAACGGAATCGGGCGGATTAAAGCTCGCCGACGATGCCGTCCGCCAAGCCATAGTCGATTGCCTCCTGCGCGGTCATAAAGAAGTCGCGGTCTGTGTCGGCGGCAATCTTTTCGAGCGGCTGCCCCGAGGCTTCGGCGAGAATCTTGTTGAGCTCTTCGCGCATGCGCTCAAGCTCCATCGCCTGAATGTGCATATCCACCGCAGTGCCGCTCATTTCGCCCATTATGAGGGGCTGGTGAATCATAATCCTTGCGCTCGGGAAGAGAAAGCGTCTGCCCTTGGGCGCGGCGGAAAGCAGAATCGAGCCCATACTCATTGCGATTCCCACGACAACCACCTTGACGGGGGCTTTGATGAGCTTCATCGTGTCGTAGACCGCCATACCCGCGCTTATCGAGCCGCCGGGGGTGCTCATATAGAGCGTGATTTCCTTTTCGTGGTCGAGCATATCCAGATACAGGAGCTTGCGGACGATTTCCGCCGAACTTTCGTCGCTCACTTCGTCCCACAGGAAAATTTTGCGCTCGTCGAGGAAACGCTTGTTGATTTCGTTTGCGAGCGGGTTTGCCTTTTGCCCGTCCTTTTTTTCGCATTCTTTTTCGTTCATTTATTTTGCCTTTTTTAAAATTTCGAAAATCGCGTATCCCGAAAACAGGTTCGGGAAAAATTTGCACGGTCTCTCCCAGTCTCCCAGCAGAAAGTGGGAGCGCGCTATAGCTATATCGTTTTCGGTGCAAAATTCTTTAAAGGAATTTACCGAAATCGCGTTCATCGGGCGGGCGGAATCCCACTTGGCGGGGAAGACTTCGTTGACGATTCTTTCGCCGCGAACCGCCATATTCAGCCTGTTGCGCCAGTACGCGTGGTTGACGAACCCGACCGCCACGCGCTTGCCCACGCGCAACGCCTCCGAAACGACCGCCTTCGCGTTTTCAAGCTCGGGGAGGGTGCGCGAACAGATAATCCAGTCGAACGAGTCGTCGTCGAACGCCGAGAGCAGGTCCATAATGTCGCCGTGGTATGCGTTCACGCCGCGCTTGATTGCGCGCGAGATTTTCTCGAAGTCGGAATCGACCCCCACGCCGTAGATGTTCTTCTGGCGCGCGAGTTCGCTGAGGAGTATGCCGCGCCCGCAGCCGAGGTCGAGCACGCTTTCGCCTTCGGCAATCCATTCGCCGATTGTCCTAAGCTCTATTTTCCGCTTCGAGAGCGATTTTACGTTTTTACTCTCCGACATTTAAAAAGTACTCCACTAAATTGTAAAGCTTGGGCGAGTGAATCAGAAACGAGTCGTGCCCCAAGTCGCTCTCGATTTCGGCGTACGATGCGGTTTTGCCCAGACGCAACAACGCCTTTACTATTTCGCGGTTTTGCGCGGGCGGGAACAGCCAGTCCGACGTAAAGCCTACTACGAGCGTCTTCGCCCTTACGTTTTCGAACGCCGCCTCGAGGCTGCCGCCGTAGTTGCGCAGGTCGAACAGGTCGAGCGCGCGGGTAAAGTAGAGATACGTGTTCGCGTCGAAACGGTTGACGAAACTCTGCCCCTGATAGTGCAGGTAGTTTTCAATCTCGAAAGACGGCTTGAAGATTGTATCGCCCGCAATTTTCTTGTGCTCGCGCCCGAATTTTTCGTCGAGCCCCTTGTCCGAAAGGTAGGTTATGTGCGCCATCATTCGGGCGATTCCAAGCCCGACGCTCGGCACGCGGGCAAGCTCGTAGTTGCCGCCGTTCCAGACGGGGTCCTGCATAATCGCCGACCTGCCGACTTCGTTGAAGGCAATCGACTGCGCATTCAGGCGCGAAGTGGTCGCGAGGGCGCAGACCCTTTCGAGCCTGTCGGGGAAGTCGATAGCCCATTGCAGAGCCTGCATTCCGCCCATCGAACCGCCTATGACCATCGCCAACTTTTTTATTCCCAAATGCGAAACGAGGCGTTCCTGAACCGCGACCATATCGCGTATCGTAACCGCGGGGAAGGTGAGGTTGTAGCGTTCGCCCGTCTTTGGGTTTATCGACGAGGGGCCCGTCGTGCCGCGGCAGCCGCCGATGCAGTTCGAGCAGATTACAAAATATTTGTTCGTGTCGAGCGGCTTTTCGGGGCCTATGATGTTGTTCCACCAGCCCGATTTTTTGTCGCGCATACTGTAGACGCCCGCGCAGTGGTGGTCGCCCGTGAGCGCGTGGCAGACGAGGATGGCGTTGGATTTATCTTCGTTGAGCCTGCCGTAAGTTTCGTAGCGCACGTTGAACGAGTCGAGCCTGCCGCCGAGTTCGAAGTCGAGCGGTTCGTTGCACGAGAAGTCGGAAAACTCGACAAACCCGACATCCCCGCCGAATTTTTCGCGATGTAAGACTGTATCCGAATCGTTCATATTGTTTATATCGCCCTTATAATCCGAAAATTTTCGGAAAGCTTCAATTTAATTTTTACGGTTTTGCGATTGTTTTTTTCGTGGCGTCGAGCGTCGGGCGAATTGGTTTGGAAAAATGCCGCCGCCATAAAGTTCGACATCGCAGGGCGCGGCAATGTTCGAAAACGCGCCGAAAAGTTTTGACTTGCCGCCGCCTATCTGCGAGCATTCGAATACATAAACAACTTAGCTCGGGTGGCGGAATGGTAGACGCAGCGGACTTAAAATCCGCTGGCTTAACGGCCGTACGGGTTCGAGTCCCGTCCCGAGTAGGTTTCTTCCCGATTTTTCCCTTTCGTGTTTTACTTGTTTGCGGTGTCTTGAGGCATTTCGCACTGGGGAAGCAGATTTTTGATGTCGTCGGGCACGACGCGGCTGTTTCTAACGCATTGCAGTATGTTCGACAATGTCGCTTTCGAAACCGTTGCGTCTTTGCATTTTAACTCTTTGTTGTTGTACTTGCTTCTTATATAGGCAATCGGCAACGGCTTTACATCGTTGCAGTTTATATACGTTGGCTTGCTTAAAAAGCTTTCAACTCCCGCTGCTATCTCGACTACGGTATCTTCGCCGTAGCGTTTTCGAATATACGAAACCCGTTCCACTTTCGACGATGCAACGACAAGGGCGAAAGCATCGTCATCCTGCGGATTGTTGTTTAACAGAATAAGATAATGCGGTTCGGTGCTGGTTATATCGGTTATATGTCCGTAAAGCACGGAACCGCAACGTAGAACAAGTTTCCTTAACTGGTCGAAATTGGGAGACATTACCGCTCTACTTGAAAAATTTATCAAACGATTCCGATTCGTTTATCAAGTCTAAGATAAAGTCCTTGTCTTCGGCGGTCATTTCGAAGCACGGATTCAACCCGTTCGGCGGCTCATCCAAAAAGTCGCGTACGTCCATGGGAACGGATTTTCTTCCGTTCGGATTTTCTTCGGAACGAATTTCTTTTTGGTGTTTTTCCCATTCGGGATATTTATGGGTTAGTTCGACAAGTTCGAATGGTTTTTTGTCGCCGAAAGTATTATAGGCAAAGTCCAATGCTTCGATGTCGGATTCGGACAATGCGGTGGAAGGGATGTCGTTTATAAGCTTCAGCTGTTTTCCGCCGTTTGACAATTCCAGAACATCGGATGCCAACGCGCAAGCCGATGCAGGAAGCCAAGTTTCATCCAAATTTGCGATACTAAGCGTCTTTGTCGCAACCGGGCCGAAGTTCATTGCCCTGTATTCGTCGGACGATACAGTCCGTCCGTATTTTCTCAGGTGGTATTTGTCCGCAAAAAACAATAGCTTTATGAGCAATATCTTACTTGCCGCCCCGTTATATTTGCGGAGTAGCCAAGCCAAGATTTCTACCGACTTTTTATAGCTGAACATAAAAAAACCGTTGCCTAATAAAAAAAAGTGAATATCGCTGTCAAGTGTTTTCTCTTTATCGGTAGTGCACCCCAAAATTGTAGCGTTTTTTGTTTTTTTAACGGACACAGGTAAAGACCCGCAGCGGCGGGCTTTTACCTTACTTGGCTGTCGTCCCAGCGGAATGCGCTCATCAGGATTATCCAGAAGCTTGCAAGCACCGCTATGCTTTGGAACGGATAATCGAACACTCCGAGCCCCAGAACCCCCGCCAGTGTCATGAACATCAACGCGCCAGATTTGCTGAAATCGTGCTTCCAGAGCCATCTCAAAAAGAACACCACGGGAGTTAGCGCGCACAAAACAAGCCCGACTATGCCGTTTTCTATCAGCTTTTGGAGCAGGTCGGAATACGGCGACGGGTAGGGCGCGCATCGCAGGTCGGCTCCCTGTTTGAACGCGAAAAGGCTCGGGAACGACCCCGTGCCCCAGCCTGTCGGCGGCTCGTCTTTTAGGAGCGTCAGCGCGTCGGTGTAGACCGCCTTGCGTTCGGCGAGCGTGCAGAACGGCGCGTCTTCGTCGACAATCAGGCGTTCGTTCGGGTTGTTCCACGACGAAAGTCCGACCCAGACCGACGATGCAAGCGTAAGAATCGAGACTGCCGCGTATGTCGCCGCGGGGATTGCCAGACGCAATTTGCGGTGTTTCGACTGCACGTATTTCGATGTCCAGTGCCGTTCGAGGTTTATTTTTGTGGGAATTGTATCTATGCAGATTATTGCGTAGCCCGCGCTTGTAAGGAATAGCGCGAGCGTTCTCTCGAGCGGCGTTCCGCAGAACAAAACGCTCAAAAGCAGGACGAACGCCGCAAGCATCGACAGGAATTTCAGCGAGTACAGGAACGTTGCCAGTCTGAAGCGTTGCGACGTATACGCGCCTATCACGAGAGCCGCGCCCATCCAGAGAATCGCGAATGCCGACCACTGCGAGGCGTCGTTGAACGTTGCGAACGAGTTTTCGCCAAGCGACGGCAGAATGAAGCGGGGCAGGGCTTCCAAGCCCTTGTAGACGAATCCGAGCAGTGCCAGAACCGCCGCACCCGCCGACGCAAAGAAGAATATTCGGCGGATTATGTAGCGCGAGTCCGTTATGAAGAATATCGAAAGCGCGCACGCCACCGCCGCGATTGTCGCAAGTTCCGAGGTTATCGCCGACATTGTCGAATCGTTTGCCGACGCAAAGAACGCCGAGCCGAGCCCCGAGAACTTCCAGATTTCGCTCGAAGCCAGTTCGTCGGAAGCGAGAAGGGGCGTGCCCATCGCCGCTATCACGAGCGATGCGATATACGGGGTCAGCGAAAGGAAGTACATCGGCAGCGTCGATTCGTCGGCGTCAATCCACGTGCGTTTGTAGATTACGACGTTGAGCGGGGCGAGTATGCCCATTGCGATGAAAATTCCGCGGGCGATTTCCGTGTTTCCGCCGAGCATAAGCACGGGGACTGCCAACATCAGCAGGATGTTTACAATCAGCAGGTGTTCGCTTCCGTTTTTCGCGCCCTTTACAATTACTTCTTCGTCGAGCATTATCTTTTAAAGCGGATTGACGTTGCGATGTCGTCGGCGGTTTTCCCGTCGGCGAGTGCGGCGAGAATTTCGAGGGCGAAGTCTATTGCCGTGCCCGCGCCCTGCGAGGTTATGACGTTGCCGTCGCGTACGACTTTTGCGGCGGCGTCGGCGTTTTCGAGCCTGTCGATTACCGAGTCGTGCGCCGTGCATTTCCTGCCCGCGAGCAGTTTCATTTCGGAGAGCACGAGCGGTGCGGCGCAGATTGCCGCGCAGATTTTGCCGCCTTCGATGTGCCGCGCGAGAATGTTTTTAAGCGGCGCGGCGTCTTCGGGGTGCATTTCGAGAATGTCGTAGACCCCCGGTCCTCCGGGGAGGATTACCGCGTCGAAGCTGTCGTTTGCGATGTCGTCGAAGAGTTCGTCGGCGTCGATTGCGATTCCGCTTCTGCCGATTATCTCGAGGCTGTCGCCGAGCGCGGCGGTGGTTACGTCTATTCGGGCGCGTCTGAGGATGTCGACGGGGGCGAGGGCTTCAAGCTCCTCCACTTTGTCGAAAAGTATCACGAGTGCTTTTTTCATATTACTGCTGTCCTTTTATAAATTGCATTGCGGCGTTTCGGTATTCGGGCGAAGCCGATATGTCGTTGTGTCCGAAACCGTCGAGCCACACGAGCTTTTTGGCGCATTTTGCCGCCGCGAAATTCCTGCGGGCGTTTCGGGGCGGAACGATGAAATCGCGCGTTCCGTGCATTATCAGCAACGGGCATTCAAAATGCGCGATTTTCGACGTGTTGTCGAGAATTTTCCACGGCACTATGTCGAACGGAAGAAGCGTTTCGACACCCCTTGCGATGCCGCCCGCGAGTATGATTCCGCGCCAGTGCCTCCGCGTTTCGGCGACCGAACAGACCGCCGCGCTGCCGAGCGAAAAGCCGAAGAGCACCGTATTTTGCGGGGTAAAGCCCAATTTCTCCTCCGCGAAACGCCACGCCGCCCGCGCCGATTTGTACAGGTTTTCCTCCGACGGGCTGCCTTCGGAAAGTCCGTAGCCGTCGTAGTCGAACGAGAACACGTTGCAGCCGAGTTTCCTCAAACTGTCGAGCCCCGAATAGACCATTCCCAAGTCCTCTCCGTTGCCGTGGCAGTAGAAAATATTGACCGATGTCGGCACGGGCGACTTCAGAAAAAGCCCCGCAAGTTTCGCGCCCGAGTCGGACTCGAATTCGACAGTTTCGCCCGTCCTAACGTATGTCCGTGCGGGGGGATGGAACATAAACCTGTCGGCGAAAAAGTACGCCGCAAGCAACACGAGTGCGTAGGCAACCGCCGCGCAGATTGCGAATGCAAGCAGAATTTTCATTTGCGGACAATCCCGTCGAGCAGCTTCCAGTATTTGTTTTCTATCGCCTCGGGACGGCGGTCGCGCGGCAGCTCGGGGGTTGCGTCGAGCCATTCGAGAAGCGTCGGGGCGAAGTCGCCCGCGCTCTTTGCGATTGAGGCGATTTGCTTGCGGCGTTTCGAAAATACCGCGCGCATAATCTCGCGCGTGCGCGGCGCGAAAACGTAGGCGTCGGGCTTTTTCGAAAGCGCAAGCAGCATGGAATCAACCGCGGGGCGCGGGTGAAAGCAGCTCGCCGAAACCCTGTGCGGCGCGGGGATGTCGTATGCTTCGGATAGAAAAACGGAAATGGGCGAGAACTCTCCCGTGCCGTTGCGGGCGGCAAAGCGCAATGCCGCCTCCTTTTGCAACATAAGCGACATCCTCTGCGGAAGTCTGCCCGCGAGAACTTTTTCGAGCCACGGCGTGCTGATGGCGTAGGGCAGGTTCGCGACAATCTTGAAATCGGCGACGTCCTCGGGCAGGGCGGCGAGCGGGAAGTCCACCGCGTCGGCGTTGATTAAGTTCAGGTTCGTGTTGCCCGCAAAGCGTTGCCCGAGAAATTCGAAAAGCCGCCTGTCCAACTCTACCGCGAAAACCTTTGCGCCGCGCTCGAGCAGCGCGCCCGTCAACGTTCCGAGCCCGGGGCCGACCTCCACGACGACATCCCCCGCCGATACGTCCGCAAGCTCGAGCGATTTGCGCACGATGTTTGCGTCGACAAGGAAATTCTGCCCGAATTTCCTCACTGGGTTGTGTCCGAGTTGTCTGAGGATTTCCGTCGTTTGAGACGGCGAGAGCTGTCCGTTGTATTCCATAAGAATCGGGGGCATATTATTTCCCGATTTTCGCGGCGCGCGCAACAATTTTATTTAACCGCGCCGTTTGTTTGCACCGTTTTTGCGGAATTTTTAGGGAGCGTCTTTTTCGGAAAAAATCCCAGTCCGAAAATCAACGCCGCGCCCGCGAGCACAAACATTGCGGTTGCGAATGCGCTTTTTTTGCAGATTGCGTTTTTTACAAACTTTGCGTTCAGCATGACGTGGACGAGCGCGGAAACAGCCATTAAAAAGCCCGCATAGAGGTGCAGCGTTTCCCAGTCGTGCTTGCCCATCCCGAGTACAAGCTGCATTCCCGCGCCCTTTACGAACGTATACTTGAGCATTATTCCCGTTCCGAATAGAAAGCAAAACAGGACGTATATTACTATGTCGTTTATTTTCCTCATCATATTGGGTATAACGCCGATTTTGCGCGGAAGTTTCTACGCCCTAATTGGGCGTTGGTTTCCCGTTCAAATACGCTCCCGTATTTTCGGGGGCGGGTTTGCCGCCCGAGATGTCGGCTTGCATTCTTTCGACTGTTTTCAGCGTCTGTTTTACTACCATTGCCTGAATGCCGTCGGGCGACTTTTCCTCTATTGCGGCGAGCGATTTCTTCGATTGCGCCCCGATTTCGCCGCACAGTTTCAGCGCGGTTTGCGTCTCGCCGATTCTCCAGTAGCGGAACACCGCGAACAGGCGCGTTGTGATGTCGGATTTCTCCGCGCCTTTTGCGAACCAGTCGGCGGATTTTTTTCCGTCTTTCGGAAAGCCGTCTTTTCCCTCGCCGTAGAGAGACGCTATTTTGAAGCAGTAAGCGGGGTCTCCCGCGGCGAGCTTTTCCAGATACTCCTGCGCCTTTTCGGGGTTTTTCGGCAGAAAGCGACCTCTTGCGTACATTTTCGCGAGCTTTTCCATAGCCTCGCGGTTGCCTGCGTCGGCGGCTTTTTTGTACCAGAAAACGGCCTGCGCAGGACGGCGCGGCAGCCCCTTTTTGCCCGACATAAATTTTCCCGCCACGGCGAGCATTGCGAGCGCGTTTCCCGCCTGCGCCGCTTCGAGCTGCATTTTCGAAAGGGCGGAGTTCCACTTTTCAAGCTCCTGTGCGTTGCCGAGATTTTCGTGGATTTCTATGAGCTTTTCGACCGCCTCCGCATTGCCGCCCTCGGCTGCGCGTGTAATCCAGAAAAGGGCTTTTTGTTGGTCTTTGGGCAGTCTGAAGCCGTAGAGAAAGGCGTTGCCGAGCGACCATTTTTCGGCGGAATCGCCTATTTCGGCGGCGGCTTCGCGCCAGAGAACCGCCTTTTGAAAATCGCGCTTTACGAGTTTGCCCTCGCCGTAGATGTATCCCAGATAAACCATCGCGGCCTTGTCTTTTTGCGCCGCCGACTTTTCGAGCCAGTAGACCGCCTTTTGCGCGTCTTTTGGAAGTCCGCGTTCGCCGATTGCGTAGTACGAACCTATGGCAAGCTGCGCCTTTGCGTCGCCCGCTTTCGCCTTTGCCTCGATGTCTTCGACGGCTTCGCCCGCGCCCTTTGCCGCCGATTCCGACAGCGTTCCCGCGATTTCGCCCAAGCTTTGCGCCTGCGCCGCCGCCGCGCACAGCATTGCCGCGATTATGAAAATGAAATTTCTCATAGGGGTTTCTTTTTGAAAATCATCCTCGACCTGAACATTGCAAAGACTTTTCCCGATTCCGCATCCGCAATCGATACTTCGCACAGAGCCGTGCGTTCGTCGGAATACGGGATTGTCGCGACCGCCTCGACGACAGCGTCTTTGGGGCAGGGCGAGAGGTAGTCTATCGACGCTCCAGAGCTTATTGCCGTGCGTCCGTCGGCGTTTGCCGCAAGCGCGGAGGCGTAGTCGGCGAGCGAAAATAGAAAGCCGCCGTGGGCGATGTCCACGCCGTTCAAAAATGCGTCGCGTGCGGTAGCGCGTGCGACCGCGCGTCCGAATGCGGACTGCACGCATTCGAAGCCGAGAGTTTTGGCGAGTCTGTCGTTATCCGTATTTCTAATGGGGGGCATATTCCAATGTCTTTTACGGGCTTGTGAAATCAGGCAAATAAGGGCGTTTCACATTTCGGCGTCAGTGGTCACATATGTAAATATGCTCTCACCGCCGCCTAACTGTAAAGCCGCCCTTCTTTACCTAATTTGACAAGCCTAAACAGCTCGGCTGCGCCGAGCGTGAAGTCTTTTTTTGTTGTTTTCGTATGTAACAAAAAAGGCGCGTTTCGGGCAAAAAACTCCGCCGAAAACGCGCCGTCAAAAGTTGTCTATTGGTTAGATTTTCGTACCTTCCACGGGGGCGATTTCGTTGAAGCCCTGCAAAAGCTTTTTCGTTACGGGGCCGGGTTTGCCGTCGCCGATGCTTCTGCCGTCGAGTTCCACGAGCGGAATGAGCTTTGCCGCCGTGCCCGTAAGGAAGCATTCGTCCGCCGTCCAAACGTCGAAGCGCGCGAGCGGCTTTTCGACGACTTCAACGCCGAGCTTCTTTGCGACGTCGAGAACCGCGCGGCGCGTCATACCGCCGAGCGAGCCGCAGCTTACGGGCGGAGTGATGAGCTTGCCTTCGAAGACGATGAAAACGTTGTCGCCGCTGCATTCGGCGACATAGCCTTCGTTGTTGAGAAGCAGACATTCCTGATAGCCGAGCTTGTAGGCTTCGATTTTCGCCAGAATGTTGTTGAGATAGTTGAGGCTCTTGACCATCGGGGGCAACGCCGCGTGCGAGTTTCTGCGCGTGGGAACGGTGATTGCCTTCAAGCCCTTTTCGTACGTTTCGTTGGGATAGAGCTGGATTTGGTCGGCGATGATAATCAGCTGCGGGTCGGAGCAGGTGAAGGGCGAGAGTCCGAGCTTGCCCTTGCCGCGCGAGATAATCAGGCGGATGTAGCCGTCGGTGAGGTTGTTTGTACGGCACGCGTCGCATACGGCGTCGGCGATTTCCTGTTTCGTCCACGGCAGGTCGAGCATAATTGCCTTTGCGCTGCGGAAGAGCCTGTCCATATGCATCGGCAGGCGGAACACATTTTTATTGTAGAGGCGGATACCTTCGAAGATACCGTCGCCGTACATAAAACCGTGGTCGAAAACAGACACTTTTGCGTCGTTTTCGTCGTAGTATTTTCCGTTGATGTAAACTTTCATTTTGATTGATATTTTGTTTTAAATGTTCGTGTCTTTTTGCGCGGCGGCGCGGGGGAACGCGCTGCGGCTGCCGTAAAAATTTAGCGGATATTTTCGGCGGTTTTTGCGGTTCGTCAACCGAATTATTCGGGGCGGGACGGAAATTTTATTCCTGATTTCCGCCGCCGAATTTTCCGTTTGGGGCTTTCCACTACTTGCCGTACGAATCTTTGAGCGCGACGGTGCGGTTGAACACGGGCTTGCCGTCCGCCGAAAGCTTCGAGTCCGCCATAAAGTAGGCGTTGCGCTCGAACTGCAGGGGCGTGCCCGCCTTTGCGTCGGCGAGTGCGGGCTCTCCGAGGAATGCAACTTCCTTTCTGGAATCGGGGTTGAGGAAGTCCTTGAAGTCGCTGCCTTCGGGCAGGTCCGCCATATCGGCGCGGGTGAAGAGCGTTTCGAACAGAACAGCCCTGCCCTTGATTGCCGTGTCGGCGTCGACCCAGTGGATTGTCGCCTTGACCTTTCTGCCGTTGGGCGAGTTTCCGCCGCGGCTTGCGGGGTCTATCGTGCAGATTAGCTTGAGGATGTTTCCGTTTTCGTCCTTTACCACTTCCCTGCACTTCATAAAGTAGGCGTAGCGCAGGCGCACTTCGGTGTCGGGCGAGAGTCTGAAGAACTTTTTGGGCGGATTTTCCATAAAGTCGGCGCGCTCTATGTAGATGTGTTTGCCGAACGGAATTTTCCGCGTACCCGCCGATTCGTCTTCGGGGTTGTTGACCGCCTCGAGCATATCGACTTTACCGTCCTCCCAGTTTTCGATTTCCACTTCGAGCGGGTCGAAAACCGCCATTCTGCGCAACGCCACTTTGTTGAGGTCTTGGCGCACGCAGTGTTCGAGCAGCGAAAGTTCCGTCAGGCTGTTGAACTTTGTGCAGCCGATTTCCTCGCAGAAATTTCTGATTGCCGCGGGTGTGTAGCCGCGCCGTCTCATCCCCGCGAGCGTGGGCATGCGCGGGTCGTCCCAACCCTCTACGACCTTTTCCGCAACGAGCTGCTGGAGCTTGCGCTTGCTCATCATTGTGTACGACAAATTCAGACGCGCAAATTCGTACTGGCGCGGGTGAACCTTGAGCGTTTTGAGTATGCTCGTGTTGTCGATGAACCAGTCGTAGAGCGGGCGGTGCACTTCGAATTCGAGCGTGCAGATTGAGTGCGTGATTCCCTCGATTGCGTCCGACAGGCAGTGTGCGAAGTCGTACATCGGGTAGATGCACCATTTGTCGCCCGTGCGGTGGTGCCCAGCCTTTTTGATTCTGTAGATGGCGGGGTCGCGCATATGCAGGTTGGGCGAATCCATATCGATTTTCGCGCGGATTACGTACTGCCCCTCCTCGAATTCGCCCGCGCGCATACGGCGGAAGATGTCGAGGCTTTCCTCGGGCGGACGGTTGCGCCACGGGCTCGGTTTGCCGGGTTTCCCGGGGACGCCGCGGTATTCCTTGAATTCCTCCGCGCTGAGTGTGCAGGCGTACGCCTTGCCTGCCATTATAAGTTCTTCGGCGAGAGAGTAGAGCTTTTCGAAATAGTCGGACGCGTAGAATTCGCGGTCGCCCCAGTCGAAGCCGAGCCAATGCACGTCTTCCTTGATTGCGTCAACGAAGCGCGTTTCCTCTTTGTCGGGGTTTGTATCGTCGAAGCGCAAATTGCACTGACCGCCGTTTTCCAGAGCCATTCCGAAGTCGAGGCAGAACGCCTTGGCGTGTCCGATGTGCAGGCAGCCGTTCGGTTCGGGCGGGAAGCGCGTATGGACAGCCGACGGCGGCAAGCCGTTTTTGATGTCCTCGGCGATTATTTGCCTGATAAAGTGCATTGGTTTGTTTTCTTCGCTCATAGTTTAAAAGAAATAATTCGAAAAAAAATTAGCACTGGGGTTATTCTCGTCAACAAAATATGATGACGCGTGAAAGCATGACGGCGCGTGAAAGTACCGTTGATGCGGCGTTTCCCTGTGCTTACAGACCGCGCACGTACGTTTAGTACGCGCTGCGCCCTGTAAACACAGGAAAGCCACCGCCTGAACGTAGCCGAGCTTACAAAGCATTGTGCGATTGGGAGGGGATTGCCGACCTTTGCTTGACAAAGGTGGCAAAGGGGGCGACGGTTAAGCCCCCTTTCGGAGCGACGCGCCTAATATTACAGTGCTTCGCACGGAAGTTTTTTAGGATGTTTTCGGGGATAAGATTTGTTTCTTTGTGCGGAACGCCCGTGGCGTTTTTCGAACTTATTTTCCGTCCTACTTTTTCTCCAGAAAATCGCAGTCGAAGAAATTGCGGTCGAGTCTGTCCTTCACGGCGGGTTTGCCGTTGGGCAAAATCGAGCCTGTCGCTTGCACGTCGAGTTGTTTGTTCTTTATTCTGTTTTCGATTAGCACGAAGTTTTCGGGCACGTCGAAAGTACAGTTCGAAAGGCGCAGGGAGGTTTTCCCGAAGTCTTTCATCGCCGAATTGCAGAAGAACAAAAACTTGTTTTTCTTAAGATGGCAGTTGTTCGCCACAATCGAGTCTATCGGGGTGAGCGATGTCAGAAAAGGCATTTGTTTGTCGAACATTACGCGTACGTTGTCGAACACCAAGCCGCTTTGCGAAATGAACGGAGCGTTCGGGTAGTACGAGCGGCTGTAGATTCCCGTGTCGAAGTGCACCGAGAACGCCGTGCGGGGTTTGTACAAAAATATGTCGCGGAAGACGACGTTGCGCACGCCCGCCGTGTATGTCGCGCCCTCCTGTACGACGCGCCAGATAATGCCGTCGAGCATTTTCATTCCGCTTTTGTGTGTGGGGCGTGTTTTCGATATGTATACTTTGCCGTCGGGTTTGTTTACGCTGCGGTATATGCGCCCGTCCGAGACCACGCTGTCGGAGCGTTGTATTTTCATCCCCTCGTACCAGTCCGTCCACGCGCCGCCGAGTATGCGGCAGAAGTAGCCGACGGTTTTCTCTTCGTTGCGGTCGGTGATGTTTTCGATGACGCCGTCTTCAATCCAGCCCAGTTCGGGGTTCGATGTGGAATAGTCGTGGGCGTTGAGGGCTATTGCGTCGTCGAACGTGGTGAAGTCGCAGTCGGCGATTTTGAATGTTTTGCCGCGCCCGAGGTGCACGCCGTCCTTCTTGCCGTTGATGATGGCGTCGCGCACGATAATGTTTTCGAACGTGCAAATCTGTATGCAGAACTGTCCATTCTCCAAGTCGAGGCAGCGGAAGTTTTCTATGCGCAGGTCTTTTACGTAGAAGAACGAGAGGTGTCCGATTAGTCCGACAATCGGCACGTTGCATTGGTCGATTCCGCCGACCGACAAGTTCAGCCCCGTTATGCGGATGTTTCTGTTGAACGTTTTCGTGTACGCGCCCTTGTTGACGAATACGTACGGGAAGAACGCGTCTTTTGCGGCGGTCTTTTTTACGACCGTATCCGCGCCGAAGACAAGGTGCGTGTCGTCGCCGATTTTCACTTCCTTGGAGATTGCGTAGACGCCCTTTTTCGAAACGGTAATCGTTCCGCCGCCGTCGACCGCCTTTTGCAGTGCTTCGGCGTTTTTGAATCCGTCGTTTTCGGGTAGGAAGCCGAATTGTGCGGCGTCCCTGAATTGTGCGTGCGCCGAAGTTGCAAGCAGCACCGCCGTTGCGAGAATATTGAAAAGCGTTCTCCGTAGTTTGTTCATATTGCTAATGTGTGTTGTTGTTTATTGTGCGTCGAAAACGACCGTCGTTATCGAATGCGGGTAGAGCGAAATTTTGTCCGCAGAGCCGCCCGCCGAATTTTCGGACGCCAAGCTGCGCCGCTCGTCGGTGATGTAGACGGAGCGTTTTGCGTTTGCGAATTTTTGCGGCAGCGCAATCGACACAGGCTCGTTCGAGTCTTTCATATTGACGAAGACCGCCACGAGGCGTTTGCCGTCGGGCGATGCGAACGCCGTTGCGGAAACGGTTTTCGTATCGTCCGCGCCGTCGATTTCGATGCGCGTAAAATTCGGGCGCACGAAGAACGAGTAGTTGCCCAACGCCCACAAAATTTTCGACGCCTCCACCGCGCCGCCCTTGCGCGGAGTGTCGGAGTGCGGCATTGTGTTGACGAGCGCGCACAGTCCGTACTTGATTTCTGTAGCCACCCAATAGCTCCAGCTTTTAGCGTTGCCGTCTACGAAGTCGGAGCGTATCATGCGCGCCATCAGCAGGGAAATTTGGATGTCGGTCATATTGTCGGGCTTCCAGTCCGCCTCCGCGCCCTCCACGAATTTGGGCTTTGCAAGATAGCCGAGCATGCACCATTCCGACTGGTGGTAGTCGAAGCCGCGGCTTTCGATTTCCGTGCGGAGCTTTAGGCGCACCGCTTTTATATCCCCGTCGTTTTTGTGCGTGTGGTAGCTGTGCGAGGCGAGCTGCCTTGCCAGATGTTTCAAGCCGCCGATGTAGAATTTTCCGCTTTTGTCGAAAAACTTTTGTATGATGAATGCGGGGCGTTCCTCTTCGGAAAGATTCTCCCAGTGTTCGGGCATTTTCGGGAACGGTTTGTCGCCGTAATTGTAGACGTGGTGCGACGTTTCGCCGAAGAAGATTTTCGTGCCGATGTTGCGTTCGCCGATTGCGCGGTCGAGCTCTTCGAGGATTTTCTTCATATCGGAGCAACGCCACGGAGAGCCCTCCTGCTTTGCGCCTGTATAGTCCCACGGGCACTGCGGCTCGTTTATCGGGCTGATGTATTCCACGTTGTAGCCCTTTTCGATGAAGTGCTTTGCCGCGTCCGCCATATAGTTTGCGAACTTGCCGAAGGCTTCGGGCTTTAGGTTTGCGGCTGGGTTGCCCTTTGTTGCATAGCCCCTGCCGTTGAGCGTCCACTGTATCGGGGGCGTGTTCGAAAAGAGCATAAATTTTCCGCAGCCGTAGTCGCGCGCCTTTTCCATAAAATACCGAAGCCCCGTGCAGCGCGACCAGTCGGGCGTTTCTGAGTTTTCGGGCAGGAACGAACGCGCCGCGCGCCATTCGGGTTCGATTTGCGAAGCGTTGCCGTCGAACGTTCCGCCGCCGAGGTTCACGCGCCAGAGCGAAAGTCCCGCGCCCTCGGGGTTGCCGTATTTGTCGAGCTTCTGCGAGAACAGCAGCCGTGCGATTTTCTCCCTGTGCGCGTCGCTCCAGAAGTCGCCTATGTACTGCGTAGCCCAAGCGTCGCTTGCGCCGAAGTATTCTATGGTCTGGAATTTTTTGTCGGGGTTTATTTTTACGTCGACGGCGAACGCGCAGCCGAGTGCTGCGGTTGCCGAAATTATTGCGAGCAGTTTTTTCTTCATCATATATAGTCCGTTTGTGAAAGTGTGTACCAATGTACGTTTTTCGAGCGTCCGAGGCAATTTTATTTTAGCGATACCGCGAAAATCTCGCGCGAGATTTTCGACAGTTCGCGGTCGAGTCGCTTCGCGTGCGGGCAGAACGAGTTCAGCCAAAGCCAGAATGAGACCGAGTGGTCCATGAAGCGCACGTGCGCAAGCTCGTGGCGGATTATGTAGTTTTGATATTTTTGCGGTAAAAGCACCATCCGCCAGTTGAACGAAAGCGTTCCGTTCGACGAACGCGAAGCCCAGCGTCCCGACTGGTCGCGCACCGAAATTGCGGAGTAGGGGATTGCGAGCGACCGCGCCGTCTGCGCCGCGAGAGCCGATATTTTCGATTCCGCGAATTTGCGGAAGACCGCTCCGAGCGCGTCGGCGTTGTTTTGCTCCACGGAAAAGACCACGTTTTTTCCGTCCTCCACGAAGAACGAATCCGTGCGCGACGTTTCGAGCCAGACGCGTTTTTCCTCGCCGCCGATTTCGACAGTAGGATTTTTTTCGAGATACGCGCGCAGGTCGGTTTTCTCGGGCGCGTCTTCGAGATGTTCGGCAATCCAGTCGGCTATGGAGTGCATAAATTCCGTCGCCGACTTAAGCGGTGCGTACGCGGGTTTTGTGAGCGTTATCGAATCTTTGCCCGCTATGCGAACCCTGAAATTCCGCGCCCGCGCCGAATTTACAACCGCGACGTTCACGCGCACTATGCCGCGCGTTGTGCGCAGCTCGGCGTTGAAGTCGTTTTCGCGGGTAGGGGGCACGCGCTTATTTTCCCTCTTTTTCGGCTTCGGCGCGGATTTGCAGAATGTAGTCGCGCAACGCGGCTTCGGGCTCTATTTTTTCGGCGGCGGCCTTGCGCACGAGTTCGAACATTGCCCGCCCGATTTCGAGCGCGGGGGAGTTTTCGGACTTCGCGTTTGCGGCGGCGCGCTCGAGCGTCTGCGGCTCGGCTTTCTTTGCGATGTCGAGCGCGTAGCGGAGCGCGGAAAGCTGCGGCGGTATGCCGTCGAAAAGCCCGCCGATTGCGCGTTCCTTTTTCTCCTTTGTCTTTACGTCCTGCCAGATTTTCAGAACCTGCGAACTGTCGCCCGCCTTGAGTTCCCCGAAAACGTGGGGATGGCGGCGCACGAGTTTGTCGCCGAGTTCGCGCGCAACGTCGTAGAAGTCGAAGTGTCCGTTTTCGCTTTCGATTTCGGCGTGGAGCAGCAGGTGCATGAGAACGTCGCCGATTTCCTCGCGCATTTTTTCGGGGCTTTCAAGGTCGATTGCCTCGAGCAGTTCGGCGCATTCCTCCACGAGATGTCCGCGTATCGATTTGTGCGTTTGCTCCCTGTCCCACGGGCAGCCGTCGGGCGCGCGCAGGCGTTTTACGATGTCTACTAAACGGTTTACCGAATCGTCTTTCATTTGTCTTGAAGTGAAGCATTGCATTGTGTATTTTTCAAGCATCTATGAAAAAAATATTTGCGATTTTATGCGGGGTGGTCGCCGCGATGTTGGCTCACGCGGCAACCGACAAAGTTGAGATTCTCGACCTCGTTATGCTCTTCGACGAAACCGTCGAGAAACAGGCGGAGGATTTGAAGAAAATGTCGGCGGACAACGTTGCCGACATACATATGATTTCGTTTTTTCTCGTGCCCGAAGGCAATCCGCCGTTCGACAAAATTTCGCTCTACGAGGAAAAATACAAACGCCTGCGCAGGGCAATCGGCGACGCCGACTGCAGGACGGGCATAATTCTGCAGGCGACTCTCGGGCACGGCTTCGCGCTCGAAGTTCCGCACCCGTTCCAGCCGATGGTTCCCAGAATCGACGGCAGGGAGGACTGGATGAAAAACATAGTCTGCCCGCTCGACGAAAACTTCCGCAAGTACATCCGCGAGTGCGTCGTGCGCGTCGCAAAGCTCAAGCCCGCCGCGATAATGGTCGACGACGACTTCCGCGTGATGGGCGGGCGCAACGGCTGCGTCTGTCCGCTTCACTTGGCGAAGTTAAAATCTGAATACGGCTACGATTTGACGCGCAGCCAACTCAAAAAACACCTGTCTGGCGATTCCGAAACAGACAAAAAAATTTCGGCGGCGGCGATGAAGATAAACGGCGAATCGCTCGTGGAACTTGCGAAAATCATAAGGGACGCAATCAATTCCGTCGATCCGACCATCCCCTGTATGATGTGCGGTTCGCCCGATGATATGATGCACGACGGCGACATTGCCCGCGCCCTCGCCGCAAAGGGTCAGCCGTCGGTTTTGAGAATCGGCAACGCCCGTTATTATAATCCGAAATACCGCGATTTGTACAGGACGGCGCGCCAGCTTGTCGTCCAGAACGCCGCCGCAAAGCCCGACCGCGTCTTCGCCGAAATCGACACATATCCGCGCAACCGCTATTTCACGAGCGCGCGGACTCTCCACGCAGGGCTTGTCGTTTCGATACTCGAGGGCGCGAGCGGCGCGAAGTATTGGCCGAACCGTTTCGTCGACTACGAGCCGAAAAGCGGCGCGGCGTACAAGAAAATTCTCGCCGAAAACAGGGGAATGTACGACGAACTTTTGCGCTGTTTCCGCCGCTCGAAATGCGCGGGGCTTACAGAAGTTGTCGCGCCGTCGTTCACGACGCTGCGCGTCGGGGAACGCATAAAAATGGACGATGCCTCGTTCTGGGATTCGATAATCGGCGTTATGGGTTTGCCTGTCTCGTACGCGGAAATTTCGAAGCTCGACCGCCCCGCGTTTCTGCGCGGAAGTACCGCAAAGCGGTTGTCCGATTCGGAGCTTGAAAAAATTCTGTCGCTCGGCTGCGTGCTCGACGGCGACGCCGCGCTCGAAATCCAAAACCGCGGACTGGGCAGGCATATCGGCGTGAAAGTTTCGCCGTGGGACAAGTCTGTAAAAATCACGCGCGAGAGGTTCGGCGCAAATTGCGGCGCGGCGGCGGGAAAATTCTGCGAACCGCCGACGGTCGCATTCAAACTCGAGCCGCTTTCCGAAAAAACCGAGGTCTATTCCGACTTCATCCATCTGCCCTATACATACGGCGACAAGAAACTCGCCGAATATCTCGCGCCCGCTTCGACCTATTTCGAAAACGGACTCGGCGGAAAGGTTGTCGTTTTTGCCTCGCGCCCGCAGGACGCAAACCACCTGACGGAATCGCGCAAGGCGCAGTACGTTTTGCTGTTCAATAAAATCGCGCCGTATTCTGTGTGGTACGACGGCGACGCCGAAGTGTATTTGAAGAATTTCACACTCGACGACGGTTCCGAATTTGTCGCGTTCACGACGGTGGGCATAGACCCGATTTCGCCGATTACACTTGCCTCGACGAAGAACTTTTCGAGAGCCGAAATGCTCGGCGGCGACGGCAAATGGCGCAAAGCGGATTTCACCCAAACCGCCGACAAAAAGATTTCGGTACAAGCCCGAGCGGAAATTTACGAACCCGTAGTACTGAGGTTTTACAAATAACAAACAAAAACGCCGCCCAAAAAAAGGCGGCGTTTGTCATCTTACCAAAACAAGCGAAGCGAGTTTTGAAGTAGAATAAAAAGCGGCAATCCGCCAACAAGTTTAAAAAACTTCTCGTTCGGCGCAGCCGAACTGCTTAGGCTTGTCAAAATAGGTTTCAGGCTGCGGCTTTGCTTTGGAGCGACGATGTAAGCGTATTGGACATACGTGTCATTGTCGCTCCAAAGTGAAACGCCCTATCAAGCCCGTTTTCACGCGCCCAAAAAAGCTCTCGGCAATCCGCAGTCCTACAACTTCCAGATGTCTTCGGCGTATTCGCGGATAGTGCGGTCGGATGAGAACTTGCCGATTCGCGCCGTGTTGAGAATCGCCATTTTCGCCCAACGCCTTTTGTCCATAAACGCCTTTCCGACCTCCGCCTGCATATCGCAATACGCCTGATAGTCCGCGCAAACCATAAAGTTGTCGCCCCAGTCGAGAATCGACTTTCTCATCGGCATAAACGCATTCGGATTCGACGGCATAAAGTAGTCGGAAACGAGCCAGTCGAGAACGTCCTTGAGGTTCTGGTTCTTCGCGTAGAACTCCCACGGATTGTAGCCGCTGCCCTTGAGCTTCTGGACTTCCTCGACCGTCATGCCGAAGATGAAGATGTTGTCGTCGCCGACTTCCTCTTTGATTTCGACATTCGCGCCGTCGAGCGTTCCGAGCGTGATTGCCCCGTTGAGCGCAAGCTTCATATTGCCCGTGCCCGAAGCCTCCTTGCCCGCCGTCGAAATCTGTTCCGAAACGTCAGCCGCGGGGATGATGTTCATTGCCGCCGACACGCTGTAGTTGGGGATGAACACAACCTTGAGCTTGTCCTTGATGCGCTTGTCGGAGTTGATTTTTTCGCCCACCTTGTTGATTGCGTAGATGATGTTCTTTGCAATGTCGTAGCCGGGGGCTGCCTTTGCGCCGAAGATGAACACGCGCGGGGGAATGTCCATATCGGGATTGTGCAGAAGGGCGCGGTAGAGCGTGAGTATGTGCAGCAGGTTGAGGTGCTGGCGTTTGTACTCGTGCAGTCGCTTGATTTGCACGTCGAAGAGCGCGTCGGGGCTGATGTCGATTCCGCACGTTTCCTTGACGACTTTTGCGAGGCGCACTTTGTTGTCGCGCTTTACGCGCATAAATTCGCGCTGGAATGCGGGGTCGTCGGCGTATTTTTCGAGGGCTTTGAGGTCGTCGAGGTTCTTCACCCAGCACTTGTCCCCGATTTTCGTATCGATGAGGTCGGAGAGTTCGGGGTTGCAGACCTTAAGCCAGCGGCGCGGAGTTACGCCGTTTGTCTTGTTGTTGAACTTTTCGGGCGATACTTCGTAGAAGTCGCGCAGAACCGATTCCTTCAGCAGTTCGGTGTGGAGCGCGGCGACGCCGTTTACGCTGAAGCTGCCCACTACCGCCAGATACGCCATCCGCACCATTTTCGGCGTTCCCTCTTCTATGATGGAAAGGCATTCGCGCTTGTGCGGGTCGGTGGGGCAGAGCTTGTTTACCTTGTCCATCCAGCGCGCGTTGATTTCATAGATGATTTGCAGGTGGCGCGGGAGGAGCTTTTCGAAGAAGTTCACCGACCACTTTTCGAGTGCTTCGGGAAGAAGCGTGTGGTTTGTGTATGCGAAAATCTTTGCGCACATCGCCCACGCTTCGTCCCACGGCAGATTGTGTTCGTCCATCAACAGGCGCATAAGTTCGGGGATTGCGATGGCGGGGTGTGTGTCGTTGAGCTGTATTACCACTTTGTCGGTAAATTCCGACCAGTCTTTGTGCTCCGAAAGGTAGCGGCGGATGATGTCCTGCAGCGAGCACGACACGAAGAAGTACTGTTGCAGCAGGCGCAGGTATTTGCCGTTTTCGGTTTTGTCGTTGGGGTAGAGCACTTTCGAGATTGTTTCGCTCATCGCCTTTTCGTGAACCGCCTGCGTGTAGCCGCCTTCGTTGAAGGCGTTGAGGTCGAATTCGTTCGACGCCCTCGATTCCCAGAGTCTGAGGAAGTTCACCGTTTCCGCGCCGTAGCCGACCACGGGGATGTCCCATGGAACGCCGAGGATTTCGTTGACGGGCTTCCAGACGGGCGACCAGTCGCCCTTGTCGTTCATCGTGCCTTCGACCGTCCCGCCCACGGGCACTCTGACGGTTCTTTGCGGGCGCACGATTTCCCACGGGCAGCCGAATTTCAGCCAGTTGTCGGGCGACTCAACCTGTCTGCCGTCTTCGAACGACTGCGTGAACAGACCGAATTCGTATCTGATGCCGTAGCCCACTGCGGGGTAGTTGAGCGTTGCGAGCGAGTCTTGGAAGCATGCCGCCAGTCTGCCCAGACCGCCGTTGCCAAGCCCCATATCGACTTCCTGCGCGATTACTTCGTCGTAGCTTATGCCGAGTTCTTCGAGTGCCTTTTTTGTGGGTTCGAGCAAATGCGTGTTGACGAGCACGTCTTCCGTGAGTCTGCCCACGAGGTATTCGAGCGAGAAATAGTAGACTCTGCGCGCGTCGCTTTCGTATTGTTTGTTCATCGTCTTGATGAAGCGTTCCATGATGTGGTCGCGCACGGACAGTGCCGTTGCGACCCACCAGTCGCGGATTGAAGCCGTTTTGCGGTCTCTCGCAAGCGATGTTTCCAAGTGGCGGAGAATCGCCTTTTTCATTCCCTGCGGAGTTTCGCTCACAAAGAACGGGCAGGAATTTGCGTCGGAGTAAACCTTGTTTTCCGAGGTTGATTTGGTTGAGGCTTTGTCTTTGTTCATATTAGGTAATGAAATAAAAAACGCCCCGAATATAGGAGGGGGCTTTTGCATTACAAGCATTTATTGAAAATATGGCGGGTCGGTTGACGGGGGCGGTTTGCGATATTTTTGGGCGGGCGGCAAAATCTACTTGTTTTTTGGGGGGTAATCGTCAAGAATGGGTATTTTATAAGTACTACACTGCTCCCATCGTTCAATGGATAGGACTACGGTTTCCGGTACCGTCGATCGGGGTTCGACTCCCCGTGGGAGTGTGGGGAGGGGTTGCGGATTTCCGAGGGTTTCTATTGGGCGCGTGAAAACAGGCTTGATAGGGCGTTTCACTTTGGAGCGGCAATGAC
>URJY01000001.1 GCA_900548275.1 uncultured Opitutales bacterium | reverse complement strand
ACGAAGTTCCGTAGCCGTGCAGGCTGCAGCCTGCCGTCAAGGGCTTCGCCTTTGCTGCCTATTTCTTGATTTCCTTGTGGAGGGTTCTGCGCTTGAGCGACGGATTGTACTTCATCTTTTCGACTTTCTTGCCGTCGGGTTTGCGCGGGTTGCGCGTAGTCATATAGCGCGAGGGCGACTTGCCTTCTTTGCGTGCTTCAGTGCATTCGATGATAACGATTTCTCTGGGCATAAATTAACCTTTTCTGTCTGATTTTTAAAATATCTCTCGCATATTGCCGAAAGAGCGAGTGCCTTTCAAGCTAATTTTTACGAAATTTTTATACATTAAAACGTGCGGCGACTTCCGAAAAAGACGGAAAAGCCGCCGCATATCGCGAAACGGAAAGCCCGCCTACTTGAGCGGAACAACCTGCGAGAGCACCTCGGGCGACATCTCGTATACGCCGACGGGCGTTGCGGGCCCCGTCATCGTGATGGAGAAATCGGGGGCTATTTTGATGGAAAGGTCGCCGCCCTCCATATGCACGGTTATGTCGCCGTCGCAGAGACCGAGCTTGTGGGCGACGGAAGCCGCCGCGCTCGAACTGCTGCCCGAAGCGAGCGTATAACCCGCGCCGCGCTCCCAGATTTCAATCTTGATGTTGTTGCGGTCGAGCACCTGCAGGAACTGGACGTTCGTGCGGTTCGGGAAAAGCGAAGTCATATTCTCGATTTTCGGACCGAGCGCGTGGGCGATTTCGGACGAAACCTCCTTCATCGGCAGTACGCAGTGGGGATTGCCGACTGTGGCGCAACAGTAGTCGTATTTCTTGCCGTCGATTTCGAACTGCTTGTTCACGACCTCGCCGTCGACGCCGAGCACGGGGATTTTCTTTGCGTCGAAGCTCACCTTGCCCATCTCGACGGTAATCTTGTTGCCGCCCTCCGAGACGGTGCATTTTACGACGCCGCCGAGCGTGTCTACCGAAAATTCCTCGTCTTCCCTTACGCGCTTGGTGTCGAAGAGATAGCGCGAGAAAATGCGCAGCCCGTTGCCGCTCTTTTCGGCTTCCGACGCGTCGGGATTGAGAATGCGCAGCTTGAAGTCGGCCTTGTCCGACTTCTCGGGTCCGAAAAGGATGCCGTCGGAACCGAGCCCGAAATTGCGGTGGCATATCTTGACCACATCGATTCCTTCGGGGCATTTGGGGCAGTCGACGGGGTCGAGTACCAGATAGTCGTTTCCGAGTGCGTGATATTTCGAGAATTTCATAACGGCGGAAAAATTTGCATTCTCGCCCGCGCGTTTTCAAGACTTTTTTGAGTCCCGAAATATTTGACACGCCCGCCGAATCTGCTTTGATTGACGGATTTTCTGAATATGGACATTTCCGAAAAAATCATCGGCGGGACAAGGCTTTCCCGCAAAGACGCACTCGAACTTGCAAAAAACGCGCCGCTCGACGAAATCTGCGCCGCTGCCGACGCGGTTCGCACGCACTTTCTCGGACGCAAAGTGGACACCTGTTCGATAATGAACGCGCACTCGGGCAGGTGCTCGGAAAACTGCAAGTGGTGCGCACAGTCGGCGCACTATTCGACGGGCTGCGACGTCTACGACTACGTTTCGGCGGAGTCGGCTCTCGAACACGCCCGATATTTCAGGGAGAGGGGCGTGCGCAGGTTCTCGCTCGTAACGAGCGGCAGAAGCGTGTCGGACGCCGACATTTCAAAACTCTGCGACGCTT
The DNA here is from genome assembly GCA_900548275.1 of uncultured Opitutales bacterium. Lineage (GTDB taxonomy): Bacteria > Verrucomicrobiota > Verrucomicrobiia > Opitutales > Intestinicryptomonadaceae > Merdousia. The sequence continues at coordinate 334,070 of URJY01000001.1, read as the reverse complement.
TCGCGGCGATAAAAAAAGAGGGCGGCATTGAGCTTTGCGGCTCGTTCGGGCTGCTGACAAGACCGCAATTCGAAAGGCTCGCGGCGGCGGGAATGACGCGCTTCCACTGCAACCTCGAAACCGCGCCGTCGTACTTCCCCAAACTCTGCACGACGCACACGATTGACGACAAAATAAACTCGATACGCGCCGCGCGCGAAGCGGGGCTTAGCATATGCAGCGGCGGAATAATCGGGATGGGCGAGACTTTCGAACAGCGCGCGGAGCTTGCCGACACGCTCGCGAATCTGGAGGTCGATTCGATTCCGATGAACATTTTGCAGCCGATAAAGGGAACGCCGCTCGAGAACACCCCGCCGCTTTCGACCGACGAAATTCTGCTTTCGTTCGCGATATTCCGGCTGATGAATCCGCGCGCGCACATACGCTTTGCGGGCGGACGCGCCGCGATACGCTGCGAACAGGAGCGTGCGCTGCACTCGGGCGTGAGCGCAATCCTGATGGGCGATATGCTTACGACCGTCGGGTCGTCGCTCGACTCCGACTTCAAAATGCTCGACCGACTCGGCTATGAATATTGAACGGATAATCGAACTCGACCGCCGCCACGTCTGGCACCCCTACGCCAGCACGAAAAATCCGCCGACTCCGTACGTTGTCGATTCGGCTGAGGGCGTGTATCTCAACCTCGCCGACGGGCGCAGGGTCATAGACGGAATGTCGTCGTGGTGGGCTGTCGCCTACGGCTACAAAAATCCGAAAATCGACGCGGAGGTCAAGGCGCAGCTCGAAAAGACAAGCCACGTTATGTTCGGCGGAATAACGCACGAGGGCGCGGTGAAGCTGGCAAAAACGCTCTCCGATATGACGGGGCTTGAACGGGTGTTCTTTTGCGACTCGGGTTCGGTGTCGGTCGAAGTTGCGATGAAAATGGCGTTGCAGTACTGGCGGGCGAAGGGCGACGAAAAGCGCACGAAATTCGCGACCGCGCGCGGCGGATACCACGGCGACACTTGGCACGCGATGTCGGTCTGCGACCCCGTCAACGGAATGCACTCGCTCTTCTCGGGCGGGCTGCCGATAAACTATTTCGCGCCGCGCCCCGAATCGCGCTTCGACGGCGGTTGGGACGCGTCCGACATCGAACCGATGCGCGGACTTTTCGCCGAAAAATCGGACGAGCTCGCCGCCGTAATCATAGAGCCGATTGTGCAGGGCGCGGGCGGAATGCGCTTCTACCATCCGCAATATCTGCGCGAGCTGAAAGCCCTCTGCGACGAATACGGCGTGCTTCTGATTCTCGACGAAATCGCGACGGGCTTCGGACGGTCGGGCAAAATGTTCGCCTCGGAATGGGCGGGGGTAAAGCCCGATATTATGTGCCTCGGCAAGGCGTTGACGGGCGGGTATCTTAGCTTTGCGGCGACGCTCGCAAGCGAAAACGTTGCCGATACAATCTCGAATTTCGGCGTGGGAACTTTTATGCACGGACCCACTTTTATGGCAAATCCGCTTGCGTGCGCGGCGGCAAACGCGGCGGTCGACATAGCGCAAAACGGCGGAATCGCCGAAAAGGTCGCGAACATCGAACGCGTGTTGAAAGAGGGACTTCTGCCGCTTAAATCGCGCGAAAGCGTCGCCGACGTGCGCGTGCTCGGGGCTATCGGCGTTCTCGAAATGCGCGGACAAATCGACGTGCCCGCAGTCCAGAAAGTGCTTGTCGATTCGGGCGTTTGGCTGCGCCCGTTCGGAAAACTCCTGTACACTATGCCGCCCTTCATTTCCACTGCCGACCAAGTGCGGCGGATTACGGACGCAATTTCGCGCGTCGCAAAATAAAGATGTTCGACTTCGAAAAAACATTGCAGGCATTGAGGGACGGCGGCGCATACAGAACCGTTTGCCGCGCCGACGTTCTCGGCTCGCGGATAACGCTCGACGGGCGCGGCTACACAAGCTTTGCGGGCAACGACTACCTCGGAATTTCCGCCCGCATCGACTGGCAGCGCGAATTTCTTTCGAGCCTTGTCGACTTGCCTCAATACCAAATGGGTTCGCTTTCGTCGCGGCTGCTCGGCTGCAATTCGTCGGCGTTTTCCGATTTCGAGGAGTTCGCCGAAGCGCAATATCGGCGGTGCTGCGGCGCGGAGAAAAAGTGCCTGCTTTTCAACTGCGGATACCACGCGAACTCGGGCATAATTCCCGCGCTCGCGCAAAAGGGCGACCTCGTGATAGCCGACAAACTTTCGCACGCAAGCCTTATTGACGCCCTGCGCCTTACCGAAGCCCAGTGGGTGCGTTTTCCGCACAACGACTTCGACAAGCTCGACGAAATTCTGAGCCGCAGGCGAAGCGAATTCGGAAATGTCTTCATCGCAACCGAAGCCGTGTTCAGTATGGACGGCGACCTTTGCGACATCCCGCGGTTCGTGGAAATCAAGAAAAAGTACGGCGCGTTTCTCTACATCGACGAGGCGCACTCATTCGGTCTGTACGGCGGCGGGCTCGGGCTTTGCGCGCAGTCGGGGCTTCTGTCCGACATCGATTTGGTTATGTGCACGCTCGGCAAGGCGGCGGCTTCGGAGGGCGCGTTTGCGGTGTGTTCAGCCGAAACGCGCGAAATGCTCGTAAACAAGTGCCGCACGTTCATTTTCTCGACCGCGCTTTCCCCGATAGGCGCAAGGTGGTCGAAATTCGTATTCGAAAAAATCCTTTCGATGGACGCGGAGCGGGCGCATCTGCGCGAAATCTCGCGACTCTTCGCCGAAAAGACGGGCGCGGCGGGGATGTCGCAAATAGTTCCCGTAGTGGTGGGCGACGAAAATCGGGCGGTTCGGCTCGCCGAGCATATGCGCGAAGCGGGCTTTATTTCCCCAGCGATACGCCCGCCGACAGTCCCGAAAAATTCGTCGCGCCTGCGCTTTTCGTTTTCGGCGGCGCACAATACCGAAGACGTTCTCGCCGCAGCGCAAATCCTCGAAAACGCATTGAAAGGCGGGTTATGAAATACGAAAGACTTTCCTGCGGCAATTCCGCGCTTATCGCGTTTTTCGGAGGCTTCGCCTGCTGCGGAAAAATCCTCTCGCGCACCCGCCTGCCCGAAGATTGTGATGTCGCGGTTTTCTACGACTACCGCAATTTCGATACGGATTTCGATTTCGGCGCGTACAGGAAAATCGCGGTCGTGGCGTGGTCGTTCGGCGTGGGGGTTGCCGACATTCTCGCGGAGAAAATCGGCAACACGTATATGCGCATAGCCGTCAACGGTTCGCCTTTTCCGATTGACGACACGCGCGGAATCCCGACCGAAATTTTCCGCAAGACGCTCGAGAATTTCGACGGGCGCGCCAAGCTCAAGTTTTTCAGACGCATTTGCGGCGGAACGGCGGAACTTGCCGAACTCGAGCCGTTGCTTGCCGACCGCACCGCATCGGAGCTTAAAGCGGAGCTTGAATTTTTAGGGCGGGCGTTTGCCGAAAATACGGCCGCCCCGAAGCATTGGAACGTTGCGTTCGCCTCGTGCGGCGACAGAATTTTCCCGCTCGACAACCTGAAGCGCGCCTTCGGCGGCTCGCTCGAAGTGGGCGAGGGCGAACACCTGAACGTGTCGGACTTCGGCGTTGCGCTCTCGCTTGCGGCTCGGCGCGTTTCGAAGACCCGCGCGGGCTTCGAACGCAATTCGGGCAGCTATTCGGAAAACGCGTTCGTCCAGCGCGACATCGCGATAACTCTTGCCGAAAAACTCGGCGACTTCGATACGCATACCGCGGACGTTGCCAACGTACTCGAGGTCGGTTGCGGAACGGGCTTTCTCACCTGCGAGCTTGTGCCGAAATTTCCCGCCGCCAAGTGGCATTTGAACGACATCAGCGAGAGTATGTGCGAACGCGCCGCCGCAAAAGCCGCGGGCGCGCGGATAGTCGGGGGCGATGTTATGGGCGTCGATTTCGCGGAGAGGATGGATTTGATTGTCTCGTCCTCGTGCCTGCAATGGGTTTCCGATTTGCCCGCGCTCTTCGAAAAATTCGCAAAGATTTCGTCGGACGGCGCGGTGCTTGCGTTCTCGACATTCGGTGCGGAAAATTTCCGCCAGATAAAAAAGCTCACGGGCGACGGGCTTCGCTACCGTTCGCGCGCCGAAATAAGAACGCTGCTCGAAGCCGCGGGCTTCCGAGTGCTCTATTCGGCGGAGGACATTCTGGACGCGACTTTCGCGACCCCCGCCGACGTGCTGCGACATATGAAAAGTACGGGCGTAAACGGCAGGTTCGCCCGATTCTGGACGCCGAGAAAATTCGCCGATTTCGCCGCGCGCTACACCGCCGAATTTTCCGACGGCGACGGTGTTGTTTTGACATACAACCCCATTTACTTCATAGCTGAAAAATCGATATGAAATTTTTTGTAAGCGGAACGGACACAAACATAGGCAAGACAGCCGCGACGGGCTGGCTCGCCCGCCGCTATGCGGAGCGCGGGCTGCGTGTGATAACGCAAAAGCTCGTGCAGACGGGATGTTCGAGGATGTCGGAGGACATCTTGGAGCACAGGCGCATTATGGGCAGCCCCATTCTGCCTTGCGACGCCGATTTTACGACGTGCAGATACGTTATGAAATATCCCGCGTCGCCGCACATTGTCGCCGAAATGGAGGGCGTAAGGCTCGACTTCGACGCGCTCGATTCCGACACGCGCAGGCTTGAAAAAGCCTTCGACGTAGTGCTTGTGGAGGGCGCGGGCGGGCTTGCCGTTCCGCTCGCCGACGGCTTTACGATGGGCGACTACGCCGCAAAATACGGTCTGCCGCTGTGGCTTATTGTGCCGTCGAAACTTGGGAGCCTCAACCATGCGATTCTTTCGCTCGAATACTGCGCGGCGCGGAAAATCGGGCTTGCGGGGATAGTCTACAACACATTCCCGCAAGCCCCGCGCGAAATAGAGGAATCCACGCGCGTCTATTTGAAAAAGCTGCTTGCCGAATATTGGCAAAACGCCGAATTTCTCGAAATGGGAGAACTGAAATGAAAAAGCAATACAAAGCCGTGCTGTTCGATTTGGACGGCACGTTAATCAGCAACTACGTCGCAATCCACAAGTGCCTGTGCGAAGCCTTCGGCGAATTCGGGATTCCCGCGCCAGAATACGACACCGTTTTCCACACGGTGGGCGGCTCGATTCTAATCACGATTAAAAAGCTGCTCGCACCTCTCGGCTTGGAGGAAAAGGCTGATGTCGTGGCGGCGCGCTACCTCGAACTTTTCCCGAAACACATTTTCGACGGACTCGCGAAGATGCCGTACGCGACGGAGCTTCTCGACGCGCTGAAGTTGCGCGGCTTGAAAATCGCCTGCTTTACGAACAAGCAGCAGGACGGCGCGGAGCCGATTCTCGAGCGCGTGGGGCTCGACAAGCACCTCGACGCGGTTATCGGCACGACGTTGCATTCGCCGCGCAAGCCCGAGCGCGCATTCACCGAATCGGCGTTGAAAATTCTCGGCACAAGCCCCGAAGAAACGCTCGGTGTGGGCGATTCGCCGTACGACTACAAGGCGGCGCGCGTCTGCGGGCTCGACAGCGCGCTCGTCGCCACGGGCGGCGACTCCGCCGAATTCCTTTCGCGCGAATGTCCCGAAACCGTCGGCGTTTTCCGCGATTTCAGGGAACTTGCCAAAACGGTGTTCGGTATCGATTTGTAATTTTATTCGATAGAAAATAATGGATTCGGACAGGATAGAGGGCGTTGTGGAGCGCATAATTTTCTTCAACGAGGAGAATTTTTTCTGCATTGCCTCCCTCCGTCCGTCGCGCGGGAAAAGCGCGGCTCCGATTACGATTGCTGGCGTTATGCCGTCGCTCCAGTGCGGCGAAACGGTCGAGGTCGAGGGCGACTGGAAAACGTCGTCGTACGGCAGGCAGTTCAAGGTGAAAAATTTCACTTCGCGCCTGCCGTCGGAAATCTACGGAATAGAAAAATTTCTCGGCTCGGGGCTGGTCGACGGTATCGGCCCCGTGTACGCAAAGAAAATCGTGGCGCATTTCGGCTGCGATACCCTGAAGGTCATCGACACCGAGTCGGCGCGGCTTACGGAAGTCAAGGGCATAGGCGCGGCGCGGGCGAAAAAAATCAAGAAGTCGTGGGACGAAAGCAGGCAGTTGCGCTCGATAATAATCGCAATGCGCGTCTACGGCATCGGCACGGCAACCTGCGTGAAAATTATGAAACGCTTCGGCGCGGACGCGGCGCGAATCGTCCGCGAAGAGCCGTATACCCTGATGCGCGAGATAGACGGCATTGGCTTTAAAACCGCCGATATGATTGCCCTGAACATCGGCATTCCCAACGAAAGCCCCGAACGCCTGCGGGCGGGAATCATCCACTGTCTTTCCGAAACCGAGGAGGACGGCGGAACGTGCGCGCCGTTCGGCGAAATCGTCGGCAAGGCTGCGGCGTTGACGGGCGCGGATTCGCAGAAAGTGGCGGCGCAGGCGGCGGAACTCGTGGAGGAGTCCGCGCTAAGGCGCGTGGGCGGAACACTTTTGCAAAGCCCGTCGCTCGACTTCGCCGAAAGGAAAATCGCATCGTCGCTCAAGCGCATAAGCGTTTCGCCGTCGGAACTTCCGCCGATAAAGGTTCAAGCCGCCGCAAAGTGGGCGAGCGACAGGGCGAAGTTCGACTTCGCGCCCGAGCAGATTGCCGCAGTCGAAAACGCGCTCGCAAACAAAGTTTCCGTAATCACGGGCGGCCCCGGTACGGGCAAGACGACGGTGTTGCGGGCGGTGTGCGAGATTCTCAAAATGAAGAAAGTCGTACCGACTCTCGCCGCCCCCACGGGGCGCGCAGCGCAGCGTATGACCGAGGCTGCGGGGGTCGAGGCGAAGACAATCCACAGGCTGCTCGGCTACGAAGACGGCAAGTTTGCCCACTCCGAGTTCAAGCCGATTTCCACGAAATTTCTCGTCGTGGACGAATCTTCGATGCTCGACACGAAGCTTGCCGCCGCCGTGCTTTCCGCCGTGCCGAACGGCGCGCACGTTGTGCTTGTGGGCGACATCGACCAGTTGCCGAGCGTCGGCGCGGGCAATGTGCTCAAGGATGTCATCGCCTCGGGAAAAATTCCGATTACGCGCCTCGAGCGGATTTTCAGGCAGGGCGAGCGCAGCCAGATTGTCAAGACCGCCCACGACATCCTCCACGGCTCGGACTCGACCGACGACTTCCCTCCGACATCAATCCAATTCGCCGACCCGCGCAAAGACCTGAATTTCATCCAAGCCGAGACGCCCGAGGAATGCGTGCAACTTGTCGCAACCCTCGTGCGCGACAAAATCCCCGCGTGGTACGGCTGCGACAGCTTCGCCGACATTCAGGTGCTTGCCCCAATGCACAAGGGCACTGCGGGAATCGCGCGGTTCAACGAAGTCTTGAAGGAGTCGATAAACCCCGACGGGCGCAGGCTTTTCGGCGGCAGGTTTTCCGTCGGCGACAAAGTTATGCAGACGCGAAACAACTACGATTTGGACATTTTCAACGGCGATATGGGGCGCATACTCCGCGCGGCGGACGACGACGCAGGCCTGATTGTGGACTTCGACGGCAGAACCGTCGCCATCCCGCGCTCCGACGCCGCCGATTTGCAGAGCGCGTACGCCATCAGTATACACAAGTCGCAGGGCAGCGAATTTCCGATTGTGGTTTTGCCGCTTATGCGCCAGCACTTCGTAATGCTTCAGCGCAATCTGCTCTACACTGCGTTGACGCGCGGGCGCAAAAAGGTTTTCGTGGTGGGCGACGAATCGGCGTGGAAGGCGGCGGTGCGCAACGCGCGCGCGGCAATGCGCACGACATATTTAAAGGAACGGATACAATCGCAATGGGAATAAAAATTTTCGATTTGAAGACCTCGAAATTCTGCGAGGAAAAAGTGTGCGCCGAAGCGTTTATGCGCTTTCTGTACGAATCGGCGGCGGGCAGGGCGGCGACGTTCTCGGTGTTCCGCAGGCTGTTCTTTTCGCGCCTGTGCGGACTGTGGGCGGATTCGGCTTCGAGCGCGAAAGCGGTCGCCAAGTTCGTCGCCGACAACGCGATGGACGAGTCGGAATTTGCCGTGCCCGTTTCGGACTACAAAACGTTCAACGAATTCTTTACGCGCGAACTCGCCGACGGGGCGCGCCCGCTCGCCGAGCCGGACTCGGACGGCGCGGTCGGCTTCCCGAGCGACGGCAGACACCTGCTTGTGCGCAACGCCTCGAAGAACGACTTTTTCTACGTCAAGGGCGCGCGTTTCGACTTCGCGAAATTTCTCGGCGACGAAGTCCTCGCGCGGCGTTTCGACGGCGGCGATATGCTGGTCTCGCGCCTCTGCCCGACCGACTACCACCGCTTCCACTATCCGATTTCGGGCGAAATTGCGGCGCGCAAAAACATCGACGGAACGCTGTTTTCGGTAAGCCCGATCGCGCTGACGAAACGCCTTTCGATATTCTGGGAGAACAAGCGGATTCTCAACCTCATAGATTCGCCGAAATTCGGGATGTGCGCGTTTGTCGAGATAGGCGCAACGAACGTCGGGAGCATAGAAAATTTCGGAGCAATCGGCGACTACGCCGAGCGCGGCAGACAGGCGGGAATGTTCCGCTTCGGCGGCTCGTGCGTGGCGACGCTTTTCCCGCCGTCGTGCAAAATCGAATGGAACGAAAAGCTCGTCGAGATGGGGGCAAGGGGAATTGAGTGCTACGCCCGCGCCAACGAACTTGCGGGCAGGCTCGCCTAACCGCGTCCGCGGCTTGACTGCCTGCGCGCGCCGCGCGTCTCGGCAAACCGCGCCTTGATTTCGGGCGGCGTACGGAACGAGTCGCGCACTTTTTGCCTCGCCATTTGCAGGGCTTTTTTGTCGCGCATTCTGTCGGACAGCAGGAAATCGGCAAGCTCGGCGGGGAACTTTGCAAGAAACGTTGCGGCGCACCACGCGCACGCCATCTGCGCGTAATAATGCGGGTTGTCGAACTTTTCGAAATGCGAAAGCGCGAAGTCGAGATACCCGCGTTCGGCGAAATGCGCAAGCAGCATAACGTAGGCGACGCGGCAGGAAAATTCGTCCTTGCTGTCGATGTATTTTTGTACGAGCGCGAAATACTGCGCCTTTTCCGATTCGTCGATTTTCAGCGTTTCGCAGAAACTGTCGCATACCGACCAGTTTTTTATGCGCGGCAGAAACGCCTCCATGCGGGCGGATTTTTCGTCGGGCGGAAGCTTTTCGTATGCGAGCGCGAGGGCGGCGACCATCGTTTCCTCGAACGTGTCGTCGGAGGACAACTCCCAGTTTTCGGCGGTTGCGCGCTTTGCGAGTTTTCGAAGTTCGGGAATGCGCACGCCGATTAGTTTTTCCGTTTTCGGCAGCAGCTTTGCCGAAAAGTTTCGGTACTTTTCGTCGGCGAGCTTTTCGAGTTCGGCGCGCAGTTTCTTCATGCTACAAAAGGTTTTTGCGCTTTGCCGCGAATATCAGCTGTTGGGCGTATCCCGCGTGGACGCCGAATTTTCCTGCGGCAAACTCCCTGATTTTTTCGGGGTCGTCGGGCGTTCCGTACAGTTCCGACATCGCCTGACGAATCCAAGTATCGACGGGGAAGGCCTCGCTTTTCGCCGCACCGAACAGCAGAATACAGTCGGCGACTTTCTCGCCGATTCCGCTGAGCGAAGTCAGATATTTCTTCGCGTCGCGGTAGGGCGCGGAGCGCAGGGTTTCGGGGTCGAAGGAGTCGGCAACGATTTTTTCGGCGGACTTTTTCAGGTAGCCCGCGCGGAAGCCGAGCTTGCATTTTTTGATTTCCCCGATGTCGGCGGCGGCGAGTTTTTCGAAGTTCGGCAGCGAGTAAAACCCGCCGCAAATTTCCGCGCCGAAGTTGCGCGCAAGCAACGCCACGCACTGCTTGATTTGCACGATGCGCTTGCTCGAGCTGCAAATGAAAGATACAATGGCCTCGCTCGGGTTCTGGCGCAATATCCGAAGGGTCGGATAGATTTCAAGTGCCTTTTTTACGACGGGGTCTTTTGTTGCGGAAAGCGAGCTTCTGATTGCGCCGTAGTCGCGGTCGGCGTCGAGATACTTTGACACTTCGTCGAGTTTTTTTGCGGGCGAATTTTCGGGCAGAAAGCATTCGACCTTTCCGCTTTTTGAAAGGCGCAAAACCGCCGCCGTATCGCCGAAAGTTCCTACGTACTCGGGGCGCGATTCTGAAAACGCCTCGGTCTTGTTCCAAGTAAACGCCTGACCGCCGTCGAGCGTCTCGCAAAAGTCGGCGGGTGTAAACGGCGGGACTGCGGCTTCGCCGAAAAACTTCCAACTAATCGGCTTTGACATCCGCCTTGCTCTTGAGCTTTGATTGCCCCTGCTTTGCCGACCACAGCCACGACTGCGTCTGTGTCAGAACCTTTCCCGACGGCGAGAGCAGCGTAAGCCGCCACGCGTTGACTTTTTCGTCGCTGCCGAGCCAGTCCGAACCCGTTATGCCGAGCATTACTTCGCGCAGAACCGAGCTTGTTTCGGGCACGTCGAAGACGAACTTGCGCACGTGCGGGTGTTTCGTGGAGTCGACCTCGAGGATGAAGCGGCACGCAAGCGAGATGTCGTCGGGCGCGTAGCCGAACATAACCGAAAAGTACATTCCTTCGCGCTTGTCGGGCTGGCTACGCATTACAAGGTGTCCGTAGTCGAACTCCCTGCCCGTGAAAACTTCGGCGATTGTCCGCGTCTGCGCGTCGGTCATATATTTTGGGAAGCAGTATGAAATCTTCGGTTCTTCCCTGAAGTCGGTGCCGATTATGTTTTGCGGTTGTTCGGTTTTTTCGCCTTGCGCGTCGTCGGATGAACAGGCGGCGGCAAACGCGAGGGTCGCGGAGAGAAAAACTGTCTGAAGATATTTCATATTTTCGAGAATGAATCTTACGGCGCGCGCGGTCAAGTTTTTACGGCGCGCTACGCCAGACCGTTGAGCATTCCGTAGAAGTAGAGCGGCTTCAGGGCGTAAACCTTGAGCAGCCAGCCGAGCCGCGACTCCCTCGACATATCCATCATCGAGAACGGGAACGAGCTTTTGCGGTTCTTTTGATAGTCGAACTCGCACATAAGCAGGTGTCCGTAGTCGGTGATGATGGGGCAGGCGGCGTAGCCGTCGTACTTGGCTTCGGGGGCTTTGCCCTCCATCAGCGCGACGAGGTTTTCGACCGCCACGGGAACCTGTTTGCGGATTGCCGCGGAAGTCTTGCTTGTGGGGATTCCCGCAACGTCGCCGAGCGAAATTATGTTCGGATATTTTTTGTGTACGAGCGTGTATTTGTCGGTCGCAGCCCAGCCCTCCGCCGCGTTTTTGCCCTCGGTAATCGAAAGCCCAGACTGCGGAACGAAAAGCGGCGCGGACATCGGCGGCAGGAAGTGTAGAAAATCGTAGTCTTCCCACGACGACTTCACGACCTTGCCGTCTTTGTACGAGTCAAGCTTTACGCGCTTGGAGACGGTGTCGATTCCCGCGACGCGCGTTGACGTGTTAAGTTTTACGTTGCGCTCTTTGTAGATTTCGAGCAGGCGCGGGGTGAAGTAGGGCACGTCGTAGAGCTGTTTCGAAGCCGTGTAGAAATTGATGTCGAGCGCGTCCCTGCGGTTCTGCTTTCGTGCGAGGTGTTCGGTGAGCAGGCAGATTTTCTTGGGCGCGCCGCCGCATTTGTGCTTCGTGTAGGTGTCGGTGTAAATGCCCCTGCCGCCCTTTGCGACAAATTCGCGGACAGCCGCCGCCGTCTTTACCGCGCCCGAGTGGCAGTAGATGCAATGGGCGTTGCCCTGTCCGAGCGAGGCTTCGTCGATGCCCTCAATCAAATCCCAACGCAGCACAAGCCCCGGGGCGAGAACGAGGAAATCGTATTTTACGTCGCCGCTATTTTTCGTTTTTACGAGTTTCTTTTGCGCGTCGACAAATACGACGGAATCCTTAAGCCAGTTCACGCCGTGTGGAATGCAGTCGGACTGCGGCTTGTATACGTCGTCGGGCTGATAGACGCCGCCCGCGATGAGCGTGAACCCAGGCTGGTAGTAGTGTCTGTCGCTCGGGTCGATTACCGTGATGTCGGGCGTTTCGAGTCTGCGCACAAGGTGCGCCGCCGTCGTAAGCCCCGCCGCACCGCCGCCGATTACGACCACTTTCGCCTTGGCATTGCTCTTGGACGGCGAGCACGACGCGTTGCCCGCAAGGGCGATAATTGCGCCGCCTGCGGCTGTTGTTTTCAAAAAGTTTCTTCTGTTGATATTGTCCGACATAGTTGTTTTTATACCGTTGCCGCGGGACTCTCTCCCCCCGCGTATAAGACAAAACAAAACACAATCATAACGAAGTTCAAACACTTTTTGATTGCAAATTTCCGCGATAATTTTAGCTTCCGTTCAAAGTTATATGCAGTTAGATATAAAATTTCGAAGAATACGGCCGATTGCGCTCGCGCTCTTTGCGGCGTCAATTCTGCATCCGTTTGCGAGCCTATCGGAAGCCGCCGACAAAACCCTTCTCGACACGCTCGAGCAGAAGGGTATGATTACGCGCGAAGAGGCGGCGGCGATTGCCAAGGAATCGGCGGTGCAGGTTTCGGCGCGCCCCGAAACGAAATCGTTCAGGCTCAGCAGCCGTTTCCAGATTCAGTACGAATGGCTCGATTCCGAGGCGTACTCGGGCGGCGGCGCGCCCGCATACGGAAGCGTAAACGGCTTCAACGTGCGCAGGTTTTTCCTCCAAGCCGACGCGGATTTGGGCGGCGGTTGGCAGACTCGCTTTTCGGTAGATTTGGCTCGCTCGGAGGCTACGAGCATTTTTACCGACACGTACCTTTCGAAAAAAATCGAGTCGCAGTGGCTCGACGGCAAACTGATTCTGGGCTACACGCGCCCGGGGTTCGCGCTCGAGGACATGACTTCGTCTTTCGCGATGACGGCGATTGAGCGTTCCGCCGCCACGATGTACTGGACGGGCGACGCCAACAACCGCAGGCTCGGCGTCGGCAGCCGCTATATGGGCGTGCACTGGCGCGGCAACGTCAGGCAGGTAGAGGGGCTTTCCTACAATCTGTCGATAACGAACGCGTACCAATTTTCGCCGACCGAAATCGAATCGCGCCAATACTGCTACGGGGACAACAAACTCGCCTATTGGGCGGGCGTGCACTACGCGTTTTCCGCCGACGACTTCAAACTCAAATGCGGCTTGTATTCGATGTACTCGACAAGCGCGAACTACAATATGGGGCTTGTCGATTCAGCTTCAATCGGCTCGATAAACCCGTACTTTACGGGCAATTTCGGCGACCTCTATTTTTGGGGCGACTACCTTGCCTCCATCGTCGCCGACGGCAAAACCTCGGCAAGCGGCGCGTACGAACAGGCGAACCCCTACGGGCTGAATTTTGCCGTGGAATACCGCTTCGACATAGGCGACTACGGGAAAATCGCGCCCACGTTCAGGTACTCGTGGGTCGATACAAACGGGCGCGGAATCCGCATAAACGACGCCCAGAGACACTCGCCGCGAATCGGTTCGCTCTACGACAACGTTCAGGAATTTTATGCGGGCGTGAATTGGTATTTCGACGGCGAGCTTAAAGTAAAACTCGGCTATTCCTACGCCCAGTTTTCGGGCGACTGCCGCGGCGGTAACGCCTTTGCCGAGTCGAGTTCGGTGCGAATCCAATTCCAGATGCGCCTTTAAAGCCGCGTTCTGCGAAAACAAAAACGCCGCAGATTCCGAAACGGGAATGCGGCGTTTTTTTGCGTCTTGCGAAACCGAAATCAGAGCGTCAGTACGTACGCTTCGAGGTCGCGCAAGTCGTCGTCGGACATCTTCGACGTTATGCCGTGCTTGTTGCCCTTGTTGAATTTTTTGAGCATTTCGAAGACCGTCTTTGCTCGCCCGTCGTAGAGATAGGGGGCGGTACGCCACACTTCGCGCAGGGTGGGGGTGTCGAACGCAAAACCCTCGTATTCGTTCAGCCCCGAGCCTACGTCGTGGCGTTTCATATCGGTAAGATATTCGCCAGAGTGGCAGTGCGAGCACTTCGCCTCTTCGAAGAGCATTTCGCCGCGCTCCGCAGCCTCCGACATCTTGCCGCCGACCAAGTGCGGGCTTCTGACGGGGCGCAGCGACGACAAATATTTGTCTATCGCAACCGCGTCCTTTTCGGGGCGGCGCGTGAACTGGATGTATTGAATGCCCTTTCGCACCGCAATGTTCGCATCCTTGCGGATTGCCGTAATCATGCAGGGCGGGGTGAAGTGGGCGAAAAGCATGGATTTCGACTGTTTGGGGTTGCCCATTCCGTCGTTGAGCAAGTCCCAGTTTAGGGCATCGGAGCGCACTTCGGTGTGGCAGGTCGTACACGAGAGCCATTTCTGGAAGCAAAGCGAGGCGTCGTGGAAATAGAGGTCGCCGAGGCGCATTTCGTTGAGTTTTTCGTTGCCGCCGATTCCGATTTTTTCGACCTTTGCCGAATTCAAATCGACCTTGTTGAGCACGTCCGAATAGTACAGACCGACATACAGCCAGTCGCCCGAAGCCGCCATATGGCGCGGCGCGAACCCCTTAAGCTCGATGCGCTTTTTTATGCCCGAAAGGAACGCCAAATCGTTGCACACGTCTTCGAACGTCTTCGCCCTGTCTTCGGATTTCGCGAAGGTCTCGGCAATGCGCGTGTCGAGCTTCTTGCGGTCGATAACGCAGACTTCGTGCGTGCCCGCAAGGGCTACGGCGAGATATTTTCCGTTGCCCGCAATCGCGATTCCGTAGGGATTCGCCGCGCCGAGTTCGATGTCGTCGAGAAGCACGGTCGCAAGAAGTTTGTTCGCCTTGGCGTCGATTACGCTGACGGCGTTCGTGTTAATCCATCCGCGCTCCACCTGCGTCGTGGGAACGTTGAAACGCGCCACAACGTGCGTGCAGTAGGCGAAAAGTCCGTCCTTCGAAACGGCGATTTCCTGCGCGTTAATCGAGCCGTTGGGCAGGTCGATTTTCGCAATCGGCGCAAGGGTTTTTGCGTCGAGCACCGACACCGCCGCCGCAATGTTCTCTTCGTACAAACCGCCTTTCGATTCGGGCAGCTGGTTTACGACGAAGATTTTTTTGCCGTCGGGCGAGGGGACAATGGAGAACGCATCGCGGACAACCCCGCCTTTCGCAAGCTCCCTGAGCGTATCGGTATCGAATGCCCTGACTGCGTTTTCGAACTGGTTCGCCGTGTATACGCGCTTGCCGTCGGGCGAAATTTCAACTGCGCGCGGCATATGACCCGCAGGGGCTTCCGCCGCGATTTTGCCCGAATTTACGTCGATTTTCAGAATGCGTCCGTCGGGATGGGCTATCGAAACGAACGCGAACTTGCCTGCGGGCGAAACCGCAACGCCCGACGGATGTCCGCCGAGGGCGACGCGCTTTTCGAGCTTGTCGTTTTTGAGAATCAGAAGCTCGTCGCCCGTGCGCGCGGTAACGAAAAGGCGGTCGCCGTGGGCTTTCACGAAGTCGGGGCTGAGGTATTTCTCGCCGTAGTCGGGAATGTCGCCGTAGACTGCGGGCGAATCTTTTGCCGAAAGCCAACCGAAAACCGTCAAGAGCGTCAAAAATGCGAAAACTTTTTTCATTTTCAAATTGTCCTGTTTTTAATGTTCCCCCGCGAAAGTCGGTTTAGATGTAAAATACCGATTTCCGCGCTTGAAAAATCTTCGAACGGAGCCGACGTTTTGGCAAGCATATAATTTGTCGGACAGCCGCAACCGGCGGAAGTGTCAAAATTTTGGATTTTACTGTTGTAAAATATAAGGAAGACACCATTCTGGTCGGATTGATTTTAATTAGGAGACGCAATGCTTACGGAATTTAAAAGTCAGATTATCGCCGATGTCGGCATCAGTATGGGCGACGAAGGCAAGGGACGCCTCGTCTATGAAGTCATAGACGAACTCAAATCGAAGACGGGCAGGAAGGACATCGCCGCCATCGTCATCAAGGTCAACGGCGGCGCAAACTCGGGGCACACCGCCGGCGGCGTAAAGCTCAACCTGCTCCCTGCGGGCGTAATCGAAAACGATGTCGAAACGCTGGCAATCGGCGCGGGCGTCGTCGCCGACCCCAGAAAATTCCTTTGGGAGGGCGCGCCCCTCGAAAAGCGCGGCTACAATATCTTCAACCGCCTGCTCATCGACGAACGCACGATGATGTCGGACGTGGGGCACAGACTGCTCGACCTCGCTTGGGAAGACTACCGCGTAAACGTGCTGCACGAAGAGCCGCGCGGCTCGACGGGCAGGGGAATCACGCCGTCGTATGCGGACGAATCGAGCCAGTTTCAAATCTGCTACGCCGAATTTTTGGGCGACCGCGCCGCTTTCGCGCACCGCCTTTCCGCGCGCCTGAACCGCGCCTGCGACATCATAAAATACGTCTGCAAAGTTGCCCCCGAAAAATGGGCGCAATTCTTCGCAACGCTCACCAAGGCGGAACTGCGCGCAAACGCCGACGCAATCAAGGACGGCGTTTTCGCCGAATCGGAATTTACTTTCGAGAAGTTTATGGGCGCAAACCCGTTCGAACTCAATATCGACGCAATCGTCGAAGAGTACTGGAACGCGGGGCAAAAGCTTGCAAAGAATATCGGCGACGTGCGCGACGCGTGCCTTAAGGCGATTTCCGAAGGCAGGTACATCGTCGGCGAATACGGGCAGTCTTTCTGGCTCGACAAGCGCAAGGGATTTGCGCCCAACGTAACGGCTTCGCACACGGGCATTCCCGAATTTTTCGAAAGCGCGTGCATTCCGTTGCGCACGGTTCACACGCTCGGCTGTTGCAAGGCGTACGACACAAAGGTCGGCACGCACGTGTTCCTCACCAAGATGGACGATGCGCACCCGCTTACGCGCAAACTCAAGGAACTCGAATACGGCACAAGCACCGGTCGCCAGAGAATGGTCGGCTGGTTCGACGCTGTCGAAAAGGGCGACGCACTCAGATACGGCGGCTACGACGATATGGTAATCAACAAGCTCGACGCACTGTCGTACTCGGGCGACTGGAACGGCGGCGAACTGCTCGTGTGCACTTCGTATGTCGACGACGCGACGGGCGAAGTCTACTACGGCGTTCCGCGCAACGACAACCTCCGCAAACGTCTGCGCCCGCGCTACGCGCAGCTCAAGGGCTGGTCGGAAGACATCTCGAAAGTGCGTTCGTTCGCCGACCTCCCAGAAAACGCAAAACGCTATGTCGCGTTCTGCCTAAAGAGCGTAATCGACGTTGCCTCGCGCGGCGGCTTAAAAAATGTTCCGAATTTGCGATATATCGGGGTGGGGCCGATGCAGTCCCAGATTATCAGGGACATTCCCCCGACCGAAGAACTGCTCAAGCTCGTATAATTAACTCTGCACAACGACCGAGCCGCAAAGAAAAAATGCGGCTCGAATATTAAAAAATGGCAACTCAATACAAATGCGACATCTGCGGGAAACCCGCAACGTTTCACATCACCAAGATAATCAACGGTAAAAAAGTGAAACTGCACCTCTGCTCCGAGTGCGCCGAAAAGGCGTCGCTCGACGCGGTAAACCTGCCGCTCGACCTCTTCCCGAAACTCAAGGAACTGGAACGGCAAATTATGTCCGAAAAAGTCGCCAATCCCGACTCGTGCCCGAACTGCGGCGCGTCGCTCAAAGAGATAGAAAAGGGCGCGCGCTTCTCGTGCACAGAGTGCTACACGGCTCTGGGCAACAGGCTGTTCGAACTGTTCGCGCAAATGCACGCAGCGACCGACCACAAGGGCAAATCGCCCAAAGCCCACGGCGCAAACTGCTTTGCGGCAATCGATATGCAAAAGAAACTGCGCGATTTCGAGGAAGTCGCGGGCGAGGAACTCTTCGACGAAAATCTCGAAAACGTGCTCGACGACTTCCTGAAATCGAACCCCGAGCCCGTCAAACTTTCGGCGGAAGTCGTGGAAACTCCCGCCCCCGCCGCCAAGCCGCAGCCCGAACCCGAAACGCCGCAGTCGCTGCAAAAACAGCTCGACAAGGCCATCGCCGACGAACGCTACGAAGACGCGGCGAAAATTCGGGACAAGCTTAAAAATCTATCCGACCAATAATGGAGCTGAAAATCCACAGAAAGAACTCGGCAATCATAATGACTTCGCGCATAAGGCTTGCGCGGAATCTTGCGCATTCGCATTTCGCAAACGCAGCCTCCCCCGAAGAGCTTTCGTCGATTTTCGACAAGTGCGTTTCGGCTCTCTCGAAAGTTTCGAAGTTCAGGGGCGGCAGGCTCGTGAAGATGTCGGAAATTTCGGAGTTCGGCAAGGGTCTGCTTGTCGAGGAACGCCACGCCACGCGCGAACTGGTAAACGCAACCGACTTCGCGGGCGTGTACATTTCAAAAGACGGCGCAACAAGCGCGATGATTAACGAGGAAGACCACCTGCGAATCCAGTCGGTCGCCGACGGGCAGAAGCTTTCGTCAATCTGGCGCACGGTGAACGCCGTCGACGACGCGGTAGAGGCGAACCTCGAATACGCGTTCAGCGACAAGTTCGGCTATCTCACCGCCTGCCCGACGAACGTCGGAACGGGAATGAGGGCTTCGGTTATGATGCACCTGCCCGCGCTCGTGATGGCGGGGCAGATGGAAAAAATCGTTCGCGGGCTAAACCAACTCGGAATGGTCGTGCGCGGCGCGAACGGCGAGGGTAGCGAGTCGTACGGCGCGTTTTTCCAACTGTCGAACCAGCAGACGCTCGGCATCTCGGAAGGCGACATCATCAAGAAAATCGGGAAATTCGCCGACAAGCTCGCCGAGTTCGAAACGAACGCGCGCCTTAAAATGCTTCAGGAAAATCCGATTGTGCTCGTCGACAAAACCGAACGCGCGGTCGCGCTTATGCGGCACTGCAAGCTCATCGACACGGCGGAGGCGGTCGCGCTGCTCTCGAACATAAGGCTTGCGGCGGATATGGGCTTTTGCAAGTCTCCCGCCGCGCTAATCGAAGACATCGACAGGGTGATTCTCGACATACAGCCGTCGCACCTTCAGCAGAAGTTCAACATCAGGGAGTCCGAACCGTCGGAGCGCGACGCGGTGAGGGCGGCATACCTCAACGATTTTGCTTCGTTCCTGCCGCGGTTTAAAATCGCGTAGGATTTTTCTAAATTACGGCGGGTTTGAGCCGATAAATCTTCCCGCAACAATTATAAATATAAAATGCAACACTTTACACCGAGAGCCCAACAAGTTCTTACACTCGCCCGCAAGGAAGCGGCGCGGCTGAAACACAACTATATAGGCACCGAACACATCCTTTTGGGAATCATAAGGTTGGGGCAGGGCGTTGCCGTAAATGTCCTCAGGAAAATGGGGGTAAACCTCGAAAACGTCAGCGCGGAAATCTCGAAGCTCGTCGGAAGCGACGAGTTCGCCGCCGACGAAACCGCCGAGCTTCAACACACGCAGCGCGTCAAAAAAGTGCTCGCGCTTGCCTCGAACGAAGCCCTGCAGCTCAACCACAACTACATCGGCACCGAACACATTCTGCTCGGACTTCTGCGCGAGGGCGACGGCGTTGCCGCAACCGTTTTGCGCAAGCTCGGTATAAACATCGACGCCTGCCGCAAGCAGATTCTCGCCGAGCTCGACCCGAAATTTGTCGGCGACACCCCCGACAACCCCGACGACGACATCCAAAACCCCGACGGCGCGGAAAATCCGCGCGAGCAGGGCAAGCAGAGCGCGCTCGCCGCGTTCGGGCGCGACCTCACCGAACTCGCAAAGAACGGCAAGCTCGACCCCGTCGTCGGACGCGCAAACGAAATTATGCGCGTAATCCAGATTCTCTGCCGCCGCACAAAGAACAATCCTGTTCTCGTGGGCGAAGCGGGTGTCGGGAAGACCGCCATTGTCGAGGGCTTGGCGCAGGAAATCGCAAAGGGCGAAGTTCCCGAGCTTATCGCCTCGAAACGCGTCATCACGCTCGATATGGCGTTGATGGTCGCGGGCACAAAATATCGCGGTCAATTCGAAGAGCGTATTAAGGCGGTGATGGACGAAATCGAAAAGGCGGGCGACGTAATCCTGTTCATCGACGAACTCCACACAATCGTGGGCGCGGGCGCGGCGGAAGGCGCAATGGACGCATCCAACATCTTCAAGCCCGCACTCTCGCGCGGCTCGCTGCAGTGCATAGGCGCAACGACAATCGCCGAGTACCGCAAATTCATCGAAAAGGACAGCGCGCTCGACAGACGTTTCCAAAGCGTGAAAGTGGAGGAACCGTCGGTTTCCGACGCAATTCTGATTCTCAAGGGGCTGCGCGGCAACTACGAAAAACACCACCACTGCGCGTATTCCGACGCCGCGCTCGAAGCCGCCGTCAAACTTTCCGAACGCTACATCACAAGCCGCTTCCTGCCCGATAAGGCAATCGACGTAATCGACGAAGCGGGCTCGCGCGCGCGCATCAAAATGCTCGAACGCCCGCAGGAGGTGCTCGACATAAATTCGAAAATCGGCGAGACCGAAAAGGCGAAGGAAGACGCAATCCGCGACCAGCGTTTCGAGGACGCCGCCGCCCTGCGCGACACCGAAAAGGCTCTCCAACGCCAGCGCGAAGACATCGTAAAGGCTTGGAAAAAATCCACCGAAAACAAGCGCGTCGAAGTCGGCGAAGACGACATCTACGCAGTCGTCTCCACGTGGACGGGCATTCCGCTTTCGAGAATGGAGAAAGAGGAGAGCAAAAAACTGCTCGAACTCGAAGACCGCCTGCGCGCAAAAGTTGTCGGTCAGGAAGAGGCAACTTCGGTCATCGCACGCGCCCTGCGACGCTCGCGCGCGGCACTCAAAGACCCGAAACGCCCGATAGGCTCGTTCCTTTTCCTCGGACCGACGGGCGTCGGCAAAACGTATCTGGCAAAAACTCTTGCCGAGGAAATGTTCGGCAAACAGGAGTCGCTGATTCAAATCGATATGTCGGAATATATGGAAAAGTATTCCGTCTCCCGACTGATTGGCTCGCCCCCCGGATACGTCGGACACGAAGACGGCGGACAGCTCACCGAACAGGTACGACGCCGCCCGTACAGCGTGATTCTCTTCGACGAAATCGAAAAAGCGCACCCCGACGTTGTGCAAATTCTGTTACAAGTTTTGGAAGACGGCAGACTTACCGACAGCCTCGGGCGCACGGTAGACTTCCGCAACACAATCATAATCCTTACAAGCAACGTAGGCGCACACATCCTGCAAAAGAACCCGTCGATGGGTTTCGGCGCGGCGGCGTTCGACGACGACTACGACAAGCTGAAGGAAAAGGTTATGGACGAAATGAAAAAATCGTTCCGCCCCGAATTTTTGAACAGAATAAACGACATCGTACTGTTCAGAATGCTTGCAAAAGCCGATATGGAAAAGATTGTGGAACTTGAACTTAACAAACTGCGCGGCAGGCTTGCCGAACGGTCGATGACGCTCGTTCTCGACAAGTCGGCAATCGACTTCCTGATCTCGAAAGGCTGGGACGAAAAGTACGGCGCAAGACCGCTGAAGAGGGCGATAGAAAGGGAACTTGAAGACGCGCTTGCCGAGGAAATCCTCAAGGGCGAACTTGAGGGCACGGGCGAGATAGATGCAACCCTCGCCGAAGACGGCAAGCACCTAAAATTCACCCAAAAGAGAAACAATATGGGAACCTGCCCCAAGGCATAACGTTTCCGACTAAAAGGCGAGAACCTGCACGATACCCCGCGCAGGTTTTTTTGTGCTTTTTTTTGTTTCGTTAATGGAAGATTTTCCAAATCAATGGCGAATACTTTTTGAATGCGCTAATATAAACAGCTTAAATTTTATTAAAAAACTTGCGTACATATATATCTTTGTATATACAAACTGCATCGAAAGGAAAATATGAAAAGAATTGCATTGATAGGATTGGAAAATTCGGGGAAATCCGTATTTTTGACATCGTTTTATAAAAATCTTGAAGACAAGATTCAAAAAGGGAGCGAGCTCGGCGGGAAGAAAGGATACGAACGCGTCGTAAGGCTAGATGAAGACAAAATACCGCTTATCAGCCTATTTACGAAAAGAGACAAACCGGTGCCTTTTGACGTAAATGCAAATATGGAATCGCTCAAAAGAAATCGCTGGGCGGACAAAACATTAAAACCTCAATATGTCTCGTTTGAACTCTTCAAGAAAACGGGTAATATCTCGGGCAAAATCCCGCTTATCAATACATCGTTGAGATGGTGCAAGTCTCGAAAGTATACAATATACGATTTCCCCGGGGAACGCCTGCGCGACACTCTCATTTACAAATTTAGCGATTATGTAAGTTGGTCGAAATATATGTTCGACGAGATTTTTTCGGGAAGAGCTTATTCGGGCTATCGGGAACTTTCGGGGGCTTATGTAGAACTTTTTCGGGATGAAAACGTAGGCAAAGAACGGATTCTTTCCGAATATAAGAAACTTCTCTACAATACGTATTTAAACGGACGGGGAGGCGTAATTTCGCCGTCGTCTTTTTTGTTGTCGACAGACGGCAAAAAAAAGACGGGGAAAATGGGCAATCTCGACGGAGTCGGCACGGTTTGCGGCTTGGACGAAAACACGGAATTTGCTCCGATACCCCCAGATTTTATGACAGTAAATCGGAATTTATTCTTTGAGTTCTTCTCGAATTACGTAAAATATAGAGAACGCTTTGTGTTGCCGACATTTAGTATAATAGAAAGTGTCGACGAGATGGTTGTTCTTATCGATATTACGAATGTTTATTGCGGCGGTTATCCAAAATTTAAGGCGACAACGGAGATGCTCGAAAATATTTCCCTTGCCTGCGAGTCGTATTCTTTGAACCCTTGGCGGGTCAAGAAAGTTCTGTTTGTTGCAACGCAAACCGACAGAATCCCCGAAGCAACAAGAGATAACGTATTGCCACTGTTAAAATCGTTGACCACGTCTTTTGTGAATAAATTATCCCGCTACAATCCCCTGAAAATCGAATACAGAACTTGTTCCGCCTGCAATAGTACGTTCCCAGCCGATAACAATAATTTGAATAATGTTAAAGGCTACAGAATGGTAGACGGAAAACCTAAAGCCTGCCAATATGAAGGAGGTTTTAAGTTGCCGAAAGATTGGCCCCGCAACGAATCCTCGGATTGGGGAAAAGATTTACCGACGTTTTTGCCTTATGTTGTAGACGGGAAACCGCCAAAATTCTCCGGATTTGATAACATTGCCAAAGGTATGCTTTTTTAATATCAAATAATAGGCACGGTATGGAAGATATCGAAAACAGGGAAAACGATTCTTTTGAACGCGGAAGTTGCGCCGATTTCAACGTAAGCGATAGGTTGCAAAAAGAGCAACCCGCAAGAACGGAAACTTCGAAAAAGCCCGCCGAAACGTTTGTTTCCCCATCGGAGGAAAATCTCCGTCCGAACGATGAAGACTCTTTTGAGTCGTCGTCCTATGTGGTCGCTCGGGCGGAAATAACACAGGAGGAAATAAATCAAAAATATCGCGACGAAACTGGGGACGCCCAAATCGACACTTCTCAATCGGGCGGTTTTCTTCTCGGGGCTTTCAAGTATTTATTGATTGTCGTTGCGTGCATACTGGGGCTTTTGATACTTTTCGACGTTGTTCGATTTGCGAAAGACGTCTCCGATATGCCGCCGTTTATCAAGTATTTTTGCTATGCGGCATTGTTTGTATTTTTCGGCACAATCGCATTTGTTTGTCGGAAAATCTGGAACGGATTCGAGGAAGTAAAGCTGGGCGAGCCGCCTCTTTCTTTGTCGTCCTACAACTCGCCCGAAAAACTGGTGTCTGCGAAAAACAGATGCCTGTCCGTACTGAACGGTATTTCCAGAGAGAAACTTTCGAAGTATGTCGTCGAGAAAGACCCCGAGAAAAAAACAAGTACGATTAACGATTTAATGGCGCAAAAAGAGGAACTCGAGCAGGGGGGAAGCACTACCCGAGAGTGGCTCGAAAGTTATAAAAACTTTCAGGGCGAATTGAAGAAAATTGCCGGAAAAAGAAAAAATGTATACTGCATTAGAGTTGCCTCCTTGACGGCTCTTTGTCCGTTTTCGATTATCGACAGAATGATTGTAGTTTATTATTCGCTACAGTTAATCAGCGATATTTTCGAAATTTTTGGACGCAAAAGACCGTCGAACTTCATCACGGTTCAAATATTTTCAAAGGCGATATTCAACATTTATTTCTCGGGTATAGCCTCGGATTATACCGAATATACGGGAGAACTTGTGGATATTCTCAAGGACTCGATTGGAACCCAGTTTTCGGCAAAAATACTTTCGAAAATATCGGGGAAAGCAGCCGAAGGCGTAATAAATGCCTTTTTACTGCATCGCTTGGGAAAATATACAATCAACTCGCTTTGCATTGTAAAAGAATAACAAACGAGCGAAACAAAAAGCGCGCGGATTTTACTTCCCGTGCGCTTTTTGTTTTTTGTGATTTGAAAGTTATTTCTTTATCACGAAGTCGGGGCGCGACTGTTTGCCGTCAACGTTTTTGAATTTTACCGTAATCGTATCGTTTTCGAGCGAGATGTTCATTATTTCCGTGTTCGAATTTGCGATGTTCGGCGCGTCGAAGTTTTCGTCGGCGGGGTAGAATGCGTATTCGTGCAGGTGTCCGCTCAAATACAAATCGACCTTCTTTCCCTTGAGGACGGGCGCGAAGACCTTGCGGAAGTGTATCGAGCCGTGCCAGTCGCCCCACGACGGCGGAATGTGGACTACAACGATTTTATATGTCGCGTTTTTGTAGTCGGGGCTTTCCAAAACTTCGGCGAGCCATTTTGCCTGTTCGATTCTGTAGTTGTCGAAGTCGGCGGAATCGGAATATTCTATGTCGTTATCGGGCTTGTCTTCGCCCGAGTCGAGGAAGACAAAGAATGCGTCGCGGATTTTCTTGGTGTAGTAGGGCTTTCCCGTATTCGTCGGGAAGTAGTCCATATAGCTTTCCGAGTGGTTGCCGCGCGTTTCGTGATTGCCGCGCGAGAACAGAATCGGCTTCGACGATTTCGTCGCTTCGGTTGCGGTCAGCAGAAAGTCTTTGTAGAGCTGTTGGGGCGAGCTCATAATAGAGGTTACCATATCGCCGTTGAAAACAAGGAAGTCGTCGTTTTCGGCGGTCGAGAGCAGGGCTTTGAGCTTTTCGTTGTCGCCGTGGATGTCGTTTACGACCGAAAACTTCATTCCCTTCTTCGAGTTGTCGAGCGTTTCCAGTGTCGGGGGGATTCTTTGATACACTCTTGTGGAGGCGACTTTGCCGTAGAAAATGTTTGTATACTCCGTGCCGGTAACTTCGCGCGAGAATACGCGGTAATTGTATTTTTTGCCTTTTTCGAGTCCCTTGACGGTAACCTTGTGGAGTTTACCGATTTGCTTTTTGCCCATCGGCGCGTCGAAAAATTTAGGGCGTTCTTTTGCGTAGAAGTGCGAGCCGTCGGCGGGTGCGACTTCCACCCACGACATCGCGTCGGCGTCGGTTGCCCACACAATCGTTGCCGAGTCTTCGCCGACATTTTGAAGAATCGGCCCGCAGACTATTTTGATTGCCCCCGACGCCAGAAGCGGAACGAGGAAAGAAAGCGTTGCAATATATTTTCCCATAGACGGTTTAAATGTAAAAAATCGTATTAAAACGGTCAATCCTTTTTTTGCGGCGGGGACAAAAAAACGCGGGCGATTCAAACCCTCGTTTTCGGAAATTGCCGTTTGGGGCGATGTTATTTTTCCGCTTTCGGCATCGTTTCGACATACAGCGAACGCGACGGGAATGCGAACGAAAGTCCGCGGCTTTGCACCGCACGCATAATCGCCAAGTTTATCTCCTGAACCCTTTCGCCGAAAGGAATCGCGTTGAGGTCGAAAACGTAGTAGAGCACGGAGATGTCGAGCGACGACTCACCGAAGTTCGCGAACGATACGCGGATGTCGGAGCTGTCGACTTTCGGATTTTCGCGCAAAAGCTTTTTGATGTCGCCCACAATCTGCTCGAGCTGGTCGGCGGTCGTGTCGTACGTCAACCCGATTGTCATCGTAACGCGGCGTTTGTTGCGCTTCGACCAGTTTTCGACTGTCGCGTTCGCCAGAACCGAATTCGGAATGCTCACAACCGTGCGCGGGAAGGTGCGAATGCGCGTGGAGCGGAAGCCGATGTATTCCACAGTGCCCTCGATTCCGACCGTTGTAATCCAGTCGCCGACCATAAAGGGCTTGTCCATAATCAGGGACATCGAACCGAAGAAGTTCGCGATTGTATCTTTTGATGCAAAGGCCAACGCCGCGCCGCCGATACCCAGAGAGGCGACAACCGCCGTGATGTTCGCCCCAAGCGTGTCGAGAACCACAAGGAACGTGAAAGTGTATATTGCGTATTTTGTTATGCGACTGCCGAGGTCGAGCAGGTTTTTCGTCGCCGCGTATTGAACGGTCATACGCTCTTCGAGCATTTTAAAGAACGCGTCGGAAATTATGCGCAGCACCCAACAGAGCAGTACGAAGAAGAAGACCGTAGAAATTCGGCGCACCGTAAACGTGAAATCGGGCGAATGCGAAAGCAGCAAAACCGCCGCGTCGGTCGCCACCAAAATCACGAACCACGAAATTGGATGGCGCAACTTTGCAAGCAAAAGGCGGCTCGCCTTGACGGTCTCCTTGTTCTTCGTGCGGAAAATCAGGTTGAATATGAACGCGATAAAGAAGTGCTGCAACGCCCACGCGGCGAAAATCAGAATCAACCCCAAAACGGGCGAAATTACGCGCACGCCGCAGACCTTTTTTGCGAGAATGTCGGCGAGGTCGGGCGAAACGTTGTCGTGCACGAACCTTACCGTTGTGCGGGCGAGCACGCGCAGATTGTGCCTGTCTTCGTCGCCGTTGTACTTGATTTTTTCGAGGAGCTGCTGACTGTCCGTTTTTTGTTCGGCGGCAACCTGCGCCGTCGGGGACTGAGTCGCCGCCTGTGCCGCCTGTTGGGTCTGGGCGAAGCAAAGTTCGGGTGCAAAAGCCACCGCGAAAAACGCAATCAATACGGATGTGAATTTTTTGATGTATGAAATCGTCGACATAGTCTTAATTTTTCGCCGACGAGCAAATCACGCCGCCGCCGATTTTTCAAGCCGAAAATAGGGCGTGGCTGCGGCGGAAAGCGTGGAACGGCAATACGCCCCTGTATATATAAACTTCCGTTTTAAATACAATCCACCCAAACGCCGAAAATGCGCGGCAATTTTGCCCGTTCGACACGTCAAACGATTGAGGAGCTTATCGTACTTCGAAAAAAAAGTTAAAAAAAACTTGCAAAGGCGGCGGGATGGGGTATCACAGATAGACAATAAGGTAGCAGAAAAGGCAATTCGGACAAACGCTTTTCGTCCTCTTTTGTTATTTTTTTATGTTTTGTAATACAAACTATTTACTTCATTTAGTTAAAACAGTCAAAATTAGACAAAATGAATATTCACGAATATCAAGCAAAAGCATTGTTTAAGGAGTTCGGCGTTCCGGTACAGGACGGCGTTGCCGTCAAATCGCCCGCCGAATTCGATGCGGCAATCGCGTCGCTCCCGGGCGACCACATCGTCGTAAAGTCGCAGATTCACGCAGGCGGACGCGGCAAGGGCGTTTTCGCCGACGGTTTCAAGGGCGGCGTAAAGTTCGTTGCCAAGTCCGAAGCCGCCGACACGGCAAAGAAAATGCTCGGCAATACCCTCATCACAAAGCAGACGGGCTCGCAAGGCAGAATGGTCGGCACGCTCTTCTTCGCCGAAGCGGTCGACATCGACAAGGAATACTACCTCTCCATCCTCATGGACAGAGCTTCGAGCAAAATCGCAATCGTAGCTTCGCTCGCAGGCGGTATGGACATCGAAAAGGTCGCCGAAGAAACGCCCGACCAAATCCTTACAATGCTCGTAGACCCCGATATCGGTCTGCAACCCTTCCAAGTCCGCAAGCTCGGCTACTTCCTCGGCTTCGGCGCAAAGGAAATGATGAAGCAGTGGTCGGCCGTCATCAAGGGCTTGTTCAAGCTTTTCTGGTCGAAAGACTGCTCGATGGTCGAAGTAAACCCGCTCGTTCTCACGAAGGACGGCAAGCTCCTGTGCCTCGACGCAAAGGTTTCGTTCGACGACAACGCGCGTTTCCGCCATCCCGAAGTTGAAGCTCTCCGCGACCCGCACGAAGAAGACCCCAAGGAAATCGAAGCGAGCAAGTTCGGTCTGAACTACATCGCCCTCGACGGCAACATCGCGTGCATGGTCAACGGCGCAGGCTTGGCTATGTCGACTATGGACATCATCAAGTTCTTCGGCGGCAATCCCGCCAACTTCCTCGACGTAGGCGGCGGCGCAAACGAAGAGGCAATCACGCAGGCGTTCAACATTCTCCTCAAGGACAAGAAC
The DNA here is from genome assembly GCA_900548275.1 of uncultured Opitutales bacterium. GTDB lineage: Bacteria > Verrucomicrobiota > Verrucomicrobiia > Opitutales > Intestinicryptomonadaceae > Merdousia. Next base: position 305,557 of record URJY01000001.1, on the reverse strand, counting down.
GTCAAGGGCATCCTCGTAAACATCTTCGGCGGCATTATGAAGTGCGACGTTATCGCGGCGGGCGTTATCGCGGCGGTAAAGAACGTCGGCTTGACACTCCCGCTCGTCGTAAGACTCGAAGGCACGAACGTCGAAAAGGGCAGGCAGATGCTCGCCGAAAGCGGCATCAAGCTCACTACGGCGGACTCCCTTGCGGACGCTGCGGAAAAGATTGTAAAAATCGTCGCAAACGAAAACAAATAACCTTTAATTCGATATAAAAATGAGCGTACTCGTAAACAAAGATACAAGAGTCGTCGTAAGCGGTATTACAGGCAACACGGGCGCATTCCACACACGCCAGTGCATTGAATACGGCACAAACATCGTCGCGGGCGTTACCCCCGGCAAGGGCGGTCAACTGTTCGACGAAAAGGTTCCCGTCTTCAACACGATTGCGGAATCCGTAAGCAAGGAAGGCGCAAATGCGTGCGTTATCTACGTTCCGCCGCCGTTCGCTGCCGACGCAATCATCGAGGCTATCGACGCAAAGATTCCCCTTATCATCTGCATCACCGAAGGCATTCCCGTAAAGGATATGGCTATCGTAAAGTCGCGCCTTATGCAGAAAGACTGCGTCTCGCGCCTTATCGGTCCGAACTGCCCCGGTATCATCACCCCCGGCGAATGCAAAATCGGCATTATGCCCGGCTACATTCACAAACCCGGTAATGTCGGCGTAGTAAGCCGTTCGGGCACTCTTACCTACGAAGCCGTTTGGCAGCTCACCTGCCTCGGATACGGTCAGAGCACGGTTATCGGCATCGGCGGCGACCCCATCAATGGCACAAGCCACCTCGACGCCGTAAAAATGTTCAACGACGACCCGCAGACAGACGCAATCGTTATGATCGGCGAAATCGGCGGCAACGGCGAACAAATCGCGGCCGAATGGCTGAAGGCAAACTGCAAGAAGCCCGTTGCGGCGTTCATCGCGGGTCGTACGGCTCCGAAGGGTCGCAGAATGGGCCACGCAGGCGCAATCGTCTCGGGCAAATCGGGCGGCGCGGAAGACAAAATCAACGCCCTCAAGGACGCTGGCATCGCGGTTGCCGATACCCCGTCGGTCATCGGCGAAACGCTCCTCAAGCATTGGGGCAAGATGTAATACATTCCGTCGAAAGACTAAATATGCAAACTCCGCATTGTGCGGAGTTTTTTTGTGTCAACGGTTTGCAAAAATTAAACTGTTTACCAAAAAAAACGCCATTTGAACTTTACAAGAAAGTTCGGGGTGTTAGTTTGTCTGCATCAACTGTGTGATGTATCTGCCGCCCGTTCGGCGGTCTAAAAAGGAAAAAATATATGATGAAACTTGTAAAAATTCTGGGGATACTCGCCGCGGCAACGGCGGCGGCATATTCGGCGGACTCGAGGCTGGAACTTACTCCATCGGCTTCGCCCGTTGAGAAAATAACGTCAAAGAGGTCGCAAATCGTGCTAAACGGCGTGTGGGAATGCGCGCCCGTGGCAACTTTCGGCGAGGCGTTGCCGCCCGCCGAAGAATGGGGCAAAATGCTCGTTCCCGGATTCACGTTCAAGAGCAACTCGTCGCCGGGGATTGTGGAACAAAAAAATACCTCCCGTTGGAAAAACAAAACCGAACGTTTCTGGCTTCGCCGCAATATAGACATTCCCGAACAGTGGAATGGTGAAATCGTCCTGCGAATCGAAAACGTTATGACTGGCGCGCGCGTTTTCGTCGACGGAAAGGAAGTCGGCAACATAATATACCCCGCGGAGGAGCTTGACATTTCGAAGTTCGTTACGGCGGGCAAAACGGCTTCAATCGCGCTTCAAATGGGCTCGTATTTCTATCCGCCGCAACTGCTTAACGACAAACCCGCGCCGAAAAAGAACGATAAAAAGCCGACATTTTCGAGAATGCTCGGCATCAGCGGCGATGTGTTCCTGCTGTCGCGCCCCAAAGGCGCGCAAATCGAAGATGTCTTCGTCAAGACAAGCGTCGAACATATGCGCCTCGACTTGGATGTGGAACTGAAGAACGTCAAAAGCGGCGATTACGAAGTTTCCGTAAAAATCGTCGACGCGGCAAACGGCGAAGTCGCAAAACGCTTTTCGCGCGAATTCGCACTCGCAGGCGAACCGAAAGTCAAACTCTCCGAAAAATGGGAAAATCCCAAACTTTGGGATGTAAACCAACCCAACCTTTATTTCGCCGAAATTTCGCTCAAAAAGAACGGCAAAACGCTCGACACGACAAAGACGCGCTTCGGCTTTAGGGAATTCAAGATAGACGGCAAACACTTCTCGCTTAACGGCAAGAGGGTACGCCTTATGCCGTTGCATAACTTCTTCGAGGGCGATACGGGCGGCGTGCGTCAGGCGATTTCAAATTCGCTCGACGCATTCAAGAAATGCAATTTCAACGCGTTCGAACTTTGGCCGTGGACGCATTCGGCAACTTCCATTCAGTCGCGAAAAGTCTGGGCGGAGCTTGCCGACGAAAAGGGCATTTTGATTCTGTACCCCGCAAACGCGGGTAGCGACGACTTCAACTGGAATTGGAACGACGTCGACGCGCGCACCAAGTGGACGGACAGATTCATCCGCCAGTGGAGGGAAATCCGCAACAACCCGTCGGTTATCGCGTTGATGACGCTACCGAACACATATCCGAACAACGCGGCGGCAAACCCGATGAACTTGGGCAATTCTTTGCGCTACAGAATGGTTGAAGACCTTTTGCCTACACTTAATTACAGTAATCCCGCACAGGGTAAAAGGCTCGTCGCCACGATGAAGATGTTCGACCAAACCCGTCCCGTTTCGGGACACCACTCGTGCACCACGGGCGACTTCCACTCAATCAACCACTACATCGACTTCATCCCGCTTCAGGAGCGCGAAGAGTGGCTTTCGAACTGGGCGAAAAACGGCAACGTTCCGTTCTGCGCAATCGAATTCGGCACGCCGTTCTTCGGCAATTTCGTGCGCGACAGAGGCAACCCCTACAACTCCTACTCGTCCGAACCGCTCCTTACGGAATTCGTCGCGCCGTACCTCGGGGCGGCGGCGTATAAAAACGAGTCCGACGCATACCGCAAAATGGTCTCCGACGGCTACATCAAAGCAAAGAAAGAGTGGAAGCCGATGAACGAAGCCGACGAATTCCGCTTCGCCGACAATATGGCGGATTTTCAGGCTCTCTTCAATAAAAACACTTGGCGCAGCTGGCGCGCGTGGGGCATCCCGGGGGGAATGGTTCCGTGGCGCGACGCGTACGGTTGGGTGCCCGAATACGGCATGATAGACCTGCCGTTCAAGCACGGCGCACTCGGATGGCAGCCGCCGAAAGTCTCCAAGCGCGGCTTCTACGGAATGGCTGAAGGCGGCGCAAAGCCCAACGCGTCGGGGCGCGCGCTCATCGAAAACCAGAAACACGCGCTCGCGTGGATAGGCGGCAAGCCCGAAGCGTTCACCGACAAAGCCCACCACTTCTACGGCGGCGACAAGGTCGAAAAAACGGCGGTCATAACGAACGACCTGCGCGAAAACGCCAAGTACTCGCTCGAATGGACGGCGACTTTGGACGGCAAAAAAATCGCCTCGGGCAAGCTCGACGGCGTTGTGCCCGTCGGCAAAACCGCATTCGTGCCGTTCTCGTTCGACGTGCCGAAAGCCGACAAAAAGACGCTCGGCGAAATCGAAATCAAAGGCGGTGTAGGCGGAATCGAAAACGCCGATAAGTTCGCGTTTACGGTATATCCGCAAACAAAATTCCCGCGCACAACCGTCAAGGTTTTCGACCCGCAGCGTAAGACCTCGAAGGCACTCAACGCGCTCGGAATCCTGACCGTTCCGTGGGACGGCAAATGCGATGGCGGGCTTCTTGTCCTCTGCGAAAACGCGTATGCAAAAAAACTTCCCGCAAACGTCGTGGAATTTGCCGAAAAGGGCGGCAGTGTCCTGATTCTTTCGCAGCCCGAAGAAATACTCGAGCAGCTTCGCGGCTTCAGAACCTCGAAGTTCATATCGCGCAGAGTGTTCCCCGTTTTGACAATGCAAGACCACCCGTTCATCGCGGGCTTCGACTCCGAAGACTTCCGCGACTGGCGCGGCGCGGGCACATTCGCCCCCGAAACGGCGACCACCGAAATCATCGGCGACAAGCGTCCGCTTTACGGTTGGCATTGGGGCAACAGGGGCAGCGTAGCCTCGCAGTCTCTCGAAAAGCCGCATAGGGCGGGGTGGACTCCCATCCTCGAATGCGAATTCGACTTGGCTTACTCGCCGCTTATGGAACGCAAAATCGGCAGGGGCGTTGTGGTCTTCTGCGGACTCGACCTGCTCGGCAGAACGGAAGCCGACCCCGTCGCCGACGCAGTGCTCTCGCGCATAATCTCGAACCTCGCCGACCGCGAACCCGCGGCGGACGACGCGAAAACATACTACATCGGCGGCAAGCGCGGCGCGGAACTGCTCGGAAAAATAGGCGTCGAATTTGTCGAAACGGCGGAACTGCCGAAGTCGGGCTTGGTCGTTGTCGGCGAAGGTTCGAAGCTTTCCGACGACGCGATTAAGGCGGCAATGGACGGCGGCGCAAACTTCCTACTTATCGAACGCAACCCCGCGGCAAAACGCTTCGGCATAGCCCAAAAAGACGGCACGACAAACAAAGTGCTCGACATCCCGAATTGGAACGAACTGCGCGGTTTGTCGTGGAGCGACGTTCGCACGCGCGCAAATATCCCCGCAAAAGTCTTCGACACAAAGGACACTTGCGGCGGCACAATGGCGGTGTTCCGCTCGGGCAAAGGCTCGGCGGTTATGTTCTCGCTTCTGCCCGACGAACTCGACACGGCGGGTAAAACCTATCTGCGCTACACCGCGTGGAGAATGTACCGCACACTCTCGCAGGTCGCCGCAAACTTCGGCGCGAAGTTCAAGTACGATACGGTGCTGATGGCGGGCGGCGTGCCGAAAATGGAAATTTCGCTCTCGAAAACTCCGTGGCGTTTCGCAACGGTCTCGCAACTGAACGGCAAACATCCCGAATCGGAAAAGTTCGACGACTCCGCGTGGCTGAACTATTCCTTCCCCGATAATTGCGACGAATTCGGAAACCCCGTATATCCGTTCCAAAAACCGTACTGGGTGCGCAAAACCGTGTTCATCCCCAAGAACTGGAGCAAGGATAAAATCGTTCTCGAGGTGGGGAGAATCGTTGGGCAGGACGACACCTACTTCAATGGAGTAAAGGTCGGCGGCTACGACGGCGACCCGTGGAAGGGCTGGCTTGTCGACCGAAAGTACGACATCCCCGAAAACCTGATTAAATTCGGCGAAGACAACGTAATTTCGGTTTTCGCGAAACAGCCCGTCTCGACTGGCAGAATCACGGGGACATTGAAGCTGACGCGCGGCAAGCCCGACAACCTCTATATGCCCGACTACATCGACGACATAATAACAGGCGACAACCCATTCCGCTATATGGGTTGGTAGTGCGGACGGCGAAAGGACGGGCGAAAAAATTCCCCGTCCTTTTTTGCGCGTTGTTTTGCGGGCGGTATTTTTCCCGCGGCAAGCGGTAAAAAAAATTGTTGTCATAAAGAGTTCCGTTTGGCATATTCGACGTTTTAATCATTCCCGTTATGCAATCCTGCGGCGGGGCTGTCTTTTTTTATAAACAGTATGAAGAGGTATTCGCGTTATTTAAAATATGTAAGACCCAAGGTTTGGTATTTGGTCGGGGCGTTGCTTGCGGGCTTGGCGTTCGGCGCGTCGAGCGGTTTCGGTATGCCCGTGATTTTCGACAAGGTTCTCAAGCGCATCTTTATGCCCGAAGACGGCACGGTTTACAGTCTCTGGTATGTCTTGGGCGTGGCTATGCTCATCCCGATGGTCTTTATTATACGCGCGATAACGGGCTATTTGAGCGGCTATCTTATGAGCTATGTCTCGCTCGACGTTCTGCGCCGAATCAAGCAGGATTTGTTTTCGCAGGTTCAGGACTATCCGCTTTCGTTCTTCGACAAGCACACTACGGGCGACCTCTTTGTGCGCCTTACAACCGACACGCAGGCAGTCCAGACGATTCTGCTTTCGTTCGCCTCCGAAATGATTCGCCAGCCCGTGCAGGTTATCGGCGCGCTGTCGTTCCTTGCCTATATGTGCATAACAAAGGGCGAAATCGTGTTTCTGCTCGTGTTCATCGCCGCCGTTCCGTTCTGCATTCTGCCCGTGCAGATGATGCGCCGCAATTTGAAGCGGTGCGCGAGGATGTCGGCGGAATCGCTCGGTGCAATCGCGCAGCACTTCAACGAGAATCTCGCCGCCGCCCACGAGGTGCGCGTTTTCAATCTTCAGGAAATGCAGAAAAAGCGTTTCTGGGATATGAACGTAAGTTTCCAGAAGCTTGTGCTGAAGATTTCGAAATACGAACTTCTTCAGCAGCCCATGATGGAAGTCTTGGCGGCTACGATGGTTTCGATAACGTTTGTGTATGCCTACAAGGCGAAAATCGACTTCTCGACTTTCGCGGCAATCGGCTTGGCGTTGTATTTCACTATCGACCCCATCAAGCGCATTGTAAGAATGTGTACCGACTTCATCAAAATTACGCCGTCGTTCGACCGACTCAACGAAGTGCTCGACTATGTTTCAACCGTTCCAGAGCCTGCAAATCCCGTGAAGGTTGATGCGTTGCGCGGCGAAATAGAATTCTCGAACGTGAATTTTGCGTATGCCGACAAAACCGTTTTGCACAACGTAAACATTACCATTCCCGCGGGCACGAGTTGCGCGCTTGTCGGCGAGTCGGGCGCGGGCAAGAGCACATTCGCAAAGCTTGTAATGCGTTTCTACGACCCGACTTCGGGCGAAGTGAAAATCGACGGCATAAATTTGAAGGATATGCGCCTGTTCGACCTCCGAAAGAATCTCGGTTCAGTCCCGCAGTATCCCGTGCTTTTCAACGATACAATCTACAACAACATTCTGCTTGCCAAGCCCGACGCCACCGAAGAGGAGGTCTATACCGCCGCGCGCGCGGCGTTTGCCCACGAATTCATAACCGAGCTTGAAGACGGCTATCAGACGCGCGTCGGCGAGCGCGGCGACAGGCTTTCGGGCGGACAGAAGCAGCGCATTGCCATTGCGAGGGTGTTTTTGAAAAACCCGTCGCTGATAGTGCTCGACGAAGCCACTTCCGCGCTCGACGTAAACAGCGAGGCGTTCATTCAAAAGGCAATCGACAAGCTTATGCACGAACGCACGATGTTCATCATAGCCCACAGATTCAGCACGATACGCAATGTAAAACGCATTATAGTTTTCAGGGAGGGCAACATTATCGACTTCGGCTCGCATACCGAGTTGTACGAACGCTGTCCGTACTACAAAGAGCTTTACGACAAGCAGTCGGCAAAGTAGCCCGCAAAAAAACGCGCCGTCTGGCGCGTTTTTTTGCATTCGGAATTAGGGTACAATTTTGATTTCGAACTTCAGCTCCTTTCGGAAGAGTTTGTGCAGAAATTTCAGCGTGGCGAGGAATGCCCGCAGGTATATTGGGTTGTCGGCTTTGTTGTACGTCCAGTTGAGTTTCTTTCGGCTCATCCCCGCGGGGAACGGGCGGAAGAGGGCGCGTGTTAGTTTCATCAAATCGGCGTTGTATTTGTTGCAGAGCGAACCGCAGTTGGGCACGCTCAAATCCTGATTTTTCCGAGCCCAGTCGAGGCGTGCTTTTATCGGGTCGCAGTCGAATTCGGTTTTGGGAAGTTTGAATACCGCAGAGACGATGAAAGCGTTTTCGGAAAGCTCGGTGTGCCTGTGCGAGTGTCGAATTTCCTCCGCGGGTTTTTCGACGACCACGCCGTTCGAGACGTATTCGACCGATTCGAGAAAGTCGAAAACCGCCTTGCCCTCGCGGGGCCCCGTTCCCGCGTTCATTGCGATGGCTCCGCCCACTTCGCACGGCGCGCTTGCCAGATAGTAGCAGGCGGCGCGGCTTTCCGAATATGCGAACTTCAGCAGTTCCATCATACGGACGGACGAGGAAACTTTGAATCTGTCGCCGCCGAGCGGTTCGATTTTTTTCGGCAGCGCGTTTTTGAGCACGAACGATTTTATATTCGAATTTTTAAAGAATACGTTCGACCCGCCGCCGAGCACGAACGGTTTCAAGCCGTGCTTTTCGGCGTATAAAAATGCGTCGACGGCGTCCTGCGGAGAGGCTATCTCGGCGTAAAATTCGGCGCGGTTGAGCGTTTTGAAAAGGCTCAATCCTTTCCCGACGTACTCTTTTATTTCGAGCGACATCTATTTGCCTATTGCGATTTTTCCCGCCGCGATGTCCGCCACGACCTGCGGAAGAAGGATGTGTTCGGCATCGTGGACTCGGGCTTCAAGCTCGTCGAGCGTGTATTGTGGTTCGATTTCGACGGCTTTCTGGGCGATGATTTTGCCGCCATCAAGCGTGTTGTCGACAAAGTGCACGGTACATCCGCAGAGCTTTACGCCGAAGTCGTATGCCTGCTTGATTGCGTCTTTGCCCTTGAACGACGGCAGCAGGCTCGGGTGCAGGTTGATTATGCGGTTTTCGAAAGCGGCGACAAACTCGGGCGGGAGTATGCGCATAAATCCCGCGAGAACCACGAGGTCGGTCTTGCGCGATTTCAGTTCGTCGATATACGCCCGTGCGCCGTCGGGATTGAAGCGCGCGCCGACCCTCTGCGGGTCAACGTATTTCGCCTCGACCGAATATTTTCGGGCGACATCGAGCGCGGGCGCGTTCGAAATGTCGCTTATCAGAACCGTGAAATCGGCATCGGGAATCAGCCCCAGTTTTGCGCGCGCGAAAATCGCGTCGGCGTTCGAGCCTCTTCCGCTCGCGAGAATGGCAATATTCATTACAAAATTTCGTTCGACAATGAGTTCAGACTGTTGGATATAAACGGCGCGTTCGCCTTTTCGAACGCCTCCTTGATTTCGCGAAGCGACTTCGTGAAGTCGGACAAATTGTCGCGTTTATATTCGAAGTTCATTCGCATTTTCCACAATATCGTATCTTTTGTTGCGGAAAAATCGGTATACTTGGCATTTTTTATTTTCAGGCTGAAATGTCCGAGCACAGGCTTGCCGAACTCGTCGCGCACCTTGATGCACTTTAGCATATTCGCAAGAAATTCGGGCAGATTGCTTGTGGAATTGTTGAGGCGTATGCAGTTTAGCTCGGAAATTTCGGCGGAGAGCGACGAGACGGTAAAGTCGCCCTTTATCAAATGGAGCGGGGAAAGCTGCATTTCCACTTTCCGCGCGAGCAGGAACAGCGGCGATGTGTCGGTATTTTTCTTGGCGATTTCGCGCATATCGTAGACCGGCGGATTTACGATGTGCATATCGTCGATTTCGCATTTTCCCGTGAAGAGATTTACGGCTATGTTCTGCGCCGAGACCCTGAAGCCCGTGGCGTCTTCGATGTTGTTTTTGACGAGCGATACCGCCCAAATCGAAAAAATGACGTATGAGAACGCCGCCGCGAACGCGCCGATTACCGCGGCGGAAAGCGCGAGCGAACAGAGGCAGCCGAACGGCTCTTTTGCCGCGAGTTTTAAAATTCTGTGGAGAAATCTCATTTTCCGCATTATCGCCGTTTCGGGGTCGGAAACGCAAACATAAATTTGTTAAAACGGACGTTTTTTGCGTTCCGAAATCACAGAAGCGACATCGGGTCGACGTCGAGAATGTCCTCGACTTCCGCGTCGAATTTGAACTCGGCTTTGAGCGATTCTATTTCGGCGACGACCGTCTTTACGTTTTTGCAGAAATACCAGATGTGCCAGCGGTAGAAATCTTCGCTGCGTTCGAGCGGGGCGGGGGCGGGGCCCCTTATTTGGCAGATGTCGCCGAAGCGTTCAACCGCGCGCTTCGCCCATTCCTCGGTGTAGAACTCGAGCTTCGTTTCGTTGCGCGAGCGGAAAATGTGGCGGATGAGCCGCATTGTCGGCGGGTAGGAATATTCCTCGCGGTTGGCGAGCTCCTCTTCGAGGAACGACTGCATATCGTCGCGCTTGGCGTACTGGATTGGGGCTGCTTCGGGCTGCATAGTCTGGATGACAACTTCGCCCTCGCCGCCGCCGCGTCCTGCGCGTCCTGCGACCTGCACGACAAGTTGGTATGTTTTTTCGCCCGCGCGGAAGTCGGGCATATTCAGACCTATGTCGGCGTCGATGATTCCCACGAGCGTAACGCGCGGGAAGTCGAGCCCCTTTGCAATCATCTGCGTGCCTATGAGGATGTCGAGCTTGCCCGTTCTGAAATCGCCGAGAACCTTGCGGTAGTTGTCGCGGCGTTTCATTGCGTCCCTGTCCATTCTGCCGACCCGAGCCGAGGGAAAGGCTGCGGCGATTACGTCTTCGAGCTTTTGCGTGCCGTGTCCGCGCCACTTCGCCTTGGGCGAGCCGCATTTGCGGCAGACCGACGGGGCTTTTGCCGTGTATCCGCAGATGTGGCATTTGATTGTGTTTTCGCGCTTGTGCCACGTCATACTCACGGAGCAGTGGGGGCACTCCTCGACGTATCCGCAGTCGGGGCATTCGAATATTTTGGAGTATCCGCGCCTGTTAAGAAATAATATCGTCTGTTCGCCCTTGTCGAGCCTGTCGGCGAGCTTTTCGAAGAGCAGGCGCGAGACGACAGTCCCCGGTTTTTCGCGCTTCATATCGGCGATGTGCACGAGCGGAAGCTTGCAGTTGTCGATTCTGTGGGCGATGCGCGAAAGTCCGTACTTGCCCTTTTTTGCGTTGTAGAGCGTTTCGAGCGCGGGGGTTGCCGAGCCGAGCACGCAAACGCCGCCCTCGATTTTCGCGCGGAGCACTGCGGCGTCCCTGCCGTTGTAGCGCGGGTTTTTGTCCTGCTTGTACGCGCTGTCGTGCTCTTCGTCCACGACAATCAAAGCAACGTTTTTCAGCGGGGCGAATATGCAGCTTCGCGCACCCACGACGACGCGGGCGCGTCCCGAGGCGAGCATACGCCAAGCGTCGAGCCGCTGACCGTCGGTGAGGTTGCTGTGCCAGACGACAAGTTCGCAGTCGCCGAGCCTGCTTCTGAGCCTGCCGACCGTCTGCGGCGTAAGCGCGATTTCGGGCACGAGAAATATGCACGAGCCGCCCGCGTCGAGTGCCCGCCGCATCGCCCGCATATAGACTTCGGTCTTGCCCGAACCCGTAACGCCGTAGAGCAGGCGCGTTTTGAATTCGCCCGAGGCCATATCGCCCAAGATTTCGTCGAGAGCCTGCTGCTGTTCGCCGTTGAGCTTCGGGGGTTCGGACGCCACCGCCTCCGCGCCCGAAAGTTCGTCGTCGTACACCGAGCGTTGGATTACGCGCTTGCGCACTTCGAGCACGCCCTTTTTTGCGAGCGCGTCGATTGACTGCGGCGAGACACCCGCGAGCTTCGTCAGCGCGGATTTTAAAATCGGCTCTTTGTCGGCGGCGAAATGCTCGCATACCGCCGCCTGTTGCGGCGCGCGTCGGCGGAGCTTTTCGAGTTCGTCGGAGTCGGGCAGATTTTTCGGCAGAACCTCCAACGCCTCGAGAGCCGATTTTCCCGCGCGTACGACTGCGGGAATCATCGTTTCGAAAACGGTCTGGATTCCGCAGCCGTAGTAGTCGCGCATCCATTCGGCGAGCCTGAGCAGGGCGGGCGTCAGAACGGGTTCGTCCTGCACTTTTTCGGATATTTTTTTCAGCTTGAAGCCGCCGCTCTCGAAATCGGAGAGCGGTAGAACCGCCGTAATTATGCCCTGCGCCGCGCCGCCGCGAAGCGGAACGCGCACCATCGAGCCGACCTCGACCGACATTCCGTCGGGTACGAGATACGACAGTTCGCGGTCAATTCCGCGGAAGAGTCTGACGGCGGCTACTTGTTGTTCGGTCGGCATTTTTCGAGCGTCCTGTAAAAGTCGCAATAGTGGTTGAGCGAATCCAAATCGGCGCGCACGGTGATGTCGATTTTCCCGAGTGCGATGTCGAGCGAGGCAACGCTGTCGTTTATTTTTGCGTCGTCGCGCAGCTCGCGCCCGATTTTAGAAAGCACGGTTTTGAGCATTGCGGCGTTGTTGAGCACGACGATAAGGTCGGAGTCGTCTTCGGCGTAGCGTTGCAGGCGGAAGTCGGTTTTTGATTCCGCAGCCGACATTTTCGCAAGGCACTCGGCGAGCATTCCGCCGTCGTTCGAGAGTGAGCAATAGCCGTTTTTGACGCCCGCCGAAAATCCGTCCGCAACCGAAGGTTCGGCGTCGGCGGCATCCGTCGCCCGAACGCTCAAAAGCTTCGGCGCGTCGCCGAATTTTACCGCCGCCGAGTAGGCTTGGCTGCTGTGCCTTAGCAGCTCGCCGTATTTTGCCGAAACATCGGCGGGCAGCGCGTTTCCGATTGCGGGAATTTCGCGTCCGTCGAAGCCGCCCTTCATTTTCGAGATGACGAAAAGCTCGGCGTCCTGCGGCAGAAATTGCGCCTCGGGGGCGTTCTTCTGCCGCCGCACTTTGTTGACCTGTTCGTAGGTCGGCGAATTTTTTTTGAGCAGGATTGTCGCGCGGAGAAGCAGGCAGTCGCCGTCTTCGTCAATCCGCAGGAATACGTTTTCGATGTCCCGCGCCCAGTCGGCGCATTTGCCCTGCGTTAGGCGGTCGAACGCTTGGGCGCAAATGTCGGCTTCGAACGCCGCGCCGCTCTTTTTCGGCAGAAGCGCGTGGGCACGGTCGATGTACGGCGACGGGTCTTTTTTCCCGAAATTTATCGGCAGGTACGAAAACGCGTCGCGCTTGTAGACGGCGAGGTTTGCCGATTTCAGAAACGCCGCCGTTCTCGAATCGTCTTCCATTTTCATACCGACAACCCACGCGGGATTTTCGGTATCGGTGTCGAAGCCGCATATCACCGTGTTCGCCCTGCGCGATATTCCGTTGAATTCGGGATAACCGAGCGGCATAAGCGCAAACGCCGCCTGCATTTCGAGTTTCGGGTCGGGGTAGATTTTTCTGAACAGGCGCGAGACCTTTTCGAAAAACGCCTTCGGGGCGCATGTGCGTATTGCGAAATCGGGGCGTATTTCGTCGGCGCGGACGGCGGAGGCGGCGATTGCAAGCACCGCCAGAATTGTTGCTGCGGCTCTTTTCATTTCTCCTTTTTCGGATCGGCGATGTCGCGCAGGATGTCGCCGAGCATATTGAATGTAAGCACAGTTGCGAAAATCGCGCCCCCCGGGGCGAGCATCCACCAGAAGCCGAGCATAAGCACTTTCGTGTCGTTCTGCGCCTGCGCGAGCATCAAGCCCCACGACGCCGACGGCTCCTGTATCCCGAGCCCGAGGAACGACAACGCCGCTTCGCCCAAGACGTATGCGGGAATCGAGAGCGTTGCGCCGACAATCAGATAGCTAAGCACGTTCGGCAGGAAGTGCTTGACGATAATCTTCAGCGGCGACTCGCCCATCGCCTTTGCCGCCTGCACGTATTGCGCTTTCGAAAGCGACAACGCCATTCCGCGTATTACGCGCGCGGTCGACGCCCAGCCGATGAACGAGAGAATCACGACAATCATTATGTACATTTGCGCGCTGTCGAAGTGCGGCGCGAGGGCCGAGCGCATAGCAAGCAGCAAATAAAGCCCCGGAACTGCCATCAGAAATTCCACAAAACGCATCGCAACGAAATCGAACGTTCCGCCGAAATAGCCCGACAACCCGCCGACCACAAAGCCGATAACCATCGTGATTGCAATGCCGATAAACCCTATGCTCAGCGAAATCCGCGCGCCGTAGAGCAGGCGCGAGAATACGTCGCGCCCCGTGGAGTCGGAACCGAGCAGGAAAATCCGCGCGTCCGCCTGCGCCGAGTCGGCGGCGAATAGCTTGATGTCGCACGGTATCGCCCCGAAGATTTTGTACGCGTTTTCGGGCGAGTGCGCAAAGAATTTAACGCGCACGCCTTCGCCCCCGACCGCTTCGTATTTGGCTATGCTCGGGTCGGCGTTTCGGTAGACTTTTGCGTAAAGCGAGCCGTCCCTGAAAAAGAAGCCCGTCGGCGGGTGGAACGATTTGTCGAGGCACTGGCGGGTAGGCTCGTACGGCGCGATAAGCGGCGCGAATATTGCCGCCGAGTACATCAAAACGAGCACCGAAAACGCCGCGATTCCGCGCGGGCTTTTCAAAATCTGCGGCAGAAAATGCCTGCGGAAAAACGCCGCCGCCCAGCAGAGACCGACCGCAAGAAGAACGCAAAGCAACCCCGCGCCGCCTATCATCGACCACTTGCCGACCGACTTCAGAACGTCGAACGCCTGCGGGAAACTTTCCGAAATCCAAGTGAGCAAAACCACAACCGCGAGCACCGCCGTCAAGAACAGGGCAAGCTTGCCCGCGGGAACTTTCTCGTTGTCGAGCCTTATCCGCGGGTCGGTTAGCGCAAGCAGAACGTCGGCGAGCAGCTGCCCGCAAACGAGCATTGCGCAGCCGATAATTACGCCCGCCATCACAACGTATTGATCCTGTTTTACAATCGCCGAATAGATGAGCTGCCCGAGCCCGGGGTAGTTCATCACGTTTTCGACAAGCAGCGCGCCCGAAAGCAGCCCCGCGAACGCGAAGCCGAACGACGTTACAATCGGGTTTATCGCGTTGCGCAAGACGTGTCTGAACATTACGGCGTTTTCGGAAAGTCCCTTTGCGCGGGCGGTGGTGACGAATTCCGCGCGGGCGTAGTCGAGGAAATTTCCGCGCATAACGCGCATTATCGAGGCTATCCCGCCGACCGATAGTACCACGGTGGGCAGAAACAAATGGCTTAGGTAGTCGGCGAGTTTGCTCGGCGGCGACATAAAGTCGTGCATAATCGAGACCTGTCCGCCCGTCGGAAAAATTCCCGTCGTCGCCGCGAACAGCACCGCAAGCAGCGCGAGGAAAAAGTAGGGCACGCTCAACGCCGCGTACGCCAAAAACGCCGAGAGTTTGTCGAAGAGCGAATCGCGCCTGACCGCCGCAAGCACGCCGAGCGGAATTGCCACGGCGTACGTGAGAAACGCGCTTGCAAGCGCAAGCCAGAGCGTCGGGAAAAGGCGTTGCCCGATTAGCTCGCCCACGGGAATTTTATAGCTCCACGAAAAGCCGAAGTCGGGCGCGCCCAAGTAGACGAGCGGTTTTTCCGCGCGCGAATTTTCGGGCAAAAGCAGCGATGTCTTGACGGGCGAAACGCCGTTGAGCCAGCGTCCGTATTGAACGTACCACGGCTTGTCGAGCCCGAGGCGCATTTCCTCCTGCTTGACGATTTCGGGCGATATGTCCTTCGAATTTCGCGCTTCGCTCAGAAAATCCCCCGGGGCAAGATACATCAGCAGGAACACGGTCAGGCTTATCCCGAGCATTAGCGGGACGAGCGAAAGGAGTCTTCTGATGATAAATTTCAGCATTTTTTGATTGCGGCTATTTTGCCTCGTAGAGTTCGTCGATGTTCCAGATTATCGAGCCGAGCGGCGGAATGCGCACGTTGCGCCACTTCTGCGCAATGCCAGAATAGCTCGTCGGGCTTACGAGAAAGAGCAACGGGAGTTCCTCCGAAAGGATGTTTTGCATTTCGAAAACAAGTTTTCGTCGGGCGGCGGGGTTCATTTCGATTTCCTGCGCATCCATAATTTCGTCGATTCTGCGTTCCCAGTTGGTCGCGGGCGACTTCTGGCGGGGATTCCAGACGTGCAGGAAGCCGTCGGAGCGGTAGATTGCCTTGCCGCCCGAGGGGTCGCCACCGCCCGTAAAGCCCATCATCGCGGCTTCGTACTCGAAAGTGTTGTCGATTTTCGAGACAATCGTGCCGAAGTCGAGGAACTTGAGTTTAACCTCAATGCCGACCGCCTTCATATTTTCTACGAACGTAGTTGCAATTACCGACGAATTTTGCGAGCCGTCCGCCACTATGAATTCAAATTCGACCGCGTTGCCCTGCGCGTCCGCGAGTCTGCCCGAGGCGTCGTACTTGAAGCCGTCTTCGAGGAACAGCTTGCGGGCGTTTTCGGGCGAATATTCGTATTTGCGAGTGTCGGGGTTATGCCACTTTTTGTTTGCGGGGCTTATGATTGAATCGAGCTTTTGCGCCCGCGAGAACCAGACGCTTTTTATCAGTCCGTCGCGGTCTATTGCGCACATTACCGCTTGGCGGAACTTTTTGCTCGAAAACCACTTGTATTTGTAGGGCTTGACGAACGGCGTGCCGTTTTCGCTTTTGCCGCCGTTTTGATTGAACCAGAGAAACGAGATGCTCGCGTCGGGCCCGCGTTCGTAGATTTTGAAGCCGTACGTTTCGGCGTAGCGTGCCACCCAAGCGTAGTCGTTCGCGCCCACCGCGGCGGCGTCGCACTGCCCAGTGGCGAACAGGATTGTTGACGTGTTCGCGTCGGCGACGAATTTGTATATCAAAAAGTCGATGTACGGCAGGCGTTGCCCCGCCTTATCGGCGCGCCAATAATGCGGGTTCGGGCTCATCACAAGCCTTTCCCCCGGTTTGTACGAGAACAGCACGAACGGCCCCGAAGATACCATTTCGGCGGGCGAATTTATCGCCGTCTGCGTGCTCCACGCCTGCGTGAACGTTCCGTTTTCGACCGCCTTTTGCAGCTTGTGCTTGGGCAGAATTTCGACAAATCCGATGTCGTTCAGAAACGGCGCGTAGACTTTTTTCGTCCTAAATTCCACCCTGTATTTGTCGATTTTACGGAACTTTATCGGCTCGCCGCCAATCGTGTACTGCCCCGCATAGCGCGACGGGTAGCGCAGTAGCGGGCGTTTCGTGTTTTTGTCGAGGACGGGCTTGCCGTCTTTGTCGAGTTGCGGGGCGAAGATGGTTTCGAACGTGAAAATTACGTCGTCTGCGGTGATGTCCGCGCCGTCCGAAAATTTCGCGCCCTCGCGGAGTTTGAAGACGTATGTCTTGCCGCCGTCGGAAATCTCCCACGACTGCGCGAGCGCGGGCACGACCTCCTCCTTTATCGGGTCGTATGTTACGAGAGGCGAGAGCATCAGCGAAATCGCCTGCGACGAATACGCGTCGGAGGCTACGAGCGGGTTGAATGTTTTCGGCTCCTGCGCTGCGGCGAGCACGAAAATTCCGCCGTAGCCGCCCGAATCGCACTGCGCAATCTCCGCGCCCGCGGGGAGCGGGAATTTTCCGCGTTCGATTTTCGGCGGTTCGGAACATCCGCAAAGACACAAAAACGCCGCCGTGCAGATTGCGGCGGTCGCGATTGCGGAGGTTATCGGGCGGAGATTCATCACAGTTTTTTATCGTCCGATTCGGGCGTTGCTTGCGCGTCGATTTCGGATTTTTCGGCGTTTAGCGACCAGTCGGGCGTCATAAAGCTTGTGTCGACCCTGTTCAAATCCCAATTCGGACCGAAGTCGGGAGCCGTGCGCGAAAGCCTGCCGTAGTCTACGTAAGGCTCGAGCCCGTAGTCTTCCTCGTTGAATTCGTCGTCTTCCTCGCCGTAGTTGTAGCCGTATTCGGCGGGGTCGATGTTGTTGGGGTCGTAGTCGTCGGGCAGGGAAGTGTCGTCTTCGCCGTAGCGGGTTTTGTCGATGGAAAGTTCGCTTTCAGCCTTTTCCGCCTCCTCTTCGGCGATACGTTCCTTGGCGACGATTTTCGCGTATTCCTCGCGGTCTTTTTTGTCCTGCTCCTCCTCGCGCTTTTCGAGTTCGGCTTCGCGGCGGAGCTTGCGGTTGCGCAGTCTGCTCCCGATTCTGAGCGCAACTTCGTACATCAAATAGAGGGGAATCGTCAGCGAGACCTGAGTTATGAAGTCGGGCGGGGTGATGACCGTTGCGAAAATCAGGATTACCATAAAAACGATTCTCCTGTTTTTCTTGAGCCATTCAACGTTTAGCACACCGAGGTATATTAGAACAACTTCGATAAGCGGCACTTCGAAGACCACGCCCACTGCGAGCGTCAGGAACATCACCATGCTGTAGTACGACTGCGCGTCGGGGAACATCTCCATCTGCATGGATTCGGACATACTCGACATAAACGCAATGCCCATCGGCAGCATAAACGAGAACGCGAAAGCTACGCCCACGCAGAACAGAACCACCGCCGCGAACAGACCGGGGCGCAGCAGGCGTTTTTCCTCGCGCGTAAGACCGGGGGCTACGAACTGCACGACAAAGTAGAGCACCGCGGGAAGCGATATTCCGAACGCGCCCAAAAAGCTGACGTAGAACCAGACCAGAATGGGCGTTACGAAAGACATCGAACGCAGTTTGATTGAGTCGTACCAGTTGTCTTTCTTCTCGCCGAGCAGAACCGTATCTTTGTCTTTTGCAACAATGTAGTAGGGGCCGCTCCGTTTCGGCTCGGCTTTTGCGCCGTCCGCGTTCGGCAATTCTTCGACGAGATAGACTGGGCCGATTTTTTCGGCTTCCGTCTTTTTCTCCGCGCCGCTCAAAAACGAGCTTGCCGAGATTATTTTTTTTGCCGTGTTGAGCGGGTAGAGCATTATCGAATTGAAGTACGAAAAGCCCGTACCCACCGCCACGAGCGCAATTACGAACACCAGCAACGACTTCAAAATGACGCCGCGCATCTCCTCGAGATGCTCCAGAAACGTCATTTCGCCGTCTTCGTTTTTGTTTTTCGCCATTGCGCTTTGCGTGTTAGATTCTCAGTTTGCGTTTCTTGCCGAGCTCCGCGCAAACGGCTTCGAAAACCTTGTTTACTTCGTCGGTCTGGAGCGTTTTTTCGGGCGAGCGGAAGGAGAGGGCGAACGCAAGGCTCTTGAAGCCGTCGTCTACGCCCTTGCCGCTGTACGTGTCGAAAAGTTCCACGGATTCCAAGTCGAAGCCCGCATTTTTGAGCTTTTGCGAGGCAATCTTTTTGATTTCGGAGGCGACCGCCGCCGCGCTTTCGTCCGCCTTTACGATTACGGCGACGTCGCGCGAAGCCGCGGGGAACTGGCTGAAGGGCTTGAATTTTTCCGCGCCCTTTTTGCGCGCCGTAACTTCGGGCTTGAACATAATTTCGCCCGCGTAGACGACGCGATCGATGCCGCGTTCGCGCAGGTGCGCCGCGTTGATTGCGCCGAATCTGATTACGAAGCCCTCGCGCTTTTCCGAGCCGCACGCCGCGACAAAGCCGTCCTGCCAGAGCGGTTCACGCACCGCCGCGAAGTTCAGGCGCGATGCGTCGACGCCGAGAATCGAGAGGATGTCGAACGCAGTTTCCTTTGCCGTGAAGAAGTCGGGAGCTTGGCGTTTCTTCCACTGGCGTTTGTTTGCGTCGGGCGCGATTACGAACGCGGTGGAGGCGAGCTCGAGAATTTCGCCCTTGTTGTCGGCGCGGAAGATTTTTCCGTTTTCGAAGAATCCGTAGAAATCGTTGCCGTTGGAGATGTTGAGCAGGGCTACGTCGAGCAGACCGTCGACGAGCGAGGCACGCAGGCAGTCCTGATCGGAGGTCAGCGGATTTGCGAGCTTGAGGGCGTCGGTGAACTCGTGCACTTTCGCCATTTTCGCGCTGTCCTTGAGCGAGTAGTTCTGGCATTCGTCGAACCCGCGCGATGCGAGGAAGTCGGCGACGTTGCGGTTGTACTTAAAGAGGGGGTCGTCGTCGCGCAGTCCCGCCTTGCCCGAGATTTCGGTTTCGGGGATTTTCTCCGTGCCGTATATGCGCACGAATTCCTCGACCAAGTCAATCGGGCGGTCGACTTCGCTTCTGAACGACGGCACGTTGACGGTCATATTCGAGCCGTTTTCGACGACCGAAAATCCGAGCGATTCGAACGCGTTTTTGACGTCCGCCTGCGATACGTCGAAGCCGAGCCTGTCGTCGATGTACTGCATCGAAATTTCGATGTTGCGGTCGCCGCGCGGGGCTTGTCCGATTTTGCAGGTTGCGCCCGAGACCGTTCCGCCCGCCGTTTCGAGAATCAAATCGACCGCGCGGCGCGATGCGTCGAGCGTCGACTGCGGGTCTACGTCGCGCGCGAAGCGGTACGACGAATCGGTGCTGATTGCGTATTTGCGGCTTGTGGCGCGCACGTTTCCGGGGTTGAAGTACGCCGATTCGATAACGAGGTCGGTCGTCGTCTCTTCGACTTCGGAATTGAGACCGCCCATAATGCCCGCCAGTGCGACCGCGCCTTCGCCGTCGCAAATGAGGGTTGCTTCGGGCGTGAGCGTGTGTTTCTTTTCGTCGAGTGTCTGGATTTGCTCGCCGTCGTGTGCCTGACGTACGACGATTTTTTTGCCTCTGATGTGCGATGCGTCGAACGAGTGCAGTGGCTGTCCGTATTCCATCAGCACGTAGTTCGTTACGTCGACCACGTTGTTTATCGAGCGCAGACCGACCGCTTCGAGGTCGCGGCGCATCCATTCGGGACTGGGAGCAATTTTTACGCCCTTAATCGAGACCGCCGTGTAGAGCGGGCAGTTTTTCGTCTGCGATTCCACCGATTCGAGTAGCACGCCGTCGGGCTTGTCGGAATATTCGGGGACGTATTTGAGTTCGGGCTTTTTGAGCTTTTTGCCGAATTTCGCCGCGAGTTCGCGCGCCACGCCGATGTGGCTGAGGCAGTCGCCGCGGTTCGCCGTAAGTTCGATTTCGAAAACCGTGTCGGATTCGGTGAAAACGTCGTTGATGGGCGTGCCCACTTCGGGGCGCATTTCGAGAATCAGAAGCCCGCTGTGGTCGCAGCCAAGCCCGAGTTCGCGCGCCGAGCACATCATGCCGTTGCTTGTTACGCCGCGCAGTTGCGAAACCTTGATTTCGAAAATTCCGCCTTCGGGCGTGGGGAGCTTTGCGCCCTCGAGAGCCACGGGAACGCGGTCGCCGACCTTGTAGTTTTTCGCGCCGCAGACTATCTGGACGGGGTCTTTGTCGGGCGCGATTTTCACCATGCAAACGCCGAGCTTGTCGGCGTTCGGGTGCGGGTCGCGGCTGAGAATTTCGCCCACGACAACGTGCTCGAGCTTTTTCAGCCCCGTCGTTTCGACGCTTTCGACTTCCAAGCCCAGCATCGGCAGGGCTTCGGCTATTGCATCCGTCGGGATGTCCGAAAGATCGACGTACTTATTCAACCATTGCAAACTGACTTTCATTTTTCAAAAAATTTCACGGGTTTATTTTGACGAGAACTGTCTGAGGAATCTGACATCGTTGGCGTAGAAGTGGCGGATGTCGTCGATGGAGTGCACGAGCATTGCGATGCGCTCCACGCCCAGACCGAATGCGTAGCCGCTGTATACTTCGGGGTCGAGCCCGACGTTTGCGAGCACGTTGGGGTCTACCATTCCGCAGCCGAGGATTTCAATCCAGCGGTTGCTGAGCTTGCCGAGGTCGGCACTCATAAAGTCGACTTCGAAGCTCGGTTCGGTGAACGGGAAGAAGCTCGGGCGCAGGCGGGTTTTCGCCGACGAGCCGAACAGGTTCTTGAAAAGGTAGTCGAGAGCCGCCTTGAGGTCGGTAAGTTTCACGTTTTTGTCGACGTAAAGCCCCTCGATTTGGTGGAAATTTGCCGAGTGCGTGGCGTCAACCGTGTCGCGGCGGAATGCGCGCCCGGGGGCGAGAATCTTAATCGGCGCGCCCTCCTTGAGCATTGCGCGGATTTGCACCGAAGATGTGTGGCTGCGCAGAAGGTAGAGTTCGTCGGCGTGTTTTGGCACGTTCGGGGCGACCGTGTTGCGCGGCATAAAAAGGGTGTCCTGCGCGTCGCGCGCGGGGTGGTCGGCGGGCGTGTTGAGCGCGTCGAAGCAGAACCATTCGGTTTCGAGATTCGTGGCTTCGGCAACGGTAAAGCCCGCGCGTTTGAAGATGTCGCAAATGCGGCGAATTGTAAGGGTGAGGGGGTGGATTGTGCCGCGGGGGGTGTCGACATTCGGAAGCGAGATGTCGGGCATTTCGCCGAGGGCTGCGACCATTTCGCCGCTTTCGATGCGCGCGTAGGCTTCGGCGATGAGCGGTTCTATTTGCTGTTTTGCGGCGTTGATGAGCTTGCCTGCGGCGGGGCGTTGCGCCTTGTCGAGGGTGGGGATGAGCTTCATCAGGGCGGTGAGTTCGCCGTTGGGGCCCGTGATTGCCGCGCCTATGTTTGCGACTTCCGTTTTCGTTTTTGCGGCGGGCAGCGACGATTTCGCTTTCGCCAAAATTTCGTTGATTTTGTTTTCCATAAATTGATGTTTTGCGCTGCCGAAAAATTCGGCGCGGAATGCTTGCAAATAAGGCGTAAATTCAATTTCAACGCGCGGATTTGGCAAGCATTTTTTGAGTGTCGGCAAAACGGGAAGCGGCGTGCGTTTTTCGGAATTGCGGCGCGGATGTTTTGCGTTTGCATTCGAAGACTACCTGCGCGGTGTTTCCGCCGACAGACGTTCTATTTGTTCCGCGACTTCCTCGCGCAGGCTTTCGAGTTTCGACGGGTTCGGCAGAAGCTCCGCCGAGCGCGTACCGCGCGCGTTGGGATAGACCGCAAAAGACTTCACTTTTCGGAGAGTTTCTTGCGCCGAGGCGTCGCCCGTTTTCTTCGCGAGACTTTCGAGGATTTTGAAGTATTCGTAGTCTTCCTGCCCGTCGCGGACGGACTCGAGCCTTACCGACGGGAAGATTTCGTTGCGCCCGATGATTTCGCCCGAGTACAAAAAGTATCCGTCGCCGTTGGGATAGCGTGTGCGGTTGCGCACGGTAGGCGAGGGCGAGCTTATTCTGTCGTAGTGGAAGCCCCACTTGAACGGATTGCGCGTGTACCAATCCACGCCCCAGTATTCGTGCGCGATAAACCCGCCCGCGAAACAGTAGAGCGGAATCAGCCGTTCCTGCGCGCAGTAGGGCGTGTTGATGCAATAGTTTCCGTCGGTTGTGAACACCTTTTCATCGCCGCGCTTTTCGATTTTTTCGATGTCGGTTGGCGTTCTGTCGGACGACATATCGATGCCCCAGACGTTTATCGCGCCCGCGAGCATCGGGATATACGCCCAAGTGCTCGAATACAAGCGCGCCTTCGGCTCGACCGCTTTGACCGCCGCGCAGTAGGCTTTTGTCATTTCGGCGATTCCGTCGACATCGCAGTGCGGCTCGTCGCAGACGTACCACAGGAAGCGGTCGCGCCATCCCTTTTCGTCGAGATGTCTGTAGAGAAGCTTTGTCCGTGCCTGCAGTTCGGAGACAAATTCGGGGCGCAGGATTTTTTTGTCGGCTTCGGCGTAGGGGTATTCGCCGTCGTAGGGGGCAATGGGTTTTGCGTCGGGGTCGTCGCGTTTTATCCTGTTTATCGGATTGGCGAAGCCGAAACGCCCCATCGGATTGGGCAGGTACATCAGGCGCGTACCGAGCTTGCCGAACGCGTTTTCGCAGAATTTGTCGAAGTCCGAAAAGTCGGCGGTCAGCTTGCCGTCTTTCGTGTAGAATTTGATTCGCGGCGGCTCGTCAATCGACACCCTGTATTGCGCCATAAACTCCTGCAGTTGCGCGTCGTCGTAGAATTTGCTTGTGATGCCCGCGATTTTCTTCGGCAGCCGCCAGCCGCCGTTGAAACTTCTTCCGCGCGAGTCGAATATAGCCCCGAGGCTCGAAGCTTTCGGAATTGCGAAGTTGCGAACCCTCACGCGGTACGGCACGGCGAGGACGGTTTTGCCGCCGTCTTTGAATTCCACTTTTCCCGCGTATTCGCCCGCAACGGCGGCTTCGTCGGCGCGGAATTTCAGCCATACCGATTCGGTTTTGTAAGGCGAAAGGTCGACGAAATTCTGCCTTACGAGCGGGTCGGGGTAGGTTTGTATAATCGAGTTTTTGGGAACACAGCGTTCGTTGAATTTTACGCCGTTGAAGATTTGGTAGCGGCTCGGCGCGTCGCACACGACATTGCGCGCGACCGAGACGGTCGGGGCTTCGAGCGTCGCACTTCCGCCGACGAGCTTCGGGGCTGTCGCCGAAATTTCGAGACGCCGCAGCGGCTCGTTGGAGCGTAGGGCAAGCTGCAGGTTTTCACATTCGTTTTTTGCAAGCGAAATTGCGGCTTTTCCGCTTTCGGTAGGCGGGGCGAAAAAGTCGAACACCTTGATTATCGGGCTTACCGACCACGCGCTTGTGTGCGGCTTTTCAAAGTCGGCGCGGGGTTGGTATTCGAACTTTGTGGCGTCGAGGCATTCCGCCGCAAAAAGTCCGTCTACAAGAATGTCCGCCTTTTTCAGTCCGAACGCGTCAATCCAAATGGTGTCGCCGCTTTTTGCAGTGTAGGTGCAACTTTTGACCTGCCATCCCGCTGTCGGTTTTATTACCGCGCCGACGTAGAAGTTTTTCTTTCCGCCGAAAACCGCCATCCTCGGAATCTGCTGATATACGGACTCTTCAAGCCCCTTCACCCACGCTATGTTTATGTATTTGCGTCCTGCTTCGGTTTCGATTTTGCGCCTGATTCCGAACCAGTGGTTGGGGAATTTTTGTCGGGCGTATTTGTGCTTTCCCGACGACGCGCCCCCGGGGAATTTGAATTCTTTGTTTTGCTCTATTGGGATGTCTTTGTTGAACCTTATCGAAAGGGCTTTGCCGCCGAAAACGCCGCCCTCCGCGAGCGAAAATTCGCCCGTGTTTTCCGCGCCTTTGTGCGAGCGGAAATTCCAGCCGTCGAAGCCTTTTGCGAAGTTTGCGTTTTCTATTTTGTTTGCGCTCGACGCCGCAAGTTTTGCAAGCCCCGCGACATCGCAGCCGTTTTCGATTTCGGAAACGAGGTCGCTTAGGATGTAGCTTGCCTGTTTCGAAACCGCGATTTTCGGTTCGATATTCCGTCTGTTTTCGGCGATGTAGACATTGCAGACAAACTCTGTTTTCGGTGCGATTTCGTCGAGCAAAACAAGCATTTCGCCGTTGAGCAGCGCGTGCGGAATTTCCGTTCCGTTTTTGTAGACCTTGTAGTCGGACGGTCTGAAATTGCCGCGCGCGACGATGTTTATCGGGATTATCCCGACCCCTTTGCCCGTCGGTTTTTCTCCGAAGTTGAAGAACGACGTTTTTATGCGGAGGTTGAAGTTTTTGTCGTTCGTTTCCCATTTTTCGGCAGAATCGCTCTTCTTTAAGTCGAGCGTTTCGCGCTCCGATACTTTTACGGCATAGTTGTTTTTTGGGACGATTTTCGAAACTTTTATGTCGTCGAAATACGCTTCGCCCGCGCCGATTTTTGCGACTACCGCGACCGCCGCCGATGTCGCGTCGGCGGGGATTTTCGTGGTGAACGAAATTTTCCGCCAGTCGGTTTGCCCGCTTATGAGTTCCGACCTTTCTATTTTGTGTTTTCCGCCCGCGAACATATACACAATGCCGATTCCCGCGCCTGCGTCTTTTGCGGCTTCGATATTGTCGGCTTTTACAAATGCCGAAATTTTCAGGGTGTCGTTGGGCGAAAAACTTCCCTCGCGCGGAAATTTGCGTTTTTCAACCGCCTGTTTTGTGTCGAGGCGCAGGGGCATTTTGTGGGCGTAGGGGCTTATTTCATCGCGCACCGCCCGCAGCGAGCTCTTGCCGCTGTGCGCGCATTTTGTCGAGATTCCGACGGCGGTTTTATTCGGTTTGTTCCGATATGTCCAAAGGTTTTCCGCGCCGTTTTCGGCGTCGAAATTTTCGGATGCCGACGGCTCTATATAAAAATCGGGAACTTCGAGAGCGTCGGGGTTTTTGTAGTAGACCCAGAAATTTGCCGTCTTTTTCGCCGCGCAGTCGGCGGGGATTACGAGAAATGTTTTTTCCGAAAATCTTTCCGTTTGCGGAGAGATTGCGAAGAGCAGCTCTTTGCCGTTTTCGCAAACGACCCTTATGGCGGCGGTCTTTTCGCCGACGAGTCCGAGCTTTTTTGCGGAAATGCGGATAGGCTCGGCTTTGAAGTCGGTGTCGGTCTTGTTTTCGATTTCGACCTTGACGCGCTTTGCGGCGGGTGTGCCGTGGTCGAGGTAAAGAGGGTAGTCCCACGGGCGGGCGTGTGCGGTTTGCGCGAGTGTCGCAAGGGCAATCAATACGGCGAAAAATCTCATACCGAGATAATGGCGGCGGTTCTGGCGCAATGCAAGCCTGAGATGGATAAATTTTGCAACCTGTTTATTCTGCGGAAATTTCGGGCACAAAAAAACTCCGAACGCCAACCGTTCGGAGTTCTTCGAAAATCTTGTACGACGCTTATTTCTTAATCGAATCGACAACCTTCTTAACGAGGGCTGCGAATGCCGCTTCGTCGTTGATTGCAAGTTCCGAAAGCTGCTTTCTGTCGAGCTCGACATTGAGGGCTTTCAGACCCGCCATAAATACGCTGTACTTGAGACCTGCAGCACGGCACGCCGCGTTGATGCGGGTAATCCAGAGGCTGCGGAACTCGCGGCGACGCACGCGGCGGTCGCGATATGCGTATTTGCCGGCGTGTTGCACGGCGTCTTTTGCGTAACGGAAGAGTCTGGACTTATTTCCGAAATAACCTCTTGCCGCCTTCAATGTACGCTGTCTGCGTTTGCGAGACGCTACTGAAGTTGTTACTTTGGGCATGTTCTATATTTCCTTATATTTTATTTGTCTGGGGGTCGCCTTCACCCTTTCGACGAGTTATTGTTGTGCTTTTTCGATTACGCGAAGGGCATTGCTTTCTTGACGTTGGCTGCAACCCCGGGGGTTACTTCCTTGTCGTGTCCCATTGCGCGCTTCTGCTTGATGGTCTTTGCACTCAGAAGGTGGCGTTTGCCGGGGCTTCTGCGCATAACCTTACCCGAAGCGGTAATCTTGAAGCGTTTTGCGATTGATTTTTTTGTCTTTTGCATTTCTGTTTTGAAGAAATTTAAAGTTCCGTATTCAATAAGTTTTGCGGTGTCTGTAAAGTAAAAAAGTGCGGATTTTGCAATTTTTTTGCATTTTTTACGCCATTACTCCACGTTTTGGATTTGCTCGCGGATTCGCTCAAGCTCGTTTTTGAGTTCGATTGCCGATTTTGTCAGTTCGAGCGAGTTCGCCTTGCTGGCTATCGTGTTGATTTCGCGCCCCATTTCCTGACAGATGAAATCCATCTTCCGTCCGACGGCGTCGCATTCGTTCAGAGTCGAGAGGAATTGGGCGATGTGGCTTTTCAGGCGCGTGATTTCTTCGCAAATATCGCATTTGTCGGCGAATATGCAAATTTCCTTCAGCACGCGCTCGTCATTTGGGTCGAGTTCGAGGTTCATCGCGGCGAGCCTTTGCAAAAGCAGTTCCTTGTACTTTTGCGCCGTTCCGTGCGAGAGTTCCTCGACGCCCGCGACTATCGACGAGATTGTTTGAAGGCGGGCGGTCAGGTCGAGCTTGAGTGCCGCGCCCTCCGTCCTGCGCATTTCGTCGAGCTTTTCGACGGCTTCGAGAACGGCGGGCTCGATTTCGCCCCAAGTTTCCTCCCAGTCCGCCGCCGACGAATTTTCCGACGAAAGTTCGGCTATCTTGAGCAGCAGTTCGGGGGTAGGCGAGAATTGCGCGCCGACTTTGTTGCACGCGCGTTTCAGCCCGTCGAGGGTGTCGAGAACGGCGGGGTCGTCGAACGAAAGCGCGGCTTTCCCGCCCTTTTTCTCGATGCGCGCCGCAAACGAGATTTTCCCCCTTGCGACGGTCTTTTTCAACGCCTGCGAAACGAGCCTTTCCATCGGCATCCACTCGCGCGGCAGGGACACGGAAAGTTCGAATCCCTTTTTGTTCACCGAGGTGATGTCGATTGTTATGTCGAAGTCGGCGCACTGTTTTATTGCGCGCCCGAAGCCCGTCATACTCTTCATATTATATCCTTCTGACTGCGCCGTCCGCCGCCGACGAAACCGACTTTGCGTACGACTGCAACGCCTTCGAGACTTTTCTATCGCGGTTGGGCTTGTATGCCGTATCGCCTTTTGCCTTCATCTTTTCGCGGCGCGCGTCCATTTCGGCTTCGGAGATTTCGAGCGAAATCGTGCGTTCGGGAATGTTGATGTCAATCATATCGCCGTCTTCGACAAGCGCGATGTCGCCGCCGTCCGCAGCCTCGGGCGATGCGTGTCCGATTGAAAGACCGCTTGTGCCGCCCGAGAATCTGCCGTCAGTAAGCAGTGCGCAGACCTTGCCCAAGCCCATACTTTTTAGGTGGCTTGTGGGGTAGAGCATTTCCTGCATGCCGGGGCCTCCGCGCGGGCCCTCGTAAAGTATGACAACAACGTCTCCGGGGGCGACTTTTCCGCCGCGGATTGCCAAGCTTGCGTCCTGTTCCGAGTCGTAGACTTTCGCCGTTCCCCTGAATTTGAGGATGGATTCGTCCACGCCCGCCGTCTTTACTATGCAGCCGTCCTTTGCAATGTTGCCCTTGAGAACCGCCAAGCCGCCGTCCTTGCTGAACGCGTGTTCGACCGAGTGGATTGCGCCGTTTGCGCGGTCGGTGTCGAGCGAATCGTAGTATGTGTCCTGCGACCACGCCTTAATGCTGTATTCGCCCGCGGGGGCTGCGCGGTAGAGCTTTTTCGCCGTCGAAGTGCACGAGGGCGACATAATGTCGTTGGCTTTGATTGCCGCGCCCATCGTTTTGCCGTAAACCGTTTTCGCGCGCAGGTCTACGAGCCCCGCGCGCGCCAACTCGCCCATAATAGCCATAATGCCGCCCGCGCGGTGTACGTCCTGCACGTGCACTTTCTGCGTGCTTGGGGCTACCTTGCAAATGCAGGGGGTTATGCGCGAGAGCTTGTCGATGTCAGCCATCGAGAAGTCCACTTCGCCTTCGCGTGCGATTGCAAGCAGGTGCAGAACGGTGTTCGTGCTACCGCCCATTGCGATGTCGAGCTTCATCGCATTCAGGAAGGAATTGCGCTTTGCAATCGAGCGCGGAAGCACGGATTCGTCGCCGTTTTCGTAGTACGCTTTAGCCATTTCGACGATACGCTTCGAAGCCTTGGCAAAGAGAGCCTTGCGCGCCTTGTGCGTTGCTACAATCGTGCCGTTCCCGGGGAGGGCGAGACCGATTGCCTCCATCAGGCAGTTCATCGAGTTTGCCGTGAACATACCCGAGCACGAGCCGCATGTCGGGCACGCGTTGCGTTCCATAAGTTCGCTGTCGGCGTCGGAAACGTTGGGGTTCGCGCCCGCAATCATCGCGTCGATAAGGTCGAGCTTGCGCTCTTCGCCGTTGGAAAGTTTTGCCTCGCCAGCCTCCATCGGCCCGCCCGAAACGAAAATCGCGGGGATGTTCATGCGCATGGCGGCCATCATCATTCCCGGGGTGATTTTGTCGCAGTTTGAAATGCAAATCATTGCGTCGGCGCAGTGCGCGGTGCACATATATTCGACGCTGTCGGCGATGAGTTCGCGCGACGGAAGCGAGTAGAGCATGCCTTCGTGCCCCATCGCGATGCCGTCGTCGATTGCGATTGTGTTGAATTCGCGCGCGATGCCGCCCGCCTTTGCGACCTGTTCACAGACGTATTTGCCCACTTTGTCGAGGTGCACGTGCCCAGGGACAAACTGCGTGAACGAGTTTACCACGGCGATAACGGGCTTGCCGAAGTCTTCCTCCTTAACGCCCGTGGCGCGCCAAAGTGCGCGTGCGCCCGCCATATTTCTACCGTTAAAACTTTTCTTTGATCTATATTCTGGCATAATTACGTCTTGTTTGTTGTTTGTTGTAAAATTGCGTTCGATAAAATCACCGAAGCGTTCAATCGTCAATAAAAGTTTGAAAAAAAGCGACGGCGGAAAACGGGACGAGCGGGTCGGAGCGGCGAAGCGTTTCGCTTTTTTGTTGTCAGTGCGGCAAAAATGTACATTGTCTACGGCGAGAATTTTTCAAAATGGCATTCAATTTAAAAAAGATTTTGCGTGCGCTGCTGTTTTCGACGAGCGATGCCCTGTCTATTAAGGATATACAGGCGGTGATAACGCGCTACCACACGGAACAGGAAAACCTGAAAAAAGCCGCCGCAAAGCGCGCCGCCGAAGACCCCGACGCGCCGCAAATGCCGCCACCGCCCGACGGCGAAAAAACCGACGACTCCGCCGACAGCCAGACGGAAATCGAAGACATAATGGCGCAGGTGCCCACTCTTCTTACCGCAACGCAAATCCGCGAAGCGATGGAGGAAATCGCGGGGGAACTCGAGGAGAGCGGCGACGTGTGCAGACTTCTTCAAAGTTCGTCGGGCTTCAAACTCGCCATTTCGAAAGACTACGCCGAATGGGTCAGACTTCTGCGCAACGACCCGCGCCCGCAACGTCTTACCCGCGCCGCGCTCGAGACCCTTGCAATCATCGCATACCGCCAACCCGTAACCCGCGCGGAAATCGAGGCGATACGCGGCGTAAACGCCGACAGCGCAATATCGCGCCTGACCGAAAAGGAACTCATTTTCATAAGCGGCAGAGCCGACCTCCCCGGAAGACCGATTCAGTTTTCGACAACGCGAAACTTTCTCGACTTCGTGGGCGTAAATTCGCTCGAAGAGCTGCCCGCATCCGACGTGCTCAGCCCGAACCAAATCACCGAGTGGATTCGCCGCGCGGGCGAGCAGCCCGAGCCGACCGCAAAGGACGTCGGGCTTGACGAAAATTCCGCGGAACACAACCAACGCCAGATGACGCTCGAGCCCGACGGCGCGCAATCCGAAACGGACGAAGCCGCAGCCGACGAAGATTCGGCGGAAATAGGCGACGCCGCCTTCCCGTCGGACGGCGCGGAAACTTCGGGCAGCCAAGAGGAATACGAACCCGCGGACGACGGCGACCCGCAGACCGAACAGGAATTTTGATGGACAAAGACGCTCTCAGAAAAGAAATAGACTCTATCGACACGAAGATTCTCGACTTGCTCGAAACGCGCATATCGTGCGCCAAGGAAATCGGCAAAATGAAAGCCCAAAACGGCGAGGAAATCTACGTTCCCAGCCGCGAGGTTCTCGTATTCAACAACCTCATCGCAAAAAACGGCGGGCGCATAAACGAGTCCGCACTGCGCGCAATCTACCGCGAAATTATCTCGGCTTCGATTTCCGCCGAGAAAAAACTGATGGTTGCGTACCTCGGGCCGAAGGCGACTTTCACACAGCAGGCGGCGATTAAAAACTTCGGCTCGAGCGTCGATTACCGCCCGATGCCGTCGATTCCCGACGTGTTCGCGGCGGTCGAAAACGGCGGCGCCGACTACGGCGTAATCCCGATTGAAAATTCCACCGAGGGCGCGGTCTTCCACTCGATGGACACACTGCGCGACAGTTCGCTTTTCATCGTCGGACAGATTTATATGCCGATTGAGCACTGTCTCATCTCGCGCGGCTCGCTCGAGGAAATCCGCAAAGTCTGCTCGAAAGATCAGGCGATAGGTCAGTGCCGCGAATGGCTCAGGCGCAATCTCGAAAACGTCGAAATCGAATACGTCGAAAGCACGACCGTTGCGGTGAAAATGGCGCGCGACAATCCCGAAATAGCTGCAATCGGCAGCGCGATAGCCGCCGACTACTACGGCGTGCCCGTGCTCGAACACGGCGTTCAGGACAAGAAAAACAACCAGACGCGCTTCCTTGTAATCGGCAAAAATTTCGCGCCGAAATCGCCCGATGTAAAATACAAGACAAGCCTCGTGCTTTCGGTAAACGACCGCCCAGGGGCGCTATACGATATGCTTCTGCCGTTCAACAGAATGAACATAAACCTCACGCGAATCGAGTCGCGCCCGAGCAAAACAAAGGCGTGGAGCTACTACTTCTTCGTCGATTTCGAGGGGCATTGGGAGGACGACAACGTTCGCACGGCGGTTGCGGAGCTTCAAAAGACGCTGCCGATGGTCAAGTGGCTCGGCAGCTATCCGATGTGATTTGCGGATTTCCGCCGCCCGCAGATATGGGAGAACGCTTCAAAGTAAGGGTAGTGCCGAACGCGCCGAAGAGCGCGTGCGCGGGGGCGTACGGCGAGGGCGTGAAAATCAAGGTCGCGGCACAGGCAATGGACGGCAAGGCAAACGCCGAGCTCGTAAAATTTCTGTCGAAAAAACTGGGGGTAGGGCGCGGTCAAATAAGAATAGTCTGCGGCGAAACCGCAAGGGACAAGCTGATTGAAGCCGACGCCGAAAACTGCCTCGCCCGCCTGCTCGAGGGGTAGAAGGGCTATTCCGCGAAGAAGCGGTTTTTCAGGAATTGTATTAGCGATTTTGCTATTTCGGATTTTGTTCCCGCTTTGAAGTCAACCACTTCGCCGCTTCGCAGGATTAGGTCGATTTTGTTCGTGTCGGCGGCGAAGCCCGCTCCCGCCGCTCCCACGTTGTTGGCGGCTATTGCGTCGAGGTTTTTCCGCTCGAGTTTGTCCTTGGCGTATGCCATTACGTTTTGTGTCTCGGCGGCAAAGCCTATCAAAATTTGATTTTTCTTGATTTTCGACAGCTCGAGCAGGATGTCGGGTGTGCGTTCGAGTTCGGGATGGAGGTCTATCGCGTCTTTCTTGGCCTTGTTCGGCAGACGGAATTTCGGGCGAACGTCGCTGACCGCCGCCGACATAATCAGAATGTCGCACGAACCGAAATGCGCCCTGCATGCTTCGAACATATCTTGCGCCGAAACAACGCGCACGGTGTCCGCGCCGTCGAGGTCGGGCAGGGCGGAGGGCCCGAGCACGAGGGTTGTCTCCCATCCAAACTCCTTTGCGGCGTTTGCGACGGCCCAGCCCATCTTTCCCGTCGACGGGTTGCTGATGAAGCGGACGGGGTCGAAATATTCGCGGGTCGGGCCTGCGGTAATCAAGCATTTGATTTTTTTCATCGGGCACAACATTACACTGCGCCCGCGCGGCGGAAAGCATTTTTTTGAAAGTTTCGCATTTGCCGATTCTACTCTTGTCTATTTCGAAACTTTGGGCATTATGTTTCGGACAATTTCTCGATGATGAAAAAAGACGAAAAAGGCAAGAATGCCGCCGCGCTCCTTTCGGTGGGAGCTGCGGCGTTGCTTGTGTCATTCAAGATGGTCGTGGCGTTTGCCACGGGCAGTTTGGGTATTTTGTCGGAGGCGTTGCACTCCGCGCTCGATTTCGTCGCGGCGGCGGTAACTTGGGTTGCGGTCAAACTTTCCGACAAGCCCGCCGACAAGGAGCACAACTTCGGACACGGGAAAATCGAAAATTTTTCGGCGTTGATAGAGGCGTTCCTGCTTTTCGCAACCTGCGGATGGATTATTTTCGAGGCGGTCTCGCGCCTTTCGTCGGAGGCAAAGCCCGTGGAGGTGGGGTTCTGGAGTTTTGCGGTCGTGATAACTTCGATACTTGTGGATGTCGGGCGGTCGCGGGCGTTGATGAAGGCGGCAAGGGAATACAAGAGTCAGGCTCTCGAAGCCGATGCGCTCCACTTTTCGACGGATATTTGGAGTTCGGCGGTGGTGCTTTTCGGCGTGGCGGGTTCGTTTTTCGGTTTCCACAGGGCGGACGCGATAGCCGCGCTTGCGGTTGCGATAATCGTAATCTGGGTTTCGGTTAAGCTTTCGCTCCGCGCAATCGACGAGCTTCTGGACAAAGCCCCCGAGGGTATCCGCGAAAGGGTCGCCGAGCTTATCGGCGAGGTCGACGGCGTGATAAAATCGCACAGTCTGCGCGTGCGTTCTTCGGGCGATACCTACGAAATCGACGTAAACATACACGTGGATTCGACGCTTTCGATTGTGGAGGCGCACGACATTTCCGAAAGGGTCGAAAGGGTTTTGCGCGAAAGGCTCGGGAAGATTCTCATAAACGTGCACGTCGAGCCGCAGTAAAACGAAAAGCCCGAGCCTTGAAGACTCGGGCTTTTTTCGGGAATCCGCGCACTTAGATGTATTTTACAAACGACGGATTGAAGCGCGGCTTTTCGAGCGCGGGCGATTCCGCGGGGTAGCCCAAGATTACGAGTGCCATCGGTTCGATATTCGCGGGCAGATTCAGAAATTTTCTGAATGCGGCAATGCGAGTTTTTTCGGGCGCGATTCCGCACCAACACGTTCCGAGTCCGAGCTCCTTTGCGCGAAGCAGGATGTTTTGGGTCGCCGCCGAGCAGTCGTACTGGTAGTAGCCGCCGTCGGGGATGGAGAATTGCGCGTCGGTGTCGCCGCAAACGATAATCGCCGTACCCGCGTCTGCGAGCGATTCGCAATACGGATGCGCCTTCATAACGCCGTCGATTGCCCCCTTCGATGTCGCGACCACGAACCGCCACGGTTCTTTGCCCATCGCCGTGGGGGCGTGCATTGCGGCGTCGAGGATGTCGTCTATTTGTTCTTTCGACACGCGCTTCGAGGGGTCGTACGCCCTAATCGAGCGGCGCGTGAAAATTGCCGAGTCTTTTTTGTCTTTCATAAAATATTTCAATCGGAAAACCGTTAAACACTTAAACACGGTTTTTGCAAGAGCGTAATTCCGACGTCGGATTTTTTGCAGTATTTTGACATCTTCGGAAATCCGCGCCCAAATGTGTTGACAGTAGGACGGACATTTTTTTTCTTCGGTCTATGAAGTATGTTTCGACTTTGGGGATTGCGCTGTTGTCGCTTGCGGGAACGGCGTTTGCGGATGTGAAGCTTTCCGAAAATTCGCGCGCGCTTGCGCAGATTGTGCTGCCCGACAAGCCTGCGGTCGTCGAAAAAACGGCGGCGCGCGAGTTGAAAGAGCATCTCGACGCAATGACGGGCGGGGATTTCAAAATCGTCGCATTCTCGGAGCGCGACAATTCGGCGGCGTCGATTTTCGTCGGCGACAGCCCCGCGACGCGCGAAATTTCGGGCGTGTCCGACTTCCGAAAACTCGGCTACGACGCAATCGCTATGAAGTCGGACGGCGGAAAAAATATCGCCCTTTGCGGACACCCCGAGCGCGGCACGCTCTACGCCGTCTATACGTTTCTCGAGGATTTCGGCGGCGTACGTTGGTGGTCGAAAGACGAAACGCACATTCCGCGCAAGCCCGATTTTTCGGTCGGCAAATTCGACGTGTCGTATGCGCCCGTATTCAAGCTGCGCGAGGCTCTCTACAAAGTGGGCTTTGACGGCGTGTTCGCCTCGCGCCTGCGGCAGAACGGGGCGACGCTGACGCGGATGAACTTCGACCGCCCCGTAATCGCGCCCGAATACGGCGGCTGCCAGTCGATGGTGCTGTTCAAGGGCAGGGGGTCGGCGTTCCACTCGCACTTCGAGATAATTCCGCCGAAAGTGTATTTCGAAAAACATCCCGAGTGGTTCTCGCTAATCGACGGCAGGCGCACTTGGAAAAATGCGCAGCTCTGCCTTACGAACGACGAAATGGCGGCTGAATACCTCAAAAACGTCAAGAAACTTCTGCGCGAAAACCCGCTCGCAACATCGGTGCAGGTGTCGCAAAACGACTGGAGCAACCCCTGCCAGTGTCCGAAATGCGCGGCAATCGACAAAGAAAACGGGTCGCGCGCGGGCACGAACATCTACTTTGCAAATAAAATCGCGGAGGGGATAGAAAGCGAATTTCCGGACGTCCACATAGACACTTTTGCGTACCAGTACACGCGCAAAGCCCCGCTGAAAGTCCGCCCGCGCAAAAACGTGCTCGTGCGCCTTTGCACAATAGAATGTTCGTTTCTCCGCCCGCTCGACAGCGGCAATCCGCTCAACAAGGCGTTTGTCCGCGATATGAAAGAATGGGCTAAAATCACAAAAAATCTCTTTATCTGGGACTACATAACAAATTTCCGCTCGTATATGATGCCGTGCCCGAACCTGAATGTACTCGCCCCGAACCTGCGTTTCTTCGCCGAAAACTCGGCGGCGGGCGTATTCGAACAGGGCGACGCGTTCTGTTCTGCGGGCGACTTCGTGCTTATGCGCAACTGGGTCGTATCGCACTTGATGTGGAATCCGTACGCCGACGAAAAAAAGCTGTTCGCCGAATTTCTGAACGGATACTACGGCGAAGAGGTCGGCGCGATTTTCGGAAAATATATTGATACACTGCAAACCGCCGCCGACAGAACCGATATTTCGCTTGGCTGTTTCTTCGAATATGTTCCCGCGTGGTTCGACGCGCGGACGTACAATACAGCCGCAAAGCTGCTCGACGAAGCGGTTGCGGCTGCAAAAAAGCTCGAATCGGAAAATCCCGAAAAATATGCGGGGCTTTTGCGAAAAGTCAGGCGCGAACGCCTTTCGTTCGACCATATGACGGTTGCGTTCTACCACCAGTTGAAATCGCGCGCCGCCCGCGACGGTGAAAAAATAAACCTGCCCGAAGACCCCGAAGCCGCGCTCGAAAAACTCGTTGCCCAGTGGCGCGATTTGCGCGTCGAAACGTGGCGCGAGTTTACCACGCCCGCGCAGTTTGCCGCCTACCAAGACAATCTGCGCGCGGGTTTGAAAAAGGTCTTGGAGCTTGAAAAAATCGCGCAAAACATCGCGCCGCAAAAGGGCGTTTTCCGCCTTGCCGACATCAAAAAAACGAATGCGAAAACGTATTGCGATTCCGTAGCCGATACCGTTGCGGACTCGGCGGCGCGCGGCGGCTGGGCGTCGGTCGTTCCTCCGTCGGGAAGCGGCGAACAGATTAAATTCGAGCTTGACGCAAAAGACCTCGACTTCGGAAATGCCGACGAAAAAACGGTAAGTTTTTACGCAACGCTCCGTGCCGACGCAAACGCGTTAAAACCCGAAACCACAATCGGCGCGTTTGTCGTGCGCATACTGTGGCACAATCTCCTCAAGACCCCGATAAAAACGGGCGAAATTGCGGGCGCAAACTTCGCGGAAATAAAGCTTGGCGAGTTGAAAATTGCGCGCCACCAACTGCCGATAACGGTTGTCTTTGCGTCGAGCTTCAAGGCGGACAAGGCGCGGATATATCTGGAAAGTTTCCGCGTGCGTTAGTTCGGATTTCGGGAAAAAAAGAGTCCGCATCGGAAAAATCGGTGCGGACTCTTTTGTATGAGTTTTGCGGCTTTTCTTACGCCTTAACTTTCGAAAGAATTTCGTTGAGCCTGTTCGCCATTGTGCGCGGGTTGTCGAGCAGACCCGCGGCGAGAAGCGCGTTGTCGTAGAGCTGTTCGAGCACGAGCTTTGCAAGCGATTCGTCGGACTTGCGCAGCGCGACGAGGTTCTTGACAACATCGCTGCGCGGGTTGATTTCGAGCTTTACCGCGGGAGCGGGCAGGGGGTTGTCGGGGTTCATCGCCTTGAGCATTATGCGCATTTGCGGCGTGATGCCGTCGGTGCAAAGCGCGGCGACGGGGCTGTCGACGAGCCTGCCCTCGCTTGCAACTTCCGTGATTTTCGAATCGCCGAGCGTGGTTTTAATCCATTCTTTGAGCGATTTCAAGTCGTCTTCGGCGATTGCCTCGCCCTCCGCTTTCGGCGCGTCGCCAAGCGAGATGTCGCCCGAGTCGATGCTTGCGAAAGGCTTTTCTTCGAACGCACCGAGATTGCCCACAAGGAATGTGTCGACCGGTTCGTAGAGGTAGAGCACTTCGAGCCCGCGGGCGGTGAACGCCTCGATGTACGGGGCTGATTCAATCGTCTTTCTGTCCACGCCGCACGCGTAGAAAATGTCCTTCTGGTCGGCTTTCATCCGCGAAACGTAGTCTTCGAGCGAAACCTTTGTGCCGTCGGCGTAGAGGCTCGATTCGAAGCGCAGCAGCTTCGCCAGTTCCGCGCGGTTTTCGAAATCGACCGCCGCGCCCTCCTTGAGGAACACGCCGAATTTTTTGAATATCAGATTGTACTTTTCGGCGTCTTTTTTCGACAGTTCACCGAGGTGTTTTATGAAGCGTTTTGTGACGACGCGTCCGAGCTTTTTGACGAGTCCGCTGTCCTGCATGCTTTCGCGCGAGATGTTCAGCGGGATGTCGGAGCTGTCGATTACGCCCTTGACGAAGCGCATCCATTCGGGGAACAGGTTTTTCGGCGAGGGGTCGATGAGCACCTTCTTGCAGTAGAGTGCGACTTCGCTCTTGGTCTTGCCGAAACCGAGGCGTTCGGGATTGTCGTTGGGGATGTAGACGAGGGCATTGAGCTCGACTGGCGCGTCCGCCTTGAAGTGCAGGTGGTCGAGCGGCTTGTCGTAGGCGTGGGTCTGGAATTTGTAGAAGTCGTCGTACTGTTCTTCGGTGATGTCGGACTTCGCCTTGAGCCAGATTGCCTGATGCGTTTTCAGTTCTTCGTCGCCGAGGAAAATCGGAAAATCGACGTACGCGCTGTACTTTTCGACAATCTCCCTAATGCGCTGCGGCTTTGCAAATTCGAGGAAGTCCTTTTTGAGCGTCGCGACGATTTTCGTTCCGCGCTCCGATTTTTCGCACTCTTCTATCGTGAAATTTTCGTCGCCCGCGCACGACCAGTGTAGCCCCTTGCCGCCCTCGCTTTTCGTGTAGACGTCGACCTTGTCGGCGACCATAAAGACGCTGTAGAAGCCGACGCCGAACTGTCCGATAAGCCCGTCGGCAAGGTTGCCTTTGCTTTCCTTCAACGCTTCGACAAACGCCTTCGACCCCGAGTGCGCGATTGTGCCGAGATTCGAAACAAGTTCCTCTTCGGTCATACCAATGCCGAAGTCTTCGATGGAGAACGTACCCGCCTTTTCGTCGCAGGCGAGCTTTATCTTCAGTTCGCCGTCAGCCACTTTCCCGCCCGAGGAAAGTTTTGCGTAGCGCAATTTTTCGGACGCGTCCGACGCGTTCGAAATGAGTTCCCTTACGAAAATCTCCTTGTCGGTGTAAAGCGAGTTTACAACGATGTCGAGTACCTGTTTTACTTCTGCCTTGAATTTATAGTCCATATTTGTGTGTAAATTTTGTTTGCGTATGAAAATCTTTCCCGCGCCCGCTCGGGAGCGAATATTTTGCGTTTATCGGACTGTCCGCCGATTTTTTAAGTTTTATAGCAAAAATTTTGCGCCCGAAAAGGTCTTTTTTTCGGAAAATATTTCAAAATGATGTTGCGCGGACGGGCGGAAAAGTTCAATATCGCAGGTATGTCTAAACTTGAAAAGAAACTCTTGAGCGGCAACGAGGCAATCGCGCTTGCCGCACTGCATTCGGGCTGCGCGCTCGGCGTCGGATACCCCGGAACGCCTTCGACCGAAATTCTCGAAAATTTTTCCAAGCTCGGCGGAACGGCCGAATGGGCTCCCAATGAAAAGGTCGCCGCGGAAGTTGCGCTCGGCGCGGCGTTTGCCGAAGCCTCATCGATGTGCACAATGAAGCACGTCGGCTTCAACGTTGCTCAGGATTTGTTCTTTACGGCATCCTACAGCGGCATTCAGGGCGCGTTTGTGGCGGTCGTAGCCGACGACCCGGGGATGGCTTCGAGCCAGAACGAACAGGACACCCGCTCGCTCGGCTACGTCGGCGGGCTGCCCGTAATCGAACCCGCCGATTCGCAGGAGGCGTACGATTTCACCCGCTTGGCGTTCAAGCTGTCGCGCAAATGGGGCATTCCGTTCATTTTGAGGACGACAACGCGCATAGCCCACAGCAACACGATTGTCCGCTACGACGCCGATTCCGCCGAACCGCTCCATCCCACGAAATACGAAAAGGACATAACAACCCACGTTATGGTTCCGGGGCACGCAAAGCCCGCCCACAGGCGTTTGCGCCAAAAGCACGCCGATATGCTAAAGTGGAACGAGTCGGACGAATCGCCGAATCTTGTCATCGAGGGCAAGTCGAACGAACTCGGCATTGTCGCAAGCGGCGTTGCGTTCCAACACGCGATGGAAGTAGCCCCCGATGCGGGTTTCTTCAAAGTGGCTTTCTCGAATCCGCTCCCCGTGGCGAAAATCGCCGAATTTACAAAACGCTACAAGCGTTGCGTCGTGATAGAGGAGGGCGATCCGTATATGACGACCCTGCTTCTGGCGGGCGGCGCGAATGTCGAACCGCGCGACGAAGTTTGGCGTTTCGGCGAATTCAATTCCGACAGGGCGCGCGCGCAAATCGAAGGGCGCACCGACTACGCCGCCCCCGTATTCAAGGCGAAGCCCCCGCAGCTGTGCAAAGGCTGCCCGCACACGTTCAGCTTCAAGCCCCTTGTAGATTTAAACTGCATTGTCTCGGGCGATATCGGTTGCTACACGCTCGCCGCGATGAAGCCCGTAAGCGGTATGGATTTGCAAATCTGCATGGGCGCGTCGATAGGTATGGGCATAGGCTTGCGCAAGGTTCTGCCCGAAGAGCGCGCAAGAAAGGTCGTAAGCGTAATCGGCGACAGCACGTTTATGCACAGCGGACTTACGGGGCTCCTCGAAATGGTCTACAATCCGCCCGCAACGGGGCACGTCGTGGTTGTGGTCGACAACTCGACAACCGCGATGACGGGTCAGCAGGAACACCCTGGGACGGGCAGAAAGCTCGACCACTCGCCCGCGCCGCACGCAGTTTCGATTGCCGACGTTGCAAAGGCAATCGGCGTTCAGAACGTCGAAACGTTCAATCCCGTGCGCGACTGCGACAAAATCAAATCGTATCTTGAAGAGAAATTGGCGACAAACGAAACGACGCTTGTCATTCTCAAACAGCCGTGCCTGCTCGCGGCGGCCAACCTCGCAAAAATGAAGGCATAACAATGGATAAAACCACAAACATCCGTATAGCGGGTCTCGGCGGAATGGGCGTGCTCAAGGCGGCACTGATTCTCGGCGAACTTCTCTTCGAAGAGGGCTACGACGTTAAAAAAGCCGAAGTTCACGGTATGTCGCAGCGCGGCGGCTCGATTTCGAGCGACGTTCGCTTCGGCAAAAAAGTAGTAAGCCCGATGATAGGCGAGGGCACTATCGACTTTCTGCTGTCGCTCGAACCCGAATGGTCCGACGTGCACAAGGCGTCGCTCGCACCCGACGGCGTGGTGATTTCGCCCGCCGACTTCGACGTGTCGAAACTCAAAAGCGCGAAGTCGATTAACGTTGCCGCGCTCGGCGTGCTCAGCAAACATCTCGACATTCCCGAATCGCGCTGGCTCGAAACCGTGGCGAAATTCTTCCCCGAAAAGCTCCGCGAGGCAAACGAAGAGGCGTTCAAACTCGGGCGCAACAGCTAATTTTCAAAGGCAATCATCCCCTCCAATATGGTTCAGAACTGGAACGACAAAAACGGAAACTTCCATCCCGCAAGCGCGATGGATTTCCTTCCTCGCGAACAATTAAAATTCATACAGTCGCAGCGACTCGTCGCAATGGTAAAGCACGCCTACGACAACGTCGCGCTCTACCGCAACAGAATGGACGCGCTCGGCGTGAAACCGTCGGACATCAAGTCCATCGACGACATCGCAAAACTGCCGTTCTCGCAGAAAAGCGACCTGCGCGACACATATCCCTACGGACTCTTTGCCGTTCCCACAAACGAAGTCGTAAGACTCCACGCTTCGAGCGGCACAACGGGCAAGCCCATCGTTGTCGGCTACACCGAGGACGATATGGAAGTCTGGAAAACCTCGGTTATGCGCTGCCTGCGCATGTGCGGAATCAACCGCGGCGACTTCGTTCAAATCTGCTATGGATACGGTCTGTTCACGGGCGGTCTGGGCGCGCACGGCGGCGCGGAAAAGCTCGGCTGCACGGTAATTCCCGCGTCGACGGGCAACACCGAACGCCAGCTTATGATTATGCGCGACTTCGGCACAACCGCGTTCTGCGGCACGCCGAGCTACTTCATCCACCTTATCGAAGCAGCCCCCAAGTACGGAATCGACCTCAAGGCTCTGCCTCTGCGGCACGGCGTATTCGGCGCGGAACCGTGGTCGGAACAAATGCGCCAGTTCATTCAGGCAAACACAAATATCGTCGCACACGACATCTACGGACTCTCCGAAATCACGGGCCCCGGGGTTGGCTGCGAATGCGGCGAACAAAACGGTCTGCACATCCTCGAAGACAACTATTATCC
Source organism: uncultured Opitutales bacterium (assembly GCA_900548275.1). Taxonomy (GTDB): domain Bacteria; phylum Verrucomicrobiota; class Verrucomicrobiia; order Opitutales; family Intestinicryptomonadaceae; genus Merdousia. The sequence goes on along the minus strand of URJY01000001.1, from coordinate 263,672 downwards.
CGAAATCGTCGCCCCCGAAACGGGCGAACCGCTTCCCGACGGCGAAGAGGGCGAACTTGTCCTGACAACGCTCGCAAAACGCGCTATGCCCATCCTCCGCTACCGCACCCACGACATAACTTCCATTATGACAGTGCCCTGCAAATGCGGACGAACCCTGCGCAGAATCCGCAGAATAGGGCGCAGAAGCGACGATATGTTCATCATCAGAGGCGTGAACGTGTTCCCGTCGCAAATCGAGGTCGCCCTTATGCGCGTCCCCGAATGCACGCCCAACTACAGAATAATTCTCGAACGCGAAAAGGACTTGGACAACGTAACGGTCGAAGTCGAAGTCCGCGAAGAATTCTACACCGACAGCGTTTCGGCTCTCGACGCGCTCCGCAAGAAAATCAAAACTTCGATAGCAAACATAGTCGGCATCAAAATCGAAGTTAAAATCGTAGAACCAAATAAAATTCCCAGATCCGAAGGGAAGGCAAAGAGGGTTATTGACAACCGCAAAATTTAACTGTAGGAATTCGGCTATGCGACAGAAACAATTATCGGTCTTCTTGGAAAATACCCCCGGTCATCTCGAACGCGTCTGCAAAATCCTTGCCGACGCACAGATAAATTTGATGACCATCACAATCGCCGAAACAAAGGATTACGGAATCGTCCGCGCCATTGTGGACGACCCCGAAAAGGCGGCGCAGGCTCTGAAGGAAAACGGCTTCTTCGCAAAACTCGTCGAAGTGCTCGCAATCGAGGTCGAAGACAAACCGGGGGCTCTCTCGAAAGTGCTCAAAAGGGCTTCGGAAGTCGGGCTGAACATCGAATATATGTATGCAATGACGCGCCCCGTGAACGGCAAACCCGTTATGATAATGTCGTTTAAGGACATCGACGCGGCGGAACGCATCTTCGGATAACCGTATGACATTCGACAAAAAAGACACGGGGGCAGGCATTACAAAAAAGGTTTTTTGTGTGTTCCTTGCCGTGTCTTTTTTTGCGCTTGCATACATAAACCTTACGGGTATCGAGAACATAAGACTTGTTTCGGAACAGTTTCCCGAACTGAACCTGTCGTTCCGAAAGGCGTTTGTAAGCGGCTATAAGATGTCGATGTCGGCGGCAATATTCCTGATTGACGTAATTCTTGTCGGTCCGTTCGCGTGGTTAAGCTATTTCGGCGACCATATCACGCCGAAAAGATTCCCGCCACTGCGCAACGTAAGCTTCTTCGACTTGGGCGTATTGCTCGCGACCGACTTCACACTAGCAGTGATAGCATTCAATTTCACGATAATCAACGCAGTTGACGCCGACCCCGTAAAAATCGTCGCCCCGAAAGCCTTGTGGATAATAACGGGAGTACTTTTCGCAGCGTGGTTCATAATAACCCTAATAAAAACCTACACATACGACGCCGACCAACGCCGCGACCTAAAGAAATATATCTTAACTTTCTAAAATTACCGCAACCTTCAGAATTCCATTTAGATGCGCGTTTGTATTTTAATAAGCATTATGTCTAATGAAATTTAATCCGATGGCCGCCTTAATGTGTTTATCTTTCGCGTCCTATTTCTGAAAATAAATAACAAACAATCTTGCCGCCACCCTATAGAAAATCATTGACAAGTAGACACACGGAATTGTAGAAAAAGCTAAGTTATATGTGTAAACTGATTCCTGTGTATATGTCATGCGATGATAATTATGTCACGCATTTGTGTGTCGTAATTGCTTCCGTTTTAAGTAATACAAAGTCAGATTTACACTTCATTATACTGGTATCATCGTTGTCGGAACACAACAGGCGTGTGATTTCCGAAGTCTGCGGAAATCATAAAGTAAGTTTCATAGACGTAAAACAGAAACTACAATCAATACCGATAGAGATAAAGTGTTCCCACATATCGCTTGATACATGTTCGCGTTTTTTTATCTCAGAATTTACTTTCCCGTATAAGAAAGGAATCTATCTCGATTGCGATGTAGTGGTAAACGGCGACATAGCAGAGTATTTTGACATTGATATCGGCGACAACTATGTCGCAGCCGTAGACGATTTCGTTTCCCGAGAATATACCAAGAAATTGGGGATTGGCAGATATTTCAATGCTGGGGTATTGCTTCTTAATATCGAAAAAATGCGCAATGAAAACATTGTCGGAAGTTTCTTTGACGCAATTAAAGTTTGGGGAAATGCAATTAAATATGCCGATCAAGACATCCTAAATGTGGCGTTCCGCGGTAAAGTGCTGTTCGTGCCGCCAAAATACGGCGTCGTTGCGCCCTACTTTCGAGGAAGGCGAACTTCGTATTTTTCAAACAACGATGTTTCGGAGGCTATTTACAATCCGCTGATAATCCACTTTACAGGGCCCGACAAACCTTGGGTGATTCCGTTCGGCATAACGGCACACCCGTGGACGCCATTGTATTTTTACTATTTGAGGAAAACACCGTTTGCCGACTTGTCCATTGAATACAATAAAAGGTTTAAAGTGTTTAGGCGGTTATTATGGTATTGGAAACGCTACTTGGGATTTTTTCTACGCCCGAAGTTTTATACAATGCGGTTACTTTATTTGAGAAATAAAAAACGATTCAAACCCCGATAAAAAATGAATATGGATTTCGTTCTTGCCCCAGACGATAACTACGCCCGACACGCTGCTGCTGTCGTGGCGTCTATACTTGCCCACAACCCCGACCACCATATTAGGATTTGGATTCTCGACGGCGGATTGTCCGAGGAAAACAAAAAAAAGCTTTCCGTTTACAGAAATTTTTCGAATTACGAAGTATCTTTCTTAAATATAAATCCGGACAACTTTAAGGATTTTCCCGAATCAGGTTATATAACTCGGGCGACGTGGTATAGGCTAAAAATCGGCGAGCTCATTCCAGAGGCGGTGCAAAAATGTTTGTATCTTGATTGCGACACCATTGTAAATTCTTCGTTGGCGGAACTTTTTGCGCTCGATTTAACGGAAAAATGTGCGGCAGTCGGGATAGACTGTATTTTCGAAAAATTCTTAAAGAACCACAGAAATTACTTTCCTTCGGACTACCAATACTTTAATGCGGGCGTCATTTTATTTAACTTGCAGGAATGGCGTGCGCAAAGTATCGAAAAAGATATAATGGATTTCGTTGTGGAAAATCCGCGACGCCTGAAATTGCTCGACCAAACTATCCTTAATATATTCCTGCGCGGAAAAACCGTCGATTTCGGAATAAAATACAACTTTCAGTTCACTCCGAAAGTTCTGTGCGAAACATCGTACTCTCGCCGTAAGTTGGAATACCGCAGGGCAGCCCCCTCCCCCGCAATTATCCATTTTGTCGGCGATTTTAAACCGTGGAAAATCGGATATAACGCGTTGAATCCGTATTACAGATTGTATCTGGCCGCGTTGTCGGAGACGGAATGGAGGATGTCGCCCGAGGAAGCCGCCGCATTTGCGGAAGAGTCGGAACGGGAGAAAGGCAAAATTTTTTACAAAATGCTATTTAAGCAAATCAAACGCAAACCGTGGTGGATTTTCAGAAAATATTTTTGGAACAGAATATTCCTATAATATGAACACTATACCGATATTTATCGCCTGCGACGACAACTATGCAAAATATGCGGCAGTTGTCGTTAAATCCGTCGCGGCAAATTGCGCTGCGCCGTTGTATTTCGGAATCCTTTGCGATAGTCTAACTGAAGAAAATAAAACAAAATTGCTGGCCACGGCGGGAAAGAATAGATTGGAATTTCTGAACGTAGACTCCCGACAATTCGATGCTTTCAATGTCTCTTGGTATCTAAAATATATCACAAAAGAGACTTGTTTTAGATACCTGATTCCCGAAATAAAACCCGAATTCGATAAGGCCATTTACCTTGACTGCGACGTTGTTTGCATTGACGACATATCGAAACTTTTCGCATACGATATCTCGGATGTCTATGCAGGCGTAATTCCCGATTCGAAAGATTCGGACTATTTCATTGCGGGAGTCATTTTGATAAACTCAAAGAAATGCAGAGAAGATAAAATCGGCATCCGTCTGTTCGAAAGGACAAAACAGTTAAACGGGGTTTCGCGATTTCTCGACCAAGATGTCCTTAATGACGTCTATGCCCGAAATGTAAAAAAGTTGCCCGCCCGTTGGCAAATCGTCCCCCTCTTTTTCAACAAAAAATACGGATTTGATGACGGCGAATTGGAAAGTATGCTCGACAATGCGGGAATCGTACATTTGTGCGGTCCCGATAAGCCGTGGACCGCTCCGTTCGGAATGACGGCAAATCCGTATGCGTGTGCATTCTTCCATTATCTCAGACAAACTCCGTACGCGGAAAAGGAAGCCGAGATAAAAGAAAAGTTCGCTCCAGTCTTAGCATTTCTAAAGATGGCATGGCGAAATCCTGCATTTTTGTTCAAACGCCAGTTTTGGATTAGGCGCAAATATGCAAAAATAATATCGAAAAGATACGGGAAATAGCAAAGTTTCCCGTTTTCTCCAATCGTACAAAGAGAAAAAACGTTCTTTATTTCGAGTTCAAAATAGTCTCGAGTTTTTGCAGTTCGCTTTTGTCGATTGTATCGTTCTTTATGTGGCGAAAGTTCAAGTTCGAAGGGAATGCCATGTAGTCGCCGTATCTGCCCGTCAAAATATATTCAATGTTTTTGGGAACGTAAAAACGCCCTTCTTCAAATGAAAGCTCCTTGAGCGGGAACATATCGTCAACGCTTCTTATGTCGGGATTGGTGGTCATTGTTTCCGTCCCGAGAAATATGTAGTTTGACTCAGATTGTTGTGAAAGTCTTTCGCGGGTTTCATTCACAATTTTATCGGCGTTCAAGAAACCTTCGTATTGACTGTTTTCTCTGTGGCACTTGGACTTGCGCGATATGAGTTTTTGCAGTTCGTCCCGAGCGCGCTCTTTTGATATTTCCTTCTTAAGATTGTAAAACGGAAAAATATCGAGCGCAAAAGACAGTTTGCCTTCAAGCTCCCAATTTATAAACTTTACAGTCTCATCCTTTGTCGATGGCATAAATTGCTTGTGGCATATTTTCCCGATTTGGGATGGAACGACAACGAGTCCGTAATTTGTATTTCTAAACTCGTCGTTGAATACGCGCAAGAATTCGCAATAATCATCGTACATCATACCGACATCAATATCGTCGTCCCACGGGACAAAGCCGCGATGTCGCTTTGCGCCCAACATCGTACCGTAATCGAGCCAATATTTTAAGTTGTATTTTCGACAAACCTTATCGAATTCTTTTAGCATTCCAAAGGAAACTTGCTGTATTTTCCCCGTCAGATTTACACTTTTGGGAATATTGCGGATGTCTACGGAAAGCATTAGTAGAGCCGCGATATTGTCGATTTTTGTGTTGATATCGTTTGTCGCAATCTGCGGAGCACCTGTTGTCGCAATGACGTTATTGATATTTGACTCGATATTATTTAGTTTCGATTCGACATCCTTTATTTTTGATTCCAAAACTTTATATTTTAGCTTAAACTTAAAGCGTACGCCGAGAATCGTTATAACCTTATAGCAATCTTCATTTTTTGCGGAAAATACAAATTCCAAAAATTTTTTTGTCGTAGATGTCATCTTGATTGAAAGAAAGGCTGTTATTAAATTAGAACCTTATCTAAAACAAAACTACAACATTGTAAAATATATTTTCGAAAATTTCCCGTTATACATTGCCCACGAAACCGCAACTACCGCGATGTCGGCGTTTTTGACGCGTTCGGTGTCGGTTATCTTTTGTAGTATCTTAATATTTTTGAAGTTTTTCCTATCTTTTGTCTGATTTTTTCGAGTACATAAAACAAATACGGCGCACACCGATAAAGCCCAATCCGTTTCCATTTTGCCGCGTAAAGTTGAGGCGGAATATCCAATTTCGACAACCCCTCAAAATACGCGTCGGCTTTATCCAACAACGCCCCTACTTCGGATGCGCGGGATACTGCAAGTGCGGATTTTAAATACACGGCTTCGCGATAAAAAAGGTTTTCATAAATATCGTTGTTCGTGCAACCGATTGAATCGAGCCAATCGTGGGTTTGCTTTATGATTTCAAATGGTATACGCGCATCCTTTATTTTATCGTAATGCAAAACTGTTGTGTTGCGCCAATGGTAGTACGATTTGTTCAAAAACACTATGCGTTTTGCCAAATACAGCGTTTGAATTTGGAACAAATTATCCTCCCAACAACGAAACGGGTTCGAAACAAAACTAATGTTGTTTTCCCGTAAAAATGAGTTTCTATATAAACAGGTCCAGATACTCGGATGAAAACGCAATAGTTCGGGATGTTCCAACAAGGTAAATGTATTTCGAGTTTCGATAACCGCCCCGCACTCGCGTTCGCGCTTAAAATGCGGTAGATTCCAAAATTCAGAATACCTCGATTTTGCCACGTCGGCATTTGTTTCAATCGCCCTATTGTACAGATTTTCAATCATATATGTATCGACGATGTCGTCGGAATCTATTATCGATACATATTCGGATTTTGCCTCCGATAGTCCCAAATTGCACGCGCTGGCATAGCCGCGATTTTCCGTATGAAATACCCTAACGTTCGGGAAAGCTCTTGCATATTCATCGACAATCTCCCTGCTTTTGTCCGTCGAACCATCGTCAATCAACAGAACTTCAAAATTATCTATTGATTGCGAAAGTATGCTTTCTATGCACTCCCGTAAAAACAGCGCGGAATTATATACGGGAACAATTACGGAAACTTTAGTCATAATTTTTCTTGGCGAATACGGGGATTACGCCGAAAACAAACCAGTGTTCGCGCGCAGTTTCAACGTTTACGCGACAACGTAAAAGCGGAATTCCGAAAAACGACTTTACTATTTTCGTAATCCACAATTCTTCGGCGGGGATATCGACTCCGTTCGCAATGCACGCGGAAATTGCATTTCGTTGTATCTTATAGCGTTGCAACTGTTTTTTCTCGCTTGTTTGCGAGTGCGAAATGCTGTTGGTACGTTTTACGTAATAATATGTTGCGCGTTCCACCGTAACTACGCTTTTTGCGCATAGCAATGCCTCGACACAAAATCTGACGTCGTCGCACCAAAGGCATCCCGTTTCGAATTCAATGTTGTTTTCAAAAAGAAGGCTTGTTTTATACATTTTATTTATTACGGCATATTCGGGCGGGCAGTTGGCTGCGGAGAAAATCGATTTTTTTCCCTCGTATTTTTGAACTCCCAGATAATTGGTTCTCGGCTTAACCGAGTTTCCTTTAACACGCAACATCGTGGCAATCGCGATATCAGAACACGCTGATAGGGATTCGGTCAACAAAGACTCCACATAACAAGGGTCTATGTAATCGTCGGGATCGATAAAACATACATATTCTCCGCGGACTTTTTTTAAGGCGTTGTTTCTTGCAACGGCACACCCAGAATTCACCTGTTCGAAAACTTCAACTCTGGGATCTTTTTGCGCGTATTTTCTGCATATCACGATTGAATTATCCTTGCTGCCGTCAATAATACATATAATTTGTAAATTACTATAAGTCTGGTTGACAATGGACTCGAGACACCTTTCCAGATACGGTTCTACATTGTAAATCGGAAGTACTAATGATACCAAATTTCGATTGCTTTCCATTGTATGCATATAGTGTTCTAATCACAAAGTGTCATTACGGCATAAAAACTGAAATAAATTTACTAAAAAGATATGCGACCCAATCGGTTTGTCAATATCAAATAAAATAAAATAAAACAAAAGGCACAAGTAAAAACATCTATTTGTTACATTTCCAAGGAAATCACATCCAGAATTTCCCTGTCGGAATGGACGGTTCCGTGAAATCGGAATCATTGTCGGCATTGTTTAGCATATCGTAAATTTTCGACGCAAAAAAGACATCATGCAATGCGATTCCTATATTGTACGATATTATTCGCTCGGAATCGTTTGCGCGTCCAACATCCTTGCCGATTAACACATCCGAAATTTCGCCGAATTTTTTGAATTTAGCAAAATTTGCGAAATTAGAAACGTGGTTTTTGTCGTCGGCAAAAATTTTATCGAAAAACAGGTCGCAATTCTGAAATCCGCGGGTGTGGACGGGAACAAGCAACATTCCATCGCCGTAATATTTGTCTTCGCAAAATAGCGAGTCGAAAGATGTCACGCACGAAATCAATACATCGGTATTTTCAACCAACGATTTCGCATCGTACACAACTTCAAATTGCACGTTTTCTACATCATTGAAACGTTGTATGAACATCAATTCCTGTTCCTTGTAGGCGAAAAGCTTTATTTTCGTGGAGCTTTTCTTTTTTTTGAACCAGGGAACAAGGCACATCATTGTCGCCCTCGCCGTATTTCCGAGCCCGACAAAAGCGTAAACGGAAGCGTCGGATTTTTCGAATTGCCTAACGGCCGTCGCCGCGACAGCCCCAGTGCGCATACATGTTATCCACGTTGCGTCCATTAAACTCAACAGATTTCCCGAAGAAGCCTCGTATAGCAGAATTTGGCTCTGGAGCGACGGAACTCTCGATGGGAAGCGACTTACTTCTTTTACGCCGAAACGGTTTAACTGCGGAATAAGACAGGGCATTGTATTGAAAAACACATTGCCGTTCTGTTTTATGCTAATCTTGGGCGGCAGGCAAACATCTGACTTCATCATAAACGCCTCCCGAACCCATTCGAGAGCCGACTCGGGCAAAATCCTTAATGACGAAATTTCGTTAAAATCAAATATTTTCATTTTCCCAACAATTTAGTTATGGATTCCAGTAGATAGTCGTTGTCGGAACGGTTTCTTACCGCAATTCTTATATAATTCCTTCCCGCAAAACCTCTCTTTGCGGAACAATCCTTCACAAGTATATTGAAATCGAGCAACAGTTTCTCTGAAAAAGTTTTTGAAGAGATTTTACCCGCCAGCTCGACAAGGAAAAAGTTGGCCTGCGACTTTATAACTCTGAGGGAATCGATTGCGGAAAGTTTTTCGAAGAAACGATTGCGTTCGGTTTTGAAAAGTTCGCAGGCATTTTCATAATCGTTCTGGTATTTATTGAATACCTGCATATAAAACTCGGCAAACGAATTTATATTCCATATCGGCATATTATTTTTGAGCGATGTTATGAATTCAACGTCGTGTGAAACAAGTACACCCAATCTTATTCCCGGAACTCCGTAAGATTTTGATATGGACTTTATAACATATAAATTTCGATTTGATGCCAATATGTCATTATCCAACAAAGTGTTTTTATCGCCTTCGGCAAAATCGATAAACGATTCGTCCACAAGAACGGCAATGTTGCGTTCGGAAGCCCATTTTAACAGCCGCAGGACATCGTTCTTTTTTATGAAATTTCCCGACGGATTATCGGGATTGACCAAAATCAAAGTATCAATTTGTTTGTCGTTAAAAAATTCGAACAAATCATCGATGGTATAGGAAAAATCATCGTTGTTAGGAATAAACACAACGGAATTGCAATCCCCTACCCGATTTATATATTCTTCGAAAGACGGAAGTATTACTCCGACTTTCCAGCCCTTGCGTTCGAGAAAAGCCTTAATTAACTCGGCGGCACCATTGCCGACGCAAATGCAGTCGGAATTCAAACCGAAGTACTTGCCTGCAAGCATAGAAATCACGCCCATACCCGAGGGATACGATTCGAGCAGCACGTCGAAATTTGCCTTCATTTCATCCCGCATTTTTCGCGTTGGAAAGTAGGGATTTACAAGATAGCAAAAGTCGACAACATTCGGAAATCTCCAATAGCCACCGAAGCGTCCCGTGAGTTTTTTGAGTCGTTGTCCGTTTTCGGAAAACTTTGCCTCGGCAATGTCGAGGTCTTGAATATCGTCTATTTCATACCATTTTCTATTTTCAACGGGGAGTGCAAATAAATCGACCTTGTCGAGTATCGTTATGGCTCGAAGTACCTGTTCGTAGTATTCGTTATTTCCGAAAGCTTTTATATAGGCTTCGAGAAAAGGCACATACACGTTTTCACAGAATTTTTTCGTAAATTTGTAAATGTTTACGGTTTTGTAGTATGTATCTATGTTTTTTAAATCGAATGCCGTCTTGGGCACGAAATTTGTAATTTTACAATCGTTGCCAATCTGAACCATTGTACCGTCCATCCACTGGTGATATTTTGACACCAATGCGATATTGGGTAACGGCGAACTTAAAAGCAAATCCAACAGCGAATCTTCGAAAATTAAATCCGACTCCAATAATAGAGTATCTTCCTCGAGCATATATTGTTTTGCAAGAGCAAGAGAATATATGTTATTTGTCTTATCGTAAACGGGATTTTCAACAAAAATGATGGGAACTTTACAATTAAGCGACAATACAAACGACTTTAATTCCTCCGCATGGTAGCCTACAACCATCACTATGCGCTGCAACTGCAACTTTTCCAACTGCGACAACATCCGTTCAATAAGAGGCACCCCATTGACCTTTACCATACACTTGGTGTTGGACTTGGTTAACTCGCCGAGCCTCTTTCCCATTCCAGCTGCTAAAATTATCGCTTGCATAAAAAAACTAATCCATCCCAATCAATAACTATTTGTTTCTTTTTTCAAGAAAAAACAGAATTTACGGTTTACGCACTGCCGATTTTTCGGGAAATTGAAATATATTGAGATGTAAGTGCTTACGCCCTTATATCGCGATTTGCAGTACGTTAAATAAACCTTGACGTAAATTCCAAGAAATATATCTACTTTTCGTCAGCTATTATTTTTACAATTAACACGATTATACGATGAGGAAATTATTACTTTTGGGGGTTGTATTCTTTTTTTCAGGGGTGGCGGGGGCTTTTGACTCGGCTACTTTGCGGATTGGCATGTCGGACGGGCGGGTTTCTTTGCGCGATGTTCCCATGGAAAAGCTTGCCGAGCGGTTTGGCGGCAGGGAGGTTTATCGCGTTCGCGTGCCCGTGCGCGAGATTCCCCGCGATGCGCTGTATGTCGATATTGTTGCGGATGCTGCGAAGGCTCGCAAGGGCGACGCGGGTTGGTATGTTATGCCCGACGGTTCTTTTATCGAATTCACGCAGGACAACGGTTCGTACTCGTACAACCGCCGTATGTCGCTTATGGGGTTCAAGACGCCGAGCGGTTCGGCGGCGGTTATCGTCAAGGGTTTGGAGCTTGAATTTACCCCCGTTGCGCAATCTGTCGGCGGTAATTACGAGATTTTCCCGCGCTTCAACATCAGGGATATTCGTTGCGACCCGTATGAGGACATCGTTGTCGATTTCTACAAGCTTGACAGTGGCGACGCGACGTATGCGGGGGTCGGCAGGGTCTACCGCGACTATCAGCTTTCTCGCGGTGCGGTTCGTCCGCTTGTCGAGCGCGTAAAGGGCAACGAGACGCTGAAAAAGGCGGTCGACTCCATTTACGTGCGAATGAAATTTTCCACGCGCGTGCGCCGCGGTGTGCCCGAATCGAAATGGGCGCAGATTCCGATGACGGTTCAGTACACTTTCGAAGACGGCAAAAACGTGCTCGAGCGAATCAAAAAGGCTGGGATGGACGACGTGGAGTTTTGTTTTGTCGGATGGCAGAAGGGCGGGCACGACGGCCCCTACCCCGACCTCTTCCCGATTCCCGAAGAGCTCGGCGGCGAGGCGGGGATGAAGGAGGCAATCGACTTCGGAAAAGGTCTCGGTTTTCGGATGACGCTTCACGGCAACAATCACGACGCCGTTCAGTCGGCTTCGCGCTACAACAAGTGGGATGTTGCATGGGACGAAAAAGGCGGGGAATTCAAGTATACGATTCTCCCCGGGGGGCAGGTTTATTTCACCTGTTTTCAGGTCGTCCACGACAGATGGCTTGACGACGACATTGCGGGCATCAAGCGTCTGGGCGTAGACGGGGTTATGCACGTCGACGTTACGACTGCACGTCTGCCGACCACCTGCAACAATCCGCTCCATCCCAACAACCGCAGCGAGATGGCGGAGTGGCAGCGCAGGGTTTCGCAAAAATACATCGACGCATTCGGCGGATTCAGCAGCGAGGGCGGAATAGACCACATTGCGGGTGTGACCGACTACGCGCTTTATGTTGTGTTTGTCGGCGGAGATTTTCGCAATCCGAAGTTCGTCAAAAAGACCGTTCCGCTCTGGCAGATTGTCTACCACGGCATAATTATGAGCGGCGGGCCGTTCTACGCGACAATCGACGCCTCGTATCCGCACGACACCGAAAAATTTTCCGACAGCAACAAAATGTTCAACTATCTCGGTTCGACCGAGAACAGGTATTTGAAGATGATTGAATGCGGCGGCAGACCGTCGTTCTACTACATCGACTACAACAACGAAGATTTTTCGCCTATGAAGCGCGCCTACGACGACTATATGAAGTTGCGCCATCTTCAATACGCGTTTATGGACGACCACAGGGAGATTGCAAAAGACGTGTTTCTTGCGACCTACTCGAACGGCGAGCGGATGGTATGCAACTACCGCGATACGCCTTTTGAGTACGACGGCAGGACGGTAAAGCCGAAATCGTACGAGTTGTACACGCCCACTTTCTGGGACGCAATACTCGGGCTTTTTTAAGGCTCTGCGGGTAACAAAAACGGGTTGTCGATTCCGTTCGGCAGCCCGTTTTTGTTGTCGATTCCGCGCGGATTAGTCGGTTATTTCCACGGTGTGCGTGCCGCTCGGGACGTTTTCGAGCGTCTTGGCAGCGACTTTTTCCCCGTCGAATTTCGCCTTCGATATGTCTTTGCACGGCAGAACTATCGTGCCCGTGGAATTCGGCGGAATTGTGATATTCCAGACGAACTTTCCGCCGTGTCTGCGCCACGAGCTTTCCGCCCTGCCGTTGGGGGTAATATGCGAAGTTTTCGCGTAGTCGAGCTTCACGCCGTCGAGGGTCGGAGCGAACACGATGTTCTTGAATGCGGGCGCGGATTCGTCGAGCCACAAGCCGCCGACGTACTGGTAGAGCCACTGCCCTATTGCGCCGTATGCGTAGTGGTTGAACGACATATCGTCTTCGCCCGCCCACGTTTCCCAAATCGTCGTTGCTCCGTTGTCGACGGCGTAGAGCCACGAGGGCATTGTGCGGTTCATCATCAGGCGGAATGCGATATCGCTGCGTCCGAAACGCGAGAGTGTCGGATTTAATAGCGGCGTGCCCAAGAAGCCCGTGTTAAGTTGGTATTTGTCGGCGGCGATTCTTTCGACGAACTTTGCGAAGCATTTTTCGCGCAGTTTTTTGTCTTTGACGATGTCGTTTGAAAGGGTCATAAGATACGCCGTTTGCGCGTCGGAAACGACCGTTCCGTCGTCGGCGACGAAGCGTTTGACGTATGCGGCGCGCACGTCGTCGGCGAGTTTTGCGAAAGTTTTCGAATCTTCGGTTTTGCCCAAGACCGACGCAGTCTTCGCGAGAATGTCGGCGGTTCGCACGAAATACGCCGTGCCGATTAGGTCGTCGGGCGTGTCGGGCGCGTAGCGTTTGCCGTGCTTGCGTTTCTTGGGGTTGGGATTGGGTTGAAGCCAGTCGCCGATTCCCCTGTTCGGGGCGATGAGGTCTTTCGACTGGTTCTTCTGGTGCATAACCCACTTGACCATACCCGCGTAGTTGCGGCGCAGAATTTTTTTGTCGCCGTAGAAAAGGTAGGTTTCCCACGGCGCGATTACGCCGCAGTCCGACCACCCCGGGGTTGCGTACAAATACTTGGGCAGATTCGGCGCAAAATACGGGTAAATGCCGTCCTCGCCCTGCGCGTCGTCGACATCGGTCATCCACTTTACGAAGAACGCGTTGAGGTTCATATTATAGAGGGCGGTAGGCATAAACACCTGCGCGTCTCCAGTGAAGCCCATGCGCTCGTCGCGCTGCGGGCAGTCGGTCGGGGTCGAAAAGAAGTTGCTGCGCTGCCCCCATTGAATGTTGCTTTGAAGCTTGTTGATGAGCGGCTCGGAACACTCGAATGTGCCCGCCATTGCGGCGGCGGTACGCAGCGCGAGACCTTCGACATTTTCGGGACGAAGCTCGAAGCCCTCGGGAAGCCCGCTCAACTCGAGGTATCTGAAGCCGTGGTAGGTGAAAATCGGCTCCCACACAAAGGGCTTGCCGTCGGAAATATAGATGTCGGTCGATTCCGCCGAGCGGTAGTTTTCGGTGCGGAAAGAGCCGTCCTTGTTGAGAATTTCGGCGCAGCGAACCTTTATCGCCGTACCCGACGGCAGCGACGGGAATTTCAGCCGCTCGATACCCGCAAAGTTCTGCCCGAAATCGACAATGAACACGCCCGTACCCGTCCTGCGTATCGACACGGGTTTGAAAATGTCGGTGCAGCGAATCGGCTCGCAGCGGCGCGGCTCGATAAGCGGCTGCGGTTTGCGCGGCTCGGCGGCAGACTTGCCCCACGCGGAGTCGTCGAAATCGGCGCATGTCCACGCACCGAGTCCGCGGCGGGCGTCGTATTTTTCGCCGTTGTAGATGTCGGCTTCAAGGCGCGCACCGTATGAGTATTTCCACGAATCGTCGCTTGTCAAAATTTCGGTCGAGCCGTCGGCGTACTCAACTTCGAGCTGCGCGATAAAATCGGGCTTGTAGTTCTTGAGCGAAGTTTTCGCCTTGAGTTGGTAGCACCACGCCTGAATGCCGCAATACCAACCGTCGGCAAGCTCCACGCCTATGGCGTTTGCGCCGCGCTTTAGGTTTTCCGAAACGTCGTAGGTCGTTGCCTGCACGCGAATGGGATACTCCGTCCAACCCGCAACCCAGTAGTCGTCGCCGATTTTTTTCGAGTTGATGTGCGCCTTCGCAATGCCCCTGCTTGCGAGGTATAGCCGCGCCTTTTTTACGTCTTTTTTCAGCTCGAAATTCTTTCTGAAATACGTCGGCGGAACGTTGCGGTACGGCAAAACTCCCTGACGTTCCTGAAAGTCGAAAAACCTGTCTTTGGGCTGCGGAACTTCGGGCGAGGCGAGCCAGCTTCCGCGCCAGTCGGCTGAATCGAGCCCCGCCTCGAAACTGTTTACCGCCGACCACGCGCTGCATTTGCCGTCGCCGTCCCAATAGCGGACTTTCCAGAAAAGCTTTTCGCGCGAAGCCACCTTTCGCGGAAATTCGACTTTCACATTTTGCGCGGACAGCACCCTGCCCGAATCCCACACAAGCGAAGCGTCGGACATCGAGGAATCTTTTGCGACCACGATTTGATACGCCGTCTGCCGTCCCGCGGGCAGCCGCCACGAAAACGACATATCCTCGAGCGCATAGCCGAGCGGATTCGTGAAGAACTCGCCGACAGTCAAATCGGTCGGCGCGGACGCGTTCGAAAAATACGACGCACACGCCGCGAGAAACAGCGATGCCGCCGCAAAGGCAATTCTTGTTATTTTCCCCATATAGACAGTTGGTTGTTCGACAAAATTCAAACCGTTTCGAGAATCGTAAACGGGCGTTTTTCTGTCAAGCCTAATGGCGGGTTCTCCGAAAATCCTTGCGTTGCCAAAACGCAAAATATAGGAACGGATTATGCAAAAGTTATTACCCGCATTTCTCGTCGCCGCCGCGCTCCCGATTCTCTCGGGCTGTGTCTGCAATAGGCTGAAAGCGGTCGACGCCGAAACGGGCAGCCCCATTGCAAATGCCGAGTTGCTTGTTTCGAAAAACGGAATGTTTCTGCCCCTGCCCGTCCGCAAATACACGGCGCATACCGACGAAAACGGCGAATTTTCCTCGTACTCTATGTTCGGCGCAAGCTTCATAATCCGCGCCGACGGCTACGCCCCGCAATACGGACAACCCGCCGCCCAAGACGCCAAATATCTCGCAAAACTCGGACTGAAAAAATCGGACTTGTACCGCACAAAAACCGTCGCCCTCCCCGACGGAGGAAGCACGACGATTGTCGAAAGAAATCCGCAAATGTCCGACGAAATCGAACGACTCGAACACCTCTACCCGTTATACAAAAAGACCGCTTCCGACGGAAAATAAAAAAGACCGCATCCGAAAAAAATGCGGTCTTTCGAAATTTCGATTCGTGGCGGAAACCTACAACATCGTCGCGCGAAGTTCTTCGCCGCTCTTTGCGCTCAGGTACGCGGGCGCGATGTCGAACACAGTTTTGCAGCCGCTCTGCCCCTCTTTGTTGAGTCTGTACGCCGCCCTTGCGTAGGCGAGCAGCACGCACGACGTAAATTCGGGGTTCGAATCGAGCTTGAGGCTGTACTCTATGATGTGGCTGTTCTCGCCGTTCGCGCCCGTCTTGCCGCAGCGGAGCACGAAGCCGCCGTGCGGAATTGCGCTGTGGTTTTTCGCAAATTCTTCGTCGCCGATAAAGTGAACTGTCGTGTCGTAGTCGGCGAAATAGTTGGGCATTTCCTTGATTTGCTTTTCAACCTCGGCGGCGTTTGCGCCGTCCTCCAGAACGACGAAACATTCGCGCGTGTGCTTCTGGCGCGTGGTGAGGTCGGGATTCTTGCCGCTTCTTACCGCGTCCAAAGCCGACTGCACGGGAATCGTGTACTGCTTGGCGTTTTTCACGCCCGCGATTCGGCGGACGGCGTCGGAGTGCCCCTGACTTACGCCCTTGCCCCAGAACGTGTAGTCTTTGCCGTCGGTGAGGATTGCGTTGGCGTACATTCTGTTGAGCGAGAACAATCCGGGGTCCCACCCCACCGAAATTATCGCGACTTTTCCCGCCGACTTCGCCGACTTGTCGACCGCCGCAAAGTGCTCGGGGATTTTCGCGTGCGTGTCGAAGCTGTCGACAACGTTGAACATCTTCGCATATTCGGGCGTCTGCTTGGGCAGATCCGTCGCGCTTCCGCCGCAAATTATCATGACGTCGATTTTGTCCTTCCACTGCGCGATTTCGCCCACGCCCGCGACAGCCGCCGAGGGTGTCGAAATCTTGAGGCTTTCGGGATTTCTCCGCGTAAAGACCGCCGCCAATTCCATATCGGGATTCTGGCGGACGGCGCATTCAACGCCCCTGCCCAAGTTCCCGTATCCGATAATACCGATTTTAATACTCATAAATCGGGCGGAATAATTGCCCGATTTTTCCCGAAATTCAACATTTAATTCACGACCAAAACGGAAAATGCAACTCAACGCTCTGCGGGCTTTTCCGACTTCCGCACGCGTTCGACAATTTCGGCTTCCGTTTTTTGAAGAAGCTTTAAAACCTTTGCACAACAAGTCAAGCCGCTATTCGGTTGTAAACGTCGGCGTTGTGATTGCCGCTATTTTTTCCGCCGTCAAAATCGAGTCGCAAACAGTTTTGAATAACAGAAATACAGCGGCAAAAAGCACCGCCACACACAAAATGACACGTAAAATGTATTTTGCGCACTTCATCTGCAGGCATTGTGCTTTTTTACTATCTCGTTTGCAACAAACCCGAGTATCCCGAGCTTGTTTTGCGGGTCGAGCCATCCCCATTGACCGTTCGGGTTGAGCTCCAAGAATATCAACCTGCCGTCTTTGCGCAGAAAGTCGAAACGCCCGAAATCAAGCCCGACCTCCTTCATATATGCATCTATCGAAGCGCGTTCGCTCGGCGAAAGCTCGAATTGCCGCCAAGTCATATTCGGGTCGAACGGCTGCGTCTTGCGGTAGTCGTCGCCTTCGAAGTCGGCGCGGTTCAGTTCGAACGCGAACATCTCGCCGTTGACGTACAAGACCGTCGCGTCGGAATCGGCTTCAACCCTGCGCTGCAAAAACCACGGAAACTGCGGGTCGAGCCGTGCAATGTCGACTTTTTTAACGAACAGAATTTTGCCGCCGCCCATCGGCACTTGGGTTAGGGTTTTGGCGACCCAATCGCCCTCCTCCAGTTCTTTCGGGAATTTGCCGCGCACAATGTGCCACTGCGGAACTTCGAAATACTTTTTGGCAAGCGTCATCTGCGTGTGCTTGTAAAGCTCGAATTTCGGCGGATGCACGAGCGCAAGGCGGTTCTCGAAGTGGAAGCGGTGGTACATATCGCGCCACAAATTTTCGACCTCGTTGCGGCACCAGTTTTCGAACGAACCGCCCGCGGGAATGTCGAGCATTTCGAAGAACATCGGCTTGCGCACATACATACAGGCGGCGTTTTCGGATGTCAAAATTTTGCCGTCGGGCGACTGCGCGGCAAAGCCGTTCGAGGAGAAATCCCAGTCATACTGCCGCCACTTGTCGATGTCGAAACGGAAGACTTCGATGTCTTTCAGAAAAGGCATCAGCCAGTCGGAAGTTATGTCTTGCGAGCAAGTAAATAATACTAACATATCGAAAAAAAAGAGCTTCCCGTGGGAGAGCGGGAAGCTCCATGGGTTAATTAGTTCCAGTCGTCAATACCTTGCTGATATCCTCCACCCGAAATTGGAATCAAAGAAAATGAAGCTTGAACCCCCATCTTTATATTAAACTTTTCCTGCGAAGAAACGGTTTCAATGCACGCGGAATTGTCCGTTGTGTCTGTTGCCTGCGGCGCGACTACGTCCGCCACATCGGCAGGTGAAAGCAGCGAAGCCGCCGCGATTGCTGTTGTGGATATGATCATATTTTTTCCTTGTATTTATCATTTCGGCTCAAACACCGTGTTCGAACCTTTGTACATACGTTTTCGCAAAAAGAAAAAATATCTTCCGCCCGTTCGAAATTTTTTTGACAAAATTTTTCATCGGACGTTTATTGCGACAATATGTGTCAAATTTTGATTGTTTCAAACTACAAACTCATACGGAAAATCGGCGAAGGCGGTTTCGGTGCGGTATGGCTTGTGCAAAATCTTTCGGACGGCTCCACTCTCGCACTGAAGGAGATTTTCTCGCCGAGCAAATCGGGACACGAACGCAAAGCCCTCGAACAATATGCAAAGCTTTCGACCTGCGGCAATCCCGACAAATCCGCGCCGATTGACGGAATAATCCCGATTCTCGACGTCTTCGAGGAGAACGGCAAACTTTACTACACAATGCCGCTTTCCGACGGAACGAATCCCGACGCCGAACCGACCGATTCCGATTGGCAGCCGTTGACGCTCGAATGGCTCATAGAAAACAGGCGCACCGCGCCGAACTGGTTTTCGGCAAAGGAAATTGCGGCAATAATGCTGCCGATTTTCGAGACGGTCGAAAAGCTGAACGCCCAAGGACTCATCCACCGCGACATCAAGCCCGCAAACATTCTGTTTTTCAAGGGCAAGCCCTGCCTTGCCGACATCGGGCTTATGACTGTAGACAGGCTCTCGGCAAGCTCGGCGGGCACGCCCGATTTTCGGTCACCCTCTTGGTATGTAAACGGCACCCCGATATGTGGGGATGCGCCGCCACGATGTTCTGCCTGATGACGGGCAATCCGCCCGACCTGATGGGACGCGGCGCGTATATGTGGCAGCCGTGCGGCAAAGACAATATGACATTCGGCAATGTCGTAATTTGGGGCAGTTTCAACAACATCGTAAACCGCGCAACCGCGGAAAAGCCGAACGACCGCTACTTGCGTTTTTCCGACCTAATCGCCGACGTGCGGAATGTCGCCGACGGGAAGAAAATTATAAACGTCGAGGCAAAGCAAAATCCGCAACGCCGTCCTTTGCGCGCGATAATCGCGGGTGCTTCGATTTCGGCGGCTGTACTTCTTTCCTCAGTACTTCTGTGGCTGTACTTTTCGGGTGGCGAGGTTTCGGATTCCGCCACCGTTCCCGCAGCCCAGCCGAAAGTATCGGCGGAAAAAAGCCTCAACGATATGACGCGGCAGGAGCTTGTCGAACGCTGCAATAACCTTGCCGTCGAAATACAAAATTCTTCAAACGACAAAAAAATATTGACCCTTTTTGAAAAATTGGTCGAAGCCTCCGTAAAGGTCACCCCCTGTCGTCTCGGAGCCGAGGTTAATGTCGTGCCGTTTGTAATCTCGGATTCCAAGGGAATGAATCCGATTCCCGTAATGGAAAAGGTGCGGTATGCCGCAAAAAGAGCGGGGAAAAGCGATGTCGCGGAAAAAATCGACCGTTCGCTCGATATCTTCGAGCCGCACTACTACAGAAATGTATTGACCAAGCAGGAAAAAGAAAAACTGGTCTCGGATTTGGTCGCAAAAATCGGGGACAAAAAATCGACCCCGCAGGAAGTCGTTGATGCTTTCGACAGAATAACGTCGATAAATGTCGGCTATCTTATGAGTCAGCGGAAGCGTTTCAGCTATTCAAGAACGGGCAGCTACTTGAATAAAATAGGCGGCGTGGATATCGATTCCGTTTTCGAAAAAGCCGAAGAGTCGTTCGCAAAATTGGGAGACCCCAAAAGGGTCGAGGCGGTAAAGGAAGGGTATTTTTCTTATTTTGCAAGCCTCAGAGAATCGGAAAAAAAGTCGAAATTCGGGGAGTTGTATTCGAAAATAGAAAACCGAAAATCGACGCCGCGCGAAGTGCAAAAGGCATTTGAAAGAATGGTAGCCGGCAGTTGCGCGGGCGGAAACTTGAACAGTTGGGCATACAGGTTTGTCGATACCGTATGCCAAATGCTCGAAAAAACGGACGGCTTCAACGCCGATTCGTTCTTCGAAAGGGTGGAAAAATCCTACCTTGAAACCGGCGACGAACAAAAGGCAAAAGAAATTCAAAATCTGCGGAAGATTTACAGAGAAAAAACGAAAGCATTTGTATGATTTGTCCAAACACCCCAAAAAGCGTTATCTCCAAACTGATGCGCAAAGACGGCGACAGGCTGCTGTGGAACAACTCGTGGCAGATTTTTTTCGACGTCTATTTCGACATCGTCAAGTTGATGGCGCAAAAAAGTCTGCGGAAGCTCGGCTGGTGCTCGCTCTCGGATGCCGACGTCGACGAAATCGTATCGAACACATTTTCCTCGCTGATTGATTCGTTTTCCGACGGCAAGTACAAGCCGTCCGACGACCGACACTTCCGCGGATTCCTCAAGCAGATTGTCACGCGCCGCGCGGTCGATTTCCTGCGCACGCAGGACAAAAAGCGCACGATTTCCGTCGAGTCCATCGAAATAATCAGCGCGCTGCACCGCGAAAACGAGGCCGCCGAAGACTACTTTGAAAAGCTCGACGACGAGGAAATGAGGCTCTACCGCCGAACCCAGATTATGGATTTGTGGGAGTCTATGCGCCCCGCCTATAGCCCCGAAACCGCGCTGATTTTCGAAATGCGCGTCCTGCGCGGAATATCGGTGCAGGAGATTTGCAGCGAACTGAACGTCGACCGCACGAAAGTCGACAAGGCCGTGCACCGCATCCGCAAGAAGCTGCGCGAAGAATGCCAAAAGGAAAACATCGGAAAGGAATTTTAGCAATGAAAGACGTTGAAAACAACAGCGACACCGAAAAGCAAAACGGAATCGACGACGATTCGATAATATCCGAACTAAGGCGGGCGTACAAGGACATAGAATCGAAGCGCAACACCGCCGAGTTCAAGAAAATCAAACACGCCGTAGAGCAAAAAGTCCTCCTAAAAGACAAGGAACTGAAGGAAAAAACGCAGCTTTAGCGGCTGCATTAGTGTTAGTTTATTTTCCTGCATACATTCCGACATTTTTGTCGGGATGTATTTTTTTATCACTTAATGCAAAAAGAAACGCGCGGGGGAAACTTTGTTCCTCCGCGCGCTTTGTCTTGGGAGTATGACAAATTACTTCAAATCCGCGCTTCTGTCCGACGGGATTTTATAGTTTTTCTCTATCCTCGCCTGTGCCGATTTCAGCTCGGCTATGTCTATTATCACGAATCTGTTGTCTTGGAATTCGAATTTTACGTAGCCGTCCTTTTGGGCGTCGACTATTTCGGCGACGTCTTTAAGGCTCAGTATCTTTTTGCCGTTGACCTTTTCCAAAATGCAGTTTGCCATATATTCGTATCCGATATTAACTTCGTCGCTCATAACCTGCGCGAGAACTACCACCTCTTTCTTCCCGTCCTTGAGCGGTTCGCCCACCAGTGCGACAAGGTCCATCGGCGGGTTGTCGGAGTTCCGCCACTCGTCGAGGTAGCTTAGCGTAAGCGGCGAGAACACGAATCCGCCTATGATGAAATATTTCGGCGTTTTGTCGTACATGCGCGGCGCAACCGACAGGTTCGGATATGTGAGTTTTGCGGTTGCGGTAAACTCTTTGCCGTCGCGTAGAACCTTCAGGCTGACGCTTTCGCCCAACTGTTTTCGGTCGGATATGCTGCCGTAGAGTACGTTTTCGCCCCGCTCGTTTTTCACCTTGCCGTTGTTCATAATTTTGAAGCCGTCAATCTCGAGGAGGACGTCGCCGACTTTTATTTCGGGCGTGCTTTGCAGAGTGTCCTTGATTTCGCAGACGGCGATTCCGCTCTGGTTGTCGCGCATTTTGAAATAGCGGCGCGTGCTCGGGTTTTCGAGCGTCTGCGCGGTGAGGTCGAGCATTCCGAAGCCGTCGACTTTGCCGTCGGAAACGTCTTTGAGGAAGTGGCGGATTACGTCGGTATGAATCATATATCCCACGCCGTCGGCCTCGCCCATTCCCTGAAATGCGATGCCCGCAATTTTACCGTCGAATATTACGGGGCCGCCGCTGTTCCCGGGGTTGATGGCGGCGTCGAGCTGCGCCGCCAAATGGTTGTCGTAATAGGAATGCGAGTATTGAACCGTTTCGATTCGCGAAACAATTCCCTGCGTAATCGAAACGCCCTCGCCGCCGAGCGGATAGCCCACCGCGAAGACCTGCGTTTGCACAGGCGGAGTTTCGCCGATTTCGAAGGGTTTTATTCCGTCGAAAAATTTGGCGTCCTCCACTTTGAGCAGCGCGAGATCGCATTGATGGTTTACGGCGAAAACGGTCGCGGGGGTCGGGAAGCCGTCGTCGTTTTTCGAAATCGTGATAAGCTTTGCGTCGGCGACGTTGTGGGCGTTGGTCAGAATCAGGTTGCCCGCAATTACAACGCCCGTGCCGTTTCCCTTTTGCTGCCCGCCCGTGCGCCACGGCGAGAAAAAGTCGGGCGCGGCGGCGGTTGCGTTGACTTTGACAACGGCCTTCAGCGGGTCGTTTTCTTCGGGCAAGGCCTGAGCGGACGCCTGTGCGGTCATCGAAGCAGCCGCGCAGGCAAATCCCGTAATTGACAATATAAATTTGATAGTTGGTTTTCTTTTCATTTCAATAACTTTACTTAATTCTATTCGTTAAAAATTGCGGAAAACTTCCGCCTAAAAAAATTTTCTTCAGAAAAGGCTCAGACGTTGCGCCCCCACTCCGTATCTGTTTACGCCGTTTTCGTGCGGAAGCGATATAAAAACAAGATAGAGCAGCACGGTAATTAACGCATCGACAATGGTAGCAGACATTGGGAATTTATCCAAGTCAAAACCTCCGACTGCAGTGATTACATCGAATCCATTGGCAATCCTCATCGCAAATACTATCAACGAAACGAGAATCGCAAAAACAATACCTCTTCCGCCGTCGTGCGCGCGCTTTGTATTTATCGCAAAAAGAGGCCAATTTAGAAACCACGTGATACAAAATCCGACAAATTCATTCTCCGTCATTATTGCTCCACCTATACCAATCAAAATGAACAATACTATATAACTACACGTATAGGTTTTTTTGTCGATTCTTCCGCTTGTCAAAAATATCGACGTTCTCTTTTGCGTGGTCGCGCTCTCCGAAAAATCGATTGCGCCGTGCTTTTCCTTGACATCGAGAAACGCATCCAAGAGAGCCGCGATTGTCAAGTAGCGTTCGACGGGGCGTTCGCGCGTCGCACGCAAAACGACCCTGTGGAAATGGTGCCAAGCGGCGGTGTCGGCTTTCGACATCTTCTCCTTCGACCGCGGAAACATATAGTTCGGGCGGCCAATCGTGTCGGGAGAGTTGCCCGAAAGGAAGAAATAGAGCGTTGTTACAATGCCCCACATATCGGGGTTCCCGTTGTTTTTTGTGTACCACGACGGCGGCGAGTAAACGTGCGTTCCGACGGAGCTTGCGCTTGCGGTGTCTTCGCGCAAAAGTCCGATGTCGGCAATATACGGCTTTCCGCCTATGAACAGGATGTTGTCGGGCTTGATGTCGCGGTGAATTACTCCCTTGTCGTTTAGCTTCGAAACCGCCTCGATTAGCGGCTTGAAGATTTCAACCGCCTCTTTCGCCGTGAACGTTCCGCCCGAATCGTAACGGGCTTTGACGAGTTTTGTGAGCGTGGTCGGCTCCCAAGACCGCTCGAAAGGCGAATCGGCGTTCATCCCGTCGGCGAGCGGCATTAGGTATTCGACCTCCGAATCGGTCGTTCTGACGTCGAGAATCGGGATGATATTCTTTATGTCGGACTTTGCAATCAGCTCGCCGTAAAGCTTGAGCGATTTTATCTCCTTCTTGTAGTACGCGGGATCCGAAGTGTAGACGCGCTTGAGGGCATACAACTTGCCGTCGGCGGACTTCGTCAAATAGACCCTGCCGAACCCTCCGTGTCCGATTTCGCGGACGATTGAAACCGTACTAATCAAACTTTCGTTCATATTTTAACGAAGTACATTGCATCACATTTCAATGCAAGCACGAATTAAAATATTTTTTTCGGGGAAGATTTTTTTAATTTTCGCGAAGAATGTTTTGAGGAACGAAAAGTGTATGAAGAAAATGCAGACAAATTCGCCGCCGCACGGACTCGGACGCGTGAAATTCGCAATGCCCTATTTTTGCGGCTGCGATTTTCTTGCGGCATCGCGCTTTAACTTGTCCAAATCTCTGGCGGGAATGACCGAAATGGGCAGGACAACACACTTGTGCTTGTTGTAGTAATCGACAAACGACAACAGCGACTGGCGGACGACCTCGGATACCGAAAACCCCGTTTCGGTCTGGATTTTGGTCAAACTTGTTTTGAGTTCGTCGTCGACGCGCAAGATAATGTTGGATGTCAATTTGGGCTTCATTCGGAAAAGCCTACCAATTTAGAACCAATTGCAAAGTTTTTACTTGCATTACAAAACATTGCTCGTATATACAAATAGAATATGAATACAAAATTAGAAGAAGCCATCGGAGAAAAAAATAGCTTAAACAGAGTTTCGCTTATATTAGCCCTTGTATTACTTGCCGTTATTTTAATTATGGCACTCATTGGGACATTTATGATAGGAAGATCTTCTGTCACGACTACCACTACAATAATTTCCGAACCTAATCCGACCAAGGTATCATATGTACTTAGAGGAGTAGATAAACTTATCGTAGCCGAATCAACCATCAGATTTACCGACACCCCAGAAATTACGCACAATGGGGAAAATTGCGTATCAGGTTTTTTTGAAAAAAGAATTCAATACCAAATTACACTCGATGCGGTATGTCAATACTATGTAAACCTTGGAAATTTTGATTTAACAATAGAGAACGGATCAGCCTACGTTTATGTAAACCCGCTTATCCTTAATGAGCCTGTAGGTTACTATAACCAACAGGTGAAAGAATTGGCTGTAGGAGGATGGCTCGTTGTATCGAGTAAAGAGAGACTGGAAAAGTTAAATGATGAATATTTTAACTCCGGCAAGTTACAGGAAAAACTTACCGAAAACGGGAAATTGGAACTCAACAATGCACAGATCGTCGCAAAAGAAAGTATAGCGAAGATAATGGTAAGCCAAATTTTTCCCCTTATTGGAGATATAAACATCAAAGATCCGTCAAGAGTTATTGTAAAATTCGAACGACGCCCGCAAGAAACAGTAAAAAGTTTGGAAGGAATTACATTAGAAATGCCCAAGAGCTTGGAATCTACTCCGCAAGAAACCGTCAACAGTCGGGAAGAAAACACATCAACACTTCCAAGTAGTATTAAATGAAAAAATACTATTTATTTTCGAGCTATTTCGATGTGTTTGCAAATATCGTCGGCGGGCTATTTATTCTTGTTGAAAATGTTTCTTACGACGAACGGGGGCTTGTAATAAGCCCGTCGGCGGCAATCTACTTTGGCGCGTGGGGTGTTTTGAGTTATCTCTGGCTTGTGTTTATCACGAACCGCGGCAGACCGATAAGTTCGGTTTTTGCCGTTCCCGTCAAGATGTTGTTGACGGCGGTGTTTTTTCTGTCGAGCGCGGGCGTGATTTCGGCGATATTCAAAAAGGATGCCCCGATAACCGAAAGAGCCGCAAAAGGGATAATCTCCGCCCTATTCTTCTGGTTGGCGAGAAAAACAATTAAAAGCGTAGACGTCGGCGCGGGCTTTGAGAAGAGCACCCCGCGCCGATAAGCATCGACGGGGCTGTTTTCTAATTACCGCTAAAGGTTGCTGTCTTTTTTTACGGCGAACGAGTATTTCGAATTGTATTCGGGGTGTCCGTCCACTTCGAGCAGGAAGTCGAACCTGTCGGTCTTCGACAAATCGGGAAGGACGAATGCCGCCTGCGGCCCGAGAACGTTTTTGTTCGCCTCCGCGGGCGGGCAGTTCCACGTTAGTACTTTCGTCTTTTTGCCGCCGATTAAAACGTATGCGTTAATGTCAAGCGCGCCGACCTCCTTAAAGGAGTCGTTCAGCAAGGCAAGTTCCGCCCTGAATTCGTCGCCCGAATACCAGTTGAATTTGGGGAATCTCGCGCTTGCGAGCACGGGGCGGCACGAGTCTTTCACCGCCTCGAATGCGGGCTTTTTTATGTCGGGATAGGCTACGATTGAATTGTTTGCGACCGCCCGCCACGAATCGTTATAGCACCAATTTATTACCATCGAGCAATGCGGTTTCTGTCGCCGAGCCTCTTCGAATATCGCCTTATAGCCCTGCACTTGCAGAAAGTTGCTCTTTTCGACCATATCTTCGAGCGATTCGGGTTTGTCCCTAAAAACAAGCTCCAAGTCGGAGAGGCAAAGCCACCTGTCGGGTCCGAACGCGTCGAAGCCGTGGTGGGCAATCCAAGATTTTGTGGGCTTTATCTGCGAAAGTTCGTCTTCGGGGATGACCTTTTTGATTACTTCAATCGGAGAGATCGACGGCACGCCGAATTCGGTATAGGCAACGGCGTTGAAGTCGCGGAAATAGTTAATCATCGTCTTTTTGTCGCGCGGGTGGAAGAAGTAGTAGGGCCCGTGCATTACGCCGTTCATCGGCGACGTGTAGAGGAACGGAGTCTTTCGGTCGAACTTGTAGCAAATTGCGTTTAGCAGGCGCAGGGCGCAGCTCTGGTCGTCCATCCGCGACCATCCCTGAAACAGTTCGTTGCCGCCGCACCACATCGCAAGCGACGCGTGGCGGCGCACGCGCCTGACTATCGAAGCCGCCTCGCGCTCGAGCACGCCCAAGTAGCGGTCGTTGTTTTTGTAGTTGTTGCACGCAAGCGGAAATTCCTGCCAGACCAGAATTCCGTATTTATCGCACGCCTCGAAAAACGATTCCTTGTTCACGAGCGCGCCGCCCCAACATCTGAAAATATTGAAGTTTGCCTCTCTGCCGTATTTTACGAGGGTTTCGTAGCGTTCACGCGTAATCGTGCCGTTGTACAATTCGGGGTTCACCCAGTTCGAGCCCTTTGCGAAAATGCGGCGGTTGTTGAGCAGAATTTGCATGGGGTATGCGGGACGCTCGCCGCGCCTTGCCGTTGCGCCTTGGTATTCGCCGTCGTTGAGGACAAGCGAAAGTTTTTTGAAGCCGACCTTTTCGGAAATGCTCTGAAGTTCCCGCTTGTCGGAGTCGAAAAGTTTGAGGTTGAAAGTATACAGGTACGGCGTTCCGTGGTCGTGAGTCCACCACAGATTCGGGTTTTCAAGGACGCCCTCGTCGTTCGACGAAAAGCGGTTCGAATCTATCCGCCCCGACCTCTCGGCGGCGACATTGCCGTTTGCGTCGAGCAGCCGCCACTGGTATATGCAACCCTTCAGCGACTTTCCCGAAAATTCGAGCGAAAGTTTTGCCGTCTTCAAATCGTCGGAAAGAACGTACGAAAAATACTGCTCGCTGATAAAAGAGCCGTTGCGGATTTCAAGCCCGGTTTCGTCCCAAATGCCGAGGCAGACCATCCGCGGATTCCAGTCCCAGCCGTAGTTTACGGGCGGCTTGAAACTGCCGTCCGCCTGCGCGCGGAAGTCGGCGGGGGCGAGTTTTGCGTCTTTGCCGCGCGATTTCGGCGCGGGATGCACGACCACTTTAAGCTCGTTGTTCTCGGCGAGAATGTCGGTAAGTTCGATGTCTACGGGCGTAAACATTCCCTCCTGCGAGAATATTTTTTTCCCGTTGAAAATTATGTCGAATTTGTAGTCGATACCTTTCGAGACGAAGAAAAGCCTTCGATTGCGGTCGAGTTTGGGCTTGGCGAAAGACGTGCGGTAGGTGAAATAGCAGTCCTCGAGAAATTCGTATTTTTTAACGTTGTCAGCGTAGTCGGGCTCGGGAAGTTTTTTGCCCCTGCCGATGTCGAGCTGCACAGCCCCCGGGACGGTCGCGGGAAAATATTCCGACGGCTCTTCGCCGCATTTCTCCGAATAGCCGATTTGCCAAGAAAGCGGCGCAATGTCGGCGTTCGCGCATATCGAAAAAAGGAGGAACAGGATGGAGACGGCAAGATTTTTCATTTTTATTCTATGGAAATTACAGATAGATAATCGATTAACTAAACTCAATTCCGCGAACATTGCAACAAAAAAACGTACAACTTTTGCGGAATTGAAACAATCGGCTCGCGCGCGCGTCGCACGTACAGACTTGCGGGGCTGTGTACGCAACGCCGCCGCGACATTCCGAAAGACCGCCCCGCCCTGCGCAAAAAAAGGCGCACGCGGTAAAACGTACGCCTTTTAAATTCGGTAATCGACCTACTTATTTACGTCTGCGGTATGCCGCAAATGCCAAGGCAATCGCGCCGAAAATCGCCGCCCATTCGGCGGGTTCGGGCACTACCGCGCCGAGGTTGAACAGGTAGCCGTTCGAGTCAATGCTCCAACCGTCGTTGAGGGCTTTGCCGTCCTTTGTTAAGCCGCTGATTTTCAGCGAGGTGTTCGCCACGCCGAGCGAAACCGTGCCGTCATCGGCGAGAATCGATTCGTTTATGCCGAGCTTTACGAGGCCGTTTTCGAAGTCGGTGAAAATCAAATTGGAGTCACAGACGCGCGAGCCGGTGTACGAGCGCACATCCGTGAACGAAAGCGACGAGCCGTTGAGGACGATTTCGATGTTCGAAACGCGCAAAAATTCGAGCCTGCCGAATTCGTACGAATCTTTTGCAAGTTCAAGGCGCGCGGTTGTGAGCAGTGCGCCCGGCGCGCCACTGCCGTTTACCAAGATATTCGCCTTGCTGGTGAGGTTTGCGCCCGAAACGAGTTTTAAAACCGCTCTGCTCGTGCCGCTCGAATCATTATTCGAATTGCAGAATGCGATGTTACGTGTGTCGATTTTCGAAGTGTCCTGAACGTCGAACGTGCCGCCGAGGCTTATGCCGAGGAAGTCGTTCGCAGTCGCAACCTTTGCCAGCGCACCGTTTTTGAGCGTTACCGTTTTGCCCGCCGTTGCGGCGAGAACGTACGCCGAAGCACCGCTGCCGACGGATGTAGCGACAACCGTGCCGCCGTCGACCGTCATATTACCGAGGTGATTGGTTACGCCGTGCTGACCCGCCTTGAGATTGAATTCAAGCGCGCCTTTTACCGTTGCCGTACCGCCGTTATTGAATATGTAACTTTGCGAACCGTCGCCGATAACCAACTTCGCGCCGTCGAGAACATTGAGCGTCGTGCGCGAACCCGCTGTGTAGGAGAAGACTTTCGCGTAGTTAACGATGTTCAGAGCGGAATCGCGGTCGGTAGAACCGCCCGAGATTTCCGACTTTGCAAGGGCTGTTTCGTTTGAGGTAAGGTTTACAGAACCGCCAGCCAGTTCAATTCGCGTATTTGCGCCTGCCGTCGCGGCGTTGACCGCGCCGTTGAAAGTAGCTTCGGTTGTACCCGCCGCATCAAGCGTGCCGAACAACATGCGGTCGGCTACAAGCACCGAATTTGCGCCTTGGGTGAATTTTACGAACTTCAGTTGCATACCGACTCCCTCGGCGAGCGTCATATTGCCGTTGAGGTTGAAAAGCGGAGTTTTCGAACCTGCCGACAGGTTTGTAACCACAAAGTTTTTGCCGCTGGCAAGACCGCTTGCGGTCAGGTTTACGCCCTCGCCCACTTCAAAGCCGCGGTCGATCGTGGTTGCGCCGGTGGCCGTCGAGGAATAACCCATATTAAAACCCGAGTCTGCGTTCGAAAAATCGACAGTTGCCGAAGTCGCGCCGTCGCAAGCTTAAACTTGTAAATAAGCATTACATTGCTCGATTCATTGAAAATAAAACTATCACCGCCGTTCCCCTTCTGGTTCGTCAGTCTGAGGGTGGAGCCTTCTTCAAGCAACGTTACCATATTGTTGAACTGACCGCCGCCTCCGCTTGCATACAATCTTTTGAAAGCAGCCGTAGTGTTTGCGGCGACCTTTACGTAGTAGTCTTTGAGACCGCGCTCTTCGGTGCCGTTGACTCCGTTTGCCTTCCAGAGAATGTCTTCGGCGGCCGAAGTTATATATGGCGCGTTGTCGGGAGTGTCCGTGGCGTTTTTGATTTCGTACCACGCAAACGCGGGCGCGGCCATTGCCGCCGCAATGGAGAGAACGATTAGCTTTTTCATAGTGTGTTTTTGGTTAAACTGGGGTAATACACAATAAGTTAGCACCGATTGGCGGGACTTGTCAAGCGGTTAAAACGAAAATTATCGGACAAAAACAGGCGGGCGGAATCGGGCGGAAAATCGGACGCGCAAAAGCCCCCGATTCGGTGCACGAAAAAAAATTGAAAAAAAAGCTTTTCAAACGCGGAATCATCGTATTTCTTCTGTGCTTTTCTATTTGAAAAATGGGCGAGTTTTTCGAGTTTAAAAATATTGAAAAATATTACGGAGACGTGCACGTCGTAAAGAACGTGAGCTTCGGCGTTCGTTGCGGAGAGGTGTTCTCGCTTCTCGGTCCGAGCGGTTGCGGCAAAACCACAATGCTCAGAATCGCGGGCGGCTTCGAAGACCCCGAAAGCGGCGAAGTGTTTCTCGATTCGGTCAATATTACGGACCTTGCGCCGAACAAGCGCAAAATCAACACGGTTTTCCAGAACTACGCCCTCTTCCCGCATATGAGTATTTGGGACAACATCGCCTTCGGCCCGAGAACCGCGGGTATGCCCGAAGACCAAGTTGCAAAAAAGGTCGAAAAAATGCTCGAAATCATCCGCCTCGAAGGGCACGGCTCGCGTATGCCCAACACAATCAGCGGCGGACAAAAACAGCGCGTGGCGATAGCAAGGGCGCTTATTAACAGCCCGAAACTCCTGCTCCTCGACGAACCGCTTGCGGCTCTCGACCTCAAACTGCGCCAGTATATGCTCCTCGAGCTCGACCGAATTCACGACGAGGTCGGTACCACATTTATCTACGTTACCCACGACCAAGGCGAAGCGATGAGCCTTAGCGACCGCATTGCCGTTATGAACGGCGGGGTAATAGAGCAAATCGGCACGCCCGCCGAAATCTACGAAAATCCGCGCACGAAGTTCGTGGCGTCGTTCATCGGCGATACGAACTTCTTCGACGGCAAAATCGTGGAGCAAATCGACGGCGAAAACTGCAAAATCGCGATGGACGGCTTGGGCGAATTTCCCTCGTTCAACGAGCACAAACTTTCGAACGGCTCGAAGGTTACGGTCAGCATCCGCCCCGAAAAATTCAGAATTTTCGGGAGCAAAAAGGAGGCCGAAAACCTCAACGCCGTCGAAGCCGAAGTTATCGACATCGTATATCAGGGCGCGCAGACGCGCTACTGGGTGCGCGTCAACGAACACCGCATCAACGTGCTTTCGCAACACAACCGCTGCTACCTCGACTACAAACAGCCCACTTGGGGCGACAAGGTCTGGGTGGCGTGGCACCGCGACGACGTAACGACAATTCCCACAGAACCCCCTCATTAGTGTACCCGAAATGGAAAACGAAACATCGCATACGGGCGCGAGAAACGCCAATGCCGGCTCGAAATTGTCGGAATATTTGCTGACCGCTCCGTCGTTCCTGTGGCTCTGTGTCTTTTTCCTCATTCCGTCGGTTCTGGTCTTTGCAATAGCATTCAGAACCGCAGACCCCTCGGGCGGTATCGACGCGGGGTGGACGCTTTCGACAATCGAAAACGTTCTGAAAAATTCGTATTTGGGCGTGCTCTGGCGCACCGTCTGGGTAAGCTGCGCGGTGACGGTCATCTGCCTGCTGCTCGGCATTCCCGTGGGCTATTGGATTGCCCTTCAAAAGCCGAAATACCGCTACTGGCTGCTTCTGATTGTCATAATCCCGCTCTGGACGAACTTCCTCATCCGCATTTTCGCGTGGCGCGTGTTGCTACACCCCGACGGCTTCCTGCGTCAAACGCTCTTGGCGTTGGGGCTGATTCCCGAAGACCTGTTCTTCCTCAACAATATCGGCGCGGTCATTATCGTTACGGTCTACACGTGCCTGCCGTTCGCGATTCTGCCCATCTACGCGGCGGCGGAAAAGTTCGACTTCTCGCTTCTCGAAGCCGCCCGCGACCTCGGCGCAACGCGCTTTTGCGCATTCCGCAGAATCTTCCTCCCGGGGATTAAGCGCGGGATATTTACGGCAACCCTCGTTGTGTTAATCCCCGCGCTCGGCTCGTACGCAATTCCCGACTTGGTCGGCGGCGTAGACGGCGAAATGCTCGGCAACAAGATTGCAATCAAGGCTTCGGCATACCGAAACCTGCCCGAGGCGGCGGCACTTGCGGCATTCCTTTCGATAATAATAACCGTGCCCGTACTGCTATTTTTGGTGAAACAAAACAAGCTCGTAAAGAGCATCATCAATACGCGCCGCTCGGCGGGAGACTCCACGAAATGAGGACGCGCTACACATCGCTTCTGGCAACGCTGTTCGTGATGGCGTTTATGTATCTG
This sequence comes from uncultured Opitutales bacterium, assembly GCA_900548275.1. Lineage (GTDB taxonomy): Bacteria > Verrucomicrobiota > Verrucomicrobiia > Opitutales > Intestinicryptomonadaceae > Merdousia. The sequence continues at coordinate 230,673 of URJY01000001.1, read as the reverse complement.
CCGATTGTAATGCTCGTGTCGCAGTCGTTCAACGCCTCGCGCTACGGCGGCAGATGGATGGGCTTTTCGCTCAAGTGGTACGAAGCCCTTTTCCGCGACTCCGCGGTAATCAACGCAACGCTCAACACGCTGATAATCGCCTGCGTCTCGACCCTGTTTTCGACGGCGATAGGCACTTGCGCGGCGTGGGTGCTCAACCGCTACAAGCAGTCGAAACTGCAGACGGTGCACTACGGAATCGTCTACGCGCCGCTGATTGTGCCCGACGTTCTGATGGGCATAAGCCTTTTGCTGATGTTCGTAAGCCTGAAAGTGCAACTCGGTATGTTCACGGTGATTCTGGCGCACATAACATTCAGCGTAAGCTTCGTAACTTTCACGGTTCTGGCAAGACTGCAGGACTTCGACTTCAACATCATCCAAGCCGCGCAGGATTTGGGTGCGGGGAATCTGCGGATATTCGTGAAAATACTTTTGCCGTTGCTCGGTCCGGGGATTGCCTCGGGCGCGATGATGGCTTTTACTCTCTCGATGGACGACTTCGTTGTTACGTTCTTCGTGGGCGGCCCGGGTAGCACTACGCTTCCCGTCAAAGTGTACAGTATGATGAAACACGGTGCGCCCGCGATAATCAACGCGTTGTCCGTCGTATTTATGGCTCTCACTTTCACTGTCGCCATTCTCGGACAGTGCCTAACAAAAAAGAAATACTAACAACCATAAACAACGAGAATAAAAAGAAATGAAAAAATACATAACGGTATGCGCTGTTGCGCTCGCGGCAATCGCGGGCGCGCTCGTCTCGGGGTGCGGCCCCGCAAAACCCACGCTCAACGTCTATATGTGGTCGGACTACATAGACTTGGATCTCGTAAGAGAGTTCGAAAAGCAGAACAACTGCAAGGTCGTGATAGACATTTTCGACTCCAACGAGTTTATGTATTCAAAACTGAAGGCGGGCGGCACGGGCTACGACGTAATCCTCCCGACTTCCTATATGGCGCGGGTGATGTTCGAGCAGAATATGCTCGAAAAGCTCGACCACTCGAAGTTGCCGAACCTCAAGTTCGTCAACCAGAAGGTGCTCGCCGACTTGGCGATAGACAAGAAAATGGAATACAGCGTGCCCTATATGCTCGGCTACACCTGCATCGCATACAATAAGGACAAGGTCGGCAAACTGCCCGAAAGCTGGGACGTTTTCTCGAACGCCAAATACGCGGGCAAAATGACTATGCTCAACGACCACCGCGAAACAATCGGAGCCGCCCTCTTCTTCCTCGGCAAAAGTATGAACGACACCAACGACGCAGACCTCGCCAAGGCAAAGGAAATCCTGCTCAAATGGAAAAAGAATCTGGCGAAGTTCGACAACGAGCTTTACAAGGTCGGCATCCAGTCGGGCGAATTTCTCGTCGTGCAGGGCTATAGCGGCGACCTCTTCCAAGTTCTGGCGGAATCGCCGAACCTGACGTATATGTGCCCGAAGGAAGGCATCTCGATGAGCTGCGACGACTGGGTAATTCCCGCCACGGCAAAGAACAAGGAACTCGCCTACAAGTTCATCGACTTCGTATGCGAACCCAAGAATGCGGCGAAGAATATGGAATTTACCTGCTACAGCGCGCCCATTCCCGAAGCCCGCAAATACGTCTCGGAGGAGAACAAGAACCACCCCGGAATGTTCATCCCCGACGACCTCTACAGGCGCGGCGAACTCATCCGCGACCTCGGCGCGGACAACGCCAAGTTCAACGAGCTTTGGGATGTCGTAAAGGGCAACTAAGTGGAATAATTTTTAATGCGCGCGGACGGGGTTTTCCCCGCCCGCGTTTTTTTTTGTTTTTCCGAAATTCAGCCGAACATATTCCGTAAAAATTTTTCATATAGACTTGCCAAGCGCGCAAGCTTGTCGAGAATGGAAAGGACAATTTAGCTACAATCTTTATGAGCGATTCTATCAAACACGAATGCGGCATTGCTTTAATCAGGCTTCTCAAGCCTCTCGAATACTACAAAGAAAAGTATGACGACCCCATCTACGGCTTCCACAAGCTGTTTCTTTTGATGGAAAAACAACACAACCGCGGTCAGGACGGCGCGGGAATCGGGGCGGTAAAAATCGGTGTCGAAGCGGGCGAAAACTACATCTACCGCGAACGCAACGCAAAGCCCAACGGACTTTCGGAAATCTTCACCGAACAGTTCGAAAAATACGACGAAAAAATCAAAAAGGGAATCATCCATCCCGAATTTATCGACACCGTAAAGAAGAACTTCGACTACGCAGCCGAACTGCTCATCGGGCACCTGCGCTACGGCACGAGCGGTTCCTACCAGAAAAGCAGCTGCCACCCGTTCTTCAGAAAGAGTACTTGGCCTGCGCGCAATTTGATGCTCGTTGGCAACTTCAACATCACAAACACCGAAGAGCTTAACCGCGACCTTATCGAACGCGGCATCCACCCCGTATTCAGCACCGACACGCAGGCGATTCTCGAGGAAATCTGCTTCCAGCTCGACATCGAACACGGCGAAATCTACCGCGAACTGCGCGACGAGGGCGTCGCGGGTGAAGACATCCTGCGCATGATGAACGAACGCCTCAGCCCGCTCCGTATCGTAAGCAACGCCGCAAAAACATGGGACGGCGGCTACACAATCGCGGGGGCAATCGGCAACGGCGACGCGTTCGTTCTGCGCGACGCAAACGGCATCCGCCCCTGTTTCTACTACAAAAACGACGAACTCATCGCATTCGCCTCCGAACGCGTGCCGCTTATGACCGTCTTCGAAGCCGACGAAGAGGATATCAAGGAAGTCGCCCCAGGGAACGTGTTCGTGATGAAGTGCGACGGTACGTGCTACGAACAGTCCTACCGCAAGGCGGGTGAAAGGAAGTCGTGCACGTTCGAACGCATCTACTTCTCGCGCGGCAACGACCCCCAAATCTACCGCGAAAGAAAGGCTCTCGGCGCGGCACTCTGCCCCAAGCTCGTAAAGTCAATCGACAACGATTTCAAACACGCGGTCTTCAGCTACATTCCCAACACGGCGGAAATTGCCTACTACGGAATGATGAGCGGGCTGCGCGTAATGCGCCGTCAGGAGGTCAAAAACGAACTCCTCGAATTGGTGAAATCCGACCGTCCGCTCACGCCCGATATCATCGACAAATTGGTGATGGACAACTGGCCGCGCGGCGAGAAAATCGCACACAAAGACATCAAACTGCGCACGTTCATCTCGCAGGAGAAAGACCGCACGCAGCTTGCCTCGCACGTCTACGACATCACCTACGGCGTGGTTACGCCCAAGGACGTGCTCGTGTGCCTCGACGACTCAATCGTGCGCGGAACGACGCTCAAACGCCAGATTCTGCGAATCCTCAGCCGCACAAATCCGAAGAAAATCGTCATTGCCTCGACCGCGCCGCAAATTCGCTACCCCGACTGCTACGGCATCGATATGAGCGAAATCGGCAAGTTCATCGCATTCCAAGCGGCGATTAAACTTTTAAAGGAAACGGGCAATTCCGAGACAATCCGCGAAGTCTACCAACTCTGCGTCGCGCAAAAAGACAAGCCCGACTGCGAAATCGTAAACCACGTAAAAAAGATTTACGACAAATTCACCTACGAACAAATCACGAAAAAGGTCGGCGAACTCGTCTACCCGAAAAACGTGGAGTGGAACGGCGAAGTCGAAATCGTGTTCCAGACGATTGAAGACCTGCACAAGTCGATAACCTCGTGCACGGGCGACTGGTACTTTACGGGCGACTATCCGACCCCCGGAGGCTTCCGCGTGCTCAACAACGCCTTCATAAACTACTACGAAAACAGGGAGGGTCGCAGCTACTAAACCGAATGCGGATTTACAGCCGACCGTTCCCATCGGGCGCAGTTGGCGGTCTTTTCAGGAAATCAAAAAAAGTTGCGCTTTGTTATGAAAACGCAGGAAACCCCACGCCGAAGCGTAAAAATTCCCGATTTCTCGTGGCACGACAGCCGCGCGGCGGGCGTGTTTTTGCACATTTCGGCTCTGCCGTCCGAATGCGGAATCGGAAACGTCGCGCGCGCCGCCGACAAGTTCTTCGACTTTCTCGAAGAGGCGGGAATGACGTGGTGGCAAATATGCCCGCTCGGACCGACTGGCTACGGCGATTCGCCCTACCAGTCGTTTTCGACGTTCGCGGGCAATCCGTATTTCATCGACTTGGAGGATCTGGCGGAAGCGGGGCTTCTGGAACGCCGCGAGCTTGAACCGCTCAAAGCCCTGCCGCGCGACAGGTGCGACTTCGGCGCGCTCTATTGCAACATCCCCGCCCTGCTGCGTGCGGCGGCGGAACGCTGGCGTAAAAACGGCGCGGACTCGTCCGTTTTCGGCTTCGAGCAGACTTTCGACGAATTCAGAAAGTCGAACGCCCATTGGCTCGACTCCTACGCGCTCTTCACCGCCCTCAAGCGCAAAAACGGCGGCAAACCGTGGTACGAGTGGCGTAAAGACCTGCGCAATTTCGAAACGGCAATAGATATGTCGGCGGAGGTTGCGGACGAAATTTTCGCAACCGAATTTTCGCAGTGGGTATTCTTCAGCCAGTACGCAAAATTCAAGGCAAAGGCGAAAACGCGCGGCATAAACATTTTCGGCGACATCCCGATTTTCGTCGCCCACGACAGCGCGGACGTGTGGGCAAACCGCGGAATTTTCGACCTCTACGCCGACGGCACAACGCGCACGGCTGCGGGGGTCGGGCCCGACTACTTCTCGACTGAAGGTCAGTTCTGGGGGAACCCGCTCTATAACTGGGACGGCAAAAAAGCCGAGGTATTCGAATTCTGGCGCAGGCGCGTGGCGGCGGCGGTCTCGATGTACGACGCAATCCGCTTCGACCACTTCAGGGGCTTTGCCGACTACTGGGCGATTCCTTCGAAGACAAAGGACGCGCGCAAGGGCTCGTGGAAACTGGGCCCCGACGTAGAATTTTTCGCGTATCTGAAGCGGCATTTTCCCGAAAACAAGTTCGTGGCGGAAGACCTCGGGCTGCTTTCGGAACGGGCTATGAAACTGCGCGACGAAATAAAAATCCCCGCGATGGCGGTAATGCAATTCGCGTTCGGCTCGGACGCCGAGAACCCATATTTTCCGCACAATGTAAAGCGCGAATGCGTCTACTACACGGGCACGCACGACAACGACACCGCCTGCGGTTGGTACGCCTCCGCGACGGAGTCGGCAAAAGACCAGCTGCGCCGCTATTTCCGCTCGGCGGGCGACGTGCCGAACTGGGATATGATTCACGCCGTCCTGCTTAGCGTATCGCGCCTTGCAATCATCCCCATGCAGGACATCCTCGGTCTTCCGTCAAGCTGCCGCTTCAACACCCCCGGAAAGCCCGACGGCAACTGGCAGTGGCGCGCGACCGCCGAACAGCTCGAAACCGCGCGCATTCAAAACGCGCCGTATCTAAAATCAATCGCGGAACTCGGCGGAAGATTTTCATTGAAAAAAGAAACGACAATCGGAAAATTAGAGAAATGAGCGAAATTCAACAGGGAATCGAACGCGAACTAAAGGGGCTTTCCGTATCGAAAGGCATTGCCCACGGCGAAGCATTCGTAATGTTCCGCAGAGAGCTTGAAACGCCCGTCTACGAAATACGCGATTCCGACAAGCCCGCCGAAAGGGAACGCTTCCAAAACGCCATACTCAAAACCCGCGCCGACATCCAGCAAATCAAAGCCGAACTTGCCGAAAGCATCGGCGAATCGGAATCGAGCATTTTCGACGCGCACCTGCTCGTGCTCGAAGACGTGGCGATAATGCAGGAAACGCTCGCGACTTTCGAAAAGGAACATTTCAATATAGAGTACTGCTACCAGACGGTAATCAACAAGTTCATCGAAGCCTTCGAGAAAATCGACGACGCCTTCATCCGCGAAAGAATCGGCGACCTCAAAGACGTGTCGCGCCGCGTAATCGCCAATATGCTCGGCATCGAAACCTCGAAAATAGGCGCACTCTCCGACCCCCTCATACTCGTAAGCTCCGACTTCGCGCCGTCCGACTTCGCGCTTGTCGACAAGAGCAAAATTCTGGCAATCGTTACCGAAAAAGGCTCGCAGACAAGCCACACGGCGATTCTCTCGCGCTCGCTCGGCATACCGTGCATTGTCGGGGTGTCGGGCGTCGAAAACTCGATTTCCTCGGGCGAATTTCTGCTCGTCGACGGCTACAACGGACAGGTCGTCGTAAATCCGTCGCAGGAAACCCTCCGCCACTATACGGAGGTCGAATCGATTCACCGCGAAATTCAAAAGGTCTTCGACACGTCGCTTCCCTACCCGTCGACGACACCCGACGGGCTCGACTTCAAAATAGAACTCAACATCAGTTCCGCCGCCGACATCCCCGCAGGCTCGATGAACTATTGCGACGGCGTCGGACTGCTGCGCACCGAAAATTTCTTCCTCGACACAGGCTCGTTCCCCGACGAACAGGCACAGTTCGAAGTCTATAAAGACGCGGTTCTCGCCGCGTGCGGCAAGCCCGTTACAATCAGAACGCTCGACCTCGGCGGCGACAAAACCCTCAACCTGATGAAGGAAGTCAGCAAAGAGGAAAACCCGTTTATGGGCTACAGGGCGATAAGGTTCTGCCTCGACCACAAAGACATTTTCCTCACGCAACTGAAGGCGATTCTGCGCGCGAGCGCATTCGGCACGGTGAAAATCCTGCTACCTATGATTTGCTCGATACGCGAAGTGGAACGCTCGCGCCTGCTCATCGAACAGGCGAAAGACGAGCTTGCCGCCGCAAATATCGCCTTCGACAAGCACATTCAGGTGGGCGCGATGATTGAAGTGCCGAGCGCGGCAATCACCGCCGACGTCATCTGCGACGTATGCGACTTCATCAGTATCGGAACGAACGACCTCATCCAGTACATACTCGCCGTAGACCGCGTAAACGATATGGTCGCCTACCTCTACGAGCCGACGCACCCCGCGGTAATCCGCACGCTCGATATGGTCGTTTCGGCGGCGAAAAAGGCGGGAATACCCGTGTGCGTGTGCGGCGAGCTTGCCGCCGACCCCATCTTCGCCCCGCTCCTGCTCGGAATGGGCGTTAGCGAATTTAGTATGAGCCCCACTGCCGTGAGCGAAATCAAGTTTCTGCTGCGCAAAACCCCGTCGGACAAGGCAAAGGGACTGCGCAACGAGGTGCTTTCGCTCAAGCGCGCACGCCATATAATCAGCCGCCTGCGCTCGTACCACTACGAGGCCATGCAGCCGTATATTAAATGACGCAGAGCATAAACGAGCTTCTCCGCCGACTCTCCGCCGACGGAATCGAATGCGCGACCGACGAAAAATCGCTCTTCGCCGCGTCGCTCGACCATATGCGCTACAGCTTTCCGCCGCAGGCGGTCATCTTTGCAAAGTCGGCTTCCGATGTGGCGCAAACCCTGCGCAACGCCAACGAACTTGACGTTCCCGTTACGGTGCGCGGCTCGGGAACGGGCTGCACTGGCGGCTGCGTGCCGATTTGCGGCGGAGTGGTGCTCGATGTGTCGAAAATCGACTTTATCGAAATCGACCCCGTGGCGCGTATCGCGCACGTCGGCGCGGGCACAATCACGGCGGATGTCGACGCAAAGGCGGGCGAGTACGGTTTCTTCTATGCGCCCGACCCGTCGTCGCATAAATTTTCGTCGATAGGCGGCAACATAGCCTGCAATGCGGGCGGACTTCGCGCCCTCAAATACGGCAACACGCGCGAGAACGTGCTCTCGCTCAAAGCGGTGCTCGTCGACGGAACGGAAATCACGGGGGCGTTGCCGCTCAAAAAATACTCGTTCGGACTGAACCTGCGCGACCTTTTCATCGGCTCGGAGGGCACGCTCGGGGTCGTCGTCGAGGCTTGGCTGAAACTCTTGCCAAAACCCGAATCGAAGACGACGGCGTTGGCGTTCTTCGCGGGCGACAAAAAGGCATTCGAGGGAGTCGAAAAAATAATGGAGTCGAACCTCTCGCCGTGCATACTCGAATTTCTCGACGCCGAAACAGTCTCCTGCATCCGCGCGCGAAATCCGCATATGCCTATTCCGCAAAACGCCGCCGCAATCCTCGCGGAGTTCGACGACGAAAACAACGCAAGGCAGGCGGGAAAGTTCGTCGAAATTCTCTCGCCAATCGCCGACGCAAAATTCGCAAAAACTTCGGCGGAAGCGGAGGAACTCTGGGAGGTGCGCAGGGCGGCTTCGCAGTCGATGTACGAACTCGGCGACAGCAAGCTTAGCCAAGACATCGTGTTGCCGCATACGGCTCTCGACGAATTTTTCGCCTACTACAAAGCCCTCGGGCGCGATGCGAAACTTGCAACCCCGATTTTCGGGCACGCGGGCGACGGCAACTACCACATACATTTTATGTACGATTCGACCGACCCCACTGCGCGCGCGCGGGCTGTCGATGCGATGGACTCGGCTATAAAAAAGGCGGTCGAGTTGGGCGGCGCAGTCTCGGGCGAACACGGCGTCGGCTTTTTGAAGTCGAAGTATATGCCGCTTCAGCACACGCAGGCGGAACTCGAAATAATGCACTCGATAAAAAAGCTTTTCGACCCCAAGAATATCCTAAACCGCGAAAAAGTCTACACCCCGCACGACATAAAAAACCTCGCCCCGTTGAAAAACATAAAGTTGCCGTGGGACTAATCCGCGGCGTCCGAGCCGCCTACTACCCGCCCGATTCGGCGAACTGCGCGCGCGGATTTCGTTTGATTCCGCCTTTGATTGCACAAAAAAAAGATACCGCCGAATATTCGACGGTATCTTAAGCTTTTTTACGCAAACCAATTTTCTACCTTTTGGGCATTAAAAATGTCAAAAGCCGAAGAATCGGCGTGAACGCAAAAAAGAAGACTACTTAATCTTCTTCTTGGCTTCGGCGACATTGAGCTGTTCCTTAGCCAGATTTTGCAGAGTGTTTGCGATAAAATTCGAACGATTGCGATTGTCCATCGTTGCCAATTCGTCGATTTGACGAACCAAGCTTTCGTGAAGACTGATCGAAATCTGAGTCATACCAATCATTTTACCTGAACCCTTTTTGCGTGCCATTTTCTAACCTTTGATTATTGTTAAAATAATTTTTTTGTTTACGTGTTTGTTTTTTATCAAGAAAAAAAACAATCGACAGTGCACTTACTATCGGTCGAAATTTTTCTTTGTTTAGGCAAATAAAAACTTATTCTCCAAAACATTAACATCCATATTTGCAGTACTTTATTCTTTGTCAACCGTTTTTTGAAATTTACGCGGGGTTTCGACAAAGAAAAATTGAGTTTTTCACGGAAATATAACCCAAATATGCACCGCATAACATTCTTTTAATCTTTCATTTTCTTAATAGTTATGCAACTGCTACGAACAAAAAAAAACAACGGAGCCGACCCGAAGGGGGCGACCCCGATTTGTTTCAAAAATTTTCAGAAAAAACGGCTACGCACATATTAGCGCGGCATAAGATAGCGGAAGAACACCTTGCAATAGCATTCCTTGCCTATCTGCGCAAAGACGAAATCGTAGGGAATGAAGCCCATTTCCGTGGAATTTTTCGTCGTCCATTTTGCGTTCTTCGATTCGGCGTGCTTTTGCATATTCTTTACGCGTGCCGAGGCTCTGAGCATTGCGTCGGAAAACGCGCGTTCCCGCGTCCTGCCGAAGCCCGTGACCATTTCGGTTTCCAAGCACCACGTGTCGGGCATTTCGTCGGTATAGTTGAAACGCACCATGCAAATGAATTTCGGCGAGTCGTTGACGAACGCGGAATCCTTTACTTTGAAATCCGCCTTTTTGCCCACGAACTTGCGGACGGCCTCCGCCGCGCCCATTTCGGCGTCTTCGGCGATTCTGCCCCACACGCAAACCTTGCCGTCGACAACCTGCTTGCGGATGCGGACAGTCTTCTTCTTTTTCGGGGCGGCTTTCTTTTCAAGCTCCTGCATTCTCTCGGTATACGACTTAGCCGAAGCCATCGCCTTTTTGACGGCGGGCGGTTTCGGCGCGGCGGGAACTACCTTTTTCGGGTCTTTCGGGTTGACTGCCGACTTTGCCACCGTCTTCGCGGCGGGTTTTGCGGCTTCCTTCTTGGCGGGAGCGGCTTTCTTCGCGCCGACTGCGCCTGCGGGAGCGGCCTTTGCGGCGGCGGTCTTCGACGCCATTTTGTCGGGAGCTGCAAAAGATTCGGGCGCGACAAACGACGAAACCGTCATCAGGGCAACAAGCGCAAACAAAGCGCGGAACCCCGTCCGCCATTCGAACAGTTCGAGCCTAAGCCCGCAGACATATTTTTTCAGAATCCCCCAATTCATATTTACCTCCCAGATGTGGCTCACAGAATAATAAACGCGCGGGCGCGTCAAGAAAAAAATGTAAAAAAATGTAAAAAATTTCCACTTTTTATATCCAATCGACAAAAACTTGACGAATCGAAAAAAAAATCCATCATTGCAGACCCTATAAGTATCGAAAAAATTATGGCTACCGACAACGCTGACTACAATTTCACCGAAATAGAAAAATTCTGGCAAAAAAAATGGGACGACGACCAAACTTTCCACGCCGAAACGTCCGCCGCCGCCCCCAAATACTACATTTTGGATATGTTCCCCTACCCCTCGGGCGCGGGTCTTCACATAGGACACCCCGAAGGCTACACGGCTTCCGACATCATCGCGCGCTATAAGTGGGCGAACGGCTTCAACGTGCTCCATCCGATGGGCTGGGACGCGTTCGGGCTTCCCGCCGAGCAATACGCGGTCAAGACGGGCACACACCCCGCCGTTACGACAAAGGCGAACATCGACAACTTCAGAAAACAAATCAAGTCGATAGGCTTCGCAATAGACTGGCAGCGCGAAATCAATACTACCGACCCCTCATATTTCAAGTGGACGCAGTGGATTTTTCTGCAACTGTTCAGACTCGGGCTTGCATATGTCGACGAAAAGCCCGTCTGGTGGTGTCCGCAGCTCGGAACGGTTTTGGCGAACGAAGAGGTCATCGACGGCAAGAGCGAAGTCGGCAAATTCCCCGTCGAGCGCAGAAAGCTCCGCCAGTGGGTGCTGAAAATCACGGCATATGCCGACAAGCTCATTCAGGGCTTGGACAAGCTCGACTGGCCCGACTCGACAAAACGCCTGCAACGCAACTGGATTGGGCGTTCCAAGGGCGCGGAGGTCGATTTCGAAGTGGCGGACTCCGACGCAAAGGGGCAAAAACTGCGCGTATTCACGACGCGCCCCGACACGCTTTACGGCGCAACTTATATGGTGGTCGCGCCCGAACATCCGCTCGTCGACAAGCTCGCCTGCACGCCCGAGCGCAGAGCCGCCGTCGAAGCCTACCGCAAGTCGATTGCCTCTAAGAGCGACCTCGACAGAACCGATTTGGCAAAAGACAAAACGGGCGTCGATACGGGAGCGCACGCGATTAACCCCGTCAACGGCAAACTCATCCCCATCTGGGTTGCAGACTATGTGCTGATGAGCTACGGCACGGGCGCGATTATGGCAGTGCCCGCGCACGACGACCGCGACTTCGACTTCGCAAAGAAATTCAACCTGCCCGTCATCCGCGTCATCGAAAAGAAGGATTCCGCCGGCAACGACGTTCCACTGCCCTTTACCGACATCGGCACAATGGTAAACTCGGGCGAATTTTCGGGTATGAACTCCGCCGACGTAAAACGCGCGGTAATCAAAACGCTGGAAGAAAAGAAGCTCGGCAAGAAATCCGTAAACTACAAACTGCGCGACTGGCTGTTCTCGCGCCAACGCTATTGGGGCGAGCCGTTCCCGATTCTCTGGGTCTCGAAAGACGCGTACGCCGCCGCCGAAAAGAGCGCGGTGTGGCAGGATAAACTGCCGCCGTCGCCCGTCTCCTATACCGACGACTCGGGCGAAGTGCGCTACGCACTGCCGCTGCCCGAAAAGCAGCTTCCGCTCGAACTTCCCAAAGTCGAAAACTACAAGCCGTCGGGCACGGGCGAAAGCCCGCTTGCGCACGCAACGCAATGGCTCAACGTCAAGGTGAATGCGGAAACGGGCGAAGTGCTCTCCGCCGACGACGCCCGCGCAAACGGCTCGAACTGGTTCGAAGCGCGCCGCGAAACAAACACGATGCCCCAGTGGGCGGGCTCGTGCTGGTATTACCTGCGCTATTGCGACCCGCACAACGACTCCGCCCCCATCGGCGAAGAGGCGGAAAAATACTGGCAGTATCCCGACTTCTACATCGGCGGCGCGGAACACGCCGTTCTCCACCTGCTTTACGCGCGTTTCTGGCATAAAGTGCTCTTCGACTGCGGCGTGGTGAAAGGCGACGAACCCTTCAAAAAGCTCTTCCACCAAGGCATAATTCTCGGTCAGCTCGAATACACGGGCTTCAAGAAAGACGGCAAGTGGGTATCAGCCGACAAGGCGGGCGACGCGGGCGTGGAATCGGTAAAGCTCGACGAAAGCCAAGTCGAAAAAATCGGCACGGCGTACGTCCTGAAAGAGGACAAGTCGATAACCGTCGACGCGCGCAGCTACAAGATGAGCAAAAGCCGCGGCAACGTCGTCAACCCCGACGACGTGATAAAACGCTACGGCGCGGACTCGCTCAGACTTTACGAAATGTTCCTCGGGCCGCTCGAAGACCAAAAGCCGTGGAACACAAACGGAATCGAGGGCGTTTCGCGCTTCCTCAAAAAGGTCTGGCGCGAATACGTCGGCAAAGACGGCGGACTTTCCGAAAAAATCGGCGACGGCGTGCAGGACGAACCCGCCCTGCTCAAGTCGCTCAACGAGACAATCGCAAAGGTCAGCGCGAATATCGACACGCTCCGTTTCAACACGGCGATTTCTCAGATGATGATTTTCCTTTCCGCATTCCAGAAAACCGAAAAGGTCTCGAAAGAAAGCGCGAAGAAATTTGTCCAGCTGCTCGCGCCGTTCGCCCCGCACATCGCCGAAGAGCTGTGGAGCAAACTCGGCGGCACTTCGACCGTGGCTAAAGCCGCGTGGCCCAAGCCCGACGAATCGAAGCTCGGCGGCGACACGGTGAAGATGGCGGTTCAGGTAAACGGCAAGCTTCGCGGCGAGTTGAACGTTGCAAAGAACGCGACGAAAGACGAAATCCTTGCGGCGGCAAAGGCTCTCCCGAACGTGCAGACGTTCACGAACGGCAAGACAATCGTCAAGGAAATCTGCGTGCCCGCAAAAATCGTAAATATCGTCGTTAAATAATGAAAATTATCAAAACGGTATCGGTTGCCCTCGCGTGTGCGGCGTTCGTCGCGCCCGCCTCCGCAGACGCGCAGCACGCGCTCGACTTAGGGGCGGTCTACGTGCACACTGCGCGCAACGCGCCGCAGATTACCGCAGACGGCAAAACGGTCGATTCGTTCGGCGACGCCCTGCCCGCATCGAACGTAAAATTCAAGTGCGGCGACGGACAGAAGGCGTTCTTTGTTTTGTCGAACAACACGGTCGTTTTTATGGGCGAAAACTCGGAAGCCGAAGTCGTGTCGTTCAGGCAGTCGCAGACGGCGGCGAAGTTTCCGAAAAACGAAACAGTGGCGGCGCGTTCGGAATGCCTAATCGACATCAAAAAAGGCGACTTCTTTTTTGTGTGCCCGCGCCTCCGTCCGTCGAGCGTAATGAAAATCTCGTCGCCGTTCGGAACGTTCGACGTGCAAAGCACCGAGTTTGCGATTAAGGTTTCCGAAAACGGTATGCGCATCTCGCTCGTAGCGGGTCAGGCTTCGTTCAAAGACCCCGACGGAAAGACCGACTTCCTCAAAAACAAGCAGACGGGCACAATCGCAAAATCCGACACAAAGGAACGCTATCCGCTCAGGATAAGCTACGTTTCGGTAATCGACGAAGAAAAAATGAAGCCCGACTTCGAACGCTGCCGCAACGTCTTCCGCTCCGTGGTATTCAAATCGGACGACAACGGAAAGATTTCGGCGGAACGCGTCGTCCACAAGGAATTTTTAATGCGCCGCGCCGACGGCGACTACCGCTAAAACGATGGGCGAACTTCCGTCAAAATTTCTGCCGCCCGACTTCGACAAATCCGCGAAGATAGCGATTCTCGCGGGCAAGGGAATGTATCCGTCGATTCTCAAGTCGAGGCTCGACACGCTCGGAATCCCCAATGCGCTGATGGCTTTCGAGGGCGAAACGTCGCCAGAGCTATGGGCGCAGTTCGACGACTCGGAACGCGCCTGCGCAAACGTCGGGCAACTCGGACATCTTCTGAAGAACCTCAAAAAAGTCGGCGCGCGCTACGCAATGATGGCGGGGCAAATCACACCCAAAAAACTCTTCAAGGGGATGAAGCCCGACCTCAAGGCAATCCTCGTTTTGGCGACGCTCAAACGCAAAAACGCCGAAACAATCTTCGGGGCAATCGCCGACCAACTCGGGAAAATCGGCGTCGATATGCTCGACGCACGCTCGTTTCTGGACGACTCGCTTGCGCCGCTCGGCGCATTCTGCGGCGGCGCGCCGAAAGTCTCGGGCGAACAAATCGAATACGCAATGACAATCGCGCGGGAATGCGCCCGCCTCGACATCGGACAGGGCTGCGTCGTCTCGCGCGGAACGGTTCTGGCGGTGGAGGCATTCGAGGGGACGGACGCAATGCTCGAACGCGCGGGCACTTTCGGCGCAAAGGACTGCATATTCGCAAAAACCGTAAAGCCCAACCAAGACTACCGCTTCGACGTGCCCGTAATCGGCGAACGCACAATCCGCAAGCTCGCGGCGTCGAACATACAAAACGTGGCGGTCGAAGCCGAAAAAGTGATAATCTTGGACAAGCAGAACGTAAAGAAACTCGCCGAAGAAAACGGCATAAGAATTTTCGGAATCTAAAAATGGGAATCATCGACGACAGGAAAAACGCAGTCCGCGAAGAATACGGCTACTTCGGTTCGCCGCAGGAACTGTTCGAATACATCATAATGAAAAACAAGTCGGCAACCCCGCTCGAAAAACAATTCAAGACGGAGGAATATCTGGTCAAGGGCTGCGTGTCGAGCCTATGGCTCGTGCCGAGCTTCGAAGACGGCAAGTGCCGCTTCAAGTCGGACGCGGATTCAATCATTACGCGCGGAATCGCCGCGCTCGTCTGCTCGCTCTACGACGGGCTGACCCCCGACGAAGTTCTGGCTTTCGACCCGTCGTTTCTCGAAGAACTCGGCATAAGCGCACACCTGACCCCCAACCGCCGCAACGGACTAAGCCAACTCTGCAAGAAAATAACCGCATTCGCCGAAAACAAAAAGTCGTAGTGCGCCGAAAAAATTCGGATAAAATGCTTGAACTATCGCCGTTTCGTTGCAATATGAACTTCAACAAAGCGTGATTTTCCCGTCGCGCGGTTTCAACTTTACACAATACAACACCCTAAAAATATAAATAGATGAAAAGAAAAGTACTCTCGATAATGTCAATCGCAGCCCTTCTGCTCGCAGGTGCAGGAGTATCCTTTGCGCAGACCGACGCGCCCGCTTCGGACGCTCCCGCAAAGCCCGACCAACCCAAGGTCGTGGAAAAGTCCTTCGCCGACATCTGGCGCGCGGGCGGTATCACAATGTACCCTCTCGGCTTCTTCGCCATTTTCGGAACTACTCTTGTAATCTACAATTTCATCGCAATCCGTAAAAAGAAGTTCCTCAACCCCACGGGTATGAAGGAAGTCGAAAAGCTCATCGGTCAGCTCAAAGTTGCCGACGCAATCGCCTACTGCGAAAAGAACCCCTCGCCCATCACAAACATCGTAGGTTGCGGCTTGGCTCGCGCGGACGAACGCGACATCGACGTTTCGGCTGTCGAATCGGCAATGGAAGAAGCTTCCGTCGAAGAATTCGCAACACCCTACGTTCTGATCAACTACCTCTCGGTTACGGCATCGCTCGCGCCTATGCTTGGTCTGTACGGTACGGTTTCGGGTATGGTCAAGGCGTTTAACACCATCGCGGCGGAAGGCGCGGGCAGTGCATCGAAACTTGCGGACAACATCGCTGAAGCTCTTATTACAACGGCAACGGGTATGATTGTAGGTATTCCCGCGATGTTCTTCTTCTTCCTTTTCAAGAATAAGTACGGCGCAATCATCTCGGGCTCGTCGCGCATCATCGGCGACTTGATGTACACAATGAAAATGGCAATCAAGTACGGCCCGCAGGAAGTTGCCGAAGACGAACCCGTAGCCGAAGCGGCAGTTGAAGCTCCCGCGGAAGAAGCCGCACAGAGCGAAGAAAACAAGTAATAAGGCGATCCCCTTTCAATGAAAACGTGGAAACCAGCGGAAGGCGACGGGGAGTTCAATTTGACCCCGATGATCGACGTCGTCTTCCTGCTCATCACCTTCTTTATGACGGTAACCAGCTACGCATCCGCGGAACTGGTGCAGGTGGTTATGCCGATTGCCGCCGAGGCTAAAGTGCCCGACGATGTGGGCGACCGACAATTTCTGACGGTCTCCGAAAACGGCACGTACTTCCTCGGCGCATTCTCGTCCGACCTGCCCGCCATCAAGACTGCCCTAATGGCACGCAACCAACGCGAAGGATTCAAGGGCGCATACATCCGCGCCGACGCCAACACTCCCCACAAGTACGTCAACGATCTGATGAAGACTTGCGCGGAAGCCGGCGTATACAACATCCTTTTCGGAACATTAAAGGACTAACGCAATGGCAAAGAATTTAGACGTTCTGGAATCGGAAGACAAGTTCGACTTGACCTCGATGATCGACGTTGTCTTCCTGCTTCTGATTTACTTTATGTACCTGCCGATTCAGCAGGAAGCCGACCTTTTGTTCGCGCTTCCCGCAGAGTCGGCGCCGCAGGAAAATGTGGCTTTGCCGAGCGAACAAATTGTGGAAATCGCGCCCGACGGCAGTATTTTCCTCAACGGCTCGCCCATCGACAACGCGGGAGACATCGAATTCAAGGAACTTGCTTCGACGCTCCGCAGGCTCAAGGCAAGTGCCGACAGGGGCGGTATCTCGACAATCGTAACGATTTACCCCGACGCCGACTCGCCGCACCAAGCATCCATTTCGGTGCTCAATGCGTGCGCAAAATCGGGCGTAAAGCAAGTGTCGTTCGCCGAGGCCGACTAACGCAAAAAAATCCTTTCTCTGACGCGGCAATTCGTTGCCGCGTTTTTTTTGTCGATACCGCACCGAATCGCGAAAATTTAGTTGTCATACGAATACAATTTTGCAAAATCGGAAAACGAAAATGAAAGCAAGCGACCTATTCGATTTGCCCACATCCCTCGAACGCTTTTCGGAATTTTTCACCCCCGAAATGGCACCTTGGGAATGGGTGAAAAATATTAAAGACGCTCTCGCAAGCGTGGATTTCACAAAACTGGAATCGAAAAAAGACATCCCCGCGGGAGTGGCAATCGAGGGCGACGTCTACATACATCCGACGGTCTCGCTGCCGCCCTACGCCCACATCAAGGGCCCCGCTTGGATCGGCGCACACACCG
The DNA here is from genome assembly GCA_900548275.1 of uncultured Opitutales bacterium. Lineage (GTDB taxonomy): Bacteria > Verrucomicrobiota > Verrucomicrobiia > Opitutales > Intestinicryptomonadaceae > Merdousia. The sequence continues at coordinate 213,101 of URJY01000001.1, read as the reverse complement.
AAATCAGAATAGGCTGCTTCGTGCGCGGCAACGTAATCGTCGGCGAAGGCTGCGTGATGGGCAATTCCTGCGAGTACAAAAACAGCCTGCTGATGGACAAGGTCGAAACCCCCCACTACAACTATGTTGGCGACTCTGTTCTCGGCACGCGCGCCCACCTCGGCGCGGGCGTAATCTGCGCAAACCTGCGCCTCGACCGCAAAAACGTGCTGCTTTCGTTGCCCGAAGGCAGAATTGACTCGAATATGCGCAAGCTCGGCGCGATGGTCGCAGAATACGCGGAGGCGGGCTGCAACTCGGTGCTTCAACCGGGGGCGATTCTGATGAAAAGGGCAATCGTGCTCTCGTGTGTGGCGTTCAAGGGCTGCCTCGAAGAAAACACTATGACGGGCCCCAAGCTGCAAATGCGCAATCTGCCGCGTTTTGGATTCTAATTTTTTCTACTATACAACCCCTAAAAATATCAAATATGGACGTTTCGGTCGTAATCCCCGTGTACAACGAAGAGGGAAATCTCAGACACCTCTTCGACAGACTTTGCAAAACAATGGACTCTCTCGGCAGAAGCTGGGAGGTGATTTTCGTCAATGACGGCAGTAGGGACTCCTCGGGCGAAATGCTGCGCGGCTTTTGCGCCGAACGCCCCGACGTTGTAAAGCTCATCGACTTCAACGGCAACTACGGGCAACACACGGCAATCATCGCCGCATTCGAACGCACGGCGGGCGACGTCATCGTTACGCTCGACGCCGACCTGCAAAATCCGCCCGAAGAAATCGGCAAACTTCTCGCAAAAATCGACGAAGGCTGCGACAGTGTCGGCGGATACCGCAAGCAGCGCGAAGACACGGCACTGCGCCGCTACTGCTCCAAAATCGTAAACTTCGCGCGCGACAAAATGACGAACATCAGAATGAAAGACCAAGGCTGTATGCTGCGCGCATACAAGCGCAACGTGGTCGACGCCATCCTGAAAACAAACGAACGCTCGCTGTTCATCCCCGCCCTCGCCTACACTTTCTCCTCGAACCCCGCGGAAATCGAGGTCGAGCACGCGGCGCGCGAAGTCGGCGAATCGAAGTACAATATGTACAAGCTAATCCGCCTGAACTTCGACCTCATCACGGGCTTTACGATTATGCCCCTGCAGCTGTTCACGCTCTTCGGATTCCTGTCGAGCATTGGGTCGCTCGGGCTTGTTGTGATTCTGCTGTTCCGCAGAATTTTCCTGTTCTCCGAGGGCGAAGCGGAGGGCGTGTTCACGCTCTTTGCGATTCTTTTCTTCCTAATCAGCGTGGCGATTGTCGGAATCGGACTCATCGGCGAATACGTCGGACGCATCTACCAAGTCGTTCAGTCGCGCCCGAAGTACGTCATAAAAGAGACAATCGGCTTCGACAAAAATGGGAAATAAGGACAAGAAAATCCTGTTTTTCGGGTTCAGCGATGTCGGCTACCGCTGCCTGAAATATATGCTCGACGAGGGCTACAACGTCGTCGGCGTATTCACCCACGACACCGACCCGCACGAAGCGCACTGGTTCAAGACGCCCGAATCGCTCGCCAAGGAAAACTTCATCCCCGTCTTCAAGCCGCAAACGCTGAAGACGGAAAAGTGGTATCGCAAAGTCAAATATATGCAGCCCGATTTGATTTTGTCGCTCTACTACCGCAACATCATCCCCGAGGAAATTTTCTCGCAGGCAAAACTCGGCGCGTACAATATGCACGGCTCGTACCTGCCCGCCTACCGCGGCCGCGCCCCGCTCAACTGGGCGATTATCAACGGCGAAAACTACGGCGGGGTATCGCTGCACGTTCTCGAGAAAAAATTCGACACGGGCGCAGTCGTCGACCAAGAAAAGGTGGAATTCGGCGAAAACGAATATGTCGGCGACATCCAGCCGCGCATATCCGACGCCGCCCTGCGCGTCTTCACCCGCTCGCTCGAATCGCTTCTCGACGGCAACCCGAAAACCGTCCCGCAAGACCTTTCGAAAGCCTCCTATTTCGGCAAACGCACGCCCGAAGACGGCCGCATAGACTTCTCGAAAACCGCCCGCGAAGTTTTCAACTTGATACGCGGCGTGAGCAAACCTTTCCCCGGGGCGTTCGCCGACATCGACGGGAAGAAGACGATTTTCTGGCGCGCAAAAATCGGCGAAAGCACCGACGGAACGCCGTCGGGCACGGTTGTTTCGCGCGAGCCGCTGACCGTCGCCTGCGCCGACAAGTTCATTGTGGCAGAGGAAACGGAACTTGCGGAAAGTTAAAAATTCATACAATTTGATAAACCAAGGCGCGGAAAATTATTTTCGCGCCTTTTCATTTGCCGACACTAAAACACCGCGACGTGATAGTTCTTGACAAATTTTATCAAAATTGCCCATCGGAAAAATAACGATGCATTTCGGCGTTCCGTCCGGAAAACGCAAAACTATCGCACGTTGAAACGACACGCGCCGCACCTGCGCCGACAAGACGGCGTCCGCAGAAAATTGCCGAATTATCCTGCGGAAGGAAAACGCCTTTACGCCGACGGCGATATTTTCTCCTTCGCAAAATTCGATGTAGCCGAACGGAAAGCTTGCGCCCCACCCGCCGAATCTGTCCAAAAGCCGCTCGGAATCGCCGCTGTAAACACCGATTTTTAAAGGATTGGCATTCGCCGAAAAAGCGGCATAAAACAGGGCGTAGAAAATCAAAAACGGCAACGACGCGCACGAGAACGGAAGCAACGAAAGCGGCGCGTCGAAGTGCCCGATGTATCCGCATTTTTCGGCGACAGCGAAAACCGAAGCGGAATACCCCGCAACTAAAATTGCGTAGCACGCAAAATAGAGCAACGTTCCCAGTGCCGACAAATTTCCGCGAAGCCGCCAGTGCACGGCGCAGGCGACAGTCGGGAATATCGCCGCAATCAGCACCGCCGCAAAAAAATAGGAACTTGCATTCATAAATGAAGAAAAGCATTTTCCGCGGTTTTCGGCAACAAAAAAACGGCGGCGGAAACAACGTCCGCCGCCGCATTGCAAAGCGTTTTGTTATTTGAAGTACTTCACGCCCGCGCCGAAAATCGGCTGAATCTTGTTGCCGACAATGTTCTTGCCGACATTCGCGCCGAAGCGTTCGGTGTGCCCCATCTTTCCGAATACGAGACCGTCGGGGCTTGTGATGCCCTCGATTGCGTCGAGCGAGCCGTTGGGGTTGAACGGAATCGACGCGCTCGGATTTCCGCTTTCGTCGACATACTGCGTGGCTATCTGCCCGTTGCGCGCGAGCGATTCGAGCAGCGACTGCGGCGCGATGAATTTGCCTTCGCCGTGCGAAACGGGAATGATGTATTGGTCGTCCACATTGCAGTCGGCAAGCCACGGCGAGAGCGTGCTTGCAACGCGCGTGCGCACATAGCAGCTGACGTGTCTGCCGATGTTGTTGTACGTCAGCGTGGGACTGTCCGCCGCCAGTTCGCGGACTTCGCCGAACGGCACAAGCCCGAGTTTGACGAGTGCCTGAAAGCCGTTGCAGATGCCGAGGATAAGCCCCTTGCGGTCTTTAAGCAAACTCATAACCGCGTCGGTCAGTGCGCTGTTGCGGAATACCGCCGCGATGAATTTGCCCGACCCCGCGGGTTCGTCACCCGCGCTAAAGCCCCCCGGAATCATCAGAATCTGCGACTGGTCGATGAGCTTTTTCATTTCGGCAATCGAGAACGCAACGTCTGAATCGCTCATATTGCGGAAGACGAAAGTCTTCGCGACAGCCCCCGCGTGTTCGAAGGCGCGGGCGGTATCGTATTCGCAGTTCGTCCCAGGGAATACGGGGATGAAAACTTGCGGCTTTGCGCACTTCGACGGCGCAACGGCGATGTTCTTGTTGACGAAGCTCGGCTTGGGCAAATTCCCGTCCTGCGACTGTTTTGCCTGTGTCGGAAAGATTTTTTCGAGCGGTTTGCTCCACGCCGATTTCAGTTCGGAAATTGAAATCGAAGTTTCGCCGATTTTGATTTCGGGCGATGCGAGCGTTTTGCCGACAACCTTGCCGAAGTCGATTTCCGCGCCGTCCGCAAGCTCGACAAGCATTGCGCCGTAGTCGAGGTCGAACGCCGAAATGTCGGAATCGAACTCAAAGCCGATTTCGTTGCCGAACGACATTTTCGCGACGGTTTCGGCAAGTCCGCCGAAGCGCAGCGTGTGCGCCGAAACGATTTTTCCGCTTTTGATTGCCTCGAAAACAGCGGCGTATTTTTTCTTGGCGTCGTCCCAATCGGGCGTGAGATCGGCGCGTTTGGCAACTTCGACCAACGCCACGCGCGAGCCAGCCTTTTTGAACTCGGGCGAAATTGCGTTGCGGACATCGCACGGGCACATCGCAAAGCTTACGAGTGTCGGCGGAACGTCGATTTCGTTGAACGAACCCGACATCGAGTCCTTCCCGCCGATTGCCGCCGAGCCGAGCTCCGTCTGCGCGTCGAGCGCGCCGAGCAACGCCGAAAGCGGCTTGCCCCAACGCGTGGGATTGTCGCGCAGTTTTTCGAAATATTCCTGAAACGTGAAACGGATTCGCGAGATGTCGCCGCCCGCCGCCGCGATTTTCGCAACGCTTTCGAGCACCGCGTACTGCGCGCCGTGGAACGGACTCCACTTGGAGATGTTCGGGTTGAAGCCGAACGAAAAGAGCGTGCCCGTGTTTGTTTCGCCCTTGAGCAGCGGAATTTTAGAACACATCGCTTCGGGAGCGGTCGCCAGTTTTTCGCCGCCGTAGGGGTGGAGAACCGCGCTCGCGCCGATTGACGAGTCGAAACGTTCAACCAAGCCGCGTTGCGAGCAGCAGTTGAGCGACGAAAGCATATCGAGCCACGCCGATTTGTCGGACGCCTTTTTGCCGTTGGCTTCGAACGGGGTTTTATCGGAAGGTTCGACGATTTCCGCGCGAGCAACGGCAGTTGTGCCGTTTGTGTCGAGGAAGTCGCGGCGCAGGTTTACCACGGAGTCGCCCTTCCACTTCATCACGAGTCTGCCCGTATCGGTTACGTCGGCAACGTGCGTGCATTCGAGGTTTTCCTCCGCCGCGAATGCCTTGAATTTTTCGGCGTCGGCGGGCGAAACTACAACCGCCATACGCTCCTGCGATTCCGAAATTGCAAGCTCCGTTCCGTCGAGACCGCGGTACTTTTTCGGCACGGCGTCGAGGTTGATTTCAAGCGACGGCGCAAGTTCGCCGATTGCCACCGACACGCCGCCCGCGCCGAAGTCGTTGCACCGCTTGATGAGCAGGCTCGCCTGCGGATTGCGGAAGAGGCGTTGGAGTTTGCGCTCCATCGGCGCGTCGCCCTTTTGCACCTCAGCCGAATTTTCGAGAGCCTTTTCGGTGTGGTCTTTCGACGAGCCCGTAGCCCCGCCGATACCGTCGCGCCCAGTGCGTCCGCCGACGAGCAAAATAACATCGCCCTTTTCGGGAGTTCCGCGATAGACCATATTGCGCGGAGCCGCCGCCACGACCGCGCCGATTTCCATGCGCTTTGCAACGTAGCCCTCGTCGTAAATTTCGGTAACCTGCCCCGTCGCCAGACCGATTTGGTTGCCGTAGCTGCTGTAGCCGTTCGCCGCGCCCGTTACGATTTTGCGCTGCGGAAGCTTGCCGTGGAGCGTTTTCTCGAACGGCGTACGCGGATCGCCCGCGCCCGTTACGCGCATAGCCTGATAGACGTAGCTTCTGCCCGAAAGCGGGTCGCGAATTGCGCCGCCCAGACACGTCGCCGCGCCGCCGAACGGTTCGATTTCGGTCGGATGGTTGTGCGTTTCGTTCTTGAACATCACAAGCCACGGCTGTTTTTCGCCGTCTACGTCGACATCTACAACAATGCTTGCGGCGTTGATTTCCTCGCTTTCTTCGAGGTCGGCAAGTTTGCCAGCCTTGCGCAGGGCGCGCATACCGATAAGCGCAACGTCCATCAGACAGACGTGCTTTCCGCGCTCGGCAAGCTTTAGCTCCCTGCGCAGGTCGAGATATTTTTGCCAAGCCGCCTTTGCGGGTTCGTTGTATTTGCCGTCGTCGATTTTTACGTCTTCAAGGTGCGTAAGGAAAGTAGTGTGGCGGCAGTGGTCGCTCCAGTAGGTGTCGAGCACCCTGATTTCGGTTACGGACGGGTCGCGCTTTTCGGTTTGCGCGAAGTAGTCGCGGCAGAAAGCCAAGTCCTTCACCGACATTGCAAGCGACATCTTTTTGTGAAGCTCGGCAATTTCGCCGTCTGTCATCGATATGAAGCCCGAAATACGCGCTACCGCCGCGGGAACTTTTGCGGCTTTCGAAAGGGTCTCGGGCTTGTCGAGCGACGCCTCGCGGCTGTCGACTGCGTTTATCAAATATTTCTTGATGCGGTTTAAATCTTCCGACGAAAGTCCCGCGCCGAAAACGTAGACCCGCGCGCAGGCGACGGTCGGGCGCGTCTTTGCGACAATCTGCACGCACTGTTCCGCCGAGTCGGCGCGCTGGTCGAACTGACCGGGGAGGTACTCTACGGCGAAGACCGAATCGCCCGCGTTTGTCGGGAATGTTTCCTCGTAAATGTTTTCAACGGGAGCTTCGCAAAAAATCAGATTTTTCACCGCCGCGAACTGCGCATCGTCGATACCCTCAATGTCGTAGCGTTGGAGAACGCGCATCGACGGAATTTCCGTATTGAGATTGCCCCTCAAATCCTCGAGAAGCGCGGTTGACGAATGTCCGTTTTTTTCTTCTACAAATACTCTGCGAATCATCCCTAACATCATCCGCAAATATTGCGTTTTCGCAATTCTTTTCTCCAAAAAAAATCCCGACCGATCGCAGAAAAAAGCTTTACCGACAAAGCCCATAGGACATACTGGCGGAATGTTGAAAAAATATGCAATGATACTGTTAGCCGCCGCATCGGCGTTCACGGCAACGGCAAGAATAAACTCGTTCGGCGACCCCGCCTCGTACGGACTCGCAGAATCGCCCGACCAGTGGTACGAAGTAAACCCCTATACTTGGGACGTTTTCACGTCGTTCGACGGCGACAAAATTTTCGGCGTAAACGACGAACGCCGCACGGTTCTCCAAGCCGAATTTTATTCGACGGGCGTTATGGAGGGCAGAAAAGTCGGCGACTTCACGGCGGTTGCATCGCTGACCGACCGCAGCGCGTTCTTCGGCGGCGACGGATACCTCGACCTCTACTATTTCGCCCCCGTCGACGCGAACAAATATGCACAGCAAATAGCATTTTTCGGCGGATGGAAGTATAATGTATTAAAATATATCGACATCGACATAGGCGGCAACATTATCTATTCGACAAAGCCCGTCGTCGGCCCCGGGATGGTCGTGAAAAATATGGGCGGCGAAACCCTGCGCGGCGACATCTACATCGGCTTTACGACCGACAAGCTCTACGTTAACCCGTTCGTATTTGCGGGCTACGACCCCACTTACGACGAACTGCGTTTTACTGCGGGTATCGGTCCGAAATTCGGGCTTGAAGAGCTTACGACGATACGCGGGCTTTATGTTGAATCCAAGTGCCTGCTCGGCTATGTGAGGGCGCAACGCTTCTCGGGTAGCGAAGTTGTCGGCGGCGGCTACTGGCGCAACGAGTATTCGTACATCCAGACCGAAGCAAACATTGTGTACGAATACAGGCATCTGCGCACTTTTGCGGGCGTCGGCTGGGCGATACACAACGACGGAGAATATGCCCCCAACGGCGAATATCTGGGCGGGGACAACAACGTCTGGGTAGGCGGCGGCATTGGCTGGATATTTTAGTTTGCCGATTGCCTGAGGTTTCGAAGCGCGCGCGAATGCGTTCTTCGACAAAACGAACAATAAAAAAGGCGCGATGATTGTCGCGCCTTTTGTGTTGCCATTTAAATCTCGATTACTTTTTACCGAAAGTCTTTTCCACCTTGCCGGCGTCCACCACGACTTTCTTTTTCGAGCTGTCGTCGGGCAGTTCGTACATTACGTCGAGCATAATTTTTTCCATTATCGAACGCAATGCGCGCGCGCCCGTACCGAAGTCGAGAGCCTTTTGGGCGACCGCTTCGACCGCGCCTTTCGTGAACTCGAGCTTTACGCCGTCGAGCGAAAGAAGTTTCGAGTACTGGCGGATGAGCGAATTTTTCGTCTTCGTGAGGATGTGCACAAGGTCGTCTTTCGTGAGTTCGTCGAGTGTGCACACGACGGGAAGTCTGCCGATAAATTCGGGGATGAAGCCGAACGACACCAAGTCTTCGGGCTGAACGCCCTTTGCGATAGACTTCGAATCGCCGCCCGACCTGTCTTCGTCGAACCCCATCACCTTTTCGTCCGATCTGCGCGCTATGATTTTGTCCAAGCCCACGAACGCGCCGCCGCAGATGAACAGAATGTTGCGAGTATTCACGCGGATATACTCTTGGTCGGGGTGCTTTCTGCCGCCTTTCGGTGGAATGTTGCAAACCGTGCCCTCGAGCATTTTCAGGAGTGCCTGCTGAACGCCCTCGCCGCCTACGTCGCGCGTAATCGAAACGTTCTCCATCTTGCGGCAGATTTTGTCGATTTCGTCGATGTAGATAATGCCGCATTCTGCGCGTGCAACGTCGAAATCAGCCGCGCGCAGGAGATTCAAGACTATGTTTTCAACGTCCTCGCCGACATAGCCCGCCTCGGTTACGTTCGTTGCGTCGCCGATTGCGAAAGGCACGTTGAGCATTTTTGCGAGTGTGCGGGCAAGATACGTTTTGCCGCTGCCCGTCGGTCCGATGAGAAGCACGTTGCTCTTTTCGATTTCGACATCCGAAAATTCCGAGTCGCTCGGCGTGTCTTTGAGGATTTCAGACTTCAGACGCTTGTAGTGGTTGTAGACCGCAACGCTCAGAACTTTCTTTGCGTCGTCCTGCCCCACTACGTACTTGTCCAACTCCGCTTTCATTTCGGAGGGCTTGCGCACTTCGAATTCGAGCGAATTTTCGAGCTTCTTTTTCTTCATCTTCGCATCACGCAGGGCGATTGCGTTGTGGAGAACCTCGACGCACTGCGGGCAAATCGTCGCCCCGTCAATCCCCGGGACGAGCTCGCCCGCGACGTTTATCGGGCGACCGCAAAAACTGCACTTGTCTTTCATTGCGCTATTGGGCGTCGCGTTTTCTTTCGATAACCTTGTCGACAATGCCGTATTTTACGGCTTCTTCGGCGGTCATATAGAAGTCGCGGTCGGAGTCCTTCTCGATTTGTTCGACGGGTCTGCCCGTGTCTTTCGAAAGAATCTCGTTTATCTTTTTGCGCCAACGCAGAATTTCGTTTGCGGCAATGGAGATGTCGCGCGACTGCCCCGTTGCGCCGCCGTACGGCTGGTGAATCATCACGCGCGAATTCGGCAGCGAATAACGCTTGCCCTTTGTACCCGCCGCCAAGAGGATTGTAGCCATACTCGCAGCTTGTCCCACGCAGTATGTTACGACATCGCAATGCAGAAATTTCATCGTGTCGTATATCGCCATCCCCGCGGTCAACGAGCCCCCGGGGCTGTTGATATAAATGTGGACGTCTTTTTTGGAGTCTTCCATTTGCAGGAAGAGCAACTGCGCGATTACCGCATTGGCGACGCCGTCGGTAATGGGCGTGCCGATGAAAACGATTCTGTCCTTAAGCAGACGCGAATAAACGTCCCACGAACGCTCGGTTCTGCCGTCGCGCTCGAAAACAGTAGGTATGTAGTATTCTCCCATATATTTTTATATTGAAATCATTAAATCGGCAAACGCGACTTCCCCGTTAAGGGAAAATCGCGTTTTTTTGAAAAGCGGAACTTGTCGAACCGCGATTACGCCTTCTTGAAAGACACTTCCGCCTTGTCGGCGATGAAGTTGATTGCCTTTTGCAGGAGTGCGTCGGAACGCAGGCGGTTTGCGCGCGCCCTATCCTTCTGGATTTGCTTTACAAGCTCTTCGGGCTTTGTGTGCGTGCGAATCGATTCCTGCCAGAGCATTCTGCTCATATCTTCGTTGTCGATTTTGAGGTCGTTGGCCTTGGCGACACGGTTGAGGAAAATGCGCATTTTTGCGCGGCCTTCCGCTTCCTTGCCCGCGCTCTCGAAGAGAGTTTCCTTGTTCTTTTCGATGTCTTCGCGCGAAGCACCCTGCGACATAAAGCGCATCATCATTTCCTCAAGAATCGAGTGGCGTTCGTCTTCGACCGCGCTTTCGGGAAGCTTGAACTCGGTCTTTTCCATCAGCTGTTCGACGGCGAACTGACGCTTGAGAACTTCGTTGTTCGACTTCTTTTCGTTCTCGATGTTCTGCTTGATTTTTTCGCGGAATTTTTCCTCGGAATCTACATCGAAATTCTTCAAAAATTCTGCGTCGAGCTTGGGCAGTTCCTTTTCGCGGATGTCGAAAATTTCGACTTCATACTGCGCCGTCTTGCCCGCGATTTTGTCGTTCTTGACATCCTTGGGGAATTCGTGCGAAAGGGTCTTCTTTTCGCCCTTTTTCATACCGATGATGCCCTGAACGATGCCCTGAATTCCGGGGGCGTCCTTATTGCCCGCTTCTTCCCACGTCGATTTCTGGTCGGCGTAAAGGGGCATTTCGGGAGCGAGTTCGTTGACGGAAACGCCGTCGACTTTGCCCGCATAGGAAAGGCGCACAAAGTCGCCCGCCTTGATTTCGCGGTCGACTTCGTTGTACTTAGCCGCCTGATTGAGGTAGTACTTTACGGCATTGTCGATTTCCTCTTCGGAAACGTCGGTGGGTTCAAGCTCCACCTTTGTTTCGAGCGATTCGGGAAGCTTTACTTCGGGATAGATATCGGTCGTGAAAACGAGCTGAACGCCGCCGTCTTTGTCTTCCTTTGCGAGGTCGACAACGGCGTAAACGTCGAATTCCTTGATGTCGTTCAAGCCTTCGATTGCCTTGCTTGTAAGGGAGCGTTCGAGCTGCTCCTTAATGCCTTCGGCGTAAAGCTTTACGACCATATTTACGGGAGCTTTTCCGGGGCGGAAGCCGGGGATTTTCGCGCTCTTTACAAAGTCTTTTACCACTTTTTCATTCTCTTCGGCAACCTGTGCGGCGTCGAACGAGAACGTGATTTTCTTGCGTGTATCGTTGATGTTTTCGATGTTTGTTTTCATAATATTAAATTGTTTTTGTCGGACTTCTCCGTTTTCTAAAAATATTAAGCCGAAAGAATGGCAAATTACAAAAGGAACGTCAACGATATAAAATAAAAATTGCGGACTATTGCACGATATCGACAAAGAGAAAAAAAACCGTCCGCATTCCCCCAAAAAATTCTTTTATTCTGCCGAATAATACCGTGAAACAGCGGTGTTTCAAACGTTTCGAAACCGATTGTAGTAAGTTCGGACAGTCAAAGCGATTGAGCGGCGGAATCCCGCCGCACAATGCGTACTTACAAACAAAAAGCGGTGGCTATAGCCACCGCGAAGTATCACAAATAGGAACGAACTTCGAATAACAAACAACGTGAAACAGCGGTGTTTCATCCGTTTCGAAACCGATTATAGTAAGTTCGGATAGTCAAAGCGATTGGGCGGCGGAATCCCGCCGCACAATGCGTACTTATACAAAAAAGGCGGCAACTATAGTTGCCGCCGAAGTATCACAGATATAAAAAATTAGGACCAACGGCGGTCGTTCGACCATTCCTTATCCCATTGGGACGTGTCGCCCCAAGCTTCGGGGAAGTCTTCGTGGAGCTTTTCCTTGATGAGATCCTCGTTGAGCGATTCAATACCCAACCCTGGGGCGTCGGGAACGGAGATGTAGCCGTTGTCGACGAGGGGCTTCGGGAGACCGTTGACGAGGCTGTCCCACCACGGAACGTCGACCGAGTGAACCTCGAGCGCCGTGAAGTTGCGCGTAGCGGCGGCAACGTGAACGGCTGCCATACACGCAATCGGGCTTTCCGCCATATGGATTGCCATCGCAGTGTGGTGCTCTTCGGCAAGGTCGCCGATCTTCTTGGTTTCGAGAATGCCGCCCGCAGTGAGAATGTCGGGATGGACAACCGCCAACGCGCCCGATTCGAGCAGGGGCATAAAATTCTCCTTGAGATAGATATCCTCGCCAGTGCCGAGGGGCGTCGTCGTGGAGTTCGCCAACCTTACATACTGGTCGGTGTACTGCCACGGAACGGGGTCTTCCATCCACGCGAGATTGAACTTTTCGAGACGCTTGCCGAGCTTTATGCAGTCTTCAACGGGGATGTGCCCGAGGTGGTCGATTGCAATCGGAATTTCGTAGCCGACTTCCTCGCGGCACTCCGCCATATAGTTTTCGAGATAGTCCAAACCCTTTTCGGTGATGTGGATGCCCGTGAACGGGTGCGCCGTGTTGAAGAGGTCGTACGCTTCGCCGCGCATCGCACGGGGGTCAATCGAGCCGTGGGGCGTGGTGAAGACGGTCTTCTTGTACTCGCGCATTTTTTCGAGGAAGCCGAGGGGCGCGGAAAGCGCTCCGGGGACATCCATCAAAAGCTCGATGCCCAAGTCCATCTTCATAAAGGTGAAGCCCTGAGCCTTGCGGTCTCTGAGAGCCTTGCCCATATCGCGGCCGCCACCTTCGCTGTCGGTGTCGCAGTAGATGCGGATTTTGTTGCGGTACTGACCGCCGAGCAGCTGCCAAACGGGAACGCCCCAAGCCTTGCCCGCCAAGTCCCAAAGCGCGACTTCAATGCCGCACACGCCGCCCGCCTGACGCGAGTCGCCGCCGAACTGCTTGATGCGGTTGAAAATCTTTTCGACATTGCAGGGGTTTTCGCCGATAATGCGGCTCTTGAGCATTGCCGCATAGGTTCTGCTCGAGGCGTCACGGACTTCGCCGTAACCTACCAAACCCTGATTCGTGTAAATCTTAATCAGAGTGCAACGCTTCGGCGCGCCGTCGATGTCGGCGAAGCGCATATCGGTAATTTTGAGTGTTGATGGATCGATTTTCATAAATTTTTCCTGCTTGGTATTTCTTCGAAAAAACACGGGATACGGCTTAGAAATAGCCGCCCTTCTTTGTGATGGAATCGATGGATTCGCCCGCGTTGACCCACGAGAAAATCTTCTTTTCGTTTTCGCGGATTTCCTCGGCGCGTACGAGAACGTCCCAAGCGATTTCGCGGGGAACGCAAAGCACGCCGTCGATGTCGCCCATAATGATGTCGCCGGGCTTGATGGTGACGTTGCCGATTTTAATCGGAACTTGGTAGTGCGTGATGAGGCAGCGACCGAGGCTTCCGTTGGAAATGCGGTAGCGGTAGAATACGGGGAAGTCCTTTTCGAGGATTTGGTGCGTGTCGCGGATACCGCCGTCAATGCAGGCGGCGCGTACCTTTTTGCCGACCGCGGTCGCCGTCATAACGCCGCCCCAGAGTGTGGCTTCTTCGTCGAGGCTCGTGTCCCACATTACGAAAGCGTCTTCGTGCATGGCGTCGAGCATTTCGGTACGGAAAGTCATTTCGCCCGTAATCTTGACGTTCGGCGAGCTCTTGACCGTGAACGCGATGCCCGCAACCGTGCGCTCGGGACGGAGCGGAATAATGCGGTGCGGAAGAGCCTGATTGAGCAGGCAGAATTCGCGCATAACGTCGTTGATTGCGCCCGTGTAGAGCGATTCGTAGCGCGCGAGAAGCTCCTTTTCGGGAACGGGGAACTTGACATCGCTGATGCCTTCCCTTTCGCGGATGAGCTTTTCGAGTTTCATCATTTTTGCCTCTTTCTGAAGCATATTTTCTTCTTGTTGTTCTGACATATTTTTATGTTTTTAGATGTTAAATAATTGTTTGTGTGTTTACTGAAAAATCGGTTTATCCGGGGAGGCGCAAGCCGCCGTCGACGACGATGTTCGCACCCGTAATGTACCTGCCGGCGTCGGAGCAGAGCAACAACGCCGCGCCCGCCGCGTCTGCGGGTTCCGCGTAGGTGTGCGAGGGAATACAGTCGGTAACGCGCTTTGCGTAGACGGGGTTTGAAAGGGCTTCGTCGTTTCTGTCGGTGGCGAATACCCCGGGGGCGATGTTGTTTACGGTTATGCCTTCGCACGCAACCTGCCTGCCGATATTGCGGACGAGGTTTTCCTGCGCCGACTTGCTCGCCGCATAGACCGCCATTTCGGGGTGCGGACGGAATTCCTGCACGCTGCCGATTGTAACGATTCTGCCCCATTTTTTCGCCTTCATCACGGGATAGAAAAGCTGCGCCAAGAGAAGCGTGGAATGGAAATTCACCTGCATTTGCGTCAGAGCCTCTTCGAGCGGAATTTGACTCCACGGAGTGCGGAACTGCATGGAGGCATTGGCGACGAAAATGTCGGGAAGCTCGGATTTCGCCTTGATTTGCTCGGCGATTTTCGCGGGGGCTTCGGGGTCGCTGAGGTCGCCCGTAACGGCAAAACTCGAGGGGCTCAGCTTGCGTACGGACTCGAGAGCCGTCGAAAGCTTTTCGCTCTCCCTTACGCCGTGCACGATTACCTGCGCGCCGTACTCTGCAAGCCCGAGGGCGATAGCCCTGCCGATTCCGCGCGCCGAACCCGTAATGAAGGCGCGGTGCCCCTTCAGGCAAAAACGCTCGTGGAGTTTGATGTCGTCTGAATATTCCATTTTATAAGAGTCCTTTCTTTGTTGGTAAATTTTAGACGTGCTCGTAGTCGCGCTTGAAGAACAGGTTTCTGCCGACCAGAATAATCAAACCGCCCGCCAGATAGAAACCCGAGAGCGAGGCAATGCCGTAGTTCATTCCGAATTCGTCGCGAATCCAACCGAGAACGGCGGGCGCGGACGAACCGATTATGAACGCGAAGCAGAGCATCAAGCCCGAAGCCGAAGCGCGGTAGCGCGGCGCGACAACGTCGAAAAGCGAGGCGAAAAGGTTCGAGTCGTAAACGCCCCTGCACAAACCGAACGCCGCCATCGCAATGCAGCAGAGCGTCTGCGACGGCGTATTCGCCATCAGATAGATGAACGGCGCGCCGCAAAGAAGCCCGATTATGTTCGCCTCGAAGCGGATTGTCTTGCGGGTCTTTGCGAGCTTGTCGGTGATTCTTCCGCCGAGCATAACGCCGACAAATGCGCCCGCGTAGTGCCAGATTACGGCGTTGGTCGCGGCGACGGCGGCATCCATTTTGAAGTGCTCCTGAAGGAACGTGGGCATCCAAGTTTTGAAGCCGCAGTCAACATAAATCATCATGCCGAAACCGAGCGCGAGCGAAATCGCCGCGGGCTTGCGGAACATCACAAGGAACGCATCCTTGAACGACGCCTTTTCGGCGGTCGCCGCGCCTCCCGCATGGTGAATCGGCTTTGTGTCGCGCATAAGGAACACGAGCATAACAGCCCAGACTATGCCGATTCCGCCGAAGAGAATGAACGGAATGCGCCACCCGTCGAGCGAGCCGACCGAGGGAATGTCGGCGAACATCCCCGAGACGCAACTGCAGATTACGATACCCGCATACAGTGCCGTCTGGTGGATTGCCAGAGCCGTCGCGCGGGTCTTTTCGTGGAGCTGCCCCAGAAGCGAGCATGCCGCGGGATAGTAGAACGCCTGCCCCGCCCCGTTGAGAAGCCCGTAGAAGACAATCATCAAACCTATCGACGAAACCCAACCCGAAATGAATATGCCCGAGCAGAAAACGCCAAGCCCGACAATGACCATATACTTGCGCTTGAGGAAGTCGCTTGCGAAGCCCGAAAGCGGCGCGCAGATGCCGTACGTCAGCGTAAATATTGTGGCGACAATCCCCATTTTTGTGGAATCGACCCCAAACGCGTCCTGAATCTGCGGCAGGATTGCGTTGTAAATCTGCCTCGTCCCCTGATGGAGAAAAAACGCCACCCAGAGGAAGAGCAGCAAGAACCATTTGTAATAGTCTTTCGGAGAATTGTCGTTGCTTGTCGTCATATATAGATTGTCCTTTTTGCCTCGATTTTTTATAAATTAAAATTCATTCCGCGCGAAAATTCAATAGCGCGTTTGCCCAAATTTGGAAAACTGTTTACCAATCGGCGGATTGGGGCTCGGGAGGGATTTTCCTGCGCGAGTCAGGCACGGGTTCGTTCCACTTGGGCAGCACAATCGTCGCCGTGCGCACGTCCGCATCCTTCAAATACACGGGCGCGTTGAGCGCGGTGAAAAGCTTGCGGACGGCGATGCACCCGACCATCTCGTAGTTTTGGTCTATGCCTACCCAGTCGTTCTTGCCGTACTTGCGCTCGAGGTGTATCACGGGCAGATTGCGCGGCACGGCGGTCGCGCGCTCGGCAAACCACTCGCTCGTGGAATTGGATATTGAGAAAATCACGTCGGGCTTGTGCCTTGCAAGCCAGTCGTAAAGCATCTGCGGATTGCTTTCAGCCTCCTTAATCTGGAGGAACGGCGGGATTCTGTCGCACTCTGGCAGCTCAAGCTGCGCGCGGAGAAAACCGCCCACAAAACGCCCCTCGACAAGGTCGTCGATGTGCGCCGCAAGCACGAGCGCGGGACGCCTGTATCCGCGCTCTATGACTTTCTTCGTCGCATAGTGGGCGATGAGAAACTTGTCCGCCGAAATGAAGTCGAGAATCGGGTTGAATGTCTTCAGCCCAGCCGACACGAACTTGAAATTCTGCCAAATGGGCGCGAACTTGTCGGGCAGAATGTTGTCGTCGACGTGCCCGATTATTATGCCGCCGCGAATGCCGCGCGACTCGAGAATGCGCTGCAGCTTCGACGGATTCAAATGCCTGTCGTGAAGCCAGACCTCGTAAACCGCATAGCCCAAAACCCTCGCCTCCGCGCGGATGCCCGTAATGTACTTCGAAAAAATCGGATACTTGTGCGGCGCGTCCTTCGACTTGTTCGCGTTGATGAGAACGATTGTCTCGAGAAACTGGTTCTGGCGCGAGCCTTTCAAGCCCGCCATCACGCTCGAAACGAGCGCGTTTCTGCGGTATCCGAGCTGCTGGGCGACCTTTCGGACTTTGGCCTTCGTTTTTTCGGAAATCTTCTTCGAATCGTTAAGCGCGAGCGAAACGGAACCTTTTGATATGCCCAATTCGAGGGCGATGTCGCGCATACTCACCTTCGGGACGCGCGAAGAACTTCTTTTATCTTCCGAGTTTTTAGACATTTTGAGCTTACTACTGATTTTGGAGAAAGTCCGCAGGCAAAACGGTGCGGATTCGGCGGAAAGGCAAGCCCGAGACGACCCCGACAACGCCGCCCGCCGAAACATTTCGGAATAATCGCAGAAAAAATGGTAAACTGTCAACCAAATCCCGAAAAATTTTTGCGGCGGCAAAAAAAAACGCGTACGAAAAAAAATCGACGGGTGAACACTCGTTCTTTTTTACTTGACGGGTGAACGGGTGTTCTTTTTTAATCCGCCGCCGTTATGAAGAAGGATTCACATCTCGAAAAGGCGGTGCTTTGGCTCGAGTCGAAGCAGCTGCCCGAAGGCTACTGGAACGCCCATCTCGAAACCAACTGCTGCATGGAGGCGCAGTGGCTTATGGCGTGCAAATTCTGCGGAATCGAAAGCCCGAAGAATGCGGGCATTGTCGACTACATCGTGAACTCGCAGCGCGAAGACGGCTCGTGGGACGTCTATTTCGGCGCGGAAAACGGCGACGTAAACACCACTCTCGAATGCTACTACGCCCTGCGGATTTTCGGTTTCGACAGGGACGCGCCGCGGATGAAAGCCGCCCGCGACTGGCTGCTGAAGCACGAGTGGTACAAGCACATCAGGGTTTTTACGAAATACTGGCTTGCGCTTTTCAGCGAATGGCCGTGGGAGGAGACTCCCGCCCTGCCCCCCGAAATCGTCTATTTTCCGAAATGGTTTCCGTTTAACATCTACAGGTTTGCCGCTTGGGCGCGCGCAACTATTATGCCGCTTTGCATTGTCAGTTCGAAAAAGCCCGTCAGAAGGCTCGCGCCCGAACTGCGCATCGACGAGCTTTTCGGCGTCGGCAGAACCGCCGCCTATGCCTACAAAAACACGTCGGGCGAAACGCCCAAGTTTTCGCTCAAAAAATTCTTTCTTACCGCCGACAAGGTTTTCCATTTCTACAACGAGAAGTCGAAAAAGTCGGCGTTGCGCCGCCGCGCAATCAAGGACGCCATGCGTTGGATTATCGACCATCAGGACGACGACGGCTTCTGGGGCGGAATACAGCCGCCGTGGATTTACGGGATAATCGCCATGCACGTCGAGGAGTATCCGATGTCGCAGGAGAATATGGCAAAGGCGTTGAATGCCGTAAACACGCACTGGACGGAAACAACCCCCAAGGGCACGCAAATCAAGGCGAGCGAAAGCCCAGTCTGGGACACTATGCTTGCCGCGAACGCCCTGCTCGACGCGGGAGTCGGCGCGGACGATACGGCTCTTTCGAAAGCGATAGACTATCTGCTCGAGAACGAAAACAGGCACTACGGCGACTGGGCGGAAAAAGTCGGGCGGACGGTGGAGCCGAGCGGGTGGTCGTTCCAACGGGCGAACAAGTACTACCCCGACATCGACGACACAGCGGTTGCCGTGATGGTGCTTTTGAAATACAAAAAACTTCTTACCGACTCCGACGCGAAAGCCGCAAAGATTGGCGAAGTTGTGGAGCGCGCCGCGAAGTGGCTCGTTGCCATGCAGTCGAAGAACGGCGGATGGGGCGCGTTCGACAAGGACAACACTACCGAGTTTGTTACGAAAATTCCGTTCTGCGACTTCGGCGAAGTCCTCGACCCGCCGAGCGTCGACGTTACCGCACACGTCGTTGAGGCGTTGATAAATGCGGGGTATTCGCCGAAAGACGACTGCGTTTCGCGCGGCATCTACTTCATCCTCTCGGAGCAGGAAAGCGACGGTTCGTGGTTCGGGCGTTGGGGGATTAACTACATCTACGGAACGTGGTGCGCGATGACCGCGCTAAAGGCGGCGGGGTTCAGCTTCGATTCGCCCGCAATCGCCCGCGCGGCGAAGTGGCTTGTCGGCAAACAGAACGCCGACGGCGGATGGGGCGAGCGCGCCTCAACGTATATGCAGCCCAAGGCCGAGAGCGTTTCGACGGCGTCGCAAACGGCGTGGGCGTTGATTGCCCTCACCGCGTTCGAAACCCCGTACGTAAACGAAATCCGCAGGGGATTCGACTTTCTCAAAAGCACGCAGACCGAAGACGGCACGTGGATTGAAGCCGAGTACACGGGCACGGGCTTTCCGGGGTACGGGCTCGGCGCGAAAGTCGATTTGCGCAACGGCGCGCCGCTGCCGCAGGGCAAGGAATTGTCGCGCGGATTTATGTTGCGGTACGGTTATTATTGCCATTACTTCCCGATTGTGGCACTGTCGAAAGAAAAACAATGAACGACACGAGGGAAAAAATAATCGAGACCGCCTTTGTTCTGCTTGTCAAGAACGGCTACAACGGCGTTTCAATCGGCGACATCACGGGCGCGTTGGACATCACGCGGAGCCTGCCCTACCGCTATTTCGAATCGAAGCGCGAGCTGCTTTTCGAGGCGTGCAAGCAGTACTACTACGAGCGTTTCTTCCCGAAGGATTTCGACGTAAAAAGCGCGTCGATGAGGGAGCTTATCGAAGTCGTATCCGAGAATCTGGAGCGCATAATTTTCGGGCTTTCAAAGTCGATAGGCGCGGAGGTTTCGGTGTTCGACTACAACGTTATGTATTTCGACGCGCTGCGCAACGAGCCGCGTTTCAAAAAATTCATGAAGCGCAAAATGCTCGAACTTCGCGCCGTAACCGAAAACGCCGTAAGGAACACGGAAGTGCGGAAGGACATTCCGCCCGAATTTGTCGAGCGCGTTTTTACCGACATCTGGAGCAGGTGCGCGTACGTTCAGGATACCGTTTCGAACCGCAAGAGCGTTGCGCGGATAATCGACGACATCCGTACGTTCTACGATTTGATAAAAAAGTAGAGCCGCGCGTTTTTTCGAATGCCCACGAATTCGGGACGAAAAAAAATCCGATTCCGCCGAAATGTTGCGGAATCGGATTTTTTGTTTGATTCAATCAAATTCTACGAACCGGGGTGGCACGCGGGAATCGACGCCAGTTCCGCGGGGATTGCGTCGGGCGCGTACGTGGGGAACGAAAATTCGAGCAGGCTTACGCACGGAACTTCGAACTTCGCCCTGCCCTCGCTTCTGTCGACCAGAACCGCGACTGCTGCGGGCTTGCCGCCGTTCGCCTTTACGATGTCGATACATTCCTGAACGCGTCCGCCGCGCGTGATTACGTCTTCGACAATCAGGATTTTTTCGCCGTCGCCGATTTTAAAATTGCGGCGCAGGACAAGGTTGCCGTCCTGTTTTTCGGCGAAGATAAAACGCTTGCCGAGCTGGCGGGCGACTTCCTGACCGAGCACCAAGCCGCCCATCGCGGGGGCGAGAACCGTGTCGCAGTCTACCCCCTCCAGCTTTTTGGCGAGCATCGAGACAAGCTCGCTGACCCTGTCCATATGTTCGCATACGCGCGCGCACTGGAAGAAGTGTCCGCTGTGCAACCCGCTTCTGAGGATGAAGTGCCCCTCCATCAACGCGCCCGTGTCCCTGAATATTTTGAGAATTTTTTCGTTGTCGTTCATAGTGTTTTTTTATTTTGAAATTGTCTGTTCGAGAGTCCACGAAAGCCTGCCCGCCTGCGAGCAGTCGGCGCGCATAACCGCCATTCCGCCGCCCGCGAATTTTCCGTAAACGTCCCAGAGAAGTTTTTTGTCGGTCTCGGGAATTTTGATTTTGTCCGAAAGAATTTCGTCGATTGCAAAGAACGCGAAATGTCCCTCGTAGATGTCGGGCGGCAGTGCAGCGAGCGGTTTTTTGCAATCGAATAAAAACATCAGCCAGTGCGCGCTTCCCTCGTAGCCGCGCTCGCTTATCATCGCGAAAAGGTGCAGGTCGGACTCCGAGAGTTCGAGCCCGATTTCCTCGCGCGTTTCGCGTATCGCGCACTCGAACGGCGACTCGCCGTCGGACATTTCGAGCTTGCCGCCGATGGGACTCCAGCAGTCTTTGTTCGGCTCTTTCGCGCGGCGGATTAGAAGCTGCCTGCCATCGCCGTCCTTGACGAAAACCAACACGCTGATTTTGAACGGAAGCTGCGCCATTTTCGGAATTAGTCGAATACGACCGTCTTGTTTTTGTACGTCAAAATTCTGCCCTCGATGTGCCATCTTACGGCGTCGGCGAGAACCGAACGTTCAAGCTCGCGCCCCTTGCGCATAAGGTCTTCGACGCTGTTGCGGTGGTTCACGGGGGCTACCGACTGCGCGATAATCGGGCCTTCGTCCAAGTCTTTCGTCGCGTAGTGCGCCGTTGCGCCTATGAGCTTTACGCCGCGTTCGTACGCCTTGTGGTAGGGCTTCGCCCCCGCAAATGCGGGCAGAAAGCTGTGGTGTATGTTGATGACGGGGCAGCCCACGTTGTCGAGAAATTCGCCGCTTAGAATCTGCATATAGCGCGCCATTATCACGAGTTCCGCGCCGCTTTCGCGGATTATGCGCATCTGCTCGGCTTCGGTCTGCGCCTTTGTCTCTTTCGAAATGGGCGTGTAGAAGAACTTCAGCCCGAACATTTCGCTCATTTTGCGCAGGTCTTCGTGGTTCGATATTACGCAGGCGATGTCGCATTTAAGCTCGCCCGAGCGGCAGCGCAGGGCGATGTCGCTGAAGCAGTGTTCGAACTTCGACACCATCACAGCCACTTTCGGGCGGACGGAAGACTTGTGGAGGGTAGCCTCCATCTCCAAATCGGAGCGGGCGAACTCGGCGAACAGGCGCATTTCCTCGTCGACATCGCCTGCGGGAATCCATTCCACGCGCTGGAAAAATATACCCTCCTGACGGTCTCGGTGTTGGTCCGCGTGGAGAATGTTCCCCCCGCGTGCGTAAATCCAACCCGAAACGCGCGCGACTATGCCCGCGCGGTCGTGTCCGTGTAAAAGTGCGACAATTCTTTCTTCCGACATTTTATTTTTGCTTTTGAATTAAATTCGGGCGCGCGCATCCGTTGGCGGAAACACGCGCCGTTTGTTTTTTAGAACTCGAATTTCGAGCGTCCCATGCGGCTTGCGATTTCGGCAACGACCGCCTTTTCCGCCTCTTCGCCGTGGGCTTCGAACGTTACAGAGAAGCGCACGAACGCGCCCGCGTCGTCCCACGGAACGGTGCTGATAAGGTGTTCGGAAATCATCCACTGCGAGAAGTCTTCGCCCGTTTTGAACTCGGTGCGCGTGCCGTCGGGCTGAATTGCCGCCTTCGGCGCGGGCATATAGAGGAAGAAGCCCGCCTTGGGCTTGCGCGGCGAGAATCCGAGGTTCTTGAGAACGTCGACAAGCATATCCATTCTACGCGAGTACTTGGCTGCAATCGCGCGGGTAATCGACGGATTTTCAAGCCCCTTTGCCGCCGCGAGCTGTATTCCGAGGAACTGTCCCGAGTCGGTATTGTCCTTTACGTCGCCGTACGCCTTTACGATTAGCGGATTTCCGCAGACCCAACCGATGCGCCAGCCAGTCATATTGTGGCTTTTCGAAAGCGAGTGCAGTTCGACCGCAACGTCTTTCGCGCCCTCGATTTGCAGAATCGACAGCGCGTTGCCGTCGAAAGTAAGCGACGCGTACGCCGCGTCGGAAATTACAACGAGATCGTTTTTCTTGGCAAACGCGACGAGCTTTTCGAAGAACGCGCGCGTTGCGCTCGCGCCCGTCGGGTTGTTCGGATAGTTCACGACGATAACCTTTGCGCGCTTGAGGATGTCGGCGGGAATCGAGTCGAGGTCGGGCAGGAAATCGTTTTCCGCAGTGAGCTTGAGGTTGTAGACTTCGCCGCCGAGGTACTTTGCGTGCGTTCCGAAAACGGGATAGCCGGGGGTTGTCATCAGCACAACGTCGCCCGCATTGATGAAGCAGTTGGGCAGAATGCTGAGCGCGGCTTTCGAGCCTATCGAGTGGAGAATTTCGGTGTCGGGGTCAAGCTCGACTCCGAAGACCGCCTTCATATAGCCCGCCGCCGCGACCTTGAAATCGCGCCCGCCGTTGTCGGCATAACCGCGGTTTGCGGGGTCTTTCGCCGCCGCGTAGAGGGCTTCGACAACTTCGGGAAAAGCCATTTCGTCGGGCTCGCCCACGCCCATATCGATAAGCGCGACATCGGGCTTTGCCGCCTTTGCGGCGCGCTTTGCGCGTTTTATCTTTTCGAATTTATAGATGGCATTGCTTTTGCCATAGTTTACCCCGCCGATTCTCTCGGCAAACAGATTCTGTATATATGAATCGCTCATCTGATTTATGTATGACTTTTTAATGGGTTGATTTTTTAAAAAAAGTGTCAAGTATGAAAGGAAATAAGAGAGTAGGACTAAAATCAATGAAAATAATAAGTTCTCCAAAAGAAATGAAGGAATTTTCCGCCGCGGCAAAGGCGGAAGGCAGGAAAATCGCGCTCGTGCCCACGATGGGCGCACTCCACGACGGACACCTGAGCCTTATCGACAAGGCGCGTTCGCTTGCGGATATAGTGGTAGTTTCGGTTTTCGTAAACCCCACGCAATTCGGTCCGAACGAAGACTACGACAAATATCCGCGCCAGCTCGAAGCCGACGCGCAGAAGTGCAGCGAGCATTCCGCCGACGTCGTATTCGCCCCCTCCCCCTCCGACATCTACGCGCCCGACGCGTCCACTTTCGTTTCGGAAGAACAGATTAGCCAGAACCTCTGCGGGCTCAGCCGCCCCAAGCACTTCCGCGGCGTTACGACTGTCGTAACAATCCTCTTCAACATCGTAAAGCCCGACTTCGGCATCTTCGGCGAAAAGGACGCGCAGCAGGTCTCGATTATCGAAAGAATGGTTCGCGACCTCTTTATGGACGTGCAGATTGTACGCGCGCCGATTGTCCGCGAACAAAGCGGGCTTGCGCTAAGCTCGCGCAACAAATATATGACGCCCGCGGAACGCGAGGGCGCAACGCGCATCAGAAAGTCGCTGCTTGCGGGCAAGGCACTCGTTGACGAGGGCTGCACGAACATCGACAGAATCAAGGCTCTTGTCATCAACACGGTAACCGACGCGAAAACGCGCGTTGTCTATGTCGAGGTTGTCGACGCGAAAACTTCGCTTCCCGTAAACGAACTGAAAGTCGGTCAGTGCCGCATTTCGATGGCGGTCTGGTACGGTCAGACGCGCCTCATAGACAATATTGTCATATAACATTTTATCCGAACAAACAACTTTCAACAACACTATATAAATACAATGAAATTCGACGTAGTAGTGGTCGGCAGCGGCATCGCGGGGCTCAGCTTCGCGCTCAAAACGGCAAAACTCGGACACAAGGTTGCAATCGTAACCAAAAAGGAACGCTCCGACACAAACACAAACCACGCGCAGGGCGGCATAGCAAGCGTTACGAGCGGAACGGACAATTTCGACTCGCACGTAAAGGATACGCTCGTTGCGGGCGACGGGCTCTGCCACGAGGATGTCGTGCGCGAAATAGTAAGCTCGGGCCCACAACAGATTAAGGATTTGATTGCCGAAGGCGTCGAATTTACAAGCCAGAAAGACGGCTCGCCCGAACTCGGACGCGAGGGCGGACACTCGCAACGCCGCATTCTGCACGTCAAGGACTACACCGGACGCGCCATCGAAGAGGCACTGCTAAAGTGTGTCGCCGAAAACAAAAATATCGAAGTTTTCGAACACCACTTCGCCATCGACCTCATCACAAGGGCAAAGGCAAACACCCTCCTGCCAAATCAGGAAAACGACATCGTGGGGCTGTACGTCTACGACACTAAAAACAGCGTCGTCAAAACATTCAAAACACCCGTCGTAATGCTCGCAACGGGCGGAACGGGCTGCGTCTACCTTTACACGACAAACCCGACCATCGCAACGGGCGACGGCATCGCAATGGCATACAGAGCGGGCGCGGAAGTTGCGAACCTCGAGTTCATCCAGTTCCACCCCACCGCGCTCTACTCCAGAACGGGCGAACGCTTCCTCATCTCGGAGGCGGTGCGCGGCGAAGGCGCAATCCTGCGCAACGCAAACGGAGAGGCGTTTATGGCGGGATACGACCCAAGAAAAGACCTCGCCCCGCGCGATATCGTCGCGCGCGCAATCGACAGCGAAATGAAACGCCTCGGCTCGCCCCACGTCTGGCTCGACATCACCCACAAGTCGGCGGACGAACTGAAGTCGCGCTTCCCACAAATCTACGAGCACTGCCTGAAGTGCGGAATCGACATCTCGAAAGACTATATGCCGGTTGTCCCCGCGGCACACTATATGTGTGGCGGCGTGCGCACAAAGCTCGACGCGTCGACGACAATCAAGGGGCTGTACGCCTGCGGCGAAGTCGCCTGCACGGGGCTTCACGGCGCAAACAGACTCGCAAGCAACTCGCTGCTCGAAGCGGTCGTGCTTGCAAACAACGCATCGAAAGCCGTCGATAAATACCTTTCCGAAGCGAAAACCGCCGATGTCGAAGTCCCCCTCTGGAAGGACGGCGACGTGCGCAACTCCGACGAACGCGTAGTTCTGCAACACAATATGGGCGAACTCCAACGCACGATGTGGGACTATGTGGGCATAGTCCGCACGACAAAACGCCTCGAACGCGCCCTCAACAGACTCGAAAACCTACACAGGGAAATCGACGAATACTACTGGAACTTCAAAATCGAGCCTACTCTCATCGAACTGAGAAACGAAGTCCAAGTGGCGATTCTGATAATCCGTTCGGCACTGGCACGCCACGAAAGCCGCGGACTGCACTTCACGCTCGACTACCCCGAAAAACTCTCAGCCGCGCGCGACACCGTACTAAAGAGGGAGTCTTTCTAATATGACAAACCAAGCCCTCTCGAAGTACATCGTCTCGGTGCCCGACTTCCCGCGCAAGGGAATCGAATTTTTCGACATCACCCCCCTGCTGACAAATCCCGAAGCCTACCGCTATACGATAGAAAAAATGGCGGAACTCGTCGCGCCCACAAAGCCGACGAAAATTATGGCGGCGGAATCGCGCGGATTCTTCTTCGGTCCGGCAATCGCCCTGAAACTGAACCTGCCGTTCGTGCCGATACGTAAAAAGGGGAAACTCCCGAGGGAAACAATCGACGTCGAATACGACCTCGAATACGGCAAAGACGTACTCTGCGTTCATCGCGACGACATCGACAAGACCGACAGACTCGTAGTGCTCGACGACATCCTCGCAACGGGCGGAACGGCTGAGGCAATGTGCAAAATGGCGGAACGCGTGGGCGCGGAAGTCGCCTGCTGCGCATTCTTTATGGAACTGGGCTTCCTCAACGGCAGAAACAGACTTAAAAACAAAACGGTTGTTTCGATGTTCGTAAAATGAACCCCGCAAAAATAGTAAAACTCGCCGCACTGCTGACGCTCGCCCTCCAACTGGGCGGCTGCGGAAGCGCGGGAGCAAGATTCTACCCGCTCGGCGGCGCGGATACACAGTACACCGCCCCAGTCCCCGCCGACAAAGTCGAACTTTTCATAACAAAAAAGCCCGACTATAAATATACGGAACTTGGAATAATCACATTCGATACCGCAGCATCCTTCGCCGACGAACCGCGCGCATACCAAAAACTGCGGGAAAAGGCGGGCGAAATCGGCGCGGACGGACTGATAATTATGGACAGCCAGTCGTTCACCGAAAACTACCCGCGTTTCGAACTCGACTACTACGGAAACCCGATGGAAATCAACCGCGTGCGCTCATACGTCAAATACAGGGGCGTGGCAATACGCAGGAAATGAAATACCTTCTGCCAGTCGGGCTGCTCGTGCTTTCGAATATTTTTATGATGTTCGCGTGGTACGGACACCTTAAATTCAAAAGCGCACCGCTCTGGGCTGTAATTTTGATTAGCTGGGCAATAGCATTTTTCGAATACTGCCTGCAAGTTCCCGCAAACAGAATCGGACACAATTATTGGGACACAGCCCACCTCAAAACACTACAGGAAGTGATAACACTAAGCGTGTTCGTAGTGTTCTCCCTGCTGTACCTAAAAGAGGAGTTCAAATGGAACTACGCAGTGGGATTCGCACTAATGATACTCGCAGTATTTTTCGTTTTCAAGAAGTGGTAGGAGAGCGGACAAAAAAAGCGAAAAAAAAGACTTGCAAAAAAAGCACAATACTATTTTGTGGACAGGAAAATTTCGAGTAAGCCAGCTTAGCTCAGTTGGTAGAGCAGTTGATTTGTAATCATCAGGTCGTCAGTTCAAGCCTGACAGCTGGCTCCAGCTTTTTTTAAGGGTTTCCGCGTGGAAACCCTTTATTTTTTCCATTGCAGACAAGCAAATACCATTTGGGTTGTAACTTCGAAAGACGTATACACGCACCACCTACCTATTTTTTAGATTCTAAAAAATAATTAAAAATTATTTTGACGCGGGAAAATTTTTGACAAAAAATGTAGATAATGTCTGTTTTTTTCCCAAAATCCAACGTTGAAAGTCCAGTAGGTACAATATTCTACGATAACATTGCAGCATTCGAGCGTTCGTGGAATGAATACCGCGCAATCGGCAATACCTTCTTTTGCGTGGCTTGCGCAACGCCACTTTATTTGAAAATCTATTTCAAGCCACCAAACAAAAGACTTATCGACCAGTTTTCTTATGTTAATATAAAATGCTTAAATTCACTTCCCGAAATCATCGAAACAGGAGAGGTTGAAACATCAGACACACGTCTAAATTTAACTGATTGTAATGCCCTCGAATGTTATGCGAACGAACATTCTTGGCTTGTATCATTGCCTAATTTCGAGCAGTTACAATCTACCTGTTTTAAGTTCTGTGAACCATCAACACAAACGGAATCTCAATTTTATTTGTTCGACTCAGAAAAACCGCAACCCACAAAAACCCGAACAATAAAAAAGATTACCCTCCTCAGCGTTAGACAGCCTGAAATTTCGGGATTTAACGGTATATTCACCGATAAAATTGAATGCGACACTGATCTTATTGTTTATAATGATATCTTAATAATTTCGCGCGGAAATTACGAACCCTTTGTCGTCAACGAAAATATCAATTTTCCTCAAAATACAATTATATTTCGAGAAGAATCGTTTAACAAATTCTTAACAAAGAAAGATGAAGTATAGTTTTATCGACTTTGAGACCGCAAATAGCGCCCGAGAATCAATTTGTGCCGTTGGAATTTCCGTACACGAAAACGGTGTTGAAACAGACTCTTTCTATTCTCTTGTAAAACCCAAGCCACTTGAACTAGACAGGAGTTGCTTTGACGTACACAAAATTGAACTATGTTATCTTTTAAAAGCCCCCGATTTTATTACCGTTTACAGTGAAATAAAAAAACGGTTGGATGGTATCGTCGTTGCGCACAACGCCGCCTTTGATATGAATTGTTTCGCTGCCGCATTAAATGTAAACGAAATACCATATCCAGATTTTTTTTATTTAGACACATTAAAAATTGCACGCACACGATACAAGCACGCCAAACTTTCCGACTTGACCGAGACCTATGGAGTACCATATGAAAATGCACATAACGCACTTGCCGATGCGCGTATGCTTGGCAAGATATATTGGAAAATGCGTGATGACTTTGGTCCAGAAATTTGCGAACATTATATGGAACATTTCGAGTCGAGGAACGACGAACATTCAGAGCGCGAAAAAATATCATATAATTTTTATGAACCGGAATTAACAACAAACAATTTACCGTTTGCAGAACCCGAAAAAATCGAATTTGAAGGAAGAAAATTTGTAGTTACGGGCGTATTTGCCTCAATATCGCGTAAATACCTAGAAGATACAATCCGCCGAAATGGCGGTATCATACAAACCACCGCCAATACAAAAACCGATTATATAATTATAGGCAGTATAGCCTCGAATCTTTGGGTTCAAGGCAATTTTGGGCGCAAAATCGAATCGGCGTTAAAGCATCCAAATGTCGTGTTTATCGCAGAAGCTACGCTTCAGAAATACCCCGAGTTTGTGCAGCACAATCTGTAATAAAAAACACAACCAACACAAGCATAGCTAGAACTCAAAATAACAATAATGTATACTTCAATTAAAAACTGACTATTTACTCAATATCCTACAAATGGCTTTACTCAAAGTTCTTTTACTTTTCCGATGATTGTGTACGATATATATTCTCCATTCCACAATCCCGCCCCAATTATTATTTCTGCCGTTTTCCATTTCAGATTCATAGCTAAGTATTACGGAAGATATTATACATTTAACGGAAAGATATTGAGCAGAAAAAAATCCGCGCCCGAAGACGGGTGCGGATTTTTCGGTTTTCTGTCGGGGATTGGCGCGGCTAGTTATTTCTCGCTTCGGTAACCAGTTCTTTGATTTGTTGTTTATTTGCGGCGACAAAATTGTCGGCAAACGCCTTTGAGGTATATTTCATACCAGCGAATTTTCCCGTTCGCAAATCGAAAACAATACAGCAGCCCTCGACTTTTGCATTGCCCGTTTTTTCGTAGTAATCGGGACTATACGTGAAATCTAGCTTTGTCTCGCGCGACGACGAACTTGCCGAAATGGAACATTCAAATGGATGACTCATATCGACATTCCCGATTGCGACATCGGTATCTACCCCCTTGTTTCCGCTCAGAGTTGCCATTATACAGAGTACTCTTACCGGGGATGTCGATTTTATCGTAAACAAAAACGACTTTGAAACGGTTTTGTATTTATCATAACTATTATTATAGTTAAGATTTACGGTCTTACTCCCGCTTGTTCTTACCATCGGCTTAAGTTCGATAGTGAGTGCATTTGCAACCGCAAACAACGAAAACGACATAATCGCCGCAATAATATATTTTTTCATTCAATATCCTATTTTTTAGTTAATAAAAAAATAGGTAATAGTATTCGAAATACGATAGCATTTTGTTTTTCACAACAAACTGAATTTCCATAAAATACAAAAAGCGACTTTCCAAAAAGCTTCACAAAGACAAGAAAACGGGTGTTTTGAAATCTCGGCTACTTTATATTTTTCAACAAGTTCAAAACTTTTTTGCAAATTTTATTTGACTATCGTATTTCGAATACGATACAAAACAAGATTTTCGCATTTTAAACACAATAAGACTGTTAAGAAAAATCGTATTTTTTGTGGTTTCACGTATTCATCAAGAAAGCCCATTTCCAATCCACTCACAATGCAAAAGCAACAGTCTTCGGGTGGGGAATAAATTTAGCATTGAAGGGTAAAAAAACAAACGGCGGCAACTATTGTTGCCGCCGTTGTATTGTCGAATAATTTCTGCCGTATCGGCTAAAGCCGATTAGCGCGCCCTCTGTTCGTAGGGTACTCCCCTTTGTTCGCAGAGTGCCGCGCGGCGCGAGAGCTTTACGCGTCCCTTATCGTCAATGCCGATGCACTTGACCATAATTTCGTCGCCGAGTTTGCACACGTCTTCGGTCTTGTCTACGCGGAAGTCCGCCAGTTCCGAAATGTGCACGAGCCCTTCCTTGCCGGGGAGACATTCGACGAATGCGCCGAATTCCTTAATCGAGCGTACGATACCGCGATAGGTTTTACCCACTTCGATTTCGCCCGTTACCAGTTCGATTTCAGAAACCGCCCTGTTCATCGATTCCGCGCTTGTGGCGTATACGAGAACGCGTCCGGGGTTGTCGTCGTCGACGTCGATTTGCGCGCCCGAGACTTCCACTATGCGGCGGATGTTCTTGCCTCCGGGGCCGATAAGCATACCGATTTTGTCGGGGTCGATTTGAAGAGCCTTAATGCGGGGAGCCGAGGGCTTGAGTTCCGTATTGGGCTTTTCGATTTCCGCTTTCATAATGTCGAGAATCTGCATTCTCGTGTCGCGGTTGCGGTAGATTGCCTCCTTGGCGATGTCCATCGGCAGACCCTGAATTTTGAGGTCGAGCTGGAAGCCCGTGATGCCGTTCTTTGTACCGCAGATTTTGAAGTCCATATCGCCGAAGTGGTCTTCCGCGCCGATGATGTCGGTGAGAACGACGTGCTTGAGGAGCTTGCCGTTTTCGTCGAAGCGCGTCACCAAGCCGCAGCTGATACCCGCGACGGGGGTTTCAATCGGAACGCCCGCGTCCATAAGGCTGAGGCAGCCGCCGCAGACGGAAGCCATCGATGTCGAACCGTTCGATTCCATAATTTCGGAAACGACGCGGATTGCGTAGGGGAATTCGTCTTCCGAAGGAAGTACGGGCAGAAGCGAGCGTTCCGCCAGTGCACCGTGCCCGATTTCGCGGCGGCCGGGGGTGCCGAAACGACCCGTTTCGCCGACCGAGTAAGGCGGGAAGTTGTAGTGCAGGATGAACGACTTCTGTTTTGTGCCGCCCGTGAGTCCGTCGAGTTCTTGGAAGTCTTTGCTCGTGCCGAGGGTGGTCATAACCAACGCCTGCGTTTCGCCGCGCGTGAAGATTGCGCTGCCGTGTACGCGGGGCAGGACATTTGTCTTGCACCAAATGGGGCGGAGGTCGGTGTAGGTTCTGCCGTCGCAACGTTTGCCTGCGTCGAGGATGTTTTCGCGGTAGACTTCTTCCTGAAGAACTTCGAACGCCATCTTGATTTGCGCCATATCGAATTGTTCTTCGCCGATTTTCGCCTTGATGGCTTCGCCCGTTTCGTTCATAAGGGCGTCGACGTCGGACTGACGCTTGAGCTTGTTGTCTTGGAAGACGGCTTCGAGCAGTCTGCCGCCGACGTATTCCTTGCACATTGCGAGGATTTCGGGCTTGCAGACGATGAGCGGGAATTCCTTTTTCTGCTTGCCGCAGAGCTTTGCAAGTTCCTTTTGTGCGTCGATGATTTTCTGGATTTCCTTCTGCGCGAACTCGAGGGCTTCGACGAAGCGGTCCACGGGGATTTGTTCGGCGGAACCTTCAATCATCATCATTTCGCGTTCGTTGCCGACGTAGATGAGGTCGAGCGTCGAGTCGAGCATTTGCTCGTGCGTGGGATTGACCACGAACTGACCATCGATTTCGCCGAGGCGAATGCAGCCCACGGGGCCGTTCCACGGGATGTCGGAAATGAGCATTGCCGCCGACGCGCCGTTGACCATAAGAATGTCGGGCTCGTTGACCATATCGGCGGAGAGAAGCAGACCGATAACCTGAACTTCGTTCATAAAGCCCTTGGGGAAGAGCGGACGAAGCGGACGGTCGCAAAGGCGCGATGTGAGAATTTCCTTTTCGCTGGGACGGCCTTCGCGCTTGAAATAGCCGCCGGGGAATTTGCCCGCCGCCGAGAAAGTTTCGCGGTAGTCGACGGTGAGGGGGAAGAAATCCTGCCCGTCGCGGAGCGCGCCTGCGGCGGTCGCGTTTACGAGAAGGGTTGTTTCGCCCAGACTGATTGTAACCGAGCCGTTCGCCTGCTTGGCGATTGTGCCGGTCGAGATTGTGATACCGAGGTCTTTAACCTCTACGCTATATTTTTGTTCCATATTCTACTTCTTGTTGTGCCGCGGACGGATCGGACGTTCCATTCGGCTGATTCAAAATTTACTGTCACATCTATAAAGCAAATGAGACAAGAACGTATTGCGCGTTCTTGTCCCATCGAAATTCTTAGCAAAGCCGCTGCATTATTTGCGGAGCTTGAGTCTCTGGATGATGTTGTTGTAGCGGTCGAGCGAGTGCTTCTTGAGGTAGTCGAGAAGCTTTCTGCGGCGGCTCGTCATCGCGATAAGACCGCGGCGCGAGTGGAAGTCTTTCTTGTTCGTCGCCAAGTGGTTCGTCAAGTGTGCGATGCGCGCACTGAGAATAGCGATTTGAACTTCGCAGGAACCCGTATCTTTTTCGTCGAGACGGTATTCGTTGATGATTGCAGCTTTGTCTACTGTATTGTGATCGGACATTTTATG
The DNA here is from genome assembly GCA_900548275.1 of uncultured Opitutales bacterium. Lineage (GTDB taxonomy): Bacteria > Verrucomicrobiota > Verrucomicrobiia > Opitutales > Intestinicryptomonadaceae > Merdousia. Next base: position 180,181 of record URJY01000001.1, on the reverse strand, counting down.
TTCTTTCTTTTAGTCGCAATTTTTCAGGGATTCGGATTCGAATCCGCGCCCGCGGCACCTCGCCGAAAACGCCGTTGAACCTTCAAATGAAGGAATTGCGGAACGGTTTGCGATTCGACCCGCCGAAACCCGAAGCTCTTTCACTGCGAAAAACTTCGCAAAAAAGCCCGAGCAGACCAATCAAACGCGCCCCACTCTAACGCCAATTCTCAAACAGGATGTAGACAAATTTCCGTCTGACAAGCTTTTTCTTCAAAAAAACATAGGAGGCACAAAAAAAAAAGGAGTTTGGGCAAAGTTCCCTTTTTCGGAAAGGCGTTTTAGCGTCTTTTTCGGCAGACCCAACCGCATTATTCGGCGGACGGCTCACGCAGATAGTCCAAAAGCTCGAAGTGCGAATCGAACACGGGCGCGCCGAACTTTTCGAGATTCTCCCTGCAAGTGTGCCCGACCGATAACAGGGCACAGTCCGCGCCGAGCGCGTCGGCGACAGCCTTGTCGTGGTCGGTATCGCCCACTATTATCGTCTCGCGCGGATTTGCGCCAAGTTCGGACATCAGCGACTTCCCGCGCTCGACTTTCGAGCCCGCAAGAACGTTGTCGAGCCCGTAAACGCAGTCCATAAACCTGTCAAGCTCGAAGCGCAACACGCACTTCAGCAAAAAGTTCTGCTCGTACGCCGACAGTATGCTCTGCCTGCAACCCGCCTCCTGCAACGCCGACATAACCTCGACAACCCCCTTGTGAAGCTTGCAGTGGAAACGCCGCTTGTTGTACTCCGACACATAAAAATGCCCCACTTTCTGGAAGTCGATTTTCGAAAAGTCGTAGCCGTGCTCCTCGTAGAATTTAATCACGGGGAACTTGAAATCGCGGCGGTATGTCTCGAGGGAAATTGTCGGGATTGAGAAATGCAGACACATCTTGTTGAAAATCTCCACGCTCAAAGCGGCGTCGTCGAGAAGCGTTCCGTTCCAGTCCCAAATTACATATTTGTATTTCATTTTGTTGAAAAATTAGAAAACATCCTTTTAATGGAAACAAGATTAAAAAATTTTGCCTATGAAAATCAACAAAATCGTAATCCTCGACGCATTCACATCGGTGCGCGACGACTTAAACTGGAACGCATTCGAAGCCGTCGCAAAAGTGGACGCCTTCGACAGAACATCGCCCGAACAAGTGGTCGAACGCTGCGCGGGCGCGGAAGTTGTTCTGACCAATAAAGTGGTGCTCAACAGTGCACACTTCGAAGAACTGCCCGATCTCAAATACGTCGGCGTTCTGGCGACGGGCTTCAACAACGTGGATCTCTCGGCGGCGCGGGCGCGCGGTATCGACGTAACGAACATCCCCGCATACAGCACCGACAGCGTCGCACAGGCGGTTTTCTCGCACATCCTCGAATTTGCGAATATGACGGCAAAGCACGCCGCCGCAGTCCGCGAAGGTCAGTGGTCTACATCCAAGGACATCTGCTTCAGCCTCGGCAGACTCACCGAACTTGCGGGGATGACGCTCGGAATCATCGGATACGGCGCAATCGGCAAGACGGTGGCGAAAATCGCGCGCGCATTCGGCATGAGGGTTATCGCCTACACACCGCGCCTGAAAGTGGGCTGCTCCGACATCTTCGCGACATTCGCGTCGCTCGACGAAGTTTTCGCAACGTCCGACATCATAAGCCTCAACTGCCCTCTCAACGACTTCACACGCGGAATCATCAACGAAAAGAATATCGCCAAGATGAAAGACGGCGCGTGGATTATCAACACGGGGCGCGGCTCGCTCGTCGACGAAAAGGCGTTGGCGGAAGCACTCAGAAGCGGGAAAATCGGGGCTGCGGGGCTCGACGTTTTGTCGGCGGAACCGCCCTCCTCGTCGAATCCGCTCATCGGAGCGCCGAACTGCAACATCACGCCCCACAACGCGTGGACGACATATGCGGCGAGAAAGAGACTGCTCGACATCGCCCTCGACAACCTCAATTCGTGGATTGCGGGCGAAAAGAAAAACGTGGTAAATCAAAACGCGTGGTAGGCTAAATACGCGCTCAGTTCGTTTTTTTTTAGAACGGTCGCCTTCGGTTTCGGAGGCGGCTGTTTTGTTCGGAGGCATTGGAGAACGGAAAAATCCACCGAGCCGAAAACGCAAAAAGCCCGCCGATTGGCGGGCTTTAGTTTTATTTAAATTGAATAAGAGAATGAAGCCGCTTATTCCACTTTATCGCCGTCTTTTGCGGAAGCTTCGGTCTCGACAGGCTGCGACTTCTTCGCTTCCACCTTCTTGACCTCCTCTTCTCGGATGGCATCGCGGATGCTGTCTTCAACTTCGCTCGTCGCTTTCTTGAACTCGCGAATAGATTTCCCCAACCCCTTTGCCAATTCGGGAAGACGTTTCGCCCCGAACAAAAGGAGAATTGCGAGAAATATGACTATCCATTCGGTGCCACCGGGCATACCAAACATCAGTATGTTATTCATAAGATTTCAGAATCTACTTTTACTTAGCGTGTAGTCAAGCGTTATTTTGAAACGCGTTTGATTACGTAGCCGTACCCGATGGGTTGGGCTTTGACGTAAACTTGGGCGAGCAGCTCGCGCGACTTGGCGAACGTTTTTTGTTGGTCGGCTTTCTGTTGCGGATAGCGTTTTGCGCAGGCTCTGATATAGGGATGGCGGGGCGGTAAATCCGCCTTTACACTGGCTTGGATTTTCGCGATTTTCTCTTCCGTAGTCTTCAGGTCTTCGACACGCCACCACATTTCGGTTGCGTTTATTTCGCGCAAAGAACCGCAAATCGAGCGGTACGCCTCGACGGCTTTGAAAACCTCCGCGCTCTGTGCGTATTGCGGGGTATTCTTGTTGTCCGCCAAGTTTACGCCCGTCGCGAGCGCGTCTGCCGAGTATGTGCCGACTTTTTTGCCGTCGATTGAAAGTTCGTAGTCGCCCTTAGCCAAGCCCGAGACCTTCAGGATTTGTTTGTTGAACGCCGCCGTGAAGCCCGTGTATTTGTCGGCAAACTCGCCGCCCTTCGTGGGGATGAACGGGAGCGAGTGTTCGAGCAGCGTAAACCACAGGGTGTTGCCGTCGAACGCCAAATTCGAAACGTCGCAGTTGAAGTTTTCGACAACCGATTTTTTTGCGGCGTCAATCGAAAGGTTCGAGATGACCGCCGATTCGTTCATAACGCTGATGAAGTTCGCCGCCATCACGAACGCGCCCATATCCTGCGGGTGTACCCTGTCGTTGCCCGCGACGGATTCGGACGGGTTGTCGCGCTGGATTTCGGCGTTGATGCGCATCATATAGCCGAACATATCGACAAGCTTTAGGTTGCGGTCTTTGGACTCTTTGAAAATGTAGCCCGCGAACGTTTCAAGCTCCCTGTTTTTGCCCGCCAAGAGCGGGGCTTTGTTTTTGACGGTTTCGTCGTAGGGCGACGGCGTGAAGGCTATTACTTTGCAGTTTGCCGCTGCGAACTTGTCGAGCACCGAGCGCACGGCGTTGCGGTACGACTGCCTGTTTGCCTCGACCTTTTTCGCCTGCTCTTTCGAGCCAGCCTTGTGAACGACATTGCCGTTGTTCATCCCAATCATCAGAGTGGAAACGACGGGCTTGATTGCCAGAATGTCCGATTCCATCCGCTTATTGACGTGCTCGGCGTAGTCGCCGCTGATTCCGAGATTGTAGAACTCGATTTTGCTTTCGGGGTAGCGCGTCGCATAAAAGTAAATGATGTCGCGCACATACCTGCCGCCGTGTGTTATGCTGTCGCCGACAAAGCAGACGTTGCCTTCGGTCGGGAACGCGTTGGGATGGTTGTCGGTTTTCGCGAAAAGGCACGCCGCAGAAAGCAGCATCGAAGTTGCGAGAATTTGTTTTGCCACTGTTTTCATTTTTATTTTTTCATCATAGATTTTACGATTTCGCCCTTGTTTCGGGCATTTTTAAACTCGTCCAAAAAGCGTTTTTTCGACTCGCCGAAAGCCTCGGAATCGCCGTCGGATACGGCTTCGTAAAGGCGTCCGAGCTCCACGAGCGCGTTGTGGTAGAGCGGGTTTATGTTCGAAAAAGCGACCTTGATTTCGAGCAGCCGCAAATCTACCGCCTCCGCGTATTTTTCGCGCGAATCGAAAAGCCTTTCGAAAGGCACGCCCGTTCTTCCGCCGTCGGGCGTATCGACCTGCAGAATTGCGAGCCGCGCGATTTCGTCGGCGGAGCGTTGCGGAGAGTGCACGCCGCCGAGCCGCGCGTATATTTCGCCCGTTATGAGACACCGCCACCACGTTGCGAAATCGAAGTTCTGCGGTTTCAACGCCTCGATGCGTTTGGAAAGTTTTTCGGGGGATTCGCCCGCCAGTGCCGCGCCGACAAAGCGCGAGAGCGCGTTTTTGTCTTTCGAAGCCTTCGCGACGGCGGCGAGCGTCCAATATGCGGCGGCGGAATTTTCGGGCGAAAGCGCGTTCATTGCGAACACTTCAGCGGGGAGCGGCGGCGGATTTGCGGCGGCAACCGTTGCGGCGTCGCGCGCCACGCCGAAGCGCACCGACCACTCGAACGCCGTTGCGAACGCCGACTTCAGCCAGAGCGGGACATTCCGCGCCGCCCGTTCGCCGCCACGCTCGTAGGCGATTTTTGCGAGCAGGCATTCCGCCGTTGCGCGGCAGTATGTTTCGAGCGGCAGATTTTTCTCGAACTTGAATGTGATTGTCGCGCCGCCGTCGGGCGAGAACGCCATTTTGTAGCCGTTTGCGGTTTCGAGCGATTTGTCGGTAAAAACCTGCACGAGAATTTTTCTGCGCAGGGGGAAGTCGCCCTTCGCCCCGCCGATGTAGTCGAGCGCGGTGCGTTCGAATTTGGCAAGGGTGTCCGTCGCCGTCGAATGCGCGTTGTAGTTGTCGGAAACAATCGAGAACAGGCGCGTTTCGTACGAGTACACGCGCGGGGCTGCGGCGGCGAGTTCCGCCAGTTTCCTGCGTTCGTCCACGGCTTTCTCCGCCGTTTTTTCGTCGTCGCCAAGACGCGGAACGTAGTAGCCGTTGACGAAATTTTTCGACGTGTCGACGACAGGTTTGTCCGACGCTTTTTTTGCGGGAGCTTCGGGCGTTGCCGATTTTTGTTCGGACTGTTGCGCGGTTTTCAAAGCCGGTTTTTGCTCGGTTTCGGACGCGTCCGTTTCTTCGCGCTGAGGTTTGACTGCGGGCGAAAGCTCGGTTATGTCGGAATCTTCGGGGGCTGCCTCGGACGATTGGTATTTCGACGATGCGCGGAATTTCCGAAGCTCGGCGTCGAAATCGAAGTCGATTGTAAGAACGCGGCCTTCGGGGGCTTTGCCCGCCGCCGCCTCGTCGGCGAGATGGCGGGCGAGCGCGATTTTTTCGGCAAGGCTCGCCGCACCGCAAACCGACGCCGCGCAAAAAACCGACATCGCAACAACCGATGGAAACGCCCTGTTCATTTTGTCAGAACCGCCTTTCCCGAGTCTGATACGATTTTCATTTTATCGAACGCCGCGATATATTTTTCGGCGGGTTTGAGATGCGAATAAAAGCCCAAGAGAGTCCGACCCAAGCGCACGGCGAGCGGGCGCGGCAGGCGGGCGTTGCCGATTCTGCCCGAGACCACGGAACACCCCGAGCCGTCGAACTCAAGCCCGACGTATGCGCCGAGCACTATGTGGCGCGACATAACGACGGCGGCGAACGGCACGCAGACCTCGATTTTCGCGCCGTCGAGCAACACTGCGGGGGCTTCGGGCGCGGCTACACCGCGTTTTTGCGCACTCGCCTGTTCTTTGGCAGCCTCCAACACGATTCCGAAAAGCCCCGCCGAAAGTTCCTCCGCCGTGAACGAAGCCGACTTTTCGGGCGAATCCAAAAACCGCGCAAGCGAGGCGTCGGTATAGTCGGGCTGTTTCGGATTTTCCGCGGAAAGCGCGAGGCACACGAACGCAGCAATCGCGCCGAAAAGCGAGAAAAGGCAGGCGGAAACGGCGAGCGAACACGCGCCGAAGAAAACGCCTTTGAAAAATTTTCCCATCGCAAAACCTATTTAGTGTAAAGCGGAGCGACGCGCTCGATTCCGATTCGGCACGGACGCGATGCGGGGAAAATTTCCTGCGCTGCCAAGTAGCAGTTGAGGGCTACGGCGTAGTTTTCGATTTTTTCGGCGGCAGAGGCTTGCGAAAGCAGTTTCACATAGTCGGAAACTTCGGGCGCGAGACGCGCGAGGGCGAGCGCAAGCTTGGGGTCGTCGCCGTCGATTGCGCGCGCCTGCTCGAGGATGTCCCACGCAAAATATTTGTTGTTCTGCTTCTCGAACTCTTCGGCTTGGGCGATTAGCATATCAATCTGCGAGACGCGCACGACTATCTTCTTGAGCTGTTCGGCGCGCGCTGCGTCCTTGCGGAAAGCGAGCGCGTATTCGGCGGCTTCGGCGGCGATTTCGCGGTAGTTCTTGCGGGCGAGGAAACCGTCGAATTTCGAAACGTACTGCGCCGCACCCGTCGCCATTCCGAGGAGTTCCGAATTGAAAGTCTGTATTGCGGGATTTAAAGGCCAAGCCTCCATTGCGGCGGTCAGCGATTTCTTCACCTCTTCGACCTTGCCGAGAGCCGCCGCCTGTTTTGCCGCCATCACGTGCATATCGGAGACGCGCTCGGCGGCGCGGATTTTCGCGAGAGCCTCTTTCGCGGGGAAGTCGGGGGCGATTGTCCGAAACTCTTCGAGAATCCTCTCCATCGCGCCCCAGTCGCGCGAGTCGGCAAGGCTTTTGAGCGCCGAAATGTCGCGGTAGATTTTGTGGAGCATTTTGCGCTTTTCGTAGGGGAAGACCGCAAGCTGCGGGTCGAATTCTCCGAGCGCGAAAGTTTCCATAAGGCGTTCGAGCGCGCCGTAGCGTTCGCCCGCGTTGTAGAGCGTTTCGACGCTCCTCATCCCGTCGGCGACATCCTTGCGGGCTTCGGTTGCGATGTTTTCGAACGTGCCGACCACGGGCGTGAAGCTCGACAGAGGCATAAGAGTCTGGATTTGCTCAAGCCCGACCTGCAGATTCTGCTGGCTGCCACGGTAGATGTGGCGGTAGAACATCGAGGCAATCTGCGCCTGCTGGAATTTGCGCTCGAACAGGAACGAGGCAATTTGCGACTGGAATTGGAGGACGGTAGTCGTTGCGACGGCAGAAGTCGCCGCCTGTTTTGCGGCGAGCTTTGCGGTTTCGGCGGTCAAGTCCTGCGTGCGGTAGGAGAGATCCGAAACGCCCTGCGTGCGTACGATTGCGTTTTTATTGCGGGCGGAGGGATTTGCCTGTTTCAGTTTGTCGTTGGCGTATTCGAGAAAGCTCGCCATTTCGCGGGCTTCGAACTTTGCCTGTTTCTGCGCAGTTTCCTGTTCCGCCTCCTCCCGTTTCGCCGTTTTGAACTCGTTGCGCATGCGCCACGACTGGTAGACCAAATTGGCTATCGTTATCGAAGAGCCGCCGTCGACATCGTATTGCGCGGCGTCGAACAGCTTGTCCCAAGTGGCGCGAAGCGCGGCATCAGGCAGCCTGTCGTTTTCGGCGGAAAGGCTCGCTGAGATGTCGTCGATAATCGACTTGTATTTGTCGAAATTCTGGTCGGTTGCGGGCATCGAAAGGTAGCGTTCGAAACGCGCCCGAACGAGCCGCGAATTGCCCACGTTGAAAGTCTTGCCCTTCCAGTTGAGCGTGCCGTTTTCGAAATCGAGCGAATCTTTGTTGGTGTCGAAAATTCTGTCCGCCATCCGCTCGGAAGTCGCGCTTTCGAAAAATCCGCCCGAGGGGGCGTTGACGCTTGCGGATGTCGATTGCGGATGTCCCGCGGCTGCCGCGCCGCCCGAATTTCCGCCCGCAGAACCCGACGCCGAGCCGCCCTGCCCGAACCACTGCGCCGACTGCGAAAAAGCCAAAGTGCCCGCCGAGAGGCAAACCGCCAAACAAACTGCATTTTTCATAAGCGTATCCTTAGTATTTCTTCATCGACTTGACCGTTATCGCGCCGTCCCTGCCCACGACAACGTCCATATCGTAGCGTTGTTTTGTCTGGGCGTTGACCCGCAGCGAATCGGGAATGAGCACGGCGAACTTTGCGCCGCGCGAATCCCTAACCGATACAACCCTGCCCTTTTCGGGAATCGCCGCAAGCTGCATTTCAAGCTCGGCGTCGAGGCTGTATCTGTTGCCCGCAAGGCTCTTGGGCGACGACATATAGTCGGCATACGGAAACGCCGAACGCGTGTCCGCCGAGCTTTTCTTGAAGTACAGCAAAGCCAGAGCCGCAACGACCGACAAAAGCGGTATCGTTATCGCGGCGATGATGGGCGTGGTTTTTGATTTCATATTCCCGAAAATTCTCCTTTGGCGTACGCGTGCGGCGCATACGGATTTTCAACGCAATCCGTTATCGCAAAACCGGCGCGGATTTCAAGCATTAACATCAGTTCCATTTCCTCGTTTTACAGCCCCAGAATACGACCGCCACCGCCGCCGCAAAATGCAGCAGAAGAACCGACGCCGCAAGCGACGGGCTGGGGACGAACTCCCAGTCGGGCTTTGTCTGGATGAATGCGTCGTAAATGCGCGTGTGCTTCATCGACGACATGTACCCCGCCCATCCCCAGTACGTTCCGATGAACGGGCGGCAGACCCACTTCAACGCCTCGGGCAGCGCAAGCACCACGCCCGAAAGCGGCAGTTGGAAGCCCACCAAATATATCGACACCAAATTCGCCTTGTCGGAGGATGAAAAAATCGAGCTGAACGCAAGGCAAATTGCCGTCATCGCGACGCACACGAGCGAAAGCTCCGCCGCCTGCACAGCAAACGAACCGGGGAAGCCGCAGACGTATTTGACAAACCCGCACATCCACACGCCCTGAAAGACCGCCAACGCCGACGTGAACAGCACTTTCGAAAGCGCGTACGCCGACGGGCGCAAGCCTATCAGACGCTCCTTTTCGTAGAGGTTGCGCTCGCCCGCGATTTCGCGCGCCGAATTGTTCGCGCCTATCAGCGAAAGCAGCACTACTTGGAAGAGTATAAGCCCCGTTACAATCGCGGAAGTGTTCGCCGCGCCTATCTGGAATTTCAGGCTCTCGCGCAGTTCGTCGAGCGCGCCGAGGCTGCGGTCGAGCGCGAGGCTCTCGATTTGCGGAAGCCCGCCTATCGAAAAAACCACGACCACAAGCGGGAATCCGAAAGTGATACCGAGTGTCAACAGCAGATATGTACTATCGCGGAAAAACAATTTCCATCGGCGGAGCAAAAGCGCAAAAAGCTGCGCCGAAAAGCTCGGGCGTCTGCACGGAACGTCGGCGTCCGCCCCGCCCTCTTCGGGCGAATCCGTTTCGGGAAACGGCTTTTTTGCGGCGTTCCATTTCCCGCGCCAGTGGGCTGCGTCGAAGTCGTTGAGCCTGTCGTAGAGCGAAAGCGGCGTGTCTATTTCGAAATACTTTTTCAGTTCGTCGGGAGTGCCCTGAAAGACCACTCCGCCGCCGAATACAACGGTCACCCTTTCGAAATAGTCGAGCTTTGCAAGATTGTGGATTATGCAAATGAAAGTCTTGCGGCGTTCGCGCGAAAGGCTTTGCAGGAGGTCGAGAATCGAATTTTCGGAAAGCGGGTCGAGCCCAGAGGTTACTTCGTCGCAGACCATCGTGGCGGGGTCGTTTGCAAGCTCGACGGCAAGCCCCATGCGCCGAAGCTGCCCGCCCGAGAGCGAGCCTACAAGCGTGTCGGCGTGTTCGGCAAGCCCGACTATTTTCAGAATTTCGTCGATGCGCCCCGCCCTGTCCGCCGAATCGGCAACCGCGATGTCGAACGCGCTTTCGAGTGCCTCTCGGACGGTGAGCATAGGGTGCACGCAGGTAAACTGCGGCGCAAAGCCGACGCGCCCGACAAGCTCTTCGCCCGAATCGATTTTACCGCCGAAATATACGTCGCCCGAAGAGGGGAAAATTCGGAGCATAGCCTTGACGAGAGTCGTCTTGCCGCAACCCGACGGACCTATGACCGCGTTCATTGCGTGCGGCTCGAAGACTGCCTCGGCGTTGTCGAGAATGGGCGTGTCGGAATTCGGCACGCGCACTGTGAGGTTTCTGCATCCTATCATCTTGGTAAAACTCCGAAAAATTCAGTTGAGATTATTTATATTTCATACAATAATTGCAACTATGAAGATTTTTAAATTTACCGCGGCGTTTTGCGCGTTTGCGCTGTCGTTTCAAACGTCGTTTGCGCTGAAAATCGACGACACCACCATCCGCAACCCCAACCGATTCGGAATCCAGTTCCCCAACGGAACGGCGTACTACGGGGCGGCGAACAAGATTGTGTCGATTTCGAAACAGTCCTTTTTCGTGGATGCAAGCCCCGTGCTCGTTACGGAAATCTGCATCGAGCTCGACCAGTCGCCGCTTCAGGTGCGCATCTACAACGCGCGGATAATCGGCGCGGACGAAATGGCAGGCCGCGCCGCCGACGCCCTGCCCGCGGGTCTGAAGCCCTACGCCAACCCGCCCGAATCCGTCAAAAAGATGATAGGCAACGCCGCCGAAAAAACGTCTTCGGCAAACACCCTGCGCGACATCCGCAAGAACTATCCTACGACCACGCACGCGCGCACGCTCGAGTTTGTCGTGGAGGACATCGACGAACTCAACGAGCTTTTCGACGCAATGCAAAGCCACTTCACGGGCAAGCCCAAGTCGAAGCTCCAGAAAATCAGCGTACAGCACGACGGCTCGAAAACGGTGACAAATTACCAGACAAAAGAAGTTGAAACCATCGCCAGAAAAACATACATTGTCGAGAAAAAGGAAAAATAGGGTATGAAAAAATTTATAACATCGGCACTCGTTTGCGCGGCGGCATTCGGCGCGACCGCACAGGAGAAAATCGGCGATACCGCAAAAGTCGGCGACACAACCTATATGTTCGTCTGCGAACTTAAAACCCCCGAGGAAAACGCGAACTTCCAGCGCAACCTCAACATTATGCAGCGCGACTCGCAGGCGGTGGAATTTTTCAAAAAACAGCTCGCCGCCGAATCCGACGCCGCTAAAAAAGCCGACCTCCGGAAAAAGCTCGAAATTCTCGAAAAAAATTTCGGCACAAACGACTCCGCAATGCAAAAGGCATACAACTTCGCGGCAAGCCGCAAATACAGAATCGTGTTCCTCGAATCGAATATCTGCGTGCCGCTTACAAACGACGAACTCTCGTCGCTCAAAGACGCCGACGGCAGCGCGCTCGACCCGATGAAAATCTTCAAGCGCGGCGGCAGAACGCTCTACACAAAAAGCACCGTTAAAGGCGTGCGCGAAAACGAAGTTCTGCAGCGTATGATAGGCTTTGTAATCGCGCGGCGCAACGAAGTGGAAAACCTGCGCAAGCAGCTCGCCCAGACGACCGACCCCGCAAAGCAGATGGAAATCACGACAAAACTCGGCGCGGGCGAAAAGGCTCTTTCCGAAGCCGAAGGGAAACTCCGCGCGCAATACGGAATCAAAGCGAAGTCCGACTACGTTATCGAAACCGCGAAGTCCAAGCTCTACCTGATTCTCACGCCCGAGGAAATCCTGAAAATTGAGGCGCAGAAAAAGCTGCAATCAGCCAATAAATAGCCGTCGAATCGGAAAATTCCGCGACGAAAAAACCCCGCGTCCGATTCGGACTGCGGGGCTTTTGTTTATCGGGGAATGGAAACTATTTCGACTGCGCGGCTGCCGTCGCCTTTGCCTTCAGTTCTTCGACGTATACGCCGAGCTGGGCTTGGATTTTCTTCACCGATTCGGCGATTTTCGCAGCCTCTTCGCGAAGGGCTTTTGCATCGTTGCCCAACTGCTCGCCGAGCGGAATTTTCGAAAGCTTCTCGGCGAGAGCCTTTGCCTCGGCGTTCTTTTCGGCGATAAACGCCTTGAGCGCATCGACCTGCTTTTGAAGCGAAGCTGCATCCATCGAAGCCGCTTCGGTCTTGGCTTGTTCGGGAGTCTTGTTTTCGTTTACGTTTGCGCCGCAACCGCAGAGAATGAGAGCGGAGGCGGCAACGAGTGTTGCCAATATTTTTTTCATAATTTTTGCGTTTTTTGCGAACGTCCGCTTCGGACATCCGCCGAAACTGATTGTATAAATGACGCTATCGGAAATTCCGCGCAACATTTAAAGATTTTTTCAAAAAAAATGCGCGACCACAAAGCCGCGCATCCGAGAAAAATCGAACCGATTCCGAATTACAGTTCCTGTACCCAAATGTTGCGGTACGAAACGGGGTTGAGGTGATCCTGCAACTGTATCTGGAGGGGCGTATTGGGGTGTTTGAATTTGAGCGCAGCCCTGGGCCCGATACTCGTGGAATACGGAACGGGAGTTTCGTGCTGAACGCGCTTGCCGTTGTGGTAAACCGTGAACTTGGGATATTCAACGCACTTGTCGCCGTCGAACTTGGCGGGAGTGTAGATGATGTCGTAGGTCTGCCATACGCCGGGTTCGAGCGAAGCGTTGTACTGCGAGGGAGTCTGACGGTAGAGCGCGCCGCAGTGGTCCCAAGTCGCTTCCGCGCCGAACGAGTCGAGAACCTGAACTTCGTACGGTCCGAAGATTACGCCGGAATTTGCGCGGCTTTGCGAAAGCTGGTCGTACATCGGGGGAATATTGAATTCCACGTGCAGTTTGCACTTGCCGAAAGCTTTTTTAGTGCGGATATTCGCCGACAAACGCTTGCCGTCGGGACGCTTTGCATCGCTCTTAACGGTCATCGCCCCGTCCTTAAGAATCCAGTTGACGGGAATCTTGGGGTCGGCAATCATTTCCCAGTTTTCCGAGGGGTTGCCGCCGTCGTAGAGCACGATTGCGCCCGCGGGAGCTTTCTGACCGAGAGTCGGCGACTTGAACTCGAAACGCTTGAGGTCGATTTTGATGTCCTGCCCCGCGTATCTGCCCGTCGCAACCAATTCCTGCGGAGTTACCGTACCTTTGATGGTCATGTAACCCTTTATATCGAAGTCGATTTTGCCGTCTTTCGCGGTGAGGTCGTCGGCGGTCGCAGCCGATTCCGCGCGGGACAAAATGCCCGTGAGAATCTTCACGCGATACTTCGCCTGAGGCCCTCTGTAGACTTCGGCGTAGATTTCGGGATACATCGAAACGGGATAGCCCTTTTTCAATTCGCTTCCGTCGGCGAGTGTAATTTTGCCCTTGTAGAAGCCTGCAAAAGCGTCCTTCGGTTCGCGTCCGAGCTCGTCCTTTTGCGCAAAAACGGGCAGAGTTAAAATTGCGGTTAAAATAATGAATAATGTTTTCCTCATAAAGCGAAGAACGATAATGCGGGTGCGCCGTTCGTCAACAAAAAAACGTCCGATTGGCACACTCCTCAAATTTTACTTGCCTTAAATATCGGTTGATTCATTCTTATAACCTTACGGACAAATTCGGCGGACGGGCTATTTGCGAGTCAGCCAAAACACTTTCAATAATACATACAAGGATACACAATGGTCGATATGGCAACAATCGAAGGTCTCTGCAAACGCAGGGGGTTCATCTACCGCTCATCCGAAATCTACGGGGGCTTTAACGGATTTTTCGACTACGGCCCGCTGGGCGTGGAAGTAAAAAACAACATCAAACGCGCTTGGTGGAACGACTTCGTCCACGGACGCGACGACATCGTCGGCTTGGACGCGTCCATCATTATGCACCCCGACGTTTGGCGCGCCTCGGGACACGTCGCGGGCTTCTCCGACCCGATGGTTGACTGCAAGGAATCGAAGCTGCGTTTCCGCGCCGACCAGATTTTCTTCGCCGAAGTCAAGGTCGACGGCGAAACAATCGGCTACGTCAGCGTTCTCGAAGACGAGAATATGCAGAAGGAAGCCGACAAAAAGGCGGCGGAACTCAAGCGCAAGCTCGCCAAACAGGGCGAACTCGGCGAGGTTGTCCTCAAGAACTATATGGACGCAAAGCCGTCCGAATACGAACTCATCCCCTCGCCCGCGACGGGCAAGGCGGGCACGCTCACGCCGCCGCGCGACTTCAATTTGATGTTCCAAACCTACGTCGGCGCACTGCGCGACGAAACGGCAATAGCCTATCTGCGCCCCGAAACGGCACAGGGCATATTCGCCGACTTCAAAAACATCTGCGACACAACCCGCGTAAAAGTCCCCTTCGGCATCGCGCAAATCGGCAAGGCGTTCAGAAACGAAATCACGCCGCGCAACTTCATCTTCCGCAGCAGGGAATTCGAGCAGATGGAAATCGAATACTTCATCTCGCCCTACGACGACTGGAAGACGCTCCACCGCCAGTGGATTGACGCGTGCAAGGCTTGGTTCGTCTCCATCGGTCTGCCCGCCGACGCGCTCGCCGAAGACGTGCACCCGCAGGAAAAGCTCGCGCACTACGCAAAGGCGTGCACCGACATCACTTTCCACTTCCCGCACGGTCTGCAGGAATTGCAGGGCATTGCGGTTCGCGGAAACTTCGACCTCACGCAGCACCAGAACGCATCAGGCAAAAACCTCGAATACTTCGACGAAGCCCGCAAGGAAAAGTATCTGCCGCACGTAATCGAGCCGTCGCTCGGCGTCGACCGCACGTTCCTTGCCGTTATGACGGCAGCCTATGAAGAGGACGAAGTTCCCAACGACAAGGGTCAGCCCGAAAAGCGTGTTCTGCTCAAGTTCAGCCCGCGCGTCGCGCCGTTTAAGGCGGCTGTATTCCCGCTCGTCAAGAACAAGCCCGAACTCTACGCACACGCCGAAGCACTCTACAAAAAGCTCCGCCGCCGCTGGAACATATTCTTCGACGCGTCGGGGGCAATCGGCCGCCGCTACCGCCGTCAGGACGAAATCGGCACGACTTTCGGTATCACGGTAGACTTCCAGACAATCGAAGGCGACGGCACTGTAACGCTCAGAGACCGCGACACAACCCAACAGGTGCGCATGAGCGAAGCCGAACTCGTCGCCTACCTCTCGGAAAAAATCGACGGGTAGCGGAACTGCGACAGACTTTTAACTGCGCGGACGTTTTCGTTTTTTCGAAAGCGTCCGTTTTTTTTGCGCCCGATTTCGAAAAAAACTTTCTTTTGCTATTGACTTTATGCCCGATTGACTCTGATGTCGGTTGCCGTTAAACTGAGAAAATAGGAGAAAAAATTTATGGACAATGCCAAGAAGATACTCGTAATAGGAAGCGCAAACGTCGATATGGTCGTGAAATCGGCGAAGATTCCGCGCACGGGCGAAACCGTGCTCGGCGGCGTTTTCAGCCAACACCAAGGCGGCAAGGGCGCGAATCAGGCGGTCGCGGCAAAGACGCTTTTCGACGATGTCGCGTTTTGCGCGGGAATCGGCGAGGACGCCATCGGACGCGAATACATCGACTATCTGAAAGCGCGCGGGCTCGACCTTTCGCTGACGAAAACCTTTGCCGACGCGCACACGGGCGTCGCCCTGATTACCGTCGCAAAAGAGGGGCAGAACATCATCACTGTAGCCCCCGGGGCGAACCTGCTGCTGTCGCCCGACGATATGAAGGCGATTGATTTTTCGCTGTTCTCGCACGTTGCGTTCCAACTTGAAAATTCGCTCGAGACAGTCGCTGAGGGGCTGAAACTGGCAAAGGCGACGGGCTGTACAACCGTGCTCACCCCCGCGCCCGCAAAACTCCTGTCCGACGAAATTCTGGCGAACGTCGACTTCCTCGTACCGAACGAAATCGAGATTCTGCAAGTGCAGCGCGGCTTTACGAGTATGCAGAAGGCGGCGGAATCGCTGCTTGCAAAGGGCGTGAAAAACGTGCTCGTAACGCTCGGCGAACGCGGTTGCGCACTGTTCAACGCCGACGTCGAAAAACGCTTCCCCGCCCTCTCCGTCCGACCGATAGACACGGTGGGCGCGGGCGACTGCTTCACGGGCTCGCTGCTGGCGGGCTTCAAGCTCTACGACGACATCGACTCGGCGATAAAATTTGCGTCGGCTGCCGCGGCGTTGAAAATCACAAAAGTCGGCGCGCAATCGTTCTCGCCGCTGAAAGACGTTTTGAAAATGATGAAAAAGTAAACGAAGGAAACACCCATGACAAAAAAACTATTACAACTTATATCCATGGTGTCCGTTTCGGCATGCATATGCGCCGCTGCGGAACTACCCAAACAGGTCGAATTCACAAAAGCCCAACTTTACGACAAAATCAAAGGCGGTTGGGCGGGACAGATTATAGGCTGTTCCTACGGCGGTCCGACCGAATTTAAATTCAAGTTCGAACGAATCCCCGACAACCACAACATACCGTGGGGTATCGACAATATAATAAACGGCACAAACACTGCGGGCGATTTCCACGGACTGTACGACGACCTATACTTGGACATAACGTTTATGGACGTTTTCGAGCGATTCGGGCTCGATGCCCCGCGCCGCGAATTCAAGAAGGCGGTAGCCGAATCCAAATATTCCCTGTGGTGCGCAAACAGACAGGCGCGCTTGGAATACATAGACGGAATGGATCCCGACGCTCCCGTGTCGTGGAAAACAAATCAATACTCGAACGACATCGACTTCCAGATTGAGTCGGACTTCGCCGGACTGATGTCGCCCGCCCTGCCCCATGCCGCACTGAAATACGCCGACACTGTCGGGCGCGCAATCAACGGCGGAGACGGTTTCTACTGCGGTGCATATGTGGCAACAATGTACTCCTTGGCGTTCGTTTTCGACAATCCGCGCGATGTCGTGGTCGAGGCGATGAGAATACTGCCCAAAGAAAGCCATACCTACAAAATCGTTTCCTCCATCTGCAATTTCCACGCAAAAAACCCGAACGACTGGAAATCCGCGTGGCAGGATTTCTCCGACAAGTTCTGCAAACCCGAAGAACGAAAAGACCAAATCTACGCCCCGTACAATTTAGCGTACATAATAATCGGTCTGCTTTACGGAAACGGCGACTTCGGCAAAACGGCGGACATCGCCACGCGTTGCGGACTCGACTCCGACTGTAACCCGTCGAATGCCTGCGGCATACTCGGCGCGATACAGGGGTATTCGAAAATCCCCGAAAAATGGATCGCGCCGTTGCGCCCGTACGAATCCACGGTGTTCTTTTGCGGGACATCGTACACCTGCGAAAAGCTCTATTCCGTAGGATTTTCGCAGGCGGTTGAAACGCTCAAAAACTACGGCGCAAAAATTTCGAAAGACGGAAAAATTTCCGTCGAAATCAGGATGCCTGCGCCGATAGAATTCGAAGCCGAACCGAATCTCGAAAAAGTCTCCGAGACAAAGCTCCCCGTTTTGAACGCGGAAAATCCCGTTGTGGAATGCGAAGCGGAGGGGCTTATCATATTGTGCAAAAACGAAGTGCGCAAAGAAAAATCGCCGCATCCCGAAATCGGCGGAATATGCGCATCGGTAGATTGTTATGTCGACGGGGAAAAAGTGCGTACCGCAAACTTCCATTTCGACAAGTTCAAATACTGCCGAAATCCGGTGCTGTTCAAATGCGAAGCGAAGACCGCGGGTAAACACAAGATACGCCTCGAACTAAAAAATCCGCACCCGAAATTCGAGCCTCTGACCCTGAGCATCCACGGATTCAAAACCCGATAAAGCAATCTCCACTCCACCCCGCCCACTCGGCGGGGTTTTGTTTTGTCCGTATATATTGCGCCGACGCCGCTCCCGCTACTTTGAATTACCGTTTTAAACGTATCCGGAAGGCTGCGCGAACATCGTAACATTCAAAATTAGATTGCAATACATAACGCCGTACATATTATCAAAATAAAATAATCCCGAAAAAGCGTCGGATAATGGACAACCACACAATAAATGTTAACCCCAACACGAACACAGCTGAGCGGGATACGGACGGCTGCCTTACGATTTTTTACCTGATTGCCGGAATGTGTTTTAGCTCGATGGCGTTCGCGATATCGCCGATATTCGGAGTAATAACTCTTTCGGTATTTTTGGCATTTCTTGTGTACTACTTTTACAAGTCGAACAGAACCGAAAGCGTCGTTCCCGCAAGCCCCGTACAAACAAGCCCGAGACCGACCGTGCCGCCGTTTCGTAAAGTTCCGCCTCCGCCGCAGCCCGTATTCTCGCGCCTCATCCCCGAAACGCTCTTCAGAAGTATCGGCAAACAAATCGACGATTTTTCGCTGTTCGTTGAAAAGCTCGAAAACAGTAACGCTTTCCGCAACTACACGAACAATTTGGACAACGTAAAAATATACTGCGACGGACTGAAACTCGGCGATATCGACCCCGAATCGTTCGCGGGGAAAATCAAAATTTTAATGATTGTCGATATGACAAGAAGCCTTTTGGCTTCGGGACACAAGCTCGATTTGACGACAAAAGAGGGCTTCGGGATACTCGCAATGCTGTGCGACTTCTCGGGACAGAAAATCCCCTACAGCCTCGCCGATTTGTACCGCAGTAAAATGGCGAAAGCCACCGAAAAACTCCTTCGGCAACTGCTAACCCTTCCCGACCCCGAGGAAAAATTCTTGGTAAGCAAAATAATGGGCAACTTCAGTGCCGACTACAAATTGCAATACCACATCCTGATTTACCGTTTTACGTCGTTGATAGTAAAGTGCGACAACTTCGTATCGCAACAGGAAAGCGATTGGCTCGACGAAATTATGCTGCTCGGGAAGTCGCAAGCTCCCAAATATCCGCCCGCAAAGCCTGTAGAAATCGACATGCCCAAGCCCGAAGAAGAAGAAAAGCCCAAACCCGAAGACGAAAAACCGCCTTCAATAGAAGAACAATTAAACGACCTAATAAAAAACCAATTAGCCGACATTGCGAAAAAAATTGCGGAATCGAATAATGACAATAAAACGCCTACGCCGAAAATACCCGAGAAAGTCGAACATTCGGGGATGGACAGCGTGTGTGCAATTGACAAATTAAACGCGTTAATAGGACTCGACAACGTAAAAAATGAAGTTTCAAAACTCGCCAATTTGATAAAAATCCAGCAATTCCGCAAGGCCAACGGAATGCGCGTCCCCACTCCGTCGTATCACTGCGTGTTCACGGGCAACCCCGGGACGGGGAAAACGACCGTCGCGCGAATCGTGTCCGAAATCTACAAAGAACTCGGCATTTTGAGCAAGGGACACCTCGTCGAAACCGACCGCTCGGGGTTGGTCGGCGAATACGTCGGACACACGGCGGTTAAGACAAACAAAATAATAGACGAAGCCCTCGACGGCGTTCTCTTCATCGACGAAGCCTACACGCTCTTCAACGGAAGCAAAAACGACTACGGAAGCGAAGCCATCGCCACCCTGCTGAAAAGGATGGAAGACGACAAAGACCGCTTGGTCGTAATCTTGGCGGGATATTCCGCCGAAATGCAGGACGTCATCAACTCGAACCCCGGGCTGCGCTCGCGCTTCAACAGATACATAGATTTCGCCGACTACAGTGCAAAAGAACTGCTCGAAATCTTCAACCAACGGGCAAGACAGTTCGACTACGTTATAACCCCCGAAGCGGAGGAAGCCGCACTGAAGCTTTTCGAAAACGCCGTCGCCAACAAGGAACACGGATTCGGAAACGGACGTTTCGCGCGTAACATTTTCGACAAGACAATAGAACAGCAGTCCACGCGTTTGGCAACGCAGACACAACTGACACCCGTAAAGCTTTCGCGAATCTTGCCCGAAGACATTCCCGCGTAGAAGCAAACGCCGCCGTAGACTATCGGCAAACACCGAAGGGAAAGCCCGCATTCGAGAAGTACAAACAAAAAAGCCCGCTTCGGAAACCAAAACGGGCTTTTCTAAAAAACGCGCGCCTGGAGGGAGTCGAACCCCCAACCTTCTGATCCGTAGTCAGACGCTCTATCCAATTGAGCTACAGGCGCAGGTTTTTAATAAGATGATGTAGGATGTATTTTCGGGGTCTGTTTGCAAGCTTTTTTTCAAAAATTTTTTCTTTTTTTTGCAACACTCTACTATCCTTATTGTTCCATCGCAAAAAAGTTTCGATTTGCGCATTTATCGCTGCCGAAAACTCACTCAAACGCATCAATCCGCAACCGAAAATTGTCGAAAACGTCGTGCCGCCCGTAAGCACAACACAAAAATTGCGTCAAACAATGTTCCGAAGCACCCGAAAAAAAATGAAAAAAATGTCTTGCAATAAAACGCAGCCTCCCCACTATAAGAGAGATATTTTTATTTAAACGTACAAGAAACATCGATATGACAGAAGAATCAAAGAAAAAGAACGCTGCGGAAATCAAATTTACCGAAACTGACGCTCTCAATCGTTATGTTACGGAAACGGGCAAGATTCTGCCCCGCAAATTCACGGGTCTTACCTCGAAAGAGCAACGCCACGTCAAGAAGACAATCAAGCACGCTCGCAATATGCTTTTGATGAAATAGTCCTCACGGGCTGTTTCAATCTGCCCCGTCTGCGGGGCGTAAAAAGCCGATATGGGCGAAAAAAATTCCAGTCAACAGCCGCAATGCGACATTCGTATGGCGGCTGATTTTATTTTATCGGGCGGCATCGGCGGAGTTCCCACCGAAACCGTCTACGGTCTCGCCGCCGACGCTACGAACGAAAGCGCGGTTCGCAAAATTTTCGCGGCAAAGGGCAGACCGTTTATAGACCCGCTGATTGTCCATGTTAGCGATATGAAGATGGCGGAATCGGTCGCGTATTTCGACGACGACGCCCGAAAGTTGGCGGCAAAATTCTGGGCGGGCCCGCTTACGATGATTCTTCCGCGCAGGGAATGCGTTGGCGACATCGTAACGGCGGGGCTTGATACGGTTGCGGTGCGTATGCCGTCGCACCCGATTATGCACGAGCTAATCAAAGTTTCGGGCAAGCCCATTGCAGCGCCGAGCGCAAACCCGTTCGGTTATGTAAGTCCGACCCGAGCGGAACACGTCCGCGAGCAGCTCGGCGACAAAATCGACTTCGTTCTCGACGGCGGCGAATGCGCGTGCGGCGTGGAATCCACAATCGTCCTGATGACCTCCGAGCCTAAAAAACTTCTACGCCCCGGTCCGATAGACGCAAAGCTTATCGAAGGGGTATTGGGCGAGGAAATCGACAAAGCCCCGAAGAAAAACGAGGCGCATCCGCAAGCCCCCGGAATGCTGAAAAGCCACTACAGCCCGAAGTCGCGGCTGACGCTCTTCGACGACCCGAGCGGGATTCCGCAAAATTTTGCGGGCGAAATAATCTACTTTAGGCGTCCCGAATCGCCGAAAAAGAACGAGTATTGGCTGACGGAAAACGGCGACGTTTGCGAGGCGGCGCGAAACCTTTTCGCCCTGCTCCGCTCGCTCGACAAAATCTCGAAATGCGGCTTCTACTGCCAACGCGCGCCGAACGTGGGCGTTGGAATTGCGGTGAACGACAGGCTTGCGCGCGCCGAAACAAAGTTTGACAAATAGCGGCGTTTTTGAAATCCTCCGACCCGACAGGAGGATTTTTTTATGACTGGACGGATTTTTTTCGGCGCGCTCGCATTGACGGCTGCTTCGATATGCACGGCGGCGGGCGGTAAAATTTTTGTTGCAACAAACGGCTCGGACTCTTCGGGCGACGGTTCCGAAACAAAGCCGTATGCCACGCTCGCGCGGGCGTTGAAAGACTGCGGCGGAGGCGGCGAAATTTTCGTAAAATCGGGCGTGTACGAGTTCGCGCAAACGGCGGGCATCGAGAAGTCGAAGTCGAAGATTTCGATAACGGGCGAAACGGGCGCGGGAAAACGCGTTGAATTTATCGGGGCGAAGCGAATCGATGCGTCGAATCTGAAAAAGGTCGAAGACCCGCAGATTCTCGAGCGTCTGCGCAAGCCGTCGAAAGGCGTGCTTTATTGTCTCGACCTCAAGAAATTCGGGCTTACGGATTACGGCAAAATGACAAAACGCGGCTTCGGTTCGCCGTACAGACCTATGCAAATGGAGGTCTTCTACAGCGCGACGCGCGGGCTGCACATTGCAAAATACCCGAACAAAGGGATTCTGCGCATCGGAGAAGTTCTCAAAATCGGCGCGGTGGAATCGAAAGAATGGCGTAAAAAACTTGGAGCAGCCGACTCCGAAAAAGGCGGCGCAATATTCCGCGTCGCCCACGAAATCCCCGAATCGTGGCTGAAGCACGACGACATCTGGCTTTCGGGAACGTTCTCGGTCGGTTGGGCGGACGACCGTCAGCACGTCAAAAAAATCGACCCAGAAAAAAAGACAATCGAGCTTGAATTTTCCACAAGCTACGGCGTACTCTGTTCCGTCCCCGAACTCGCCACGAACAAACAGGACATTTCCGTACGCGGCTATGTCGTCTACAATCTGCTTAAGGAAATCGACGAGCCGCTCGAGTACTACATCGACCGCAAAAGCGGGATGTTTTTCGTAATGCTCGCCGAAACTCCGAGCAAAGGACAATACCTCGACTTCACGACGCTCGCATCGCCGATTCTCAAGATAACGGAATCGAAAAACGTTTCCGTATCGAATATAAAATTCTCGGCGGGACGCGACGTTGGGCTGTCCGTTCTCGATTCGAACGACATCAAAGTAACGGACTGCGAATTTTCGAATTTCGGCGGATTCGGCGCAAAAGCGGAAGGCTACGAATACAATCCGCGCAACAACTACCTCTTCGAAAAATGCCGCTTCGCCGACAACGGAAGCGGCGGACTGCGCATAGCGGGCGGCGACAGAAAAAAACTTCTGCCGTCGGGCAACACCGTCCGCGCGTGCGACTTTTTTTGGAACTGCCGCGTCAAGCGCAATTATTCGCCGTCGGTTTCGGTGGGCGGCGTGGGCGTACTCGTCGAGCATTGCCGTCTGCGCGGAGCGGAGCACCAGCTGCTCTCGTTTTGGGGCAACGACATAACGATACGCAACAACTCGTTCGCGGATGCCTGCGCGAACACATCGGATATGGGAGCGATATACACGGGGCGCGACCCGTCGAACAAAGGCATTGTCATCGAGAACAATTTCTTCTCGAACATCCGCGCGGCAAATCCCGATTCCAAAGTCTGCGCCGTCTATATCGACGACGGCTCGGGCGGAATGAAAATCTCGAAAAACATTTTCTGCCGCAGCGGAACTGCGGGAAACACCGACGCTTTCGCCGCGGTCTTCCTGCACGGCGGGCACGACAACATAATATCGAAAAACGTTTTCATCGAGTGCAACGCCTCCGCCGCGCACAGCCGTTGGGACGACAAACGCTGGCGGAAAGTGTTTTTCGAAGAATATCTGTTCAGGCTCAAGAAGGTCGTGGACATCGAGTCCGAGCCGTACAAAAAATACAAGAGCCTCGACAATTTCTTCACCACGACGCGCGAGCGGTTCAACGTCTTCGAGCACAATCTGCTCTACAAAACTCCGCCGCCGTTTTGGGGCGACTTTAAATTGCTGAACAGAAAAGCCGCGCTCGCCCCGTCGCAACCACCGAAAATAAAAGGCGAGTGGACTCTCGACGACGTCGAAAAATACTTCGGCGACAATCCGCTCGTCAGAAGCATATTGGACGGAAAAATCGGGCTGCCGAAGTAGGCGCAGCCCGCGCAATCAGTGTTCGGAAACGAAGTTGATTCCGATAATCCCCACGACAATCATCGAGAGGAACAGCAGTTGCCAAAATCCCGTTGGTTCGTGGAAAAGCACGATTCCCGCGGCGACCGCGCCCGCCGCGCCCATCCCCGTCCAGATTGCGTACGAAAGCCCGAGCGGAAGCGAGCGTATCGCAAAGTTGAGCAGCAGAAAGCTCGAGACAATCGAAACCACAAACACCGCCGTCGGTACGAGTTTCGAAAAGTTTTCGGAGTATTTCAGCGCGACCACCCAGACAATTTCGAGCACTCCCGCCGTAAAAAGAGATATCCAGTTTATCATTGTCAAATTTCCCTAAGCTCTGGCGGCTCTATCGCCGCGATTCGTTCCATAATTCTGTCCACGATAATCTGCGCGCGTTCGGGCGCGTCCTTGCCGGGGTCGATTTCCTTCGGGTCGATAGGCTTGCCCGCGCAGATAATCAGCCGCGTGCCGCCGCGCAATTTGCCCGTGCGCGGAAGAATGTCGTACATATTGAAAGACCTCAGCGGCAGAATCGGCGCGCCAGACTTTATCGCCAGAAGCCCCGCGCCCGCCTTGCCCTTTTGCAGTTCGCCGTCGAAGCTGCGCGTGCCCTCTGGAAAAATTATCACGCCTATGCCCGATTTTATCCGCGAAAGAACGTCGCGGAATGCCCCGAGATTGCCCGACGAGCCGCGTTTAATCGGAATTGCGTTGAGCCTGCGGAAGAGCGCGCCCGAAATTTTGCCGTTCATCAACGTGTCGCGCGCAACCGCGCACAACTCGGTTTCGTGGAAGAACGCCGCCGCCATCGGGTCGAGATAGCTGACGTGGTTCGCCACGATAATGCACGGCTCTTTCGGCACGTTTTCGTAGCCGTACAGCTCGATTCTGCCGAAAACGTCGCAGACAATCGACGAGAAAATCCACCACCCCTTGTAGACGTAACGCCCCTTGCCGATGTTGAAAAACCGCGTTCTCATCGGAGGCTACGATTCGAGTATCGCCGAAAGCGTACGCTCTACGACTTCATCCTTTGTCATATGCGAAGTGTCTATGCGCAGCGCGCCTTCGGGACATACGAGGGGCGCGGTTTTGCGTTTTTTGTCGAGGTCGTCGCGCTTCTTTATCGAGTCCGAAATGCCCTCTTTTGCGCGGCGCGCGGCGCGCGTCTGCTCGTCGGCGTCGAGATATATGCGCGTGTCGGCGTCGGGGAAAATCACCGAGCCTATGTCGCGCCCCTCCATAATCATTCCGTCGAAGCCGTGCGAACGAGCGAAGTCCGCCATCGAACGCTGGTAGTTTTTCAGAAATTCGCGAACAATCGGCAGCGACGCGTATTCGGCGACCTTCGAATTTATGCGCTCGTTCCGTATTTCCGAGTCGGGTACGATTTTTCCGCCGAGTGTGATTTTTGCCGAATTGCCGTCAAGCTCCGCGCCGATTTCAAGCCCGCCAAGCTCGTCCGAAATCTTCGCGACATCCGAAGAATCCGCGCCGCGCTCGAGCAACCCGTACGCCACGGTTCTGTAGTGCGCCCCCGTGTCGACGTGCATATAGCGCAGAATCCGCGAGCATTCGCGCGAGACGCTCGACTTGCCGACCGCCGCGCCGCCGTCTATCGCCACCACGCGGAACTTGCGCGAGTCCTCGCGCACGGTGTAGAGCACCTCGAAAAATTCGCCCCACGTCTTCGACGTACATTCGGGATTGACAATTTTTATCCACGGCGAACCGTCGCCGCGAATGTCGACGCACCCCGCAATCGCAAAACTCATCGCGATTCTGTGGTCGTCGTACGTCTCCACGGGCGTTTCGCCCGAAAGTTTGCCGAGCAGCTCCGCGCGCGTGTACGGCGTTATAAGAATGTCGCCGTCGCCCTCCTCCACCGACGCGCAGAACTTGCGCAGCTCGCGCGCGACCGCCGCAACCCTGTCGGTTTCCTGCTTGCGGGTGTGCCCGATTCCCGTGATGTGCAACCTGAACGGAAGCAGAATCGAAACCGCCGCGAGCGAAAGGAACGTGTCGGAGATGTCGTTGAAATCGACCTCCGCAACTTCGGGGAACGCCGCACCGCCGCCGAAAACAAGCAGATTGTCGCCGACTTTCGCGGTCTTTACAAGCCCGAGGGACTTCAGAACGTCGATATATGCGGCATCACCCTGAAGCGCGCAACCGCCGAAATTCGGCAGCTCCGATACGCCGCCGACAACCGCGGGAAGCGTCGCAAAATAGCTCGCCGCCGTCGCGTCTGGCTCGACCGCATACACGCGTTCGCCCGCGCCCGACTTGCGGGGCTTTACCATAAAGTTTTCGCCGTCGCCGCAGCATTCGAAGCCGAACTGCGCCATCATCGAAACCGTCATTTTTACGAACGGCTTCGAAACCGTTTCGCCCGAAAGTTTCACCGTCGTCGGAGCGTCCGCACCGACCGCCGCCATCAGCAGACCCGAGAGCATCTGGCTCGACTCGCCCGCGTCTATCGAGATTTCGCCGCCGTGCAGTCCGCACGTTTTCATTCTGAACGGAAAGTGGTTTTCCTCGCCGAGAAATTCGAAAACCGCCCCCTGCGATTTCAACGCGTCTATAAGCCCCTTCAGCGGGCGCGCGCGCATGGCGTCGTCGCAGGTGAAAAGATAGTTGCCGCCCTTGCGGAGCGCGACAAACGCCGTAACGAAACGCGCCGCCGTGCCAGCGTTGCCGACGTCCATTTCCGCCGACGAATTGGGAATGCCCGAGCCCGCCGACTCAATCTCGATTCGCTTTGCGTCGGAATCGAGGCGAACCATATAGCCGAGTTTGCGCAGACAGTCCGCCATAATCAGCGTGTCGCGCGAGAAAAGCGCGCCCTCCAACACCGTGCGCCCGCCCGCGATTGCCGCAAGAATCATCGCGCGGTTTGTTATGCTCTTCGACCCCGGGAGCGTCGCCGCAGCCCTGCATTCGCGGAAAGGTTTTATCGAAATTTCGGATTTCATATCGTTTTTTATTAAAGTTTATCTCTGTACGTCTTTGCGGTTCTCAGCATCCCGCCGATTTTTTCGGAATCTCCCGATTCGATATCGGCGATTGTCTCCGAAAGTTTTGCCGAAAAATGCCTCAACGCCTTGAGGATTTCCGCGCGGTTGTCGGCTATTATCGAGTCCCAAATTTCGGGGTTTCCCGACGATATGCGCGTGCTGTCCCTAAACCCGGGGCCGGCGTAGTCGCGCAAATCGCCGCCCTTGAATTCGGCTGCGCAGCAGCACTGCAGACCCGCGATGATGTGCGGCATATGGCTTACGTTTGCGACAATCTCGTCGTGTTTCGACGGCGCGACTTCGTAGACGCGCATACCGAACGCCGACCAGACTTTCGAAAGCAGTTCCGCCGCTTCGTGCGATTGTGCCGACTCGGACGGCGTAACAAAGCACGGGCGCGTTTTGAACAAGTCGGCGTCGGAATAGTCTATGCCGATTTTCTCAGACCCAGCCATCGGGTGCGAACCGACGAAAACCGCCTGCGAATTTTTAAGAGCCTCGCCGCAGGAATCGCATATGATTTTTTTGACGCTGCCGACATCCGTTACGATTGCGCCATTTTTGAGCGCGGGCGCAATCTGCGCCGCAAGTTCTGGAATGTTTGCCGTAGGGGCGCAAAGCACGACCAAATCGGCATCGGCGACCGCCTCTTGGGGCGTGTCGAAAACCGCGTCGAACACTTCGGGCAATGCTGCGCACTTGGCGCGTGTGGTTGCGCCGCGCGACCACACGCAGACCCTTTCGGCAACCCCGTATTTTTTCGCCGCCTTGGCAAATGACGCGCCCAAAAGCCCCGCGCCCAAAACAGTCGCTGTTCCGATTAAATTCATACCGACAACCCTAACATTAACAGACTCCCCCGCAACACTTTTTTCAACAAAGGCAAAGACCCTTTCTGTAATGAAAAATGAATTGTGCCGTACATTTATAACGCAAAAAGAATGAATTTCAGCGTATAGTATACACGCTGAAAGAACAACAAGAATCGCGACGGTAGGAGCTGTGTAATGAATAATGAAAAATGAATAATGAATAATGAATAATGAATAATTGGGGCGCGTTCGCGCCCTCGACTCTCGCAGGCGAATTTCTTTGTTTTAATAACTTACTCGGAGTTTTCGGATAGTTCGGTTTTTTTACAGTACGTATTGCTGTCTTATACGTCGGAGGTATCCATTCTCCAAGATAACTACCGTAACAAAGTATAACACCAGTGAGACAATAGGGTTTGCCCGCAAAGCGGTGTAAACCCCAATTATTCATTTTTCATTATTCATTTTTAATTCTACAGCTCCTACCGTCGCGTAGGTTCTTTCGGCGTTATAAAGGTACGCCGAAATTCATTCTTGTGCCGCTATAAAATGTACGGCACAATTCATTATTCATTTTACAACTTAATCTTCCTTGACTTGAACTTTAATCGTCGCCTTTGAGCGCATATTATCGGGCACGTTCAGGAAGTGGAGCTTTTTAGCCCTGTTCGGGTCTATCGTCTCTTCCGCAACGTCTTTGCGCGACGGCGTGCGAACCTGCGAACTCGGGCTTACAACGCGCGTTTGCGTAAATTCGCCGTTTGCGGTCTGCCTGCGCACCACGGGCGTTTGCGACGAAGTTTGCGCGGGCAGATTTTGCGCCGCGTTTTGCGGAAGATTCGCCGTTTGCACACCGCCGCCGCGCTTGGAAATTTCGGCTTCGGCGGCGCGCCTGCCGAAAAATTCGTCGCGCGAAATTTCGTGCCCCGAAAACGACACGGGGCTGCGCTCTATTTTTTCCTTCGACGAAAGGAAATCGAAGAAGTCGTCGGAGTCGTCGTTGAGTTGCTCCCCCGCGCGTTCCACCTTGTCGGCGGCGGACGGGTCGCGAGAGGCGCGGGAATAAAATTTGTTAATCTCGTCCATCGAGCGCGATGAAAGCGACGAATAGTAGGCGTCGATTTCGCGCTGTTTGTCGACATCGCGCTTGTAGATGTCGATTTTCCCTTCGTATTTTTTCGACAGGTTCAGGTCGGTATTCACAATTTGCGCGCGTTTGTCGCCTATTGAAACGTTGTCGCGCGCGCCCTCGAACATCTTGCCGTCGAATTTCTTCGAGGCGTCGGGCAAAATTTTATCGAACTGCGCCTGCGCCGCCTGCTCATTGGCTGCGTTGAATTTTTCGCCCTGAAATTCGGAAGTGCCCGTCTTGGGGGAAAACATTTTCGAATCGGCGCGCTTGTCCTGCATTCGCGAGCGTTCCTCGCCGTACCTGCTCTTTTCGGTCTGGTATTTGCGGGAATGTGAATTTGACGCTTTTGTAAAGTCGTTGCTTTTTACCGCAAAACAACAAAGCGGAAGAGCAAAAAGCAATCCCGCCGCAAGAATCGAAGTTTTGCGAAACATGCGCATCAGAGTTTTACGCCGATAAGCTGCAGAATGCGCTCCAAGTCGTCGTTGCCGATGTACGATATTACGATTTTCCCGCGCTTCTGTCCGTGCTTGATTTCGACTTCCGCATTCAGGCGCGACGAAATCCTGTTCTGGATGTCGCGGATTACCGCGTTCTTCGCCGTGGATGTCAGCGACGGCGCAATTCTGTCGGTCGAGCCGCCTTTCATGCGCTTTACGACGTCTTCGGCGGCACGGACATTGAGGTCGTTCTCGATGATTTTTCGGGCGAGAACGGTCTGCTGTACGGCGTCGTCCAAGCCCATAATCACCTTTGCGTGCCCAAGGCTAAGAAGCCCTTTCGAGATGTATCCGCGGATTTCCTCGGGCAGTTTGAGCAGACGCAGCGAGTTTGCCACGCTCGAGCGCGGCTTGCCCAGACGTTGCGAAACCGCCTCCTGCGTGAGGTGGAAATTCTCCATCATATTGAGGATTCCGCGCGCCTCTTCGACGGGGTTGAGGTCCGAACGCTGAAGGTTTTCGATAAGCCCCTTTGCCGCCGACGAAGCGTCGCTTGCCGACTGCACGCACGCCACGACGCGCTTCATCCCGAGTTGCCTGCACGCGCGCAGGCGCCGTTCGCCCGCAAGCAGTTCGTACTGCCCGTCCCTGAGTTGGCGGACGAGAAGCGGCTGGAGAAGCCCCTCCGAGGCTATTGAATCGGCGAGTTGCGAGATTTGCTCTTCGTCGAATTCCGTACGCGCCTGATAGGGGCTTGGAATTATTTTTTCCGTCGGGATTTCGCTGAATAACCCGTGCGATGCTATTTTTACGTCTTTTGAAAGCGCGGGCTGCGCCGCCGATGCGACCTTGCGTGCCCCGCTGTCGGCTGCCTTTTTTGCGCCTGCCGATATAATCGAACTCAATCCGCGACCGAGCGTTTTACGCGAAACTGCCATAGCTTTGACTTATCCTAATTTTGGGGGATGAAAATGGATTCGCCCACGCGCAGACCGCGGTTGGGGTCGGCGATTTTGTTGGCATCCTGAATCCACTTGATTTTCGAATTGTTTGCGCGGGCGATTTTGCCGAGCGTGTCGCCCGACTTCACTACGTATGTTATGCCCATTTTCGGGTAGTCGTCGCCGAAAGACTTGGGCATTTCGGCTTGCGGACGCTGACCGATTGCCTTGGCGAGCTTCTGGACGGCATCGTTTGTCTGTGCGGCGAGAGCCTCGATGTCCTTCTTGACAATCGAGACAATTTCGCGCTTGAGAGCCTCGTTCTGCGAGCTTACGTCGGAGCGGACGGAAGCCATCTGCGCCCTGACCAAATCGGTCGAAGAGCTCGAATTTTTCATCTGCTGAATCTTGCGTTCGAGGGCTGCGTTCTCGCGCGAGAGCTGTTCGACCTCGAGGCGCAGATTGCCGACTTCGCGCTTGAGCAAAGCCATATCCTGTTGCATATCGGCAAGAGACTGCGAAAACGCCGACTGCGCGGCAAACAGTGCGACCGCCGCAAGTAGTGTGATTTTTAAATTCTTCATCTTAACGTCAAATTCCGTATTATTGTTTGCGTGGCAATATAGCCCGCCCGCCCGCTCTTTCAAGCATTTTCAAGCATTTCGACAGCGATTTTTAACGGCGGTTTCCGCCCGCCCCGAAAAAAAATGCGGGGCGAAACGCCCCTGGCGCTGTCGAAGAAAGTCGACCCCCCACCCCGTTTTGCCTAACCGCTCGGGTTATTCGGGTTCGACACCCCGTCAAATAGGCTTGCAAGTGTCAAAGAAATCTAACAAATTGTCTTTTTTATACAATCAATTGTTATGTGTGGAATTACCGGATACATAGGTTGTCGCGACGCGACCCCCATCTTAATCGAAGGCTTGATGAAGCTTGAATACCGCGGCTACGACTCCGCAGGGCTCGCCCTGCTCGACCACGGCGTTCTCGATGTCGAAAAGAAAAAAGGCAGAGTCGCCGTTCTCGCGAAGGAAATCGCCGCCCGCCCGTTCCACGCCACGATGGGCATAAGCCACACCCGTTGGGCGACGCACGGCGGGGTAACCGACACAAACGCCCACCCACACCTTTCAAGCGACGGCAATTTCGCGCTCGTCCACAACGGCATAATCGAAAATTACGAGAACATCAAAAAGTTTCTAATCGGCAAAGGCTACACTTTCGTAAGCCAGACCGACACCGAAGCCCTCGTAAACCTAATCGACTACCACTTCCTCTACAGAACGTCCGACAAAGACGAAAACCGCTTTTTGGAAGCCGTCCGCAAGGCGTTGCGCCACGTCGAGGGCACTTACGGATTCGCCGTAATCAGCAAGCTCGCGCCCGACGAAATAATCGCGGCACGCAAAGGCTCGCCGCTAATCATCGGCGTCGGCAAAAACGAATACCTTGTCTCGAGCGACATCCTCGGCTTCGCGGGAAGGGCATCGAACGTAATCTACCTCGAAGACGGACAGATTGCCTCGCTCACGCGCGACAACTGCGACATCATCACCACGGCAAACGCCCCCGTTGACGTGCGCGTCGACGAAATAGACTGGGAACTTGAAAACGCCGACCTCTGCGGCTTCAAAACCTATATGGAAAAGGAGATTTTCGAGCAGCCCAAAGCCCTCGAAAACGCAATAAGAGGCAGAATTTCCGACGACCTGTCGACCGCCCAACTGAACGGGCTGAACATCTCCCCGACCGAAATGCGCCAGATTGACCGCATTTTGTTCTGCGCCTGCGGAACGGCGTGGCACGCCTGCCTTGAGGCGGAATACCTCATCGAAAAATACGCGCGCATTCCCGTGGAGGTAGAATACGCAAGCGAATTTAGATACCGCAACGCGCCAATCGACAAAAATACGCTCGTGTTCGTCATAAGCCAAAGCGGCGAAACGCTCGACACCCTCGAAGCCCTGAGAGAATCCAAACGCAAGGGATTCCGCACACTGGCAATCACAAATTCAATCGGCTCGACAATCTCGCGCGAATCCGACGGCGGCTTGTACCAGTACGCAGGCAAGGAAGTGGGCGTGGCGTCTACAAAAGCCTTTACCTCGCAAGTGCTCATATGCCTGCTAATCGCACTCTACATAGGCAGAATGCGCGACCTTTCGTTCGCCGAAGGGCGCGAAATCGTAAAGGCGGTCTCCGAACTGCCCAAGGTCGTGGAGGAAGTGCTGAAACAGGCGGGGAACATCGAAAAAATCGCGAAGAAATACGCAAAGTGCAACGACTTCCTATTTCTGGGCAGACTCGCCGAATTTCCGATTGCGCTCGAAGGCGCACTGAAACTCAAGGAGATTTCGTACATCCACGCCGAGGGCTACCCCGCGGCGGAAATGAAACACGGACCGATTGCACTGATATGCCCCGAATGCCCGTCGGTAATGCTGGCGAACTCCGACGACATCGCCCTGAAGATAGTCTCGAACGCACAGGAGGTAAAGGCGAGAAAAGGCCCGATAATCGCAGTAAGCGACCAACCCGAACTGTTCAAAGGCATAGCCGACGACATAATCCCGATGCCCAAAGTGCACGAATCGGTTAGGGGAATCCTTGCGACAATACCGCTCCAACTTCTGGCATACTACATAGCCAGAGAAAGAGGCTGCGACGTAGATAAACCGCGAAACCTCGCAAAAGCCGTAACGGTGGAATAAATACAAAAAAACTTTCTGGCTCGGCAGACCGCCGAGCCTTTTTTTGTCCCATTTACGAGAGACAGTTCAAATATCATTTGCGGGCGGAAAAATCCCTGTGGCAAACGGATATGTCGAAGCCTTGCGCGATTGTGGTTGGCGCGGAGTCGACGGGGCTCGGCGAAGACTGGAACGGACTGCTCGACGAAACGGTAAAAATCCCGATGCACGGAATCTCGGACAGTATGAACGTAAACATAGCCGCCTCGATATTCCTCTACGAAGCCCTCCGCTACAGGCGCGGTTAAACGTTACAACAACTCGAGAATGTCGGACTCGCAAGCTTCGGCGAGCATCGTTGGCTTATTCAAGCGTTATGTTCTCGGGCGCAATTTTGGCGTTTTCCTGTCTGTATGGAAGCACATAGCTGCACTGCTCGGAAGAAAAGCCTTTTTTCTTCAGTTCTTTGCGTAAATTAGTCAGGAATGTTCTTGCGTTATTTTCGGCCTTGAAGTCCGGTTTCGGTAAGCCTTTCTTTACCGCGTCATAGCAGGAACGTAAATATTCCATCGACTCGGAATTCATATTCTTAGAGGCAAATTCCACTCCGTCTTTTTTTATAATCAACGTAGAGCTGTCCGATTTGAGTACGACGCTCAGCGAATCTTTACGCATTTTGTCGGCAAGCGACATTTGTATTCTCGAGAAACCTTCATTCGGGGAAATGCCGAGCCCCGCAAGCATACTGCCCATTCCGACGAATGGAACATCGGCAAGAATCAAGCCCGCCTCCTTTGCGGAAATACTCTTGCCGCCTTTGAGTTTGCAGTCCGGAAATGCAAAATCGGCGTGTTTGCATACTATTTCGTCGTTCGCCAAAACGTGACAGATTTTGTCGCCTTCGCGTCCGAGGACGGAAGCTACGGTGTGGAGCATTGCCCCCATCGTTTTACGCCCCCCTGCAATAGAGGCGATACAAACACGACTCGGATTCGAATAGTCCGTATACATTTCGTGACGGAAAAATTCAAGCATTACCCGATTGTCGTAATCGTCCCTTATATCGGAGAGAGGCTCGCAACGGGTATTGCAAATTATCCTTATTTTCTCACGACTGAAACACAGTTTTTCGGAAACGTCTATTTTGTATTTTTTTCGGATATTTTCCTTCAACTCGTCCCATCTTTTATTTTTTCCGAAACAAAAATCTTCAAGTTTTTCGGCACACGGCTTTGTAGTAAAAACGGTTATTTCGTCGGGAACTACGGAGGGTTTCTTTGCCGCCAAAGCCCAAACCGTCTCGGTCAAAACGGCAGGCGACATACCTACAATAGAATACAAGACAATTTCTTTTTGCATATCCTCCTTTTATCCGTGTCAAAATTGCGTTCAAGAAAAAAACATATTCATCCCGCAACGTTAAATAACGTTAACGAACTTGATTAAGAAAAAAAGGAGTCCGATTATCGCGGCAATGAAAAAAAAAAGCAATCACGAAAGAAAGAACCGACGCAGCAAACGAGAGAAAAAACTTCGAAGGGAAGAAAACGACCACAATTTCGAATAATATAGCTATGAAGAAACTCGCAATTACCTGCGCAATATCGGCGATGGCATTTATGCTTTGCGGATGCGCCACGACACCCACAAAGTCCCGCGAAGAGATGGACAACACACAAGCATCTCTCGCCTCAATAACCGACGAACATTCCGAAGACAAAAAACAATCTACAACTTGGCGTATCCGCAGCTACCACCGTTGTATTCGCCGTTTGCATATCGAACGTCGCGCTTCCGATTGCAATTCCGGTCGGGATTGCAATGGTAGGAATCGATATTTACGGAGTAGATCTTATCACGAAATTCAACGATACCCCTGCGGCGGCCGTCGCACGTAAAAACGCAGCCAAATTGGAAACCGAATACAACGAAATGTGTTTCGGGGTTGAGGAAACCAAATTTTGATAAAAAAACAAATCGGGGCACATTTTCAACCGCCGAAAAAAGCCCCAATAATGTATATATGAGTGTTGACAACATCGAACAAAAAAACATACTTTTGGGAAACTCGTTTTCTTTGACGTTGGTCAGACGCGAAGTGTCGATTTGCCCTATAACGTTGGACGAATTACGCGGCGAACTTGCCCGCGCAAACGTACATTCGTTTTGGGGACATACCAACACCGCTGTTGCCGCCGCCGAAATATTGGGCTTAGACGCTTCAAAGTTCGACAGCCGCAGACCTCTTGGACTGTCGTCAAACAAACTGCCAATCTTCGATGGCATCGAATTTTCGGAATGCTACGTTCTTTCACCCAACTATCGCGAAAGCTTTCGCCCGCAAATCGCACACGAAGTAACGCCCGAAGAAATAACATCTTGGTCAATCTTAAAATTGGAATGGAGATAAATATGAACAATATATGCTTGATAAACATAATATCGGCACAAAATATGCCGAATTTCATACCCGTGCTGGTATTGAAGCCACAAAAAGTGGTCAATATTATCGGAGGATATCCCTCGAGCCACCACCGCCTAAAATTGGCAATCGAAAAATTGCTCGGGAAAGGATGTACTGTCGAATGCAAAAATGCCGACTCGGAAAGTCCCGATACAAAGGAAATGGAAAGTATCATTATGGAGATACTGTCAGAAAACACGAAAGACTTTTGCTGCATCGTCAACATCTCGGGCGGAACAAAACCGATGAGTTTCGGCGCAATGATTGGAGCTATGAAATCAAAGCTCTCGAACGGCGCGATAATTTATGTGGAGAAAAACCGAATACAGTATCTTTGCAGATTCGGCGACAACGTGAAAAGAATCGGGGAAGATTCTTTCGCAGACGAGATTAAAAACATCCCGAATCTGCTCGATTTAATTGTTCTTGCAAACAATGGCTCTACCCTCAACAGGGGAAAATCGTGGAAACGATATGTACACGCCGCCGAACTTCTCTTCAAATATTTTTCAAAGGAAAGAAAACCCATTGCCCCCGAAAAAGACGACGAGAAAGACCCGTATTGCGCCGTGTTTCTGGAAAAGCTGAACGAGATACAGCCTGAAATAGTCAAGGCTATGTGCGAGTCGGGGCTTGCGCAGCAAAGTTCGGATGGCAAATACCTTTCGTATATGGACAACCTCAACCCGAGAATCGCCGATGTAAAGCAATTCTATCAGGGGATGTGGTGGGAAGTATACGTTGCAAGTAGAATAAACAAAAGCGGTCTGTTCAAGGACATTTGTTGGTCGGCAGTAAGCAACAATATGGAAGAAGACATAATAGCCCTGCAAGAAGGCAGCGTTGTGCCGTTTATTTTCTCGATGAAACGCAGCTTTTCCTACGAGAGACTTCTGCCGCACCTTTACGAATTCGAGGGACGCGCAAATTCCATCGGCAGCGTGATGTCTAAAAAACTGCTCTGCGTATTCAATTTTAACGCATACGCAAAGAACAGGGAAAACTTTGAACGCGCCGCCGCCGCACTCGGAATTGATGTCATAAAAGGAAGAGAAGTGGAAGAATTAAAATATCCCGACAACAGGTGGTGTTGGGAATAGAAAACACAGAATAAAAGCCAAAGCCCGATATCGGAATGATATCGGGCTTTTTTGTATTTTGAATTTAGGTTACTTTCGAGTTAAGAGGTTTCGAATGAGACTTACCGACGGGCGCGAAATCGGCAAGTTTCCGATGCCTGTCGGCTTGAGTGGTTTCGAATCGATATTTTTGCGCGGAGTTGAACGTTCGTGTTTTCGATGCCTGTCGGCCTGAGAGGTTTCGAATCTGGTCTACGCGCAACCTCGCCGTCGTCTAGTTTTCGATGTCTGTCGGCCTGAGAGGTTTCGAATTAAAAGGCAAAGTTTGATTGAACGCGTAAGGTTTTCGATGCCTGTCGGCCTGAGAGGTTTCGAATCGTGGGCGACTCGCTGGATTTGTCGCTGGAGTTTTCGATGCCTGTCGGACTGAGAGGTTTCGAATAATTTGCGCTTGCTCCCGTTCGATATGATAGTTTTCGATGCCTGTCGGCCTGAGAGGTTTCGAATTTTGTCGGCGAGCTACAAGCTCGACAAGTCGTTTTCGATGCCTGTCGGCCTGAGAGGTTTCGAATCTTGGTCTTTCGGTTGACCAACTTTGCATAGTTTTCGATGCCTGTCGGCCTGAGAGGTTTCGAATCTCATTTACACAACCGCATAATCGACAAGTCGTTAAATGCATTTGGTACATTTTAAAGGTCAACGTTTATGTCCTTTTACGCACAAAATTCGAAACTTTAGCGCGAAAATAGCGGATTTTTACCGGCAATGTCAAACTTTTCGACGGTGAAAATTATTCATTGAAAGCCTCGCGTAAACTCCGAACAAGCACGGCAAAATCTCCCGCCACTTTTTGCGGCATCAAATCGGCGAATACACAAACTGCAATAAAGTACCCCTCCTTTGCCTTTAGAACCTTTGCGACAAACGGCCACGTTATCCGCGAGCCAAAATTCGCACCGCGTTTATGCCAACGCAATTTGTCGTTAAGTCCGCGCAAAACCTCGGTAAAATAGGAAAGTCCTTCGTCGCAAGTATTAAAGGCTTTTTTTGAAAAAAACACTTCGCAATTATCCGCTTTCTGGAGTGTGTGAACTATTGGTAAATCGACAATTTGAGCCATTGTCATATCGGAATACTTCGTTTCCTGTAGGCTGCCCATACACTTTCGCGATGCCGTGCCGAGAGTGCCGAAAAGTCCGAATGCGTCGAGGGCGGTTTTCAATAGACTAACAGCCCGAGCATCTCGTTCCGTATTGCGAACCAAATCGAAATCAAGCGAGAATGTACCGTCGGGTTTCAACCACTCCCGAAACGAGTTTCTCATCGCCCACAGAATATAAAGCGAACGCTTGTACTTGTCGCCGATAGCCTCGGATTTCGTGTTGTCTTCGGTAATTCGCACTCTGAGTTTCGAAGCCTTTGGTTCGGGATGTGCGCATCCGAAAATGTCGCTCTCGAGGTTTCGGACATCTCCTTCCGACGCGGCAATAAGTCTGAACCACCAACGCAACGCCCCGCGTATCGACGCTCCCCGAAGTTCGGCCGAATGATTTTTTTGGGTGGCACCGGATATTATGGCGGGTGTCGTGAAATTATATGTACGCTTGCCGGATTTCATATTGTCAAATTTCCACATTCATATTTTTAGCAAAATCGGTAATCGATTTAATCAGATTTTGCCGTTCGCGCAATTTATCGCCCGTCATAGAATTAAGGTATCCGCCGAATTTTTGCCATTTTTCGGGTCGCTTTTCTATGGCGAGAATCAATATGCGTTTTTCTGCGGTCGAAAGTTTGCCGAACTTTTTGAAATCGCCGTCGCCGATTGTATTTGCCTTTTTGGTAGCCGCCAACTCTTCCGGAGACATATTCTTTTCGGCTTCAGCCTTCAGTCGCTTGCGTTCGGAGGCAGCCAGCTTTTCCTCGGCTTCGGCAAGTTCGCGTTTTCTGCGTTCCGAGTCGGCTTTCATTGGTTTTTTATACGATTCCTCTTCGAAGTCGCCGAAAATTCCGTAGCCTGCGGCTGTTTTCGCGCCTATACCGCAAGACAAACCGCCCTTAAGCCATTCGAGTGCGGAATCCAAACAGGATGCGTCGGCGGAACGCAGTCTACGCAGGCAGAATGCGAACGTTCCCGAACGAACCGTTATAAATTTTATCGGAACGGGCTGTTCGTTATCGTCCGCCTTTTGAGATTTTCCGCTATAATAGCGCGTGTGATGACAGTTGACTATGTCGGTATCAAGAAGGGGCTTATTACCTTTAGGATAAGCGGGCAGAAACGCTATACAACCGGCAAAGCCATCTCCCTTTACCTCCTTTGTGAGTTCTTTATAGACGGTTTGAGCGATTTCGCTCGAATCCAGTGCAT
This sequence comes from uncultured Opitutales bacterium, assembly GCA_900548275.1. Taxonomy (GTDB): domain Bacteria; phylum Verrucomicrobiota; class Verrucomicrobiia; order Opitutales; family Intestinicryptomonadaceae; genus Merdousia. The sequence continues at coordinate 141,631 of URJY01000001.1, read as the reverse complement.
AACAGAAATCGCCGTAGCCGTTCTTTCCGCTATTCTCGAAATCATTTTTACTGAAACCGAAGACCAACGCAGCACGCTTGACGATATTTATACGAACCGATTCATCGGCGGTTTCGCGGGCTGAAAGCACGGCAAAACGTCGGGCGCACCCCTTAAGCGCACTGCCCGATATAAAGACGATACCGCTATTGCGGTCGAGATTTATTCCGCCGTTTTCCACAACTCCGCCGCACATATTTATGGCGAGAGGCGACTTCAATCTGCCGACAAAAAAATCGCCGCCGTCTGCCGCAATATCGACCATTTCGGAAACCTTCGAAAGTTCGAATTTCGACTTCTGATATGCGCTTTTTAGGTTGGCATAATGGGTGTCGCGGTATGTTTGCTCATTAGATTGTTTCCGCAACAAGCACGGATATTTATCGTTAACGAGCGAAGCGTTTTCGGCATTCTTTACGTCGAAGAACGGCCCTATTGTCTCGAAAATATTCATCGCGCAACCCTCTTGAGCGCGGCGAGAAATTCGAGAGCCTCTTCCGTGCAATACATTGAAAGATGAATGTCGGAAATACAACAGAGTTTTTCGACAAACTCGCGTACGCCGCCATTTTGTAAGCCCGTTTTTTCGGCGACGTACCTACAGGAAAGCAGGTATTCTACTACCGCTTCGGCTATACGCCTGCTCTGTTTCTCCTTTTCGTCGGCATACAAAAGCGCGTTTGCAAGTCCGCAATTTATTACCAACGACGGGAATCCGCTAAGAGCGTCGCCTTCATCCTCGTGCTTTGCTACAGTGCCGCGCCGCGAAAAGGCAAACGCAATACGCTTCTGGTTCACGTTAGTCATTGGAACAATCCTTTCCAAAAAAATCGACTTTACAAAAACCCAAGCCAGTACTCGCGTCGCCGCCTATCTGGAGCATTCCGCCGCCGAACGTAAGTTTATCGAATGCACCCGCCCGAAGTTCGAACATTTCGGAATAGAAAAGCGAATCCGACGGAACAGTCTCTATATTGAAAAGCGCGCCGTCTTTTGCGATGCCCGTGGAATCGTCGATACAAACGTGCTGGTCGACAGAACAGGCTGTCTTTGCAAAATACGACATCATCGTGTCGGAAAAAACCGCTATGCGTTTGCCGAAACTTCCGCGCCAAACCCTGCCGCCGCATTCCACTTTCGAAAAGATTTCGGCAACCCTCTCTAAAATACCGGTATCGGGAACAACTTCAAACGTATACTCTTCTATAACGGCGTGCTTTCCGTCGACACAGACAGAAGAATCGGCATATATTTTCGATTCGTCGGAAAGCGCGGGGAATTGAGGAACTTCGCATCCGATGCGTTCGGCAAACCGCCCGAGAATGTACGGGCACGTCGCCCACACAAACGAATTTTTCATACTTCTGAGGGGGAAAGCCAAGAGCTTTCCTTCACAAAACGCGATATCGCCAGATTTCGATAACTCTTCCCCCGAAGCGGAACCGAAGACTTCGTTGCGACTGGAATCATCCTGCAAATCGCGCAAAACGCCTTTTACGGCACTTCCGGGGATTATCGGAAACCCCGTATGACTGTCGCGTTGAACGGGAGAATCGACCGCCCCCACATCGTTGCCACAACCTATGTGCAGCGGCGTTTCCGTATAGAAGAACATAATTTTAGATTTCATATTTTTCCTTTTTTTGTATTAAATTTCACCTTTGTAATAGTCCCAATTTCCGCATACGCCTATTCCGTAACCCTTTTCGCCCAAAAGGGCGGAACGCAGATTGACAAAATCGCGACGGTCCGAACCGTCTCCACGGTTTACCCCGTGCCAGTTCAAGGCATCCGCAAGACTGTTCGCCGACTCGACGCTATCGGCTTCGAAGTAGTATACGCTTCCCGCGGGAACGGCAAGTAGCGACGACTTTGCCCCCGACGGACGTTTGGCATCTGCAGAACCGCCGCCCCAACCGCCGATACACAACGGTTTTTCCATACGTACGGCCACGAGCCGCGCATTTATCGGACGACCGACAGGTACGCGCAAACGTTTTGCCTTTGCTTCGCCAGGGCCATCCAAAAGCTTCACTCCGTACTGGTTTAAAACCCCGTCAAACCGAATCCAATTCGGTTGCCAACCACCACAACATCCCTCTTCGGCAATAAAAACGGCAGGTGTAAGCAAAACGAACTTCACACGCGGAGACGTTATGGAAGCACCGTACGGAAGATTTATTTCGTCGGCGGGCAAAAACTCCATTTTACACATTCCGCCCTCGCCTCCGAATCTGATGTCTCGCGAAGACGATACTTTTCCCGCAAGTAAATCCTCCTTGGTCTTTCGGTTGACCAACTTTGCATAACCCGAAATCTTCGAACCGCGACGCATACGCAATGTCGTTTTTGAAAAAAACATACCGTCTTCGGCAACAGATTTTTCGGTATCGACTTTTATGCCTATGTAATTTTCGTCGGAGCAGAAATCCGAGAAATCCGCAAAATCTTCAGGCGTCGGCATTGTGCCGCCAAGATAACGTAAAAATGCGGAAGCCGAAATAAATTCACCCGTTTTACGCTTGGAGGGTTTTGCGTCGGAAACAAGCAGAGAGAGCGCGGATGGAAGCGATGTTTTACAGTCCGATTTGGACGGAGTGAGCAGCGTGTATGAATCGCCGTCGCACAGTATGTCGGACGGAGTCTTTACATAAACCTCGTTCGCGCGTTCCATGAATGGTCCGACAGTCAGCAAGCCCTCCGCAGCACGTCTGTCTACGGACGAATCGCAAAGGGCATCGCGCATCGCACCGTTAAAGGTATGCGGTAACGGAAGCCTGTTGCCGATTCCGTGCGAAGCCCCCGTCATCGGACGCGAATCCTTAAAGAAAAGGACATCGTTGGGACTCAAAGATATTTTATGAACAAAACAATTTCCATTCATTTTTAATTCCTATTTTTTATCAATCCAAGCAACCACCCTGAAAAGGTCGGCGACATAGCCTGCAAGTTTTGTCCCCGCACAAAAATCGCGCCCACAGGCGGCGAGTTCGTCGAGCATTTCCTTGAAAGCATCGGCAAGTTCCGAACGTTTGTCCGACGGAATTTGCTTGCCGTCCATAACAGCGTCAAAATCCGAACGCAGAATACCGCAAATGTTTGCAATAAAATCAGAGTCGGAAAATTCAAGAGAACAAAACGCCTCGTACGACTCAATCATCCGCAGCATATCGTACGGCAGACGTGCCGAAACACCGTTATGCAAGGCCTTCGAAAGCAGAGTAAAAAAGTTCATCACTTCGGAAAATTCGAAAGGTACGCCCCATTCTATTATTTCGCCGCTTCGTTTGCACACGGAAATTCCGAGCGCGTTCCTGCCGTATTTATTTTTTGCGGCGGCTTCGGCACGGTCCGCAGCCCGTTTCAAATCGCGCATCGGCGACTTTTTGTGCCCTATCGAAATTCCGCACGAAGAACCGAAATGTATTCCCTCAAGTCCGTGTTCGGCAAACTTATCGTGCAACTGTCGCGCATAGGAGAGAACATCGGAAACGGGAAGAAAAGCCAAAACATCGTCGCCGCCTGCGTATATCAAACTTCCCGCCGAACCGGCGGCGTTAGATTCTCCGCCTTTGAAAAACATAAAAACTTCGTTCGTAAACTTCGACAATTCGGAAGAAAACGCCCCGACATAACGAGAGTCTACCCCTCCCGTCGATGCCCGCTTTTCGCCCGAAATCCACTTGCCCATTTCGTCGCCGTCAAAAGCCATAATGCAGTAGTACGGCGAAGAATCGGCAATTTGATATGTGTCGGCAAACGGTACATCTTCCTTCCGTAAATTGCGCCCGACAAATTTTTTCAACAAATAGGATTTTACAAAATACCTTTTGATGAAAGTCATAGCCCCCATATGCTCGCTCCGCCCCGAAACATCGCCTGAAAGAACCGCAAGACGGGAATGGTCTAAAATAACGGTTTCGTTCGTGCCGTCGAGGACGTCCCTATTTCTGTCGATTCCGTACTTCCACGAAGTATTTTCGGCGGGTTGTGAAAAAAGGCGCGTATTTTTCACCGCTGCGATAACCCTGTTAACGTGTCCATATGCAGTGCAAAAATCGGATTCCGAACAGGGAACGGCCGCCCAATAAAATTCGAGAAACGCCCCTACCTGTCCGCGAAACTTTTCCTCGTCTACACATCCTTTGAAATCATCAAGAACACATTCTGAAATATCCGACAAAACGCCGCGGGCGGCCGACTCCAGCGATTTCACTACCGAAGACACATCCGCACCATCGTCAAGATAAATCAGCAGCTTGTTCGGAAGAGAAGGAATAAGATTCTTTGCCGACAGTGTAACATTTTCGCGGAAGAAATCGTATATCGAACCTTCTTTCGGAACATTCGGGAAAACGGTTCGAAGTCCGCGACCGGAAAGCTTGTCGATTTCCGCGTGCATTGCAGCCGCCAGATAACTCAAAAGGAAAGACCCCGCCCACAAGTCGCGCGTTTTCCGCGCGGCCGAAATGAAGCCCTGCACGGGACCTATTTGTACAGCTAGTAAATTACCCATATATACGAGAGAATATTGTTTTTGAATTTGCAGTCAATAATTACAAAACGGTAAATGAAACTTTTTTTATTTTCAAAATACGATTTTGCCCGAACATCTTAGCCCTTTAAAAATTTTCATAGCCAGACCGTAACAAAACCGATATGAAACAGACAAGTCCGTTAACGTTATTTAACGTTAAGATAGTAAAATACAGGCACACAAAAAAAGGCGGCAAATGTGTTTGCCGCCTTTTTTTGTGTGCGCCCGACTTGCAAATATTTTCGGGGGTTATCTTATGTTTATTTCGTTTTTTCCCGATTTTAGGGGGATGTTTACTCCCTTCCAGTTGAAGTCGCCCGTCAGGTCTTTCGGCAGAATCACTGTGCCGTTTATTTTACCCTCTGCGTTTTTACGGAACGACACTTTTATGTCGCCTTTCGGGTGCGGAACGGTGCCGCAGATTTCCTTCAAGCGCCCCAAGTTCGGCGATACCGAAACCTTTTCGAAGCCGTAGCCTGCGGGCATAATTCCGCAGACGAGCGAAAGCAGGTGGTAGTTGGGGCTTGCGCTCCACGCGTGGCAGTCGGAGCGGGTCGGCTCGGGGTTTTCCGCGAATGTACTCAGTCCGATTTTTATCATATCGCGCCACGGCTCGAGTTGCGATATGTACAGGTCGCCCATTCCGCATTTGCGCATCGCTTCGGTCAGGTAGAATCTGTAGTAGAACGTGCACTGCGTAAGCGATTTGTCTTCGAGGATTTTTTTCATCAGTGCGGGTTGGTCGGCGGCTGGCAGTGCGTCGGCGAGAATCGCAAGAATGTTGACGTGTTGGCTCGAGGAAACTGCGCCCTCGAAATCCGCGAACACTCCGCGCTTTGCGTTCCAACATCTTTTATAAACCGATTTTACGATTTTTTCATACCGCTTCATATATTCAGATGCCTCGTTGCCGAAGCCGTAACGGTTCATCAACTGGGCGGCTTCGCGCAGTGTCAACGCCAAGTGCAGCGACGTAATCGCCGTACCCGCGTTTTCGCCCTCGGGCGGTACGCCGCGCCGCCAACCCGTGGAATTGTCGCCCTTTGTGGCGGGGTTCGACTCCGACCAGTCGACGAAATTCCAGAACGGCATCTTGGTTTTGAGGATGCCTGTTGTGGGGTCTATTTGCCCGTCGTACCACGCAAGAACGGTGCGTACGCCGCCGAGCATTTCGCGCACAAATTCGGGGTCGTTGCGGAACTTGGCGTAGTCGTTTACCATCGAAATCCAGTAGAGGGAGAACGGCGGAATGAACTGTTCTATGCGCGACGGGTAGCGCGATTTCGTGATTCCGTGGAACGTACGCGACTGGTTGAACGCCTTTATCGCCTGACGCACGAGGCGGTCGTCGCCCGAGACGTAGAGCGAGATGAGAGCCTGTATGCGCGTGTCGCCCACGTACTGGAGCTGTTCGTAATACGGGCAGTCCATATACGTTTCGGTTGCGCAAAGGCGCGCGGTGCGCCAGCCGACTTCCCAAATTTTGTCGATCGACTTGTCGTCCGACTTGAACGAGCCGTTCTCCGCGAACGGATACCCCGTGAAGTCGCCGTAATAGTCTTTGATTACGAGCGGCTCGTCCTTCGTTTCGATGTCCATCCCGACGTAGCGGTACGTTCTGTACCAGAGGGGCGAGAACTTGCGGTTGTCGCCGCCGTCGAAAACGAATTCGTCGCTCACGGCGAACGCGGGGTTGAAGTCGCGCCCGTCGATGTCGTTGCGGTTTGCCTTTTGCCGCTTCGAGTCGACGAGGGCTTCGGCGTAGCGCACTTTCATTGTCGCGCCCCTGCCCTTTGATGTCGTCAGAATCGGATAGGCGTTTGTCAGAACTCCGTTGTCGAGAAGCAGCGTGCATTTTATGTTCGCGGGAACCGTAAATTCGCCCTTGCCCGAAATGAAGTCGGACACCTTTTCGACGCCCGAGAACCTGCGAATTTCCCTGAGCCGCACGGTTTTCGACTCCATCTGCGGAAGACCGCTCGGCTTTGTTATCCAGTAGACCTCGCTGTAGGGCCCAGAGTCGTTTTCGTAGGCGGGAATGGAATAGAAATCGCTGCGCCATTTGGAGTCGTCGAAGTCGGGCTGTTCCCAGCCCCAATCGAACTTGCCCGCGTCGATGCGGTCGCCCTGCCCGACGTACCATTTCAGCGCGACAGGCGAATACGCCGCCGAAATCTTCATTTTCCATTTCGACGGAGTTGCAATGATGTCCTCCGCCGCAGTTTCGCCGTCGAGGACGAAACCGAGCCTGTGCGAATGCTGCGCGTTGGGGCGTTTCGCCCCGCCGTCCCACACGAGCGCGGCGACGACGTTTTTGCCAGCTTTCAGAAACGGCGCGATGTCGAGCGTTTCGTAGTTCCAGTTGAGGATGTCGCCGCGCGCGGGGCCCCTGCCGGCAATCTTTCCGTTTACGTAAAGGACGAAACGGTTGTCGGCACTGACTTTTACCCTGAACGATTCGGGCTTTTCCTTAAGCTCGAACGTGCGGCGCAAATGCGCAACTTTGTACTCGGGGACAAGCGAATCGGCGCGGACGATCCATTTTCCCTTCCATTGGCGCAATTCGGAATCGACAATCGACGCACTTGCAACCGCCGAAAAAGCAACCCCAAATGCCAAAATTTTGACAAGCAATTTATTCATAAAATGTAAAACCTTCGGCAAAACATTCCGCTAAAAATCCAAATTTTGTCAACATTAAACCGCCCGCAAACGGACACAAAAAAACGCCGCGACAGATTGCCGCGACGTTCGTCCAGTGTATTTGAAAAGCCTGCTAACGCTTCATCGCTCCAGCGAGCGAGGCGACAAACTCCGCCGCCGCGTCCAACGCCGCTTCTTCGCCCTTTTCGAGACGCGTTTTGAACGCGATGTCTACGAGCCTGCTGCCCACAACAACCGCATCGGCGTTCAACGCCGCCGCGCGCGCCATCTCGGGGTTCGAAATGCCGAAGCCCGCAGCCACGGGCAGAACCGACGCCTTGCGAACCTGCGCCAGACGTTCGCCGATACCCTCGGGCAAGGCGCCGCGCGCGCCCGTTACGCCCGCAACGGTTACGTAATAGAGAAATCCCGAGCCTTTTTTCGAAATCTTTTCGATTCGTTCGGGCGACGACGTCGGCGCGGCGAGCGGAATAAATTCGATTCCCTTGGGCGCGGAAACCGAAACGACTTCGTCGGCCTCTTCGAGCGGAACGTCGACAACGAGCAGCGAATCGATTCCCGCCGCGACGCATTCGTCGACCGTCTTTTCCGTGCCGAGCTTGAAAATCGGGTTGAAGTACGAGAACATCACGAACGGCTTGTCGACGCCTTTCGCCCTCAGACGCTTTGCCATTGCGACGACTTTTTCGAGGGTCGCGCCGCCGTTGAGAGCCCTGCGGCTCGCAGCCTGTATCGACTTGCCGTCCGCCATCGGGTCGGAGAACGGCACGCCGAGTTCGACGATGTCCGCCCCCGCCGCGCAAATGCGTTCTATCAATTTTTCGGAAAATTCGATTGTAGGGTCTCCGCAACTGACAAACGCCACCAGAGCCGACCTGTTTTCCGATTTAAGTTGTTTAAATAATTTGGAAGTCATATGAAAAATCCTATTTTCTATTGTTGAGATATTCGCTTACCGAAGCCATATCCTTGTCGCCGCGTCCCGAAAGCGAAACGACAACGATGTCGTCTTTCGAAAGCTCGCGGGCGTTGCGCATTGCAAGCGCGACGGCGTGGGAACTTTCGAGCGCGGGAATGATGCCCTCGTAGCGGCAGAGAGCTTGGAAGCCCTCGATTGCGGCTTGGTCGTCAATCGGCACATAGGTCGCGCGCCCGCTCGTTTTCAGATACGAGTGCTCGGGTCCGACCCCAGGGTAGTCGAGACCCGCCGAAACGGAGTGCGTGTCCAAAATCTGACCGAAGTCGTCCTGCAAAAGATACGTTTTGTTGCCGTGCAGAACGCCGACAGTGCCCGCCGCAAGGCTCGCCGCGTGCCTGCCCGTTTCGATTCCGTCGCCCGCCGCCTCCGCGCCGAAGAGCGCAACGGACGGCTCTTCGATGAACGGGGCGAACATGCCGATTGCGTTGCTGCCGCCGCCCACGCACGCCACAACCTGCGTGGGAAGCCTGCCGAATTTTTCCATCATCTGCGCCTTGGTCTCGCGCCCGATAATGGCCTGAAATTCCTTGACCATCGTCGGGTACGGATGGGGGCCCGCCGCCGTACCGATGACGTAGAAAGTGTCGTCGACTGTCGCAACCCAGTTGCGCAACGCCTCGTTCATCGCGTCCTTTAGCGTAGCCGTGCCGTGCTCGACTTCGACTGCATTGAGCTTTGCGCCGAGCATTTTCATTCTGCCGACGTTCTGCGCCTGTCTGCGCACGTCCTCCGCGCCCATAAACACCTCGCACTCCATTCCGAAGAGCGCGGCGACCGTTGCCGTTGCGACGCCGTGCATACCCGCGCCCGTTTCGGCGATGAGCCTGCGCTTGCCCATTCTGCGGGCGAGCAGCACCTGCCCCACCGTATTGTTGACCTTGTGCGCGCCAGTGTGGTTTAGATCTTCGCGCTTGAGTAGAATGCGCGCGCCGCCGCAGTGCTCGGTGAGCCGCTTGGCGTAGTAAAGCGGCGACGGACGCCCCACGTAGTCCTTTAGAATTGCGGCGTACTCCGCCTGAAATGCGGGGTCGTCGACGGCTTTGTAGAACTCGGTTTCGAGCTCTTTGAGTGCGCTCATAAGAGTTTCGGCAACGTACTGACCGCCGAATTCTCCGAACTTTCCGTTTTTATTGTATTCGGGTATTTTCATTTTGTTTTAATTGTTTTAAATATTTTGAAATTAACGCTGTGTTCTTTTTTCTCGGGTTGATTTCGACCGCGCTGTTCATATCGAGTCCGTAGGGCTTGACCGTTTCGACGGCTTCGCGTGCGTTCCCGAACGATATTCCGCCCGCGAGAAAACATTCGCGCCGCGCCGCGAGAAGTGCCGCAAGCCGCCAGTCCGCCCGAACGCCAGTGCCGCCCCGCAGCTTTCCGCGCGAAGAATCAACCACGAGTTTATCGCAGGGAAATTGAGCAGCCTCGTCCGCGTCCGATTCGGACGAAAGCCAGACCGCCTTCCAAATCTCCGCGCCCAAGCCGCGCAGAGTTCCGACATACCGCGCGTCCTCCGAACCGTGGAGCTGTACGGCTGACAAGCCGTATTCGTCAACCGCGCGCCGGACAAAATCCGCGGGCGAATCGACGAACACGCCGACGAGTTTTGCCGAAAGCCCCGCCGAAGCTATCGCGCGCGCCGACTCGGGAGCGACAAGGCGCGGACTCTTTTCGGCGAAAATCAGCCCGATGTAGTCCGCTCCCGCCGCCGAAATTTCGGTTGCGTCTTCGAGGTTTGAAACTCCGCAGATTTTGATTTTCATTTTGCCCCCAAGAGTTTTTCCAACTCGTCGGCGGGCGAATCCGCCGCCATCAAAAGCGTGCCCACAAGCGCGGCATCCGCGCCCGCATCGGCGGCGCGCAAAAGGGTGTCGCGTGAATTTACCCCGCTTTCGGCGACTTTCACAACGCCGTCGGGAACGAGTTTCAGAAGCCGCTCCGTCGTGGAAAAATCCAGTCCGAACGTGCGCAGATTGCGGCAGTTTACGCCCGCGATGTCCGCGCCGTTTTCGAGGACCATTTCAAGCTCGCGCTCGTCGTGCGCCTCGGCGAGAACGTCGAGCCCCAGACTTTTCGCGAACGCAAAAAGTTCGCCGAATCTTTCCGCCGAAAGCATTTTTGCAATCAGCAAAACCGCCGACGCGCCAATCGCACGCGCCTGCGCAATCTGGTATCGGTCGTAGATGAAATCCTTGCGGAGAAGCGGAATTTTAACGCGCGTCGAGGCGTCTTCGAGATATTCCGCCGCCCCGAGAAAATAGTTGCGCTCGGTCAGAACCGACAACGCCGACGCGCCCGCACTTTCGAGCGCAACGCACAATTCGGACGGTCTGAAATCGGCGCGGATAACCCCCGCCGAGGGCGACGCCTTCTTCATTTCGGCGATTATCGCGGGGTTGCCGTTTTTGCGCCGAAGAGCCGACTTGAACGAAGCGCGTTGCGGCGCGGCTTTTGCGCGTTCGAGCATTTCGCCGAACGGTACGGCAGCCTTTTGCGCCTCGAGTTCGGCGCGGCTGCGCTCGCAGATTGTCTCCAAGATGTCGCTCATTGCCGTGAAAATTCGACGAGTGTTTCGAGTTTGCCGCGCGCCGCGCCCGAATCGAGCGAGTCCTGCGCGAGCTTGAACGCCGACGCGAAGTCCGCACTTCCGCCGCCCGCCAGTATTCCCGCCGCCGCGTTCAGCAGACACGCATTGCGCGCGCCGCCGCCTATTTTGCCGTCGAGAATGCAGCGCGTTATCCGCGCGTTTTCGGGCGCGTCGCCGCCGCGCAGTTCCGAGATGTCGGCAAGTTCGGGAATGTATTTTAGAGGATTGAATTCGTAGGTTTTCACGAAGCCGTTTTTCAGCTCGCTGACTTTCGTCGGCGCGCACGCGGAAATTTCGTCCAGACCGTCGCCGCCGTGCACGACGAACGCCCTGTGTCCGCCGAGACGCTTCAGGCACTCCGCCACAAATTCGGTCATCGACGCGGAAAACACGCCCACTACCTGCCCCGTCGCGCCCGCGGGATTTACGAGGGGCCCGAGCAGATTGAAGATAGTCCTAAAGCCCAACGCCCTGCGCACGGGCGCGGCAAAACGCATCGCGGGGTGCATTTTGGGCGCGAACAGAAACGCAATTCCGTGCTCCTGCAGACAGTGCTCCATCACTTCGGGATGGACGTCGAGGTTGAAGCCGAGCGCGGCGAGAACGTCGCCCGAGCCGCATTTGCTCGTCGCCGCCCTGTTGCCGTGCTTCGCCACGGGAACGCCCGCGCCCGAAACGATGAACGCCGAAGTGGTCGAAATGTTGAACGTATTCATTCCGTCGCCGCCCGTGCCGCAGGTGTCTATCGGCGCACGCGCGCCCGCGTTGACGAACGCCGCCTTTTTGCGCATCGCCGAAGCCGCGCCGACAACTTCGTCGACCGTCTCGCCCTTCATCTTGAGGGCTGCAAGAAACGCCGCAAGAATCGTCGCGTCGACCCTGCCGTCCATAATTTCGTCGAAGACCGCCCTGCTTTCGTCGAACGAAAGGTTCGCGCGGAAGTCGGCAATCTTCTTCAGTGCTTCGGATGTCGCGCTCATTTTGCGTTCGCCTCTTCGAGAAAGTTGGCGAGCAACCGCTTGCCGCCGTAGGTGAGAATCGACTCGGGGTGGAACTGCACGCCCTCTATTAAATATTGCCTGTGGCGGATGCCCATAATTTCGCCGTCCTCGGCGGTCGCGCTGACCTCGAGGCAGTCGGGAAGCGTAGCGCGTTCGACCGCAAGCGAGTGGTAGCGCACAACCGACATCGGCGAAGCTATGCCCTTGAAGCAGCCTTTGCCGTCGTGGTCGATTTTGCTGATTTTGCCGTGCATAGTGCGCATCGCCCTTACGATGTTGCCGCCGAACGCGTAGCCGATTGACTGCATTCCCAAGCACACGCCGAACATCGGGATTTTTCCCGCGAACTTTTGGATGAACTCCACGCACACGCCCGCGTTTTTCGGCGAGCTCGGTCCGGGGGAGATTATCGCCGCGGTCGCGCCCAAGCCGAAGAGTTCGTCGGCGGTCATCGCGTCGTTTCTGACAACCTTCACGTCCGCGCCGAGAGTCTGCAGATAGTGCGAAAGGTTGTATGTGAAAGAGTCGTAATTGTCGATAAGCAGTATCATTTTCTATTTCCTTCCAAGTTCGGCTACGTCGATTGATTCGAGATTGTGCGCCGCCTCGATTGCCCTTGCAACGGCGCGCGCCTTCATTCGGGTTTCCTCGTATTCCGATTCGGCGTTCGAGTCGTAGACAATGCCCGCGCCCGCCTGCACCGAAGTTATGCCGTCGCAAATCTGCAGCGTTCTGATTGTGATTGCCAAGTCCATATTGCCGTCGTAGCCGATGTAGCCGACAGCCCCGCCGTAGCAGCCCCTGCGCTCGGGTTCGAGCTCGTTGATAATCTGCATTGCGCGGATTTTCGGCGCGCCCGAAAGCGTGCCCGCGGGGAACGCCGCCGCAAGCGCGTCGAACGCGTCGACGCCCTTCACGACCTCGCCCGAAACGTCGGAGACAAGGTGCATAACGTGCGAGTAGCGTTCGACAGTCATAAAGTCGCCGACCTGCACGCTGCCCGCCTCGCAGAATCGCGAAAGGTCGTTGCGCCCCAAATCGACAAGCATAAGGTGCTCGGCGCGCTCCTTTTCGTTCGAGAGAAGTTCGTCGGCAAGTTTGATGTCCTCGTTTTCGTCCGAGCCCCTGCGACGCGTTCCCGCAATCGGGCGGACGTGCGCCCTGCCGTCGCAAAAGCGCAGGAGCGTTTCGGGCGAAGAGCCCACGAGATATTTTTCGCCCATTTTCAGACAGAACATATACGGCGACGGGTTTATCAGGCGCAGCGCGCGGTACGCGGCAATCGGGTCGATGGGCGCGTTCGTCGAAAAGCGTTGCGAGGGGACAACTTGGATGATTTCGCCCTGTCTGATATACTCTTTCGCCTTTTCGACCATCTCGCAGAAGTCGTCGTGCGACATATTCGACTTCAGGCGGATTTCGCCGATGTTCTGCGCCGTCAGTTGGCGGCGGCGGGGCGATTTGTAGATTTCCGACATCTTTTCGACCCGCGCGCAGGCGTCTTTGTAGGCGGCTTCGGGCGAATCGAACTGGTCGATGTTGGCGCACGCCACTATTTTTGCGGTGTGGCGCAGGTTGTCGAAAATGATGATGTCGTCGTAGATGCCGAAGAAGGCGTCGTCGAACTTGCGTTCGCCCTTGGGTTCGGGGAGGCGTTCGAAGAGGTTGACGCACTCGTAGCCGAAATAGCCGACAGCCCCGCCGAAGAAGCGCGGAAGCGTGGCGAGCTTTGCGGGCTTGCGCGACGCAAGGTAGTCGCGCAGAGGCGCGAGCGGGTCGAGCCCCTTTTCGGACGTCGATTCCACCGTCTTGCCGTCGGCAAAGACAAGCTTCGACTTTTTGCCGACAAGCGAAAACGTCGCGCGCGGCGAGAAGCCTATGAAAGAATAACGCCCCCAGTTGTCGACGTTTTCCGCACTTTCGAATAGAAAGCAGTTTTCGAGTCCGTCGAGCTTGGTGAAGACCGAAACGGGCGTTTCCAAGTCGGCGAGCAATTCCGAGTATACGGGTATTACGTTCGATTCCGAAGCGTACTTTTTGAATTGTTCAAGTGTAGGTGTCATTTTGTTGAGCGCAAAAAAAAAGCGGCCCAGACAAAAGGCCGCCAAAAGTTTAAACCGTTTTTAAACTCTATGCGACCTTACGACTGAACCACCAATTTTTCATTAGTTTTTTGAAATATGGGCAACGATGCTTGCCACTGTAGATAATCTGTCAAGCTTTTTTTTGAATTTTTTTGCACTTTTTTCCGGTCTACACAATTTGCTTGAAGAAACGCGGAAGATTCGGATGATTGTCCGCGAACAAAGGTTGTACTATGGAGCATTTGAAAAAAGATGTAAAAACTTATCTTCTGGTGGGGATTTTTGCAACCGTATTGTTTTGGCCGCCGCTCGGCTTGGTCGCCGTGATTTTCGCCGAACGCGCAAAAATGTACATCGCCCTCGACAATCCCGCAAAAGCCCTGCTCTCGGCGGGCAAGGCAAAATTCTGGGCAACGGCGGCGGTGTTCGTCGGCGCGATAACCTACCTCGCGGCGGGGCTTTCAATGCTGTTCTGAGTGCCCGCACGCTCGGGAGGGGCACATACCCGCGTTTGTCGGGTCGTCCGTTCCGCTATTTGACGCGCTCGGTTCGCAAAAACAGAGTGTCGCCGCGTTTCATATCGAATTTCAGAACGCGCCCAGAGCCGATTTTTTCGCCCGTGAGCGCGTCGAAAACGTTCGCCTCGAAGCCGAAATCCACGTCGAATTTTGCGGTCTCGTTTGCGGTAATCGAAACGTAGCCGCCGTTTGCGAAAACCGCGGCGTTGCCGTCGGTGTAGACGTGCGCGCCCGAAATTTTCGCCATAAACCTGTAAAGCTCGGGCGGAACAAACGGTATACCGACAAACAGCTGCGGATGTCCGCCCGAATTGCGCAGGACAATCGCGTTTGCGCCGTTCGAATATTTCGCCAAGACCAAATCAGCCGCGCCCGCCTTTGCGCTTAAAAGCGGAACGATTTTTCGGGGAAGCCCGAACGTCTGCGGAAGTCCGATCACCCTGCCCGCCTCGGTGGACACAAGCTTTGCGTCGATGCCGCTTTCGATTGCCGTTTCGAAGCCCGTAAGCTCTTTGACGGCGGCGGTGGAAAACGCGTTTTTGTCGAGGTCTACAAGCCCCGAAGTCCAGCACCATATCGACGCGGAACGCTTCGCCTCGGCGGCGAGTTTTTCGCGCTCGACCGATGTCAGGGCGGGGGCGAGCAGATAGACTTTGAGCTTCGCCGAAACCCTGCCGTCAAGAACGTCGTCCAACAGATACTGCCCGTGGGGAACGCCGAGCCTGCCCAAGTAAATTCTGCCGCCGTGCAACAGCTTCATCGCGGTGTATTCCGAAATTCCGTTGCCGCCGATATACATCGCGCTTCTGTCGGAGTGTATCAGCGCAACGTCGGGCGAATACGGGCGCGGATGTTCGATAAATTCAAGCTCGGGAGCGCGGAAGAGCTTCATCTCCTCCCAAATTTCGGGGTCGTTGTACCAACCGCACGAGAACAGATCCATCCACCACGCGCCGTGGTTGCGGAGCGTCTGCTGCGAAAGATTGCGGCGCATAACCTTTCGCGTGTCGGCGGCGGTCTTCTGGGCTTTGTCGGCAATCAGAAGCGGCGAACCGCTCGTCCAGATTAGATACGTTCTGTTGTCGTCTTCGTCGAACCACATTTTGCCCGCGTTCGAAACGCTTTCCGCCGCACTCATCGTAAGCTTCTGCCCGCCGAGTCCGCGCAGGGAATACGAAATCGGGCCCGAGACGATGTCGACATCGGACGAATCGAGAATCTTTTTGAGCGCGTAGTGCCCCGAAACGGCGGGACCGTTGAAGAATCCAGTAAGCTCGTAGGCATAGCCAAAAAACACGAGCGAAAGCCTGTCGACTCCGAGCCTACGCGCAGTGCGGCGAACGGCGTTTGCAAACGCCAGAACGTGGTCCGACATTTCGTCCTGCAAAAACGCGTTGAAATCTATTACATTCGCGCTTGCGGCGGGGTCGAGCAGCGAGCCCGTTTTTTCGCGGCGTTCGGCGGGAGTCGGCACGCCGACCTCCTCGAACGGCACGCATTTTTCGGCGCGCCAAGCCGTCTGTAAATTTTCGGGCGTGAGATATTTTTTGCGAAGCCACTTGCGCCACGCCGCAACGGTAGCCCCGTCGTAGCCCGCAAGCGGAATCTCCCCCGAAGCGCCGTAGAAGAACTCGCCCGACTGCCCGCCCGTAGGATGGTAGCCCGCCATATTCGCGCCGTACTTCGACTCCAAATACTCTATCGTTTTTTCGATACCGCGAACGCCCATCGCCCTGAATTTTTCGGACGAAGGCGACGAATAGCTCGCGCCGTCGTAGGGACGCGTTATGGGCCTGCCGTCGGAAGCAGTCAAAACCTCGTCGGGATTCTCCCTGCGGTGACTCTCGTATTCCGTGCCGATTCGCACGATTATGCGGGCGGCGGGATTGGCAGCCAAGACCTCCGAAAAATACGCGTCGATTTCGCGCTTTGCCTGCGCGTCGTTTGCGCCGCCGAGCGCGGACACGCCGAAATGGACGAAATCCACCCCCGCATTGCGCGCGATTTTCACTTGGTCGCCGAAAACCGAATACGCATTGTCGGCGAGCGTCCGATACGGGTCGAGAGTGTAGGCAACGAGCAAAAGCCTGCTCTGCACGTCGGTCTTCGCCCTGATTTTAATCCTGTACTTTTCGCCTTTTTTGACGGGAAACGAGCGGATGTGGAAAACGAGCCTGTCGCGCGACTGGTCTTTCTGGATTTTGTTGATTCGCAAAACCCTTTTGCCGTCGACAACCACGTTTTCCGCCGAAATTATCGGCTTCGGCTCGACCTGCGCGGGAAAGAGCCAAGAGAGCTTCGATTTGTCGTAGGGAGCTGCCGAAAAGTCGTAAACCGAGCGGACGGAAGCGTCGGAAAGATTCTCGACGTCGATTTTGGAAATGTACAAGTCGGAAACGTTGTTGCCTACGAGAATCTTGATTGCGGCGGAGTTCGAATCGGCGGGCGGGGAAAAGTCGAGGGTGAAGTCGCGCCAGACGGAGTCTATTTGCGGACGCATACCGCGACCGCCCCACCCCAGAAAATGCCGCGAGCGAACGGGAACGCCGTTGACCGTAATAAACGGAACGCCCCCGACAACCTCGACTTTGTACGAAGCCCCGAAGAGCGCGGAAAATTCCGCCGCAAAAAACGCGCCGAGCAGGCATATCAGAAGTGTCCTTGCAAAACGTTTCATCAACCCGAGAATTTCCGTTTTCCGGACTACCGTCAAGCCGAAAGGAAACGCCCCGAACTACGCAATATTGCATTTCTTTGATTATTTTGACATTTTCGAATGTTTTACCGTAAAAAACGAACTTCGACATGCGGATTTTTTTGAAAAATATGCTTGCGAAGACTCGGTATCTGGGCAATTATCGGACACTTATTTTTAGATTGACGCATCCGACGGTCGGACGCGCCGACTAAAGCAACAACAATCAACCCGTTCCCCCGTGGAACGATCCAAGGAAAACAATGAACAACCAAATGGAAGAATTGCTGGCTAACAGCAGTTTTGCCGAACTCAAACAGGGCTCTATCATCAAGGGCAAAATCATCGAAATCCGCCAGAACGAAGTCGTAGTCGACATCGGCGGCAAAAGCGAAGGTGTCGTGCCGGTAAGCGAATTTATCGACATCAACGACATCCAAGTCGGTCAGGAAATCGAAGTTTTGTTGGAAAAACTCGAAGACCGCGAAGGCAATCCCGTAATCTCCTACGACAAGGCTCAGCAGAAGAAGAACTGGGAACAGATTCTCGCCAACTGTCAGGAAGGCGCAATCCTCCCCGGTCGCGTCAAGGCGAAAGTCAAGGGCGGTCTCATCGTCAGCATCGGCGTAGACTCGTTCCTGCCCGCTTCGCAAATCGACGTTCAGCCCCCCAAGAATTTGGACCAATACGTCGGTCAGACCTACGACTTCAAGGTCGTCAAAATTAACGCGGAACGCAAGAACATCGTCGTATCGCGCCGCGAACTCATCGAAGAACAGCGCGCGGAAAAACGCCGCAAGCTCCTCTCCGAAGTAAAACCCGGCGACATCCGCAAGGGTATCGTAAAGAACATCACCGACTACGGCGCGTTCATCGACCTCGACGGTCTCGACGGTCTGCTGCACATCACCGACATGAGCTGGGGCAGAATCTCGCACCCGAGCGAAATGGTCAAGGTCGGCGAAGAAGTTTCGGTAATGATTATCGAAGTCGATCAGGAACGCGAACGCGTATCCCTCGGTCTCAAGCAGACAACCTCCAACCCGTGGGAAAACATCGAACGCAAGTACCCCGTGGGCGCGCACGTTCGCGGCAAGGTTGTCAACCTCGTCAACTACGGCGCATTCATCGAACTCGAAGAAGGCGTCGAAGGCTTGGTTCACATCACTGAATTCTCTTGGACAAAGCGCATTACAAAACCCTCCGAAGTTCTCAAGGTCGGCGACGAAGTCGAAGCGGTTGTCCTCAGCATCGCAAAGGACGAGCAGAAGATTTCGCTCGGTCTGCGCCAGCTCGAAGAAAATCCGTGGGAAATGGCAGTCCACAACTATCCCGTGGGTGCACACGTACGCGGCAAGGTTCGCAATCTGACGACCTACGGCGCATTCGTCGAACTCGAAGAAGGTATCGACGGTATGGTTCACGTCTCCGATATGAGCTGGACGCGCAAAATCAACCACCCGAGCGAAATGCTCAAGAAGGGCGACGAAGTTGACGCTATCGTCTTGGTTGTAGACCCCGAAAACCAGCGCATCTCGTTGGGCATCAAGCAGCTCACCGTAGACCCGTGGGAAGAAATCGACTCGCTCTTCAAGATCGGCGATTTGGTCAAGGGCAAGGTCAGCAAGATTACAAACTACGGCGCGTTTGTCGAACTCAAGGACGACATCGACGGTTTGGTTCACATCAGCCAAATCAGCGAAGAACACGTCGACAAGATCAAGGACCACCTCAAGGTTGGCGACGAAGTTACGGCTCGCGTCGTAAAAATCGACCGCGACGAACGCCGCATCGGGCTTTCCATCAAGGCTGCCCAGTACGACGCCGACAAGCTCGCGGAAGAAGTTGCCGCTTTCGAAAAAATCCGCAAGGACCAAGACCTCACCTCTCTCGGCGACCTCTTGGACGAAGCGACAAAAGAATAACGCCAAGTTATCCTTTTCACAAAAACGCACGGTTTGTAAAGACCGTGCGTTTTTTGTACCCAGTCAACGAGTAAACGACAAAAAGCCAGATTGAGAACGCGGACAAATCGGTATACGATGCAGAACCGTTCAGTTGGAACGCGCTCCACTGGGAAAGCCCGCACTGCTTGCAGGAAACGGAGCGAGAAAACTAAAGCTATTACGCCCCACCCCGTCTTATGCAAAAGCCGCCGTTGCCAACACGCCCGCTACCCGTTTGGACGCAAAAAAACGCCGAAGCGTTTCGGCTTCGGCGGGAAAATAACAATAAGAAAAACGATAGAAAAAAGTGAAACTATTCTTCGTCGAACTTGCGGTTGAAGAGATCTTCGATTTCGTCGAGCATTGCGCCCGCGTCTTCACCGCTTGCAACGAAGTTGACTTCCGAGCCCCTGCCCGCGGCGAGCATCATAAGGCTCATAATGCTCTTGCCGTTTACGCGCTCGCCGTCTTTTTCAACCCAGACATCGCAATGCGCATATTTGTTCGAAATGCGCACAATCATTGCGGCGGGACGAGCGTGTATGCCCATCTTGTTCTGGACGGTAAGGAGGCGCGATATTTCTGTTTCGGGCATAGCCATTTGTGATTAAATTAAAATCGTCATATTGCCCCGCGGAATTTATGCGTCAAGAAAAATTTTATATAAATTTTTGCAATCCCACTATGTACGATTGCGCGGCGCGGCAGATTATGCCCGTTTAAAGTTGACTTTTTCCCGAAATTGGGAGGAAATCGGAGGGTTATTATGCAGACAGGAAATCGTACTTTTTCGGCACTTGCCGCGACGCTTTTTGCGGTCTCGGCGAACGTATCTTCGGCGGCGACAAACACCGAGCCAGAGGGGCTCGCCGTTTCATCGGCTCTTGCAATCGCATTCGCGGCACTGGCGATTGCGGTCGCCGCAGTCGCTTTCGTTTTCTGCAAAAAGGCGGCAAAGCGCGCGCTCGAGGAAATAACAAAAAGAAAACGCCTCGAGTGCATATTCGACAATATGCCCTTCAATTTCGGCGCGGTAGACAAAGACGGAAATTTCCTCTATATGCACTACACGAACCCGACAATGGCAAACGCAAAAAAGCTGAGGGAATTCGGCGGCAGGGAGGAACGCGCCTATATGCGTGCCTATCGCGAAATATCCGACACCGACGCGAAAACCGTAAGGTTCGAGTTCGACTCTCCCAACGCGGGAGCGCAACGCTTCGAGGCGTCCGTTTCCGTCCTGCCCGAAAAAACCTTTGACACCCCGTGTTTTCTGGCGACCGCAGTCAACATAACCGAACGCTACAAAAACCAGAAGCTCGCCGAGACGTTGCTCGGACAGGAAAAAATCTTCAGAATCGCCCTCCAAATGATTGCCCAAAACAGGGGCTTCGACGAATTTTCGGGATGGCTTCTCGAAAACATCGCCGAATGGCTCGCCTGCGAAAGAATCACCGCATTCAAATTCGACGACGACGGAAAGGCGGCGTGTCTTGTAAAATTCTCGAAGACATCAGCCCCCGAACTCGATTTCACAGCAGGCGAATCGGCAAAATTTACGGCAAAACTGCGCCCGCAAAACGTCGTTGTCTACAACGCCGCCGACAATGCCTCGGCGGACGATTTCGACGCAGTTCTGCCGTCGCTGAAAGCCGCCAACGTAAAGTCGGCCATGTTCTTCGGCGTTGTCGACGGAAACGACAAACTCGTCGGCTGCCTCGCCGCCGAATCGTTCAAAGACAGACAAAAATTCGGCGAGCAAGACCGCAACCTAATGGCAAATGCCGCAAAAATCGTGCAAATCGCGCTCGACCGCAGGGAATCGTTCCGCGAATTGAAGGAAAGCGAAGCCCAGAAAAGCCTGATTCTGCAGACAATCGACAACCCCGTCATACTCTTCGACAAGAACGGAAAAATCAAAAGCGTAAACAACGCCGCGGCGAAAATAATCGGCAAGGGCGCGGACGAAATCAAAAGTTGCGAAGACCTCGCCCAAATTTGCGGCAGAACCCCCGCCGACCCGAACTGTGACATCCACGAAGTCTTGAGAACGAAAATCGGGAAAGTCAAACAGATGCACATAAAGGACAGGCTCTACGAAATGTCGTACACGCCCGTTATCGACAACGGCGAAATCTCGAACATCGTTCTGATTTCCACCGACATAACCCACCTGAACGAAGACGGCAGCGACCTACCCGCCATCGCAAAACAATCCGACGCGGAAACGCAACCCGCCGCCGATTAAGTAAATACCGCAACCCAATTATAAGCTTGCCAAATTTGCCGATTCGCGGAAAATGACGCGTTTATTTATCGAAATGAACAAGACGGACAACAAGGTATCGGGAAAAACCGAAGGCGCACAATACCGCGCCCCCAAGAAAGACTACGAGGAAAATTTCGCCTCCGACACAGCCTATCGCAGTACGCTCCCCGATGTCCAAAACGCCCCGAAAGACACAATCAGAGGGGCGAATGTCCCGATTATGCAGGTGGGTATGCACAACTTCAAACTGCCGCTGAAATTCCTGACGGGCGGTTGCGAAGTGCGCGAACTGCAGGCCTCGGTAACGGCAACGGTGTCGCTTGCTGCCGACTGCAAAGGTGTGAATATGTCGCGCATAATGCGCGTGTTCTACCTCTTCGCCGACAGAATCTTTACGCCCGACACCCTGCACGAAGTACTCGTCAAAATGAAAGAGCAACTTGAAACTTCGCGCGCGAGAATCAAAATTTCGTTCGAATACCCCATTTTGCAGACAAGCCTGCGCAGCGGCCACAAGGCGTGGCAGTACTACAAATGCGCCTACGAAGGCTTCATCGACGACCTCGACATCTTCCGGAAAATCATACACTTCGACTTCATATATTCGTCGGCGTGCCCCTGTTCGGCGGAACTTAGCGAACACGCAAGGCGCACGCGAAACGTCTACTGCGTGCCCCACTCGCAACGCAGTAAGGCGCGGGTGAGCGCGGAAATAGAAAAGGACACCCACGTTTCGATTGAGGATATGCACGCCCTTTGCTTGGAGGGTCTGAAAACGGAAACCCAGACAATCGTGCGAAGGGAAGACGAACAGGCATTCGCCGAACTCAACGGCGCGTACGCAAAATTCATCGAAGACGCAACCCGTCTGCTCTATCAGGAATTCAACGCCGACAAGCGCATAAAGGACTTCGAAATAGCGTGCATCCACTTGGAAAGCCTGCACTCGCACGACGCGGTTGGCGTAATCTGCAAAGGCCGCCCCGGGGGTTTTACAGCCTCGTTCTCAGACTTCGAAGATTTGGTCTGTTAAAACGTCGGAATACGCAAACACGCGGAAATCAGCCGACTTTTACGACTTGTATTCCGCCAAATAACGACGGCAGTTTGCGTACGCTTTGATATACAATAGCAGCGGAATCGCCACCGCCGACACGCCCCCGAACAGAGTCAGATAATATACGGCGGGTTCTGAAAAAAGGTCGAGCGCAGGTTTGCCGACTTTTGCGGAATTCGCCTGCGCGACGGACAATATAATGCCCGTGTTATAACTTACACAGGCAAGCGACGACATCCCCGCCGCAGCAAGCCCGACAACCGCCCTCGACATACCCGCGCCGAAAACGTTCTTCGTAAGCCAAACAACAACAAGCGAGAACACAACGCAGCCGACCACTCCCCAAAACTGGACTTTTTCGAAAAACGCCAGAAAATCTGGAGCTTTCATAAAGCCGTCGGCTTGATTTTTCTCGTTGAAATGGGTCGCAATAAGATTGTTTCCGAATTGCTCGAACGCCGCCGCCTGCGAACAAAACATCCACAAAGCCGACAAGAACGAAACGACCGCGGCGGCAACGAGCAAGATATCGACAAATCTGTTGCCGAAAGTCGGCTTTTTGTCGAAATCAGCCCCGATTTTCACTCTGTAGACGACATACGCATACAAAACCGCAATAATCGACGGAATAACCAAAGCGAGCGAAAACGAATAAATGCCAACATCACCCGTAAGAACATTGGCCGCCGCCGAACAACAACAAACGGGAATAATATACCCCGCGGCAACGTTGGTATTCTTCCAAACATCGTCGGAAAACATCGACCAAGAACAGCGCAACCCGATTACTTTGTTCCGAGGAACAAAAAGCATGGAAAGCATAAGAACAATGACAATAACGGAAAGGAAAAGAATCATCTTAAATATAGAAATAACAGAAACAAATCCCTGAACTCTTGTCAACCAAGATCCCCACCCTGTACCTATGCGAAAGTTTTATAAATGGTATCATAGAAAAAGCTTAGACTCTATTAGTTATAACTTTGTCGGTAGCGCCAAGTTTTGGTTTAACAACAGAAGGATTGCCGCGCACCGTAGAATGGCTCGGTATCGAATGATAGACAAATGTATTGGGCGAAATAAGGACATCGTCGCCGATTTCGATGTCGCCAACGACCACGGCATTTGTTCCGATCCAAACATTATCTCCTATCGTTGGAGAGTTCCCGTTTACCGCACCGATAGTAACTCCAGTACCGACATTGAGATTCTTGCCGATTTTCACTGCACCGAAAATTATCCTGCCGCAGTGCCCAATGTACATACCGTCGCCAATCTCCGCATCGTACGAAAATTGAAATCCGAACTTGTGCCCGTATCTTATTAACTTGTACTTATAAAAAATAGCCCGCAGCCTACACCTGTTTTTCTTATAAAACTTGTATTTACGCCAAGCTATAGTAAACCCTATTTGCGGCTCAAAAAAATGCGCCTTAAGGATCATTTTCAAAGACAATTTCTTGGTACCGAAATACCTAAACAAATCAGACTCTATTGAATTTTTTAACTCTATATTCATATTGATTCATTTATTTTTCAGATCTCGCCCATTGGCTATGCGTTCGAAGAATTTCGTTTTTTCGACAGCCGAACATACGCGTTCGATTCCCCTCGCATTCCAATGGTCATCGTTGTGAAAATGCGAAAGATCCGCTTCGGAATCCGAATGCGTTGCAGCGTCGACATCGACACATTCAAAACCGTATTTTGCAAGAATCTCCTTGATGGGACGGGCGGTTGAATTATCCACGATTAAAAACAACACGCGTTGCGGATTACCGTCGACAACCTTCAATACATCGGCAATAAACTGCCCGAAAAGCGCGTTTTCCTTGGGTGAAAGATTCATCGGCAAGGTATTCGCGGATTTGTTTTGCTTTAACCGTTTCATCCCGAGCGAATCCTTCAATTTTGCGAGAAACGACTTCGGCGACAAATTGACGTGCGAAAACAAATAGCCAACAAAAGAAATGTTTTTTAGTTTCTCCAATCCTCTGTACTTAGGTATCAATTTAATTAAAACTTTATCTCCGTCAAAATCATAAACAAAGTGTCCGTCATTTTGAATCAAGTCATCAACAATATCGTTGTAGTCGAGTTTAATAATGAAATTTTTTACGTTATAAATTTCGCGCCCCAAACGCATAAAATTGACAATATCGGCAAGCCCCGCTCCGCTATTCCCCAAACTGAAAACCGACACGTCCGCACCGCGATTTACAAATTTCCGCGCCAAAACGGGATGCATCAAATATTCGGAACTTACCATTATATTTTCAATCATCGAATCGCCGACAAAGGCAACGGAGTTACCGTCCGCACGCCTTTTATAATCCGTTCCCGAATGGAAACCGTCGGAATTTATCTCGACAAAATTTCCTATCTGAAACATCCAACCGCGGGAATAAAGAACTTTCTGATTCGGAAGAATCGGTTTTGCGATATACTTTGTACTTTCGGAGGCTATCGTCGGCAAATGGCAAGTCGGCAATATGCGCAACGCCAATTCCAGAAGCAAAGCGGCAATCAGCATTCCGCAGAAAATTTTCAGAGAGACGGAAAGAAAATTCTTCATATTAAAAATTGAAATATATAAAGCTGTTGTTGCCCGTTCTGCCGAGTAGTATCAGAGAACAGAAGAATATCATAACCAGTGCGCCGCCGACAAGCGCGCAGAATTTGAACCCGCGCCTGTCGAACGTTTCCACAATCGACTGGATAAATACGGAATTTTTTGCGAACAAACACACCGCAAAAAGAAATATCATCATTAAATGCTGAAATCCGAGAGGCGTTTTCAAGCCGAAAAGCGAGAATTGATTTAGGTCGAAATACCTATTTTGCGCAAAGCCCAGCGACGGATTGAACATTCCCGAAATAATCGTCCAAGCAGACTGAAAACTTTCGGCGCGGAAAAACACCCAAGCCATCGCGACGCAAACAAATGTAAGAATCACCGAAAGACATTTATAGGGTGCGAAATTGCGTATATTATCTGCGCCCAGTTTCTTCAGAAAATCTCTAAATATGTTGTTTATCACAAGCATCAACCCGTGCATTCCGCCCCACACCACGAACGTCCAAGCCGCGCCGTGCCACAAACCGCCAATCAGCATTGTTGCGAGCAAATTGAAGTGCTTGCGCAGCTTTCCGTTTCTGTTTCCGCCCATCGGAATGTAAAGATAATCGCGCAGAAAGAACGAAAGCGTCATATGCCATCTGCGCCAAAACTCCGTAATGCTCTTCGACTTGTAGGGCGAATCGAAGTTGACGGGCAGTGAAAAGCCGAGCATTTTCGCGCAACCTACCGCCATATCGCAATATCCCGAGAAATCGAAATACAGCTGCAGCGAATAGGAGACGGCTGCCTCCCAACTCTCGGAACACGTAAGCGAATACCCTGCCGCGGTGGCATTGAAGAGAGGGTCGGCAATTTCGCCGCAATAATCGGCAAAAATAACTTTTTTGAATAATCCGACCGCAAATATTATTATTCCAGTACCGACATTGCCGAATGAAAACATTCCCGCGTTGCCCGAACTGCCGTCGATTTGGGGCATAAGCTGCCCGTAGCGGGAAATGGGGCCCGACAAAATCTGCGGAAAGAACTACACAAAACACAGATATTCGAGAAACGAATTTTTCTTTGTCGTTCCCCTATATGTATCAACCAAGTATGAAATTTGCTGAAAGGAGAAAAACGATATTCCGAGCGGCGGAATTATCTTCCAAATGGAAAAATTAGCCCCGAAAAGCGCGTTGACGTTTTCGAGGAAAAATCCCGTATACTTAAAATATCCCATTAAGGCGATATTGAACGCAATGCCCAACCCCGTGAGAATCTTTCCGTATTTTTCTTTATCGCAACGAAATATGCAAACGGATACCGCGTAGTTTACAAATATCGAAAACAGCAGCAAAAATATATACCGCCAATCGTAATAGCCGTAAAAAGTCAATGACAACGCGACAAAAAACGACAGCGACAGCGTGCGGTTTTTAAACGCCGACACAAAGAAAAAAGCGAAAACACAAAACGGTAAAAAAAGGTATATAAAAGGTATGGAGGAAAATGACATATGCGTTGATATGCTGAAGAATTACTCCCGAAAGTCAACATATAATCGGAAGCTTGGCTGTTCCTGCGCATATTTCCGCAACTATCCGCAGGTCTGGCGGATTGCCTTGATTTGGTCTCTCAGCAGGGCGGCTCTTTCGAAGTCCAAACGGTCGGCGCAGGCGAGCATTTCCTGTTGCAGCTCGTCGACAAGCCGCGCAACTTCGCTCTTCGATTTCTTCGCTATGTTTTCGAACTTGTTGTCCTTTTTCACGAGCGGCTGCTGCACGGGGCGCGACACCGATTTCGGCGTGATATTGTGCGTTTTGTTGAATTCCATCTGCGCAGTGCGGCGGGCGCGGCACGTCTCGATGGCGGTCTTCAGCGAGCCCGTCATATTGTCGGCGTACAGAATTACGCGTCCGTCGACGTGGCGGGCGGCTCGCCCCGCCGTCTGGATTAGGCTTGTTGCGCTGCGCAGAAAGCCCTCTTTGTCGGCGTCGAGTATGCACACAAGCGACACTTCGGGCACGTCCAAGCCCTCGCGCAAAAGGTTCACGCCCACGAGCGCGTCGGACTCGCCCAATCTCAGCCGCCGCAGAATATCGACCCTCTCAATCGCGTCGATATCGCTGTGCAGATATTCCACGCGCACGCCGTTTTCGCGCAGGTAGTCGGTGATTTCCTCGCTCATCCGCTTTGTGAGGGTTGTTACGAAAACCTTTTCGCCGCGTTTTGCCGCCGCCTTTATTTCCGCCGCGCAGTCTTCGACCTGCCCCTTTATCGGGCGGACAATCATTTCGGGGTCGAGCAGACCCGTGGGGCGGATGATTTGTTCGACCACCCTTTCGCTTACCGACAGCTCGAACGGCGACGGCGTTGCCGAGACGAAGACGGTCTGCCCCGTCAGGGCGTCGAACTCCTCGGGGCGCAGCGGACGGTTGTCGAGCGCGCTCGGCAGGCGGAAGCCGTATTCGATGAGCCGTTCCTTGCGCGAACGGTCGCCGTGGTACATGGCGCGGATTTGCGGATAGGTTACGTGGCTTTCGTCGAGAAACACGAGCGTGTCTTTCGGGAAGAAGTCGAGCAGACACCACGGGCGCGAGCCCGCCGCCCTGCCCGCCAAGTGGCGCGAGTAGTTTTCGATACCCGTACAGAAGCCCGTTTCGGCGAGCATATCCAAGTCCTGCTCGGTGCGCATTTTGATGCGTTGGGCTTCGAGCAGTTTGTTCTCCTTTTCGAGCTGGGCGACGCGCTCTTCGAGTTCGGCGCGGATGCGCACTATTGCGGCGTCCACAGTTTCCTTCGGCGTTACGAAACCCGAAGCGGGATAGAGGTCGAAGCGTTGCAGCGTGCCGAGTTTTTCGCCCGTGAGGGGGTCGATTTTCTTGAGCGAATCTATTTCGTCGCCGAAAAATTCCACGCGCAAGGCAGTATCGAGATACGCGGGGTAGATGTCGATTACGTCGCCGCGCACGCGGAAGTTGCCGCGTTCGAATGCGGTATCGTTGCGCGAGTAGCGGATGTCGACCATTTTCTGGGCGAGCTCCTCGCGCGAAATCGTAAGCCCCTTTCGCAGGGGAATCATCATTTTTTTGAAGTCTTCGGGCGAACCCAAGCCGTAGATGCACGAGACCGTGGCAATGACTATTACGTCGCGCCGCGACACAAGCGAGCCCGCCGCCGAGATTCGCAGTTTTTCGATGTCGTCGTTTATCGACGAATCCTTTTCGATGTATGTGTCGGTCTGCGGAATGTACGCCTCGGGCTGATAGTAGTCGTAGTAGCTTACGAAATATTCGACGGCGTTTTCGGGAAAGAACTCCTTGAATTCGGAATAGAGCTGCGCCGAAAGGGTTTTGTTGTGTGAAATTATCAGCGCGGGACGGTCGAGCCTGTCGATGACGTTCGCCATCGTGAACGTTTTGCCCGAGCCGGTTACGCCCACGAGCGTGGAATACTTCGCCCCGCCCCGCACGCTTTGGCAGAGCGCGTCAATCGCCTGCGGCTGGTCGCCCGACGGCGCGAATTTCGACGACAACTTGAAGAGTTTGCCCATTACGCGAAAAGCCCACGAATGTCGGCGACTGAAAGCGGCGTGAAATCGTTTATGATTACGTCGGGGAAACCCTTGTATCGGCTCTCCCAAAATTCGGCGGGATGCGTGGTGGCTACGGCAACGCACTTCATCTTTGCCGCTATCGCCGCGTCAATGCCCGCTTCGGAATCTTCGAAAACGACGCACTTGCGCGGGGGAACGCCGAGCTTTTCGGCGGCGCACAAAAATACGTCGGGGGCGGGCTTGCCGTTTTTCACGTCCTCCATCGCCGCCAACGCCGCAAAGAATTCGGTCAAGCCGAGCTTTTCGAGAGCCTGTTCGAGGTTCTCGCGGGGCGTGGAACTGCCGATTGCGCAGGGCACGTCGGCCGACTTCAGCGCGGCGAGAAATTCGCGCACGCCGTCGACAGTGGGCACGCCCCTTTCGGCTACGATTTTACGGTAGAAGACCTCCTTTTCGTCGGACATTTTTTTCGCCTCGGCGGGGTCGGAAGTCCACTTGAGGATGTCGGGGATGATTTCGAGATTCCGCTTGCCGAAAGTCTCGAGCATAAAGTTTTCGGGGATTGTGTGCCCGTGGGCGGCGGCGAGCATTTTCCAGCTGTCGAGGTGCTCCGCGCAGGAGTTCACGACAACGCCGTCCCAATCGAATATTGCGCCAATTTTCATTACGGTTTCTTTACGACGTATGCCGCGGAATTTAAAGCAATATTTTGCAAAAATATTGTTGAACGGCCGCCGAAAGCCCTTAAAAATCGACAGGCAACAATGAACGAAGCACAAGAAAACAGAAAAGTGGTTTTAACTGCGGCGCAGCCCACGGGCAAGCTCCATCTCGGCAACTATCTGGGAGCGGTCAAGAATTGGGTCGATATTTCCGAAAAATACGAGTGCTATTTCGGCGTCGCCGATATGCACGCAATCACGATTCCGTACGTCCCCGCCGACCTGCGCAAGAACGTCTACGACTGCGTGGCGCAATATATGGCGTGCGGGCTCGACCCCGAAAAATGCAACCTCTTCCTGCAAAGCTCGGTTATCGGACACACCGAACTCTCGTGGATTCTCGGTTGCATCTGCCCCCTCGGTCAGCTCGAGCGGATGACGCAATACAAAGACAAGGCGGCAAAACACAAGGACGCGCTCAACAGCGGTCTGCTCTACTACCCCGTGCTGATGGCTGCCGACATCCTGCTTTACAATGCCGACCTCATCCCCGTCGGCGAAGACCAAAAACAGCATATCGAACTTACGCGCGACTTGGCGCAGAAATTCAATTCCAAATACTCCGACACATTCAAGCTGCCCGAGCCGTACATTCCGCAGTCGGGCGCAAGAATTATGTCGTTGCAGTCGCCCGAATCGAAGATGTCGAAGTCCGACCCCAACCAGAACGGCACGCTCTACATCACCGACGAACCCGCCGTTTTGCGCAAAAAGATTATGTCGGCGGTGACCGACTCGGGCGGCGAAGTGAAATACGACGTCAAGGAAAAGGCGGGCGTCTCCAACCTCATCGACATTATGTCGGCACTCTCGGGCAGGACGCGCGCCGACATCGAAGCCGAATTTGCCGGCAAGGGATACGGCGACTTCAAGAAGGCTGTCGCCGACGTTGTGGTCGAAAAGCTCGCGCCCGTGCGCGAACGCTACCTCGAAATCTCCGCCGACAAGCCGCGAATCGAAGCAGCCCTCAAACGCGGCAACGAAGCGGCGCAACGCCGCGCGAACAAGATTCTTTCGAAAGTCTACAGAAAAGCGGGTTTCCTCAGAGTCGAATAAAAAAGGATAAATTATGAAGAAAAACCAAGTACCGTTGTGGCCGCTGTACGTTGCGGACGCGCTCCTGTTGCTCCCAGTGCTTGCGGTTGTCGTGCCGAGCATCGCGGGCGGCGGTCAGCCGTCGGGCGGAGCGTTGTTTTTGTGCACACTGGCGGTACTTGCGGGAATGGTGCTCGCACTCGTGCCGTTCGCGCTCGACTACAAAATCCAGTCCGACCAAAAACGCGAACGCGCCGACGAAAACCAAAAGAACTTCGAAATAATCTTCGACGACCTCTCATCGCTAAGACTGTCGCTTGCCGAACTCGTCGAGCGCGTCGAAAACAACGAGGCTCTGACCGCCGACCTGCCCGCCCTCTCAAAGGGGCTGTCCGACCTGCGCGACGGCACAAAGCAGAAGTTTTTCGAAGCCGCCGAATCCGCCGACAGTATCGCCGCGGGGCTTTCAAAAACCGAAAGCGCGCAAAAGGCTCTGAAAACTTCGGTCGAGGAAATCGGCGCGGACATCGTGGTTCTGAAGGAGCTTTTCTCGGCTTCTCAGGAGTCGCTGAACGACGAACTTGCGCAAATGCGCGCAAAAATCGAAGCCAACACGGCAAAGCCCGCCGAGCCCGTGCCTGCCGAACAACTTCAGCCCGCAGAGGAAGACCGCGCCGAAGTTCCGAGCGAAACGCAGACCGCAGAACCCGACGAATCCGCCGCCGACGGCGAAACGGAAAACGAACCCTTCTCACCCGCAAAAATCCTCGCGGGCGGCCTGATGCAGCGGGCGTTGGAACAGGCGCAGGATACGAAAACTTCGGTGGAAAAATTCGTCGCAAAAGCGGCGCAACCGAACGAAGAACAGCCCGTACCCGCCGCAGAAACGCAAACGCAGGTCGTTTCCGCCGAAGAATCGCCCGAAGAAGCCGAACCGAACGCGGCGGGCATCGAAGCCGATTCGCACGAAACCGACACCCCGCCCGCCCCCGCCGCAGAACAGAATCCGCCGCAAACGGAAGCGAATGCGGAGGCTTCGACGGTCGAAAAGGTCGAACATCCCGAAGATGCGGACGAAGATTTTTTTGATTCGGCGGATTCGCCCGTAAACGTCGAATCCGCGCAAAAAATAGAAGAACAACCCGTACCCGAACCAGAAAAGCACGCCCAAAATATGCTTTTCGACGACATCCCGCTATCGCGCGACCCGAGCGTAAAGCCGAAAAAAGCCGACGCCGTCATAACCGTAAACGCGCTAATCGGAATCGGCAACAAGCCATACCTACGCGGCGACGGCGCGGGACTCTCGCCCGACAAAGGCGTTCAAATGGACTATCTCGAAATAGGAAAATGGCGTTATGTGCTGCCCGATTTCGACGGTCAACTGCATTTCAAAATTCTCAAAAACGATTCCGTTCCGCCGTCGGGCGAGTCGGAATTTACAATCTCGCGGGGGGAAAAGCTCGACTTGAACCTCGCATTCCCGATGGACAATTTATAATAAAATATGTTAAGCGTAAGAATAATTCCGTGTCTTGACGTGCACGCGGGGCGTGTGGTCAAAGGCGTAAATTTCGTGAATCTGGTCGACGCGGGCGACCCCGTTGAACAGGCTAAAGCCTACGAAAAACAGGGTGCCGACGAACTCGTTTTTCTCGACATCACAGCCTCGAGCGACAAGCGCGCCATTATGCTCGACGTAGTTGAACGCACGGCCTCGCAGTGCTTTATGCCGCTGACGGTCGGCGGCGGATTGCGCACGGTCGAAGACATCCGCAAAATGCTAAACGCGGGCGCGGACAAAGTTTCGCTAAACACGGCGGCAATTCTCAACCCCGACTTGGTTTCGGAAGCGTCGGCAAAATTCGGCAACCAGTGCATAGTTGTTGCAATCGACGCGAAGAAGGAATCCGACGGCAAGTGGAATGTGTACACACACGGCGGACGCAACCGCACGGAACTCGACGCCGTGGAATGGGCAAAGGAAGTGGAACGCAGGGGCGCGGGCGAAATCCTGCTGACATCGATGGACGCCGACGGGACGAAAGACGGCTACGACATAGCACTGACAAAAGCGGTTTCGGACGCGGTTTCGATTCCCGTGATAGCCTCGGGCGGCGCGGGCAAACTCGAACACATGGTGGACGTAGTGAAAAACGGCGGCGCAAACGCCGTCTTGGCGGCGTCGATTTTCCACTTCGGAACATACACAATAGCGCAGGCAAAACAGGCACTGATAGACGCAGGACTATCCGCAAGACTGTAAGCTGCGGCTTGCCTTTAGTAGTCGAAAGTTCTCCGCCGTTCAATCGCTTCGGCGGCGCGAACTTTTTTAATGAAAATGAATTGTGCCGTACGTCTATAACGGCACAAGAACCTACGCGACGGTAGGAGCTGTAGAATAAAAAATGAATAATGAATAATTGGGGTTTGCTCTGCTTTGCAGGCAAACCCTATTGTCTCACTGGTGTTATACTCTGTTTCGGTGGTTTTCCTTGAAATTACGGATTATCTACGTGTCAATTTATCTCAACTGACAACACACAAAAAATTGCGGAGCAATTTTTCAAGTAGAAGACTAGCCGACGTAGTGAAGCAAAGGCTTCACGCAAAGGCGAAGCCCTTGACGGACGGAACTTCGTTCCTTTCTGTGTTGCCGCTTTTGTGGATAAGTCCGCATCGGCTTTGCCAATGGCTTCGGTTGTTCGAACTTAATTTGAAAAAAACGAAACCGAATTTAAATACAAAAAATTGCGAAGCAATTTTTAAGTAAAATGATAACCGACGAAGTGAAGCGATAGCTTCACGAAGTGGCTAAACGGAAGCAAGGCGAACGCCGAGCTTCCCTGCCCGCCAGAGAAAAAGAGCGTAAGCGATTTTTTCGAGGGCGTGTAGATTTTTTCAACGCGGAGTTGCCACACAAATTTTAATTTTCAAAAGCCGTCCAATCTCGCCGAAAACGAATTAAAAAATACAAAAAAATTACGCAGTAATTTTTTAAGTAGAAGACAAACCGACGAAGTGAAGCGAATACTTCACGAAGTGGCTAAGCGGAAGCAAGGCGAACGCCGAGCTTCCCTGCCCGCCCGAGAAAAAGAGCGCAAGCGATTTTTTCGAGGGCGTGTTGAATGACTCCGAACGAAGTGAAGCGAATGCTTCAACGAAGTGGGCAACTCTCGCAAAACAAGCGAAGCGAGTTTTGCAGTAGAATTGAAAATCGGCAATCCGCTAACAAGTTTAAAAAACTCCGCGTTCGGCGTAGCCGAACTGCTTAGGCGCGTCGCTCCGAAAGGGGGCTTAACCGTCGCCCCCTTTGGCATTTTCGACAAGCGAAAATCGCCAATCCCCTCCCAATCGCACTTTGCTTTGGAATGGCGGCTTTGCGCAGAGAGGCGACGGGAGTGTACTTAAGTACTCGACCGAAGCCGAACAAGCGAAACGCCCTTATTTGCCCGATTTCACGCGCCCCGCGAAAACTCTCGGCAATCCGCAACCCCTCAACCTACCCAGTTGCAGTCGCGCCACAACAGCGATTTTGCTATGCTCCGCGCATAAAACGGACCTCTGTATATCATACCCGAGTAAATCTGAACCAAGCTCGCCCCCGCGTTCATCATCTCGCCCGCCCTTTCCGCGTCGGTTATCCCTCCTACGCCGATAATCGGCAGCTTCCCGTCGGTCGCCTGCGCTATGTACTTTACTATTTCGAGCGACTTCTCGAAAAGCGGCGCGCCGCTCATCCCGCCGACCTTTTCCATCGGGGGCTTGTCGGGGCGCGTAATCGTCGTGTTCGTTGCGCAAATGCCGTCGAGCTTAAGCTCGAAGAGAACCGACAAAATCGAGTCGATTTCCGAAAAAGTCAAATCGGGCGCGATTTTCAGAATTATCGGAATGCGCGGCACGCCGAGTTTCTTTGCCCTGTCGGCGTTCGCCGAGTTCACCGCGCCGAGCAGATTCGGCAGAAATTCCTTGCCCTGAAGCTTTCTGAGTTCGGGAGTGTTCGGGCTGCTGACGTTGATTACAAAGAAGTCGGCGAAATTCGCAAGCGCATTGAAGCTGAAAAGATAGTCTTCCGCCGCCTCTTCGAGCGGGGTGATTTTCGACTTGCCTATGTTTATACCGAGCGGACACTTTTTAGTGATGTTCGGATTCTTGCCGAATACCGCCGCAAGCCTTTTCGAGATTTCCTCCGCGCCGTCGTTCGGAAAGCCGCACGAGTTGACGATTGCCTCTTCCGACGGATAGCGGAAGATTCGCGGTTTGGGATTGCCAGCCTGCTTGAGTTTCGAGATTGTACCGATTTCGATATGCCCGAAACCGAACGCCGCCGCCGCGCGCCAAACGTACGCGTCTTTGTCGAAGCCCGCCGCGAGCCCGACCCTGTTCGGAAATTCCAAGCCGAAGACCTTTACGGGTTTTTGCGTTTGCACCAAATTCAGATACTCCATCGCCTTGCGGAGCGGGGGGACAACCGAGACAACGTGCATTGCCTTCAATGCCATTTCGTGGGCAAATTCCGGATTCTGCGTAAAGAGAACCGGACGCATAAATTTTTCGTAAAAAACGTCCATATTTTTAAAATTCGCCATCGGTTCTAAGCGGAACAAAAAATTTCGCAAGCAATATCGTCAAAATGCCGCGCAAACCTTATTTGGCTTGACGCAATCGCGCTTTTGCATTTGTTTATTTCCAACAAGATTTAAACGATTTTGAACTTCTCGCTGAACAAACAATACGAAAACTGGAAGCCGATAACTTTGTTGCCGCTCGTCCCCCAACTCAAGGGCTATTCGGCGGCAAAATTCGCGGACGATCTCCGCGCGGGCTTCAACGTGGCGGTTCTGTCGTTTCCGGTGAATATGGCGTACGCGCTCGTCGCGGGGCTGCCGATTTCGTACGGCATTTTCAGCGGAATAATCGCATCGATTATCGGGCTTCTCTTCTGCCGCTCGGTTTATATCACTTTCGGGCCGAGCAACGCAACGGCGGTTATGCTGCTCAGCTCGTTTGCGGCGGGCGGTTTTATGACCGAGGCTGCGCGAATACAGGCTTTGCCGAACATCCTGCTGATGGTCGGCATTTTTATGATTGCGATGAGCCTGTTCAAGCTGACGTTTTTCATATCGTACATTTCGCGAACGGTGATTATCGGGCACATAACGAGCTCGGCTTTGCTGATTGTGGCAAACCAGATGCGAAACCTGCTCGGCTTCAAATACGCCGAAGGGCTCGAGCCGATTACCCTTGTAGATACGGTCAAGGCGACAGTCCTTTCAATCGGCGACACAAAGCCCGAATCGGTGATGATTGCGCTTGCGACGCTCGCGATTTTCCTGCCGCTCAAAAAGCTCGCAAAAAAGCTCCCCGCCGAGGGAATCACGCTCATACTTGTGGCGGCGATTTGCTATGTTGCGGTCGAACATTTCGGGGTGAATATCGACAGGCTCACGGCGGTGAAGGTGTCGTCGTGGGGCTTGTCCGCGCCCGACTTCGACGCGGTCGGACTGAAGGAATCGGCTTCGTGCGCGCTGGCAATAACGCTGCTTGCGACGATAGAGGCGTTTTCGATAGGCAAAAGCTTGGCGTCGCAACGAGCCGACAGACTCGATACCAATCAGGAAATTTTCGCACTCGGCGCGGCAAATGCCGCCTGCGCGTTTACGTCGAGCACACTCTCTTCGGGCTCGCTGACGCGCTCGACGCTCGCGGTCAACAGCAATGCGCGGACGACGCTCTTCAACCTGTTCACGGCAATATTTACGGTGCTCGCGGTGTTGCTCTTCGGAACGGCGGTAGAATACGTGCCGAAGGCGACGCTCGCGCTGATTGTGGTGTACACAAGCGTTACGCTTATCAAGCCCGCGGTGATTAAAATCGCGCTCAAAAGCACATGGTCGGACGCAATCGTGTTCCTTTCGACGTTCTTTGTGGGCGTTTTCGCCACCCTCGACGACGCCATTTTCACGGGCGTTGCGGTGTCGATTCTCTTCTTCCTCAGAAAGGCGAGCGAACCCGAAGTTGTGGAATACTCAATCAGCGACGACGGCGGTCTCGAGAAAATCCGCGACAAAAAAGTCCACTCCGACGCCGAAGTTTCGATAATCCACGTCGAGGGCAATATGTTCTTCGGCGCGTCCGACGTAATCCAAAACCAGATACGGAGAGTCGCGGGCGAACCCACGCTGAAAGTGCTTATTCTGAAACTGCGCAACGCGATAAATTTCGACGCCACAAGCGTGCTCGACTTGGAGGAACTCAACCGCCGAATGAAAGCCTCGGGACGCGTGCTTATGCTCTGCGAGGTGCGCGAGCCGATTATGCGCGTGCTCGAAAAATCGGGGCTTCGCGGCAAAATCGGCGCGGATTTCGTATTCGAAAACGACGAGGAAAATCCGACGCTTTCCGCCGCGCGGGCGATTAGGTCGGCGCAGAAGTACATCACAAAGGGCGGTGTTTCGGTCTACGTAAGCGAGCCTGTCAAAAAACGCTAAAAAATGTTAAAGCTCGTTACAGTGGGAAAGATGAAAAACCGCGCGCTCGCCGAAATTTGCGACGACTTCGCGGGACGGCTCGACCGCTTCGGCGGAATCGAAACCGTCGAGCTGAAAGACTCGGACATCGAGCGCGAGGCGGAGAAAATGCTCGAGTCGCTCAGGAATTTCCGCGGGCGCGTCTACGTTATGAGCGAAGAGGGAAAGTTGTTTTCGTCGCGCGAGTTTTCGAAAAAGCTCGAAGACGACGAACTTGTAGGCGGAAGCGCGTTCGTAATCGGAAGCGCGTACGGACTCTCCGACAAGGTGCGGGCGCGCGCCGACGTGCTGATGTCGATGTCGCCGATGACGTTCACGCACGAATTTGCGCGGGCGATTCTGCTCGAGCAAATCTACAGGGCAAAGACAATCACCGCAAAGACGGGCTACCATCACTGATTTTTCTTATGAAAGCAAAAACGAAAATTTTGGCGGCGTTTGCCGCATTGATTCTGCCGCTCGGCGCGTTCGCGGGAACGCTCGAGTTCGCGCTCGAAGACGTTCGGGAGACGAAAACCGAGCCGCGCAAATTCTGCGAATCGGCTTGCGTTGTCCTTTCCGAAACGTCCGATGCGGACGCGGTAAGAAACGCCGCATCCGCCCTGCTTGCACTCTCCCCCGCCGACCTCGCGGCGAAAGTGGCAAAGAAAAAGGACGCCCCCCGCGCTTTCAAATATCTGAAAGCCTCAAAGCTTTCCGCCGACGCAATCGAAAAGTCGGCGGTGGCAAAGGCGGGCGATTTCTACCTGCTCGCGTTCGAAATGCCCAAGGGCTCGCGCCTCAAGAGCGGAATGAACATTATGGTATTCGAAAAATCGGGCGGCGGCTTCCTCTGGAACGCGTCGTTCAACGACCCGCTGCTTGCGCTCGTTGCGACTTCCGATTTCGCGCACCCCAAGGCGGGCGACGCCAGCACAAAAGCCCCGACCGAAAGCGATTCAAAGGTCGTTGCGCAGCTGAACGAAAAATCGCTGCCCTACCTTAAATTCGCAAACGGCGCGCTCGTTTCGATGGGCGAAGCCGCAGGCGTAAACGACACCCCCGAGGGCATATTCTACCACAAGGCGCAGGACGTTTTCTATTCGTGGAAACTCGACGAATACGGCGCGTTTATGACGCAGCCGAGCCGCGAAAAGTTCGAGTCGCAATTCAAGAATATGCCCGAAGCCGAACGCAAGGCGACTCTCGGCGAGTACTTTTCGTGGGGCAAAAAATACCGCAAAATTATGGACGCGGGCGAAACAAAGCTCGTGCTGTTCTCGCGCCACAAACAGGGTGCGACGCCCTACAACGACATCGCCTATCTGCGCAAATCGCCCGACGGCGGGCTTGCAATACAGCGTTTCGGCGCGGACAAATGCGCCCTCGACCTCTTTCTGTCGAAATACGTCTATCCCGACGACCGCAGCTATCTCGACGAAATTTCGAAAAAATTCCTGAAAAAATAAAATGTTCACACCACCTCCAGACAGAATAAAAGGCAGGCACGTCAACTTTATGCTGACCTGCCTGTGCGATTCGATATTCGACGATGCCGCCGAATGCGCCGTAAACGTGCTTAAAAAATACGGCGCGCAAGTCGAATTCCCCGAAAACCAAACCTGCTGCGGTCAGCCCGCATTCAACAGCGGCGACTTTGCAAGCGCAAGAAAAGTAGTGCTCTCGACCGTCGAAGCGTTCTCGGGCAACGACTACCCCATTGTCGTTCCCAGTGCATCGTGCGCGGCTATGCTCTTCCACTCGTCGAAAATCGCATTCCGCGACTCCGACAGGCAAACGCGCGACAAAATCGACGCTTTCGCGCGCCGAATTTGGGAATTTTGCGACTATCTTGTAAATGTCTTGAATGTCGAGAAAATCGACGGCAAGACCGACGCCAAAGTTGCAATCCACAACTCGTGCCACAGCCGCGGAACGGGCACGCCCGCCGCGCTCGAAAAGCTTTTACGCTCGATAGACGGAATCGAAGTTCTGGGTTTCGAAAATTCCGATTCGTGCTGCGGCTTCGGCGGGACGTTCTCGGTGGTGTTCCCGCAGATTTCCTCGGAACTCGGGCTTGCAAAGGTTCGCGCGGTAAGCGCGGTCAACCCCGATATGCTCGTGGCGGCGGACACTTCCTGCCTGCTCCATCAAAAGGGAATAGCCGACAGAAACAACATCGCATACCCCGCGCGCCACGCCGCGCAGGTCTTCTGGCACGCAATCGAAAACGGAGGAAACGCATAATGGCAATCCAACCCATCGACAAATTCTGCGAAAATCTCGACCCGATTGTCAAAAACGCCGTAACGCTTGCGAGCGTGGGCAGCACCGTCGCGCGCGAGAAAATCCTCAACGCGGCATACCCCGAATCGGGCAAGACCGAACATCTGCGCGAGCTTGCAAACGCGATAAAATCGCTCAAGCCCTCGCAGAATCTTGAAACCGCGGTAGCATCGCTCGAACGCAACGGAATAAAGGTTCTCTTTGCAAAAGACGCGGAAGAGGCGCGCAACATCATCCTCGACATCGTGCGCAAAAAGAACGCCAAGAACGTCGTCAAAATCAAGTCGATGACGACCGAGGAAATCGAGCTGAACGCGTTCCTCGAAAAGAACGGCGTTGAGGCGGTCGAAACCGACCTCGGCGAACTCATCATACAGATTGACGGCGAACGCCCGTCGCACATCGTAAAGCCCGCAATCCACCGCAGGCGCGACGACATCGCCCGCTCGTTCGAAAAGCACAACATCGCCCCCTACGACGACGAACCGACACACATCACGCTCAACGCAAGAAAATATCTGCGCAAAAAATATTTCAACGCCGACGTTGTAATCAGCGGCGCAAACTACGTCCTCGCAAAGGAGGGCGCGATTGTGCTCTGCACGAACGAAGGCAACTCGCGCTTCTCGATGGCGGGCGCAAAGACGCACATTGCAATCGCGGGCTTCGAAAAGGTAATACCGTCGGCGCACGAACTTTCGGTGTTCCTCAACCTGCTCGCGCGAAGCGCGACGGGACAGCACAGCACGGTCTATACCGACTTCGTTGCGGGCGCGGGCTCGGCGAAAAACAGCCCGTCGGAAATGTACCTCGTCTTCCTCGACAACGGGCGCAGCAAAATCCTCGGAAGCGAATTTGCCGACATTCTGAAATGTATGCGATGCGGCGCGTGTATGAACCGCTGCCCCGTCTTCAGGCTCGTAGGCGGACACGCATACCGCGCGGTCTACCCCGGACCTCTCGGAATCGTGCTTTCGCCGCTCTTGGCTAAAGACCCGTCGAAATACGCCGACCTGCCCAAAGCCTGCACGCTTTGCGGCGCGTGCGCCGACGTGTGCCCCGCGAAAATCCCCCTGCCCGACCTCGTGCTGAAAATGCGCGACAAAATGAAAAAGGAAAAGATGAAAGTCGCCAACGACATCAACTTCAAGGGCTGGGCAATCTTGGCATCGTCGCCGCGCCTCTGGCGGCTCTTTATGTCGATGAACAAACTGGCTAACTTCTTCCCGCTCGACATCGTGAAATTCGGCCCGCTCGGACGTTGGCTGAAATCGCGCACGCTCCCGAAATTCAAGGGCGGCAACTTCAGAAAATGGTTCTCTAAAAATGGATAAGGCAAGCTTTATAAACAAAATCAGGGAAGCCGAAAAGTCGCGCCCCGACGCGAAGCTTCCGCAATTCTCGAAAGACGACACAACCTCGTTCCCCGCAATAGAGGGTTCGCCGAAAGAGGCGTTCGTGCGCAATTTTCTGGCGAGCCACGGCAACGTCATCGAAAGCGCGCAGGCTCTTGTGGAATTTCTTAAAGACAAGGGTTGCAGACGCGGAATCGCCGACGCGAAACTCGACGACACTTTCGGGCTTGAAAAGTTCTTCGAGCTTGACCGCGACTTCGACAGAAGCAATCCCGACGCATACGATTTCGGCATAAGCAAAGCCTCCATGGCGATAGCCGAAAGCGGAGCAATAGTCCTAAAAGACAGGGATACCGCCGACAGGCTCGCGACAATCGCCCCGTGGGTGCACGTCGCCGTCCTCAGGGAAAGCGACATCGTGCAGACGATTTCTGACGCCCTTGAAAAAACCGTGGACTGCCCCTACGCCATCTACGTCGCAGCCCCCTCGAAGACGACGGACGTCGAAGGCGTTCTGGTCGAGGGCGTGCACGGCCCGGGGTGTCAGGTGTGCCTGATTGTAAAGTAAAATTTGTATAACACAACGGATACGGCGGTCGAAAAGTTCGACCCTATGTTTTTCGAAAACGAACCGCCGTGTCCGTTTTTTATTCAATCGGCGCGGGAAATGCACGGGACAAAAAACGGCGGAATATCCATCATCAATACATCATATGAAGAAACAACTTATAACGCTGTCTATTTTTACGCTTTTTGCGGGTGCGGCGATGTCCGAAAACTACATCGGCGGCAATTACGACGGGCAATCCGTCGAATCCTCCATCGACTCGGTAAAAATCAACAGACAATTCGATTCATTTGTCGGCGGCAACTACGATCCCACAGGCGACATCGGTACGGGCGACGTGCGCGGAAATATCAAAAACAACCTCATAAACGTCGAAATTAAAAAGGATTTCGTAGGCGGCAACGCCACGGTAGACTCCAACCCGTCTTCGGGGGAGGCAAGACTCGGCGACATTGCGGGAAGCATTTCCAACATACTCACAAACGGAACGTCCGTGGGCGGCAACCTTTACGGCGGCAGCACGGGCGGCTCGGTCGAAGGCGATGTAATCACATCGCTTCAGAGCGCTGTCGTAAACGGCAACGTCTACGGCGGCGGCATTGACGACATAATCCAAGGTTCAACGCAAATCGACATCGACGGCGAAACGCGGATAAACGGCACAATCTACGGCGGCAGCACGGGACTGCGCGCAAAGGTGCTCGGTAACACGACCGTCCGCTTTCTTTCGACGAACGACTTCTCGGGTACTATCGACGGCTACGGCGAAAACGGCGCGGGTGTAAGCGGCTCGCGGAAGCTCGTTTTCGGCGGCACCGAAACAACCGAAAAATGGACGGGCGACTTCAGGGGAACCATCAAAAATATCAATTCAATCGAGCTTGCGAACGGCTCGCAGGTCTCGAACGTAAAGCTTGCGCTTGACGACTCGGCGGCGTTCGACGGCGACGGTACGATTGATGTCGTTGCCGAGCGCACGGAAATAGGCGGCTCGCTCTTCGACGCGCCCCTCGTAACGGTGGGTGTCTCGAAGTCGCTTGCCGTAAACTTCAAAGACTCGAAGATTGTCGGCAACCGAATGAACAGTGCGCCGAGCCTGTTCGCAAGTTTGGGCGAAGGCAAAATGAATTTCGAAAACGCCCTCTTCGAATCGAACAAGATTGCAAACGAAGACGAATCTTCGCAATTCAGGGGAATTATCCATTACGGGAAAGGCTAAAACGGCTACGGGGGCTCGTCGGAAATAAACGACACGGTTTTCTCGCAAAATACGGTCTCTGCGGGCGACGTGCAAGGCTCGTGCGTCTATGCCGATGTCTACACGACAATCAACGGTTCGCAGTTCCTTTTCAACAACTCGATAGCCTCGGGAAGCTCGAACATTTCGGGCGGCGCAATTTATCTGGACGGAAGCTCGGGCAGTTTGGCTATTAAAAACTCGGTCTTCAGGGGAAACTACGTATCCAACAGCAGCGACAATTCGCTGGCAAGAGGCGGGGCTATATCCTTCAACAGCTCCGGTTTGCTGCACGTTACGGATTCGCTGTTTGCCGACAACACGGCGGGCAAAGGCGGGGCAATCTATCTCGGCGCGAATCAAAGTATCCTTTTAACGGCGACAAAATCGATGGAATATTCGGGCAACAACGCCGAAAACGGCGGATTCCTTTATATGGATACGGGTACCCAAATTAACATACACGTCGAAAAGGGAGCAACCCTTACGATAGGCAACAACGATTCCGCAAACAGCGGTACGCTCGATTCCTTTGAAAGCGCAGATGCTTCCGCCGAAATTTTTAAGGATAAGGACGGCTCACTGGTCGTCAACGGTTCGATGGCGCAATTTAAAGGCAGACTCTATGTTCAAAACGGCACGATGAACGTAAACAACGGGCTCGGCGCACCGTATATATATATCGGAACACTCGGCGCAGGCACAACCACCACGGCAAAGTTGAACATAAAACTCGGCAACGGTACGCTCGAAAACGCGAAAATTTTCAACAATGCCAACGGGTTGCTTGTGTTGCGCCGCGGAACACAGACTTCGAACCTTACATTCTCATACTGCGATATGAACGACCCCGATTTGAAGGGTAAACTGGAAGCCTACGGCGGAGTTTTGGTATTCGGCACGTCCAATAACGGCTTTTACGATTTGACTTTCGTTTCGGGGAAGGAAGCGCAATTTGTGTCGGGAAGCCCCGTAAGGGTCGGCGGAGACATCGAAAACGACGCCCAATCGGTATCGTATTCCGACGGCGAAAAGACGCTTCAGCTCGACTTCAACGTCGTGAATATGGGCGACAAAAAGTTGGAAATTACAAATATCGAAACCGTTTCCGACGCGGGCAACATTCGGGGCGACTTCCTCGGCGGGTTTGACGTATCGGCAACCGACAACGACAACGCCGAATACGGTGTAGTCTTTAGCGCGTTTGTCGGCTCGCTTGAAGACGCAGGTCTGCTCAGAGCGTGGCATAAGGTAAGCGGCAGCGATGTTTGGACTATGCTCGAAACGGAAGTAGACTATTCCGACGGCGTGGCAAGCATAACGGTCGACGAATTGGGCGCGTACGCATTCTCGCAAATCCCCGAACCCTCGACCTATGCCGCAATGTTCGGCGCGTTCGCATTGGCTCTTACGGTGTACCGAAAGAGAAAATAAGACCGACTTTGCAAAAAGCAAAAAGACTTTTCCGAATCGGCGAAAGTCTTTTTTTTATGCGCGGGCATTGCGCTATCCCCTCGAGTAGAGTCGGTCGGTACAGAGTACGGAATTAGTCAGGCTTCCACGCCGCCTCCGACTGCCGCCGTCAGAATGCAACCGCTTACAAAAAAAGGCGGCTTCGTTTGAAACCGCCATTTTTGAAAAAACTGCCCTACTCGGCAAATGCGATGTCGGGGTCGAGCGACAATGTAATGCGGTACTGAACCCCCGGGCGCATAACCATCGCCCTGTCGCGCGCGTATACCTGCAGGTAGTGGATGTTGCCCCAATACGAGCGGTACTGCGGGTCTTCGGACACAACTTCGGTGTCGAGCCAATTCGCCTGAAAATCGTCTTTTTCGATTCCAACGCCCAAGCCGTTTTCGCCGATTGCATACGCCATCGGGACGTGGTATTCGGTGTGGGGAGAGCCGATTGCAACGACGAGTCTGAACTTGT
This sequence comes from uncultured Opitutales bacterium, assembly GCA_900548275.1. Lineage (GTDB taxonomy): Bacteria > Verrucomicrobiota > Verrucomicrobiia > Opitutales > Intestinicryptomonadaceae > Merdousia. The sequence goes on along the minus strand of URJY01000001.1, from coordinate 97,492 downwards.
CGAGCGTTATCTGGCTGTGGACGGTGTAGATGAAGTCGCCCGTAATCTTGTTGCCGCTAAACGACCACGAAACCTTGCACGAGCCGAGACCCTTGACGACTTCGCCGTCAGCGGTTACCAAGTCGGGCTGTTCATAGCGGAAGAAGAACGAATTGCGCAATCCGAGCCCCGTGGTGCAACGTTTTCCGTAGTACGAGGGCGTCGTAACCTTGTCGCCGAAAGTAAGTTCGGGGATGAGTACGGGCAGGTATCTGTCCGCCGGCCAATCGAACACCCCAGGCATATGCGGGAACGCCAACGACGAAGAAATGTTCTTTTCTCCGGGGGCGATAAGCGGCAGGTGCAGGTGCATTCCCGTTTCGGCGTTCGAATAGACGAACAAGCCCTGCTCTTTGCGCGAGGAATTGTCAAACATTATGTACTTGCCGCCCGAGCGCATCGGCGTTTGTTTCGCCTGCATCTGGCGTCCGACAGTCTTCGCCAAACGCGACCACTGGCAGAGATAGCGCGCGGCGTCGAAATTGGCCATGCGCGTCGAGCAGCCCGCCGCCGCGGAACGTTCGGCGTCGCGGATGACCAAGTAGCCGTGTTCCTGATCCAGATAGGTCATAAAGAAGAACTGGAAGAGACGACGCAGAATGTCCATATACTCGGGCATTTTGTCTTCGGCAATCCAGTTGTCGCGCATCGCCTGAAGAATCATCGAAATGCAGTGCATCTGACCGTACGCGCCGATGTTTCTGCCGAACGCCCAACCCAAGCCGTCCGCGCGGACGATGTCGGGCAAAAGGCGCAAATATTTTTCGGCAAACGTGCGCAGCGAGGGAATTTTTCTGTCGCGCAGGTGCATATTGGCGTGCAGCTGAAGCGACTGGCGGATGAACACGAACGAGACTACGCCGAAGATGTCGAACACGCCGTCGAGCGAGCCCTGCGGCTTGTCGTCGAAATAGTTGCCCGAGGAGGTCTGCTGAATGCGTTCGAGGAAACGGTCGATGAGCTTGCCCGTTTCGTCCTTCTTACTAAGCCCCATACTGAAGCGGGCGACGGCCTTGGCGATGTTGAAAATCTGGAAATGGTCGTCGTAGTCGGTACGCGAGAGCAGACGCTTGTCGAGGTTCTTCTGGGTTTCCTCCAGAAGCCTGTCCCACACGGCGTTGCGGTCTTTCGACGGGCCGAACGAAAGCAGCCCGAGCGACGAATACGCAAGACCGTCTTCGGTGTATTCCTTGTCGTTCGTCTGGGCAGTGATGCAACGGGCGCAGAGGTCTACGATGTCGCGCCCTTCGATTTCCGTCAGCCCCGTGGCGCGGTAGAATTCGCCCAATGCGAGAGCCGCGTGCCCGGGTTCGTAGTCGAGCGAAGATTCGTTTTCGACAGGAGTTATGGAGCCGTCTTCGTTAATAGCCCCGATGTTTTTGCCCAGAATAGAACGGGCCATATCCATGCACTGCTCGGAAAAATTCAGCATCTAACGGAAAAATGTGTTAATAATATTAAAAGTTTGAGGATGTCCGCAGGCGCGGGAAAAGTCAAGCCATTAAATTTGAATAAAATGCTTGAAATCGCGGGAACAAAATGCGAAAAAACGCGTCGATTAATTTGCAAAACATTTTGACGATTATACGCAGGGCAGCCGACGAACTCGGTAGCCCGCAAGATTTCGGGGATGTTCCGGAATTCGACTTATGGTCGTAAGATGTGCTTGCGTGTCGGAGATGATACTCGGCTCCGTAAAAATGTATCACAACAAACATAAATGGCGAAGAATACGCTATTGCTGCTTAATTAACGCGGCACGTCAGCCCGCCGACTCCCAATAGGTGGAATCTGGCGTCGACATTGGGAACAGGGATTGCCGGCATTTGTTCGGGTCGGCGGTCGCCAAATTGCGGACAATGCGTTCGGGACGGTAGTCGTAGCCCAAGCCCGAACAAAGACTAAAGTACGACTACACACGTAGAAGGTGCGTTTGAAAGCGATAAGGACAGGGGTTCAACTCCCCTCATCTCCACCATTTGAAAGCCCGCAATTCCAAAAGAGTTGCGGGCTTGTTTGTTGTCGTTTTTATTCTCCGAAAAAGTTTCCGTCCCCCCCTACCCTCAAGCCCATTCGGCTTGACAAACGCCCGATTCGCACATTAACTTCAATTTGACATAAAAAACACAACCGACACACAATATGAAGATTTTGACGATAATTCAAATGCTGCTCGTTGCCGCCGTCGCGGCAAATGCGGCGGCTTCGACAACAAAAACAACCTACGCCCCGAAAGAACGGACGACTGCGGAACTCCGCCAGCGCGGCGGATTGCCCGAATTCTACAAGAAACTGCGCGGCGGCGATGAAGTGAGAATCGCCTACTTCGGCGGAAGTATCACGGAGCAAAGCGGATGGCGCGTAAAAAGCGCGGACTATTTCAAAAAACGCTTTCCGAATGCGAAAATCGTGCCGATACACGCGGCAATCGGCGGGACGGGCTCGTTTCTCGGCTCGTTCAGAATCGACCGCGACGTGCTCTCGAAATCGCCCGACCTCGTATTCGTCGAATTCGCCGTAAACGACTTCGGACTGAAGCCCGAACAAATCCGCAACACAATGGAGGGCGTTGTCAGAAAAATCCGAAAGGCGAATCCGAAAACCGACATTTGCTTTGTCTACACATTCACGGAAAAGACGCTCAAGACAATCCAGAGCGGCAAAATGTACGCCTCGGAAGCGGTTATGGAGGATGTCGCCGACCATTACGCCATCCCGTCAATCAATATGTGCCTTGAAATCGCAAAGCTCGAAAAGGACGGGAAGCTGATAATGAAATCGCCCGACGGCGTAATGACCGCCCCCTCGGGGGAAACGCTCGACACATACGCAAAAATGCCGAAAGACGCGCGGGGCAGAATCGTATTTTCGAAAGACGGCGTACATCCGTTTCCCAACACGGGACACGTTTTTTATATGGACGCGCTCGCGCGGTCGTTCGAAAAGCTCGAAAAAATGCCGTACCGCAAACGGACAGCCCTGCCCGCGCCCATTTCGTCGGACAATTACGAAAACGCGAAAATGATACCCGCAAACGACCCCGCAATTTCGTATTTCGGCGACGCAAAACAACCCGACAAAAACAGCCAGATTGCAAAGCAGTTCGGGAAAAAGCTCGACGCGATAACGGAAATGAAATCGGGTTCGAAAATGCGCTTCAAATTCAGGGGAACAGCCCTTGCATTCTACGACATCATCGGACCGCACGGGTGTAAGGTTGACGTAAAAATCGACGGAAAACCGAAAACAAGCTTCAAAACATTCGACGGCTACTGCACGTACGCGCGCCGCGCCTCGAACGTAATCGCACTGAATCTGCCCGACGGCGAACACGAAGTGGAACTTGCCGTTAGCCCCGAAAAATTCGACAAGCGGAAAATTCTTTTCGAAAGAAACCGCTCCGACTACGACAAAAACCCCGAAAAATACGCAACCTACACATTCACGCCCGCCGCCGTAATGATACGCGGCGAAATGTGCCATCAGTGAAAAAAACAGGATATTACCGCAACAAAAAAGCCCGCAAGTGTTGTAACATTGCGGGCTTTTTACATGTCGGGCGGGTGGGATTCGAACCCACGACCCTCTGGTCCCAAACCAGATGCGCTAGCCAGGCTGCGCTACCACCCGTGTAAATTCTTCCGATAATTTCGATACGCCGTGTGAAGTCAAGTTTTTAACTCAATTCTTTTGCCGCATTGGTAATAAACTCGGTGTGGGCTTTATTATTTAAAAGTTTTCGCCGCGAAAATTTCCGCAAAAAAAAACCGCCCCGTTCGGAGCGGTTTGAAAGTATTTGCGTTTCGCTTATTGCGCGGGTTGAGCGGGAGTCGGTGCGGGGACTGCCGCAGGAGCCGCATCGACGTCCACCATTTCCACTTCGAAAACGAGCGTCGAGTTTACGGGAATCCCGGGGACGGGCTGTTTGCCGTAGCCGAGTTTTGCGGGAATGTGCAGGCGAATCTTGCCTCCCTTTGCGACTTTCTGCAAGCCTTCGCGGAATCCGGGGATGACCTTGCCGAGGTTGAATGTTACGGGTTTGCCGCCCGCCTTGTCGGTGGAGTCAAACACCGTTCCGTCGATGAGTTTTCCCGTATAGAGAACGGTTACGTCGGAATTTTCCTTCGGGGTTTTGCCGTCGCCCTTTTTCAGAATTTCGTATGCCAAGCCCGACTGCGTCTTATTGATGCCCTCCTTCTTTTCGAGTTCCTTCCAATATTCCGCGGCAACGGCTTCCGCCTTTTCGGCTTCTTTTGCCAGATTTGCCTCTGCGCGCGCCTGCAGGTATTGTATCATTTTCGGTCCGATTTCCTGAATGTTTGCGGGCATTTTCTTGCCGTCGAGCGAATCTTTCATACCCGAGACGAACACGTCGAATTCGGCGGGCGTGAGCTTGAGGTCGGAGAGACCGTTTCTTTCGAACATCATCATACCGAATGTCTTGAGGTATTCGTTTGCGTTCGTATCCGCCGCGTTTTCAGCCGCGTAGGTTGCCGATGTAAATGCGGCGAGTGCCGCCAAGCTTGTGAGGATTGTCTTTTTCAATTTTGTTCTTTCTTTTTTTGACTTTGTTCGATTGATAAATTTTTATCGACTCGTATTGGGACAAATTAAATTTCAATCGGTTCCCCATTTCAAGCGCAAATTTTTTGCCGAGCGTAAAAAAAGTTGCAAGCGCGCGGCGGATGTGGGAGAAAAATTCCATGGCATCGCAAAAAAACAGGTTGCAGGTTTGGTATTCGGGACGCGTTCAGGGGGTCGGCTTCCGATACAAGGTTTCGAACATAGCGGCTGGCTACGACGTGTGCGGGTATGTGGAAAATCTCGACGACGGCAGAGTGCATTTGCTCGCGGTCGGCGACGAATCGCAAACGCGCAGGTTTGCCGACGAAATAGCAGAGGTTATGGCGGACTTCATTAAATCGGTCGACGAACGCGCCGATTTGACAGATGCGGTCTACAAGGGCTTCAGAATCAAACTTTGACATGCAACCCGCAATAGAAATAAAAAACATCAAAAAATACTACAAGTACGGCGTGCGCGGTCTGCTTGTAAGGGCACTCGACGGCGTGTCGTTCGACGTTGCCGAAGGCGAAGTTTTCGGGCTTGTCGGTCCGAACGGCGCGGGGAAAAGCACGACTATAAAAATCCTGCTCGGGCTTCTGCGCGCAAATTCGGGCGAATGCAAAATTTTCGGCAAACCCGTCTCAAAAGAGACGAAAAGGCTTGTCGGCTATCTGCCCGAGAACCCCTATTTTTACAAATATATGACGGGCTTCCAGCTCGTGTCGTTTTACGGAAAGCTTTGCGGGATGTCGGCGGCGGAGGCGGAAAAATCGGCGCGGGCTGCCCTCGGGCTTGTAGGTCTTTCCGACGCGGCGAACCGCGCCCTTGCGCTCTATTCAAAGGGAATGGTGCAGCGCGCGGGGCTTGCGCAGGCGATTGTGCACAATCCGAAGCTCGTCGTGCTCGACGAACCCGCCTCGGGGCTCGACCCCATCGGAACTGCCGATATGGCGGAAATTGTAATGCGCCTTAAGGACGACGGCAAAACCGTTCTGCTTTGTTCGCACATTATGAGCGAAGTAGAGCGGCTGTGTTCGCGCGTTGCGGTGCTAAGCGGCGGGCGGATTGCCGCCACGGGCGAAATCGACAAGCTGCTCGAGATAGACGGGCGCACGCGGCTCGACATCGACGGCGCGGACGCGGAGACGCTCGCGAAAATTTCCGCCTATGCGAAATCGCTCGGGGCGAACGTGGCTACGGAGTCGGCGGCGAAAATCCCGCTCGACGAATTTTTCAAAAAAACGGTCGGGAGGGAAAAATGAGGAACGCCTTTTTGATAGCGGCGAACACTTTCCGCGAAACGCTCGGACAGAAGCTTATGCTCATAACCGCGCTTGTCGCGCTCGCGCTCGTGCTGTCGTCGAAGTACCTGCTTTCGCTCGACCTCGGGCACGAACAGCTGAAGTTCGTGTTCGACTTCGGCTCGGGGGCGTTGGGCTTTTTCGGCTCGATTATGGCGGTTGTTGCGACCTGCCAGATTTTCCATTCCGAGATGGAAAACAAGACGGTCATCACCCTGCTCTCCAAGCCCGTCGGCATTGCGCAGTTTACGGTGGGCAAGTTTCTGGGCGCGGCGGCGGCGTTGGGGCTTTTCACGCTTGCGGTTGCGGCGGCGACCTCGCTTATGCTCGCGATAACGCGGGCGGGCTTTGCCGAATCGCAGACTGCCGACGCGCCGCAGATAAACTATGTCGGCGTGTGGCTTTTTGCGGTTGCGCAGTGGATAAAGCTCTGCACGGTTGCGGCGGTATCGGTGTTCGTGTGCTCGGTTTCGACGTCGCTTTTGTTTTCGGCTTCGGTTTCGTTTATGGCTCTTGCCGTTTCGATGGCGGGCGAAATAACGCTCAATCTCGGCGGCAAAACGGGCGGAGTGGTCGGTGTGGCGGCTCGGCTTTTCCCCGACCTGCACATTTTCGGCGCGCTCGAATCGTTTGCGTTTGCGCCCGCGGACGCGGCGGTTTTCGCGGCGGCGGCGGGATACGGAACAGTCTACTGCGCGGCGGCTCTTGCGGCGGCGGCGTTTGCATTTTCAAGGCGCGAATTTTGACATGTCGGACGGATTGAAAACTGCGATTTTTGCGCTTGCCGCATTTGCCGCTGCTGGGCTTGCGGGCGTTCCGCTCAGGGGCGTTGTGTCCGACGGAAAGCCGCTCGGCAGAAGTGCGGTTGTCGCGGCGCTCGGCGGCGGCACGCTCTGGGGGATTCTCGGCGGATACCGCTCGATTATTTCGGACTTCGCGTGGATAAAGGGCTATCTCGACTGGGAGAAAAAGGACGTTGCGGGCTGCGTTTCAGCCGTGGAGTTCGCGACCGATGTCGACCCGTATATGTCAATGTTCTGGACGCAGGGCGCGTCGATGATTGCCTTCGACACGCCGCACTGGCTGCTCGAAAAACTCCCGCCCGAAAGGCGCAACGAAACCGCGCTTGAAATCTACAAGAAGCGGCAGGCGGGCGTCGCATTCAAGCTGCTCGACAAGGGGCTTGCTATGTTTCCGAACAATTCGGACCTGCTTTTGCTGAAGGGGCAGATTGCGCTCGGAATTTCCGACTTCAAGCTTGCGGAAAAGTGCTATGCGCCGCTTGCCGAAGCCGACGACCCGCCCGTTTACGTGCGCCGAATTTACGCGTCGATTTTGGCGAAGAACGGCGAGCCGCAAAAGGCGGTCGGCGTGCTCGAGTCGGTGCTGTCCGAGACGGAGGCGGACTCGCCGATAAAAAAGCTTCTCGAAGACCAAATTGACTCGCTTAAGCGCGCGGCGCGGGCCTTGCAATCTCGGTAAAACGCTGTTCGCGCACGAGCGTTATCTTCACGGACAGGGAGTTGTCGGTGTTCTCCTCAATTTTCCGCTTTATTTTGCCCGCAATTTCCTGCGCCTCGACATCGCTTACGGCGTCGGGCGAAACTATTACGCGCAGTTCGCGCCCCGCCTGCAAAACGTACGCGCCAGAGACGCCCTCGAAATCGAGCGCGGTTTTTTCGAGCATTTTTATGCGGCGGATGTAGCCCTCGGTGGCTTCCATTCGCGCCCCCGGTCGGGTCGCCGAAAGGGAGTCTGCAACGCGCACGATTGTCGCGTAAATGCTGCTCGGCGGAACTTCGCCGTGGTGCGCCTCGACCGCGTTGACGACCGTGTCGGACTCGCCCGAACGCGCCAACAGTGCGGCTCCCGCCTTTGCGTGCGAAAGGTCGGAATCGGGCAACGCCTTTCCGATGTCGTGGAAAAGCCCTATGCGCTTTGCTATTGCCGCGTCGCAGTTGAGTTCGGCGGCGATAAGAGCGCACAGTTTTGCCGTCTCTATCGAATGCGCCAGAGTGTCCTGATTCAACGAAAGATGGAACGAAAGGTTGCCAAGAACCGTCAGGATGTCGGGATGAACGCGCGCCAGACCGAGCGATTCCGCCGCTTTCGAACCGATGTCGTACGCGTGTTGCGAGATTTTTTGACGCGCCAGTTCCGCCGCCTGCTCGATTGTAGCGGGGTTGATTCTGCCGTCGCGCACGAGTTCTTCGAGGGCGATTTTCGCAATCTCCCTGCGGACGGGATTGAACGACGAAACCGCAACGCAATCGGGCGTTTCGTCGATGATAAGCGTCGTGCCCGTCGCCGCTTCGAACGAGCGGATATTGCGCCCCTCCCTGCCGATGAGCCTGCCCTTCATTGCGTCGTCGGGGATTTTCACCGTGGCGGTCTGCACCGACTGCGGAATCGACGTCGCGATTCTCTGCATTGCGTCGGCTACGATTCTCTGCGCGGTCTCGTCCGCCTCGCGCTTTGATTTTTCCAGAATTTCGGAGCGGTAGAGCGCAAGGTCTTCGAGGCATTTTTTTTCGATTTCGCGCTTTGCGTCTTCGCGGATGTCCTCTATGTCGAGCTTGGCAAGCCCCGCAAGTTTTACCGCGTATTCCTCCGATTTCCTGCGGTAGTCCTCCTTCATTTTCGCGAATCGGGTAAATTCGGCGTCGGCGCGTTCCACTGCGCGCTCGGCGTTTTGGGCGCGGATTTTGGCTTCGGCGAGCTTTTCGTCCTGCTCGCGTTTTGCCACGCGCGCCAGCGAGAGCATATCCTCGTATTCCGACTTCATCTCGATTTCGCGCTCCTTGAGCAGCATTTCGAGTTCGTTGCGCTTTTTTTCGTACTTTACAAGCTCGTCGGTTCTGATTGTCTCGGCGTCAGCCTCCATCTTGTTTTTCAACGAATTTACGCGGACGACCAATATGATGCACTCGGCGAAAAGACACGCCGCCAAGACGCCGAGGACAATCGAGTTCCAGTCAAATATTTCGAAATTCATTTTTTTTAGAATGGGTGCGCGGGGACGCTTGTAAAATTTTCAAGTCTTTATGGATTATATTTCGACAAACGCAAGCAGAATGAGTTGCGCGCAAAAACAAAAAAAAGCCCGCCGAAATGCGGGCTTTGCCGTGGAGGAAAAAATCGGTATTAGCGGCGGCGGCGGTAGACCGCCAATGCGAGCGCGATTGCGCCGAAAATCGCCGCCCATTCGGCGGGTTCGGGAACGTTGGCGACAATGTTCAGATAGCCGTTTTGAAATTCCCAATGTTCGTTTTCGCCCAAAAGCAGAGTGCCCGACTTGTCGTAGGCAATAAGCTTTATGTCTTTGACTTTCGAAGCGTTGCCGACTTTCGTTACGCGGATTATGTCGCCGATGATTTCGAGGTTGTCGGCGTTTTCGATTTTCAGCGTGTCGTTTACGAAATCGTAAAGCGTCAAAGACTCCGTTCCGTCAAAAGTGTAAGTTCCGACCTCGTGAATGTCGATTTTGTTCAGCGACAGCGTTCCGTGTGCCGAAGACAGGTTTATCGTAAGCGACGAACGCCCTTGGAATTGGATAACGTTAAGCTTTGCGTTGGTCGTGGCGGTGACATCGAGAATGCCCTTTGCCTGCGACGAAAGAGTCAGCGATGTTCTGCCGCCGCTCGATGTCGTCAGAACGTCGTTCCCGCCGAGGACAAGCTTTGCATTGTTGTTCGACAAAACGACCTTTCCGACCGTCGTCTTGGAGCCTGCATAGAGGTTTGCCGTTGCGCCGTTGAGGATTCTCATTGCGCCGTTTTTGAAATTCAGAACGCCGCCTTCGAATACATTGAGCGATTTCGCCGAACCGTTGACTTCGAGGTTGTAGCTGTTCGAGTCGTCGGGAAGGGTTGTACTGTCCAATCCGTATGCGGTTACGACCGTGCCGTAAATGTCGATGCGCTGACCTTTCGACGCCGTGCTGTAATTGGGGGTATTGCCCGTGTAGACATACAGCGTGCTGCCCTTGTTTACTTGGATTCTGCCCGTATTGGCGAGCGGACTCGAAGTGTCTCTAACGGTGAGAATGCCCGTTTGCGAACCGTCCTTTTCGCCGATTTTGAGCAAAGCTCCGTCGATTGTAAGCTGCCCCTCGAAAACCTGTTCTCCGACAAATGTTGTGGTTTCGGTGATGGGGGAGGCAACTTCGCTTACGGTTGCGGCAGTGGCGGAAAACGCCGCCGCGCCTGCGATGATGGATGTAATCAATGTCTTTTTCATAACTACGTTCTTAAGTTGTAGTAATAAAAATATGCGGACGAATCGCTTGTCAACAACAAAACGCTTAAATTTACAATATATTCAAACAAAACCAAAATCTACCGTTCGAAAGCGTTTGACACTCAGTTTATCGAAAACAAACCCAACCCGCGATTTTATTAAAGGAATCGAAACCGCCTTTCCCGTCAACTCTACGGACAAAAAAAGACGGCGCGGAATAACCCGTGCCGTCCGTAAAAACCGTGTCGAATTGCGTTGCGGTAGCCGCGCCTGCGTGTGTTGCGCACGCCCCGCGCGCTTTGTGCCGCTCTACGCGCCCTGTGCGAGCTTGGGCTTTGCCGCCTCTATTCTCGCAACAACCTTGTCCCTGCCGAGTATTTCGAGCATCGGGAACAGGTCGGGGCCGCCCGCCTGCCCCGTTACCGCGTAGCGGACAATCTGGAAATATTCGTTCGACTTGCGCCCCGCCTTTTCCGCCATTTCGCAGACTGCGTTGTAGATGGAATCGTGGTCGAATTTTTCGAGGTTCTTGAAAAGCTCGAGGGCTTCGTCAAGACGCGCGAGCGGTTCGCCCTTCTTGAAAACCTTTTCGCGACCCGCCGCGTCGAACGGATAGTCTTCGGTAAAGAAGTATTCGACCATCGACGGCAGACCTTCCATATTTGCGGCTTTGGGCTGGCAGAGGTCGAAAACCTTGCCGATGTAGGTTTCGTCGGTGCCCATATCGATTTTGCTTTCGGTCTCGATTGCATGGCGCGCGAGCGCGTGGAACTTTTCGGGCGGAAGGGCGCGGATGTGTTCGGTGTTGAAGTGCGCCATCTTGCGCTCGTCGAAACGCGCGTTGCTCTTGACGATTCCCGAGAAGTCGAACAGCGAAATTATCTCCTCGATGGGCATAACCTCCTTGCCGTTTTTCGGATTCCAGCCGAGCATGCAAAGGTAGTTGCGGACGGCTTCGGGCATAAAGTTTTTCTGCTGGTATTCCTCGATGAGTGCACCCCTGTCGCGCTTGCTCATTTTGCCCTGCCCCTCGCTCTTGAGGATGAGCGGGATGTGCGCAAACTGCGGCATCGGCGCGTCGAACGCCTTGAAAAGTTCGATGTGCTTGTTGGTGTTTGTAAGGTGGTCCTGACCGCGGATTACGTTTGTAATCTGCATGCAGATGTCGTCCACAACGTTTACGAAGTGGAAGACGGGCGTGCCGTTCGAGCGGAAAATGGGGAAGTCTTTTTCCTCGAGCCTTTCGACATCGCCGTAAACCGCGTCGTGCAGGATTTGCGGTTCGCCCGAGACTTTGAAGAATACCGCGCCGTCCTTGTCGTACGCCCTGCCCTTTTTGCGGAGGATTTCGAGATACTCCCTGTAGATGTCGGCGCGCTTGCTCTGGAAGTACGGGCCGTAGTCGCCGCCGACATCGGGACCTTCGTCCCAGTCGAGACCGAGCCACTTCATACCGTCCTTGAGGATGTTAAGGTATTCCACCGAATTGCGTTCTTCGTCGGTGTCCTCGATGCGCAGGACGAACGTCCCGCCCGTGTGCTTGGCGTAAAGCCAGTTGAAGAGCGCAGTGCGCGCGCTTCCGATGTGAAAGAAACCCGTTGGACTCGGGGCGAATCTTACTCTTACCTTGCTCATTTTTTACTGAAAGAAAAGTTGCAATTAAAACTGTTTACCGCGTTTAGACAAATAAAATCTGTACACGCACAAAAACGACGGCGTGAAGTTGCGCGGATTTTCCGCAATTTGACGCTCGAAATCGGAGACCCCCACCCAGTCGAGCGAGGCTACTTCGTCGGGCGGCGGAGAGAACTTCTCCGAGCCGTCGCACTCCATTTCGTAGACGAACGTGAACTCGTGCCCAGTCTCCGCGCAGGGCGAAATTTTGCCGATTTTTTCGAGCCGCGACATATCTACCGAAAGCCCCGTTTCCTCTCGCATTTCGCGGACGGCGGCAATGTCGTAGTCCTCGCCGCTGTCCACGTGCCCCGAACAGGACGTTGTGTAGATGTTCGGGTACGAATCCTTGTTTGCGGAACGCTTTTGAAGCAGAATCATTCTGTCCGCGCCGCAACCCTTGAACATCAGCACGTGCGAAGCCCTGTGCATAAGCCCCCGCGCGTGAACCTGCGAACGCGGAGCCGAACCTACAACGCAGTCGTTCGAATCGACAATATCGAAGATGTCGTCGGACATAATTATTTCCTCTTGAGAGCGTAGGGAACGTCGATGCGCCTGATTTTGCGGAAGTCGTAGTCGCCCACTTTAAGCTCGCGACAATAGTTGAGCACGGGCGGCATGGGGTCTATCGGTGCGAAGCCGAACGAACGGCGGTAGCGGTTTATCGTGTTCCACGCCAGATAGTCTACGACCACGGGGTTTGCGCTCATATAAAGAATGTTTTCGGAAAGCGAACAGCGCGAATTGAAGAGCGCGCCGCCCACGAACTGACCGCGCTCGAGCGAAAGAATCGTCATCAGGTTTGAGTCGCGCAGCTCGGGAATCGATACGACCTCCGAAGCAGCCATCGAGGCGTTCGCGGGCTGCTTCAAAAAGCGTTCGTTGTTCGACATATTCCAGATGCTGGCGTTGCCGATTGCCGCGCACACGCCGAGCCCCTCCATATCGGTAATCACGGGCAGGTTAATCCAGAAATCGACAGTCAAAAAGAGCGGCACGGGCAGATAGCTTTTGCGCAACTCGGGATTGTACAAGTCGGACGATTCGGAGACGTTTTTCATCGACTTCGGCATAAGCGCGTTGTCGTAATACCAACGCTTGTCGAAGAACTTTCCGCTTTCGATGTCGACCACGGGCGAGCCCTTGTAGTTGTCCGCCGCGCCGTTTTGGATTGCGGAAACTCGCGGCAGGTAGCCGCATTCGCGCATTTTGCGGCGGCTCATATCCACAAGCGTAATGTTTTCGCGCTTGTAGCCCCGTTTTTCGAGCTGGTTTACGACCGCGTCGACAAGTCCGCGCGGCGTGCACATTCCTACGCCCGAATTCGTGTAAATCTTAAGCCCGACTTTGCCCTTCGACGCGGGCGAAATTTTTTTGCCCGACTCCTTTTCGAAAGCCGAAAAAAGAACCGAAACCGCCCTGTCGTACGACGACGCCGAAAACTCGGGAACGCGGCATTCGAAGAGCACCGAACGCATTTTGTCGGCATCGTCCGCAGGCGCGGCGGTCTGCGCCGCTAAAACGACGGCGAAAATTGCCGAAATTATTTGCGAAAATGCGAGTTTTTTTAGAGATTTTTTCATAATAATATTGCCCCGCCGTGAAAAATTTGGCTGAATAAAATTAAATGGGTAATAAAAGGGAATTTTAAATTTATGCAAGCACCGAAGTTCATTTTAAAAACTCTCGTTCTCTGCGCGGCAATCGCCGCCGCCGCAACTTTTTCGGGATGCGGCGAAAAATCGCCCGAGCAAATCAAGCTTGAAAACCAAAGACAAACCGACATCTCAGTCCGCCGCGCAAGGGTGCTGATGTTCGAGGAAAAATCGGCGGAGGCAATAAAACTTCTCGAAGACTCCTACCAGAAATACGGCGCAAGCGCGGAACTGAGCGAAGCCCTCGCCTACGCCTATATGCAAAACGGACAGCTCGCAAGCGCGGCGATGTTCTTCGAAAACGCCTCCGAAAAGAAAGGCGGCGACGCCGAACTTCAAATAAACGCAGCAAAAGCCTACGAGCAATCGAAAGCGTTCGATTCGGCTATAAACGCGTACAAAAAATACCTCAAAATCAAGCCCACCGATATGGTCGCGTGGCGCGCCCTCGCCGAATGCCAGATTAAAGAGGAAAAATATCCCGACGCGCTCAACTCGATGATGGCGTCGGTCAAGGCAAAAGGCGGCAATCCCAACACCGCGGAAGCCGCAAAAATCGGCAACCTCTTCGTAAAAACGGGCAACGCGGTACAGGGTCGCCAGTGGCTCGAAGCCGCATACAAGGCAACCCTGCCCGAAAACGTCGAAACGCGCAGGGACATCCTGCTCGGGCTGGTAACGGTCTACCTTGCACAGCGCGAAACCGCCCTGCTCGAAGCCGCCGTCGCCGAGCTCGACAAAATCGAGCCGCAGATAATCGACAAAAAATACCCCAAGCTCCACGCCCAGTTGAAGGAGTTCAGGGAATCGCTCGCCGCCGCGCAGGAGGCAATGAAAGCCAAGGAAAAAGCGGAAGCCGAAAAGAGGGAAGCCGAGCAAAAGGCGAAACTCGAAGCCGAACAAAAAGCGCGCGAACAGGAAAAGCTCGAAGCCGAGAACAAGGCAAAGGAACAGGCTCGGGAAAAACAGTCCGAGCGGCAGCCCGAAACGTCCGCCGAATCAAAGCCCGAACAGTCGGAAGACCGCACCCAACAGGAGGCTGTCGAAGTCGTGAAGTCCGAAGACAAGCCCGTTTCCGACGCCCCCGAAAATTCGGCACTCAAAGACGAGACGCAGACCCCCGCCGCCCTCTCGAAGTACGACCAACTTCTCGAAAAATGCAACAACGCAATCGCGGAGAAAAATCCGATGCAGGCGGAAAAATTCGCCCACCTTGCAATCGCCGAAAATCCTTCGCCCGAAGCGGCGTGGAGGCTTCTGGCAAAGGCGTACGAGCTTACAAACCGCGACGAAGACTCTTATATGGCGGCGGCGGAAGCCTACAAGCGCAACCCCGACGACATCGACGCCACCCTCTTCTATCTGCGCAATGCAAGCAGGGTTCTCAACAACGAAAAGTTTTTGAACAAGGTCTACCGCGCCTACGAGAAATTCCCCAACAACCCCGAAATCTGGGTCGATTTGGCGCGCACCTACAAGCTCATAGGCGACCGCCGCAACGCGCTGTTCTTCTTCAAGCACTTCCTCGCAAACACGCCCAAAGAACACATTCTGTACGACGAAATGCAGCGCGAGTACGAAGACTACGCAAAATAGATGGCGCGCATAAAACAGTCGTCGATAGAGGAAGTCCGCGCGCGGGTCGGTCTTGCCGACTTCATCTCGAACTACGTCAATCTGAAGAAGAGCGGTTCGGCGTTGAAGGGGCTTAGCCCGTTCACGCACGAAAAAACCCCGTCGTTTTTCGTCTACCCCGAAAAGGGCTTCTACTACTGTTTCAGCACATCGCAGGGCGGCGACCTCTTCAAGTTCGCGATGATTAAGGAAAACCTGAACTTTCCCGAAGCCGTCGAATTTATCGCGAAAAAATACGGGATTGCGCTCGAATACGATGCGGGCGGCGGCGGCGTTGCCCCGTCGCTGCGCAAACAGCTTTTCGACATCCACGAAGACGCCGCAAACTGGTACGCCGAAAGGTTCTTCGACGACACCCCCGAAGCCGCCGAAATACGCGACTACTGGCTGAACGAACGCGGCTTCACGCTCGACGACGCAAAGGAGCTGCGCATAGGCTTTGCCCCCGTCGATTCCGTCGGGCTGAAACGCCTGCTCGCGTCGAAAAAGTACACGCCCGAGGCAATCGCCGCTTCGGGAATATTTTCGGCGCGCGAGGGCGAGCGCAACATACGCAACTTCTACCCGCGCTTCCGCGGCAGAATGATGATTCCCATCTCCGACATTCAGGGGCGCGTTATAGCGTTCACCGCCCGCAAGACGCGCTTTACGCCGCAGATTCCGTCGGAGGAAGGCAAGTACGTAAACTCGCGCGACACGGAAATCTTCAAAAAGAACCTCGTCGTGTTCAATATGGACAAGGCGAAAAACGAGGCAAAGGAAAAGAACTACTGCATAGTCGTGGAGGGGCAGCTCGACGCAATCAGAATGTACTGCTCGGGCTTCAAAAACACGGTCGCAACGCAGGGGACGGCGGCGGGCGCGGAGCACTTCGCGCTGATGAAACGCTACGCAAACAAAGTCGTGCTTCTTTTCGACGGCGACTCGGCGGGGCAACACGCGGCGTTGAGGGTCATTCCGATATGCTTCAAGGCTGAGCTCGAACCGTTCGTCGTCGTAATCCCCGACGGCGACGACCCCGACTCTTTCATCAAAAAACACGGCGTCGACGCCATGCGCGAGCTCGTCGAGAACAGGCGCAAGACCGCGCTGAGCTTTGCCGCAAAATACGTCCTTGCCGACAACCCCGCCCCCACCCCGCAGGACAAACGCACGGCGATACTTTCGCTTTTCGAGATGGTCGCCGCCTGCCCGTCGCGGGTTTTGCGCGACGACTACCTGCGCGAAATCTCCACCGCCACGATAACCGACTACGAGTCGCTGATTGCCGACTACGCCCGTTGGTCGAAAGCCTCGCCGCAGACCCGCCCCGATTCCGAAAACATATCGGAACAGGACGCGGAAAATAGAGGTCAAGGAATGTTGACAAACTCGATTTACGACGCTTTAATGGTAGCCCTACACTACGAAAATGTGGCGGAAGGTTTGTCCCAAATTCTCGACGAAGCGTGGATTCGCGGAGACTCGGTGGAGGCGAGGACGCTCAGACGGCTGATGGCACTCTACCGCGAGGGCGTGGGCTTTTCCGTCGCGGAAATCGACACAAGCTTCGAAAAAAACGACGAAAAAAACCTCATATACAGACTGAGCTCGGAAGAGAAATCGACAATCGAAAATCCGATAAAATACGCCAACGAATGCATCAGAAAAATATACAAAAATTTCTACGCCGAAAGGCTGGAGGCATTGAACCGCAAACTTGCGGAATCGGAATCGTCGGAATCGGGCGACACAATGGAAATCCTCAAGCGGATATCCGAGCTGCGGCGCGAGTCTAAAACCCCGCCCGCGCGAATCGAAGAGGACGCATAACTTTAAAAAGGAAAATCCAATATGGCAGTAAAGAAAACTTCAAAAACAGCCGCCGACAAAAAACCGGCGGCGAAAAAAACGGCCGCAAAGCCCGCCTCCAAAGCCGCCCCCAAAAAGGCGGAGGCAAAGAAGCCCGCGCCCGAAAAGAAACCCGCAGCAGCCAAGCCCGCCGCGGTGAAAAAAGCGACTGTCCCAGCCAAGAAACCCGCGCCCGAAAAAAAGCCCGCGGCAAAATCCGCAGTCGCAAAATCCGCTGCCGAACCCAAGCCCGCCGCGGCGGCGAAACCCGCAAAGGCGGCTAAAAAAGCCAAGAATCCCGAAGCGGAACACAAGCAAAAGCTCAACGACAAAATCCGCCAACTCATCCACCTTTCCAAGGAAAAGGGCTACCTGACAAATCAGGACATCAACAAGTATCTGACCGAAACGCTCAGCAACCCCAACGAGTTCGACAACGTAGTAAACATTCTCGAAAACCTCGAAGTCGAAATCCTCGACAACGAAGAGGACATCGAAAACTACAAGACCCGCAAGGAGGAAAGCGAGGAACGCCAGGCGCGCGCGCTCCAGACCGACACGCTCGACGACCCCGTTAGAATGTACCTCAAGCAGATGGGGCAAGTGCCGCTCCTTACGCGCGAAGAGGAAGTCGCAATTTCCAAGCGCATCGAAGCAGCCGAAAACAAGGCGGTCAAGGCGTTGTTCTCGGTGTCGCTTACGAACAAATTCCAGATAGACATCGCCAAGAAGCTGGCGGCGAAAGAGGAACGCTTCGACAAAATCGTGCTCGATAAAAAGGTCGAAGTGCGCGAAAACTACTTCGCGGAACTGCCCGAATACATCAAAAAGGCGGAAGACATCCAGTCGAAGCTCGACAAAGCTTGGGAGAGCGCGGAAACCGCAACCAACCCCGCCCTCAAAAAACGCCACCTTACGCTTTTCAAAAACCTCGAGAGCAAACTCAAGGACATCTACGTAAAGGGCTTCAAATTCAAGCTCAAAGTGTTCGAGGAATTTCTCGACACGCTCGCGCCCACCCTGCGCGAAATCGAAGATTTGCTCTACAAGCTCCGCGCAATCGAAAAAATCGGCAAGAAGACTAAAATCGGCGACAGCAACACAATCAACGCCCGCCTCGACGAAATCCGCAACAAATACTGCATAGAGCCCGCGGAACTTGTCGATTTGGTCAAGTCGGTGCGTCAGGCCATGCGCGAGGCGCACAAGGCGAAAACCGAAATGGTTCGCGCAAACCTAAGGCTCGTAATTTCAATCGCGAAGAAATACACAAACCGCGGGCTGAACTTCCTCGACCTCATCCAAGAAGGCAATATGGGGCTGATGAAGGCGGTCGAAAAATTCGAATACAAGCGCGGCTACAAATTCTCGACATACGCAACGTGGTGGATTAGGCAGGCAATCACGCGCTCGATTGCCGACCAAGCGCGTACAATCCGCATCCCCGTTCATATGATTGAAACGCTCAACAAGGTAATGCAGGTTCAAAAGCAGCTGCTTCAGGAACTCGGGCACGAACCGACCCCCGAAGAAGTCGCAAACGAAATGCAATTCCCCGTCGAGCGCGTGCAGTCGATAATGAAAATGGCGCAGCAGCCAATCTCGCTGCAAAGCCCCGTGGGCGACTCCGACGACACGAACTTCGGCGACTTCATCGAAGACAAGGGCGCGGAAAACCCCTACGATATGACGGCGTATTCGCTACTCCGCGAAAAGCTGATGGACGTGCTTTCGTCGCTGACGCCGCGCGAACGCAAGGTTCTGACGCTGCGCTTCGGTCTGCAGGACGGCTACTCGCGCACCCTCGAAGAAGTCGGCAAACAGTTCAACGTTACCCGCGAACGCATCCGCCAGATTGAGGCAAAAGCCCTGCGCAAAATGCGCCACCCCACGCGCATCCGCCAGCTCCACGGCTTCTTCGACGCCGAAGGCAATGCGAACGGCCCGGGGTTCGACCACTTCAAAAAAATGAAGGATGCCGAAAAATAGCAAACATACCGCAACGCACGTGGGGAATTTCCTGCGTGCGCTGTTTTTTTGCCTGCTCTGTTGCGCGGCGGCGGAGTCGGCACTTTCGCAGTCGGTTCGGCGCGGACTTACGGGACGCGTCGCGCCGTCGCCTGCAATGCGCCAGTATCTCGAAAATCTGCCGCAAAAGGATATGGATTTCTACGTGGGACGGATAGTCCGCAAAGACGGCGACACCGTGATAGTAAACATAATGTCGCCGAGCACGGTTCGGGACAGAGCCCCGATGTACTACGCCTGCGACGTGAAAATGCGCCCCACAGCAATTCTAAAATACGCCAAAATATCGTACCGCTCCTGCGCGGCGTTCACGGTCGAAAGCGGAACGGCACTTGTGGGCGATGTCGTGATGGTAAAATACCTCGCACCCGAAAAGGACGAAAAGTAGCCCGCCCGAAACGGACTCATCCGCCCCGACGACGCGAAACTATTCCGCAACGCGCCTTTTACCGCGCACTATGCGCGAAATTCGGCATAGGAGTTCCGCGAGACGGCGGCGAGCTTTTCGAGTTTTGCCGCATTTTCCTCGGATTGTTTTTTGCCCAAAATTATGTCGCGCAAAACCCTGCCCTCGGCGGCAACGGCTTTGCCGTGTTCGGGGAAATAGTGACCGAACAGGAAGTACGCAAAACGCACAAACCTGTCCTCGCCGAACGCGAATCTTGCGGGTCTGCCGAAATCCCGCTGCGTTTTGTCGGTATATTCGAACTCGGCGACGGCAACCGACCTGCGCGCCATAATCGCCGCCTTCACGTCTTCGATTGAATTCGACTTCGCAAAAACCACCGTGTACGACGAGCCTTGGTCTTCGACTCTGTGCGCGTCGGAATTGCCTATTACGGGATAGTGCAAGCCCCGCGCCCGCAACTCGGCGTAATTACAGGCGGCGCGCGCAATCGACATATCGCCGCAACCGTAGTTCACAAATTCGTACACGTCGAAAATATTTCTGCGGCAGACTTCGTCCCAAATCGACTTCGGCGACTGGTTGTAGTATTGCACGCCCATCAAATCCTTCTGCCAATACGGATGGTTGTAGACGGCAAGTCCGCCGAATTTTCTGATGACCTCGCATTCAGCCTGAATCTTTGCGATGTCCTTGCGCACGCGGAACGGAAAAGTCTCGGGAATGTCTTTCATTATAACATCGACGCGGCGGTAGTACCACGGAATGTTCGCGTAAATGTAGTCCGAAACGCTCTGTGTTGCGCCCAGACTGTGGATGTGCGGATACGCCATATGGCACTCTTCGGCATTGTAAAACGCCATCGACGTGTCGTATTCGGAAAAGAGCTTCTGCATATCGACCGACGGCTGATAGCGTCCGTGGTCGGAAATGGACTGGAAGTCGAAGCCGCATTCATAGCAGCGCAGGGCTACTTCCTCGGGCTTGTTTCTGCCGTCGGAGCGGGTCGAGTGGATGTGGAAATCTCCGCGCAGGGGAACGAGCGAAAGCAAATCTCTTTCGAGCGCGTAGACGTGCAGAACGGCAATCGGGCGCGGCATTTTGTGCGCCTCCGTCTCGGGCGGAATTTTCCCGTCGAAAAGGCGGATACAATAGCCCTGCTCGCGCCCGAATTTTATGTCGAAACGCATTGCCCCGTCCGAAATCTTGAACGGAATCGGCGTGCCGACCGGCTTGTTGAAAAAGTCGCCGTTGACATCCGACGCGCCGTCGTCGCCCAAGACGCTGAGAAAACCGCCCTCCACCTTTCCGCGCAGCTTTTCGGGGAACTTCACCGCAACCGAGTAGTTTTTGCCGACCTCAAAGACCCTCTTTTGCATGTCGAACTTTGCAAAAGGCGGATTCTTTTCGCCGCACTCTGCAACCGACAGCGGCTACAACGCCGCGAAAACTCCGCCCGCCGCAACCGACTTTATAAACGATTTCCTGTCCATTGCCCCGAAGAGTAAATCCGCAACGCGCACAACGCAAACACAATAAGACAACAAATGCCCGAAAAGCCGACAAAATACAAAAATACACAATTATAGCGTAAAACGCGCCTATCGGGCAAAGGTGGTCTTTGCGTAAATCGAAAGCGGGAGGTCGAAGCCGTTCTTGGACGGCAGGACAAGTTCGCCGCATTCGGTTTTCGCGCCCGCAATTTTGCCGAAATACTGCTCGAGCATATTCGCCGCCATTATCGACGAGGCCTCAATCGAATAGAGGGTCATCAAAACGAAAAGCGGCTTTTTTGCGATGATTTTCGAACACGCATCGAGCAACTCCGGCAGCATACGCTCGAGCTTCCAAAGCTCGTTTTTCGGGCCTCTTCCGAATGCGGGCGGGTCGAGAACAATCGCCTCGTACGATGCCCCCCTGCGCTCTTCGCGCTTGGCGAACTTCAGCGCGTCGTCGACAATCCAGCGGATCGGCGCGGACTCGAGCCCGCTCTCCGACTGGTTCTTGCGCGCCCATTCGACCGACGGCTTCGATGCGTCTACGTGCGTCGTAAAAAAGCCGCCCTTTGCCGCCGCGAGTGTCGCAGCCCCCGTGTAGCCGAACAGGTTTAGCAGCTTCGGCTTACCCTGCCCCCTGAAACCCGACGCCGCCTTTGCGATGTACTGCCAATGCGGCGACTGCTCGGGGAAAACGCCCAAGTGCTTTGTGCCGTCCATAAACTTTGTGCGGAACTTTACGCCGTTCCAGTCGAGCACGGGGGCGGAAACTTTCGCGTCGAAACGCCAGTGCGAATCCCTGCGGTCGTCGTCGATGTGCCGCGCGTACGCGCGCGTCCAAAGCTCGGGCGCGGACGGACTCCACCACGCCTTCGGCTCGCTGCGCACTACAACCGCGTCGCCGAAACGCTCAAGCTTGAGCCTGTTTCCGCTGTCGAGCAGTTCGTATTCCGACCACTCCGATTTTAGCACGTCGATATTCATTAGCCCTGCGCGATCTTGATAATTTCCGCAAGATTTACGCGCTTTTCGTAAATCGCCTTGCCGACGATTACCCCTTCGAGGTTGTCGTATTTGAGCGAAAGCTTTTTTAAGCCCTCGATGTCGGCATTCGACGAAACGCCGCCCGAGGCAATCAGACGCGCCCCCGCGGGAGCGAGCGTTTGAAGCATTTTTTCCTGCGCCGAAAAATTCGCGCCCGCAAGCATTCCGTCGGTGTCGATGTCGGTATAGATGAAAGTCTTCACGCCGCCTTTCGAGAGCTTTTCGGCAAGCTCGAAAGCCGAAAACTGCGCGACCTCAACCCATCCCTTTATCGCGACCTTTCCGCCTTTCGCGTCGACGCCAACCGCGATTTTTTCGCCGTATTTTTCGGCAAGCGCAATCGCGAACTCCGGATTCGTACACGCCTTTGTGCCGATAATCGCGCGCGAGACTCCCGCGTCGAACGCGGCGTTTACGGCGGACTTGTCGCGCATGCCGCCGCCAAGCTCCACGAACATTCCCATCGAGGCGATTTCGGAAATCACCTTCAGATTTTTCAGTTTTCCCCCGAATGCGCCGTCGAGGTCCACAACGTGTATGACCTTCGAACCCGCGTCGGCAAACGCCTTCGCCGCGTCCGCGGGATTTTCGAAATAAACCGTGCTGTCGGAAGCCACGCCCTTGCGCAGGCGCACGCATTTGCCGTCCTTAATGTCTACTGCGGGATAAATTTTCATTTTGAAGCCTTTTTGTCGGTGTATTCTACGACGATTCTGAAGCCGACCATTCTGTTTCGCTGTTTGGGGTCGAACTTCGCCATCGGAACGTCGCCTATCGCGTCGGCGGAAGTCTGCGCGCCGCCGCCTATGATATATACAAAGTCGGGCAACGAAACGTTCGGGCGCACATATTCGGAAACATTTCCCAACAAATCGTAATACCCCCTGTCATTGGATTTACGCGTGGCAACGGGGTGCGTCTTGCCCTCGCTGTTCATATTGTTCCACGAAATCTCGTTGATGTCGGCATAGCGTAGCGAACCTATCGCGGTGCGGTACATTTTCTCGGTCGGCAGCTTCACGTCGTAGCCGAGCAGCCACGAGACCCTGCTGCAAAACCTGTTCGCGTCCTCGAGCGTCACGGAGTCGACGGGGCGGTTTTTGTCGTTGGTAAAGCGGCTCGGATTCTCCTGCATAACGAGCGAATAAAGCTCCTGAGTTATCTCGGTGCGAAGCATTTTGACATTCGGAAAACCGTCGAGCGAACCGAGCATCGGAATGACCGCTTGGCGGATTTTTCCGATGTCG
This sequence comes from uncultured Opitutales bacterium, assembly GCA_900548275.1. Lineage (GTDB taxonomy): Bacteria > Verrucomicrobiota > Verrucomicrobiia > Opitutales > Intestinicryptomonadaceae > Merdousia. The sequence continues at coordinate 74,328 of URJY01000001.1, read as the reverse complement.
TGCGACATAAAATTGACATAGCGCATGCGCATCAGAATTTCGTCGCCGATAAGCGGACTTTGCGGAAAGTTCTGCATAAAGTGCTCGGTCTTTCTGAGCAGATTAGCCGACGTTTCGGCAACCGCGCCGATGTCGCCCGAACGCAGCGAGACAAGCAACGCGGCGTCCTGCTCCCTGATTTCCTTTGCGAACTTCCAGCTGTAGGTCTCGATTTTCTTGAGCTCGAACTCGCGAACCTTTTCCTCCGACACATAGCGGCTTTTCGGATAGAGCCTGTTGAGGGTGCGCTGATTCTCGGCGGCGTCGGAATACGCCTCCGACGCGGAGAGGAAGTCTTTCTTTGCCTCGGCTTCCTTGGCGGCCTTTTGGAACGCCGCGATTTTCTCGGCAAGCCCGCCCGAACGCAACGACGCAAGCTCGGACTCGAGACGCATAAGCCGCGCGAAGTCGGTGTAGACGGACGCGGGATGTTCTGCGTGAAGCTGCGATATCGCCTCTATCGTCTTTTCGAAAAGCCCCTTTGCGGCGAGCAAATCCTTCTTCGCCAGAGCCGCCTGCGCCGCCTTTTCAAGCTCGACCGTTTTTTCGTAGAGCGGCCGCGCCTCGAGCATTTTGACCTGCCTGTCGAACTCGACGCGCTTGCCGATGTTCTTGTATTTGGAAAGCGGATAGTCGGTATTGATTTTCGACTGCAAGTCGTACGCCTGACGGTAGAGCTTGATGGAGTCTTCGAACTTACCGTCCTCCTCGGCTTTCGCGGCGGTCTTTTCGAGCGATTCGATGGTTTCGGCGATTGGCGCGGACTCGATGTTGTGGAGGCGCGTGCGCAGCGACATCAAACGGTCGGCGGGTTCGCGGCCGAGGGTTTTTGCCTTGTCGATGTAGCGTTCCTGAAGCTCGATGGATTTGCGCAAAAGCCCCACGACCTCCTCGGACATAGTACTTGCCACCGACGCCTTTTCGAATTCCTTTTCATACTTTTCCGATTCCTTCAGGAGCTGGTCGCCCTCGAGAGTGGGGTCGATGTAGCTTTCGGTGTAGTCGACTGCGGCACTCGGACCGAGCAGAGCCATAATATAGAACCCGCCCAAAACAAGAGCCGCCAAAAGCAGAAACAAAATGTATTTTAATACGCTCATAAAATCCCGAGCATTCTGAAGAAACGCCCGCAAATGTCAATTTATATAATTTGCGCGGGAGCGAAATTCCGCCGAATGTCAACGGGCAGCCGAAGACATCCGTCGGGCGGCGTCGACGCGCCGCTTGAAATCGTCCCACCCGTTGCGGTCGAGTATGCGGTGCGGACAGTGCTTGCCCGACCAGTCGCGGTGCATTCGCAATGCCGATGTGGGAAGATTGTAGAGGTTGAGCAAATGCGCCGCCAAAATTACGGCGTTTGCCTCGGCGCGCTCGTACAGTTTCGAGTCGCCGCCCGTACACAAACTGCGGCAGATTTCTATGCTTATGCTGTGCAGATTGCCGTCGCCCCTGTCGCCGTCGCCCGCGTGCCAAGCGTGCATATCGAGCGGAATCAGCTGTACCGCCTCGTTTTCGTCCACCGCAAAATGGAACGACACCGACACGTTGTCGCGCTTTTTGTTGAGCCTGTCGCGCTCGCCGCGCGCCGAAAGATAGCCGGCGGTATTGTGTATCGTAACCGTCCTTACGTCGGAAAACGGCGCGGGCATTGCGCGGCGGCGGTTGTAGGCGTTGTCGTCGAGAAAATCGTAAACTACGGGCAGCCCGTCCACAACCGACACATACTTTCCCCCCGCGCCGTCATAGCGGGGAGCGGTGCCCGCACATCCGCACAAAAGCAGGACGGCGAACGCCGAAAAAAACGAAAATAGAAGTTTCCCGAAATCCATTGCGCCACTTTTCCACCGCTCCGCAAAATGTCAAAGATTTTCACGCGGCAAAAATCGGATTTTTCGAAAAAGTTTTGCTTGAAAAACGGTACTTCTTTCGGCAATTATTCAGGGCACAACGCGGATACGAAGCGGCCTCCGACGCGAGGAAGCCCGCATGGGGTATCCGAACAAAAGAAGAGAGGAAAAATTATGATAAATCGCAGAAACTTTTTGAAAGGTTCGGCGGCGGCAAGTGCTTTGATGTTCCTGCCCTCCTGCCAGACTTCCAAAGTTAAAAATGCAAACGGCAAACTCAACGTGGCGTTTGTCGGCGTGGGCGGACGCGGATACAACGCGGTCGAAAGCCTCGAAAAACATCCCGACATCGTAAATCTCGTCGCGTTCTGCGACGTTCAGGACGACACACCGCTCAAACCGTGGTCGGGCTACAAGAGCGCGATGGTCACCTACAAAAAACATCCCAATGTAAAGCGTTTCCGCGACTACCGCGTAATGCTCGACAAAATGGACAAGGAAATCGACGCCGTCGTCGTCGCAACTCCCGACCATATGCACTACCCCATCGCGGCGTGGGCAATCTCAAAAGGCAAGCACGTCTACTGCGAAAAGCCCCTCACCCGCACAATCTGGGAAGCGCACGAGCTTAAACGCCTCGCAAAGGAAGCGGGTGTAATCACCCAAATGGGCAATCAGGGACACACGAACGAGGGCTGGCGCGTCATCCGCGAATGGTACAACGCGGGTCTCTTGGGCGAAATCAAAGACATCTATATGTGGACGAACCGCCCGATTTGGCCGCAGGGCGGCTTGAAGATGCCCGCGGGCGAAAAAGTTCCGGACAACCTCGACTACAAAGTATGGCTCGGCGTCGCGCCCTATCAACCCTACTCGTCGAAAGTCCTGCCGTTCAACTGGCGCGGTCTGCGCAACTACGGCACGGGAGCGGCGGGCGATATGGCGTGCCACTTCTTCGACGTGCCCTACTCGGCTTTCGAACTCGGAGCACCCGTAGCGATTCAGGGCAAGGCGTCGCCGTTCGACGACTACACTTGGCCCGCGGCGACGAAGGTCGAAATGACGTTCGCCAACAAATGCGGACTCGGCGGCAAAATCAACCTGCACTGGTCGGACGCAAAAGTTCGCCCGCAGGCGATTGAAAGAGTCGACCCGTCGTTCCTCGTTCCCGACCCCAACAACGAATGGCACAACGGCAACTGCACGTTCATCGTGGGCACAAAGGAGACGGTTCTGACAAACGAATACGGACTCAACTCGATGATATACCCGCGCGAAAGAATGAGGGAATTGGCGAAGTCGAAAGCCCTGCCCGAAAAGACTATTACGCGTTCCATCGCCCCCGGAAATCCGCATTTGGAATGGGCGAAGAACTGCATTGCGGGCACTGTCCCCCCCGGAAACTTCGACTACGCGGCACCGTTCACCGAAATGTGCCTGCTTTCGATGATTTCGATAAACTTCCCCGAACAGAAGCTCGAATACGACGCGAAGACGATGAGCTTCAAGAACTGCAAGGAAGCCGACAAATACATCAGAAGCCTCTACGCATACAACGAGGAGTTCCTGCCCTCGAAGTCGTTCTGGTCGTTCTAATCCGCACGGATTGGAGAAACAAAAAAGGAGACTGCCGAATTTCGACAGTCTCTTTTTTTTGCGGCTCGAAGCTTGAATCACCCGAGTTTTTCGAGCAGTTCGGCTTTTGTTATGCCCGTGATTTTTTCGAATATTGCGAAGTCGAAGTTCGGCAGTTCGAGCGTCTTTTTTACGTCCGCGGCGGTTGCGTCCTTCAGCGACTCCCTCGGGTTCGGACTGTTCAGCCACTTCGGCAGGATTATTTGCGAAAGCGGAACGTCGGTCGGTTTGTCGAACATATATACAGGCTCGGGTTGCGTATTGAAATGTCCGCTGTGGTACGAGCCTATATTCCATTTCCCCGTGTTTCTGTTGCCCCTGTTGAAGCTGCCGCTGTTGGCGTTGCCCGTGTTGAAATGTCCGCTGTTGTACGAACCGACGTTGCCGTCGCCGCTGTTCGAGTGCCCCCTGTTGCGGCTGCCCGCGTTTGCGCTGCCGATGTTGCAGTCGCCAACGTTGTCGATACCCGTGTTGCGGTCGCCCGTGTTGAAGTCGCCGCTGTTGAGTTTCCCAGTGTTGCGCCTGCCCGTATTGCGTTCGCCGATATTGTGCGAGCCTATGTTGCGTTCGCCGAGATTGCCCTCTCCTACGTTGAATTTTTCGTCGGTCAGAAGCGGAAGAAGTTCGTCGGTTGCGTCGCGCAAAAGGCGGATTGTCCGGCAGCAAATCTGGTCTTCGACGGCGGGCGGACGCGGCGACGGGCACGGTTCGAAATCGACCTCGTAGATGCGCGCGCCTTTGTCGTACCACATATTCCAGTATTTCGAGACGTAATAGCCGCCGCCCGACATCTCGGCGTCGTCGATGCGCGGAAGCCACGCGCCCGCCGAATTTTCGGTGGGCAGATACGGCGTGTAGTCGAAGAGCGTGCAGGGCGACTTCGCTTCGCCGCCCAAGACCTTGTAATATTTTCCGTCCATAAAAAAAATCCGCCCGAGTCTGAAAAAAAGCTTCTAAATTTGGAAGAAAAATCCATTATATTTTACAGACTATGATACCCGATATTTTGGCAGAACGTTATGCCTCGAAAGCACTCAAGGACATCTGGAGCGCGGAGGGCAAAATTTTACTCGAACGCAATCTCTGGATTGCCGTTATGAAAGCCCAGAAAGAGCTTGGGCTCGACATCCCGCAGGAGGCGATAGACGCCTACGAAAGGGTCAAGACAAACATCCGCATAGACGAAATCAACAAGCGCGAAAAAATCACGCGGCACGACGTAAAGGCGCGCATCGAGGAATTTTGCGAACTTGCGGGTTTCGAACACATCCACAAGGGGATGACAAGCCGCGACCTCACCGAATGCGTCGAACAGTTGCAGGTCTACGGATCGCTGAAGGTAATCAAGATGAAGGCTATCGCCGCGCTGCTTCTGCTCTCGAAGACCGCGCGCAAGCACAGGGCGACGGTTCTCGCCGCGCGCACGCACAACGTCATCGCGCAGCTTACGACGGTCGGCAAACGCCTTGCCGAATACGGCGAAGACACACTGCGGGCAATCGAAAATCTCGACGCGCTCATCGCAACCTACCCCGTCCGCGGACTTAAGGGCGCGGTGGGAACGCAGCTCGACCAGCTCACGCTTTTCGACGGCGACGCATCGAAGGCGCTCAAGCTCGACGAAATGGTGCGCAAACATTTGGGAATCAACCGCGTCATCGGCGCGACGGGTCAGGTATACCCCCGCACGCTCGACTATGAATGCGTTTCGCGCCTCTACCAACTGGGCGCAGGCGCGTCGTCGTTCGCAAAGACACTCCGCATTATGGCGGGCGCGGAACTTGCGGGCGAAGGCTTCGCAAAGGGTCAGACGGGTTCTTCGGCAATGCCGCACAAGATGAATTCGCGCAGTTGCGAACGCATCAACGGCTTCCACGTAATCCTGCGCGGCTACCTCGAAATGGCGGCGTCGCTGGCGGGCGACCAGTGGAACGAGGGCGACGTGTCGTGCTCGGTCGTGCGCCGCGTGGTTCTGCCCGACTCGTTCTTCGCAATCGACGGGCTGCTCGAAACTTTCATCACGATTCTCAACCAGATGACGATAAACACGGCGGTTATCGCCGCGGAATGCCGCAAATATATGCCGTTCCTGCTGACGACCACGATAATGATGAACGCCGTCAAAAAGGGAATCGGACGCGAAGACGCGCACGAAATCATCAAGGAACACGCAGTCGCCACGGCAAACGACCTGCGCGCGGGCAAAATCCGCGACAACGACCTTCTCAAACGCCTTGCCGACGACCCGCGCATGCCGCTCGACTCCGCCGAACTTGCCGAAATCGAAAAAGTCGGCAGTTGCGCAACGGGGATGGCGGAGGCGCAGACGGTCGATTTCTGCGACCGCGCCGACAAGCTCGCCGAAGAGTGCCCCGAAGCGCAGTCGTATGTTCCCGCACCGATACTTTAGGAAATGTTCAGGCTTCTAAAGACATCCGAGAAATCGCGCGCCCGCCGCGCAACCCTCACAACCCCGCACGGCGACGTGCAAACGCCCGTCTTTATGGCGGTCGGCACGCAGGCGACCGTAAAATCGCTCACGCCCGCGCAGGTAGAGGAGACGGGGGCGCAGATAATCCTCGGCAACACATACCACCTGAATATCCGCCCAACTTCGGAACTCATCGCCCGCTTCGGCGGGCTGCACGAGTTTATGAAATGGCGCAAACCAATCCTCACCGACAGCGGCGGATTTCAGGCGTTCAGTCTTTCGAAGCTCAGAAAAATCACCGAGGAGGGAATTGCGTTCAACTCGCACCTCGACGGTGCAAAACTGTTCTTGTCGCCCGAATCGTGCATGCAAATACAGCGCAATTTGAACTCGGACATCGCGATGGTGCTCGACGAGTGCATTCCCTATCCGTGCGAACTCAGGGCGTGCAAGACTTCGGTCGAACGCACAATCCGCTGGGCGAAGCGTTGCCGCGACGAATACGAACGGCTCGGTATGCCCTCCGACGGCGTGCTTTCGTTCGCAATCGCACAGGGCGGCTGCTACGACGACATCCGCGCCGACTGCTCGCGCCGCATAGCCGAGCTCGACTTCCCGGGGTACGCAATCGGCGGCGTTTCGGTCGGCGAGCCCGAACCCGCAATGCTCGAACAGGTCGACGTTTGCACGCAGAACCTGCCCGCCGAAAAACCGCGCTACGTTATGGGCGTGGGCACGCCGCCGCAAATCCTCAAGATGATTGCGCTCGGCGCGGATATGTTCGACTGCGTTATGCCCACGCGCCTCGCCCGCCACGCAACCGCATTCACCCTCGACGGCGACATCAACCTTAAAAACGCGCGCTTCGCCGAAGACCACTCGCCGCTCGACCCCGAAATCGACAGCTACGCGTCGCAATTTTCGCGCGCGTACATCCGCCATCTTGTCAAGGCGAACGAAATTCTCGCCTGCACGCTGCTTTCGATACACAACGTAAGATTTTTCCAGATACTGACCGAAAACGCCCGCCGACACATCGAACTGGGCGACTTCGAAGAATGGAGCGCGGCTTGGATTGCCCGATACGAGAAAGGAAACAGAAAATGAACATAACATTGATGAGGGATTTCAACCGCGATGCGCTCGCGGGGGTGGACTTCAAATTTTCCTACGCGCAGACCTACGCGCGCATTCTCAAAGCCCGCGACGCGCTGCCGCACGCCGACGGCGAAAGGAAAATCGCAATCTTTGCCGACAACTCGCCGCAATGGGTTTTCGCGCTCTACGGGGCGTGGCTCGACGGCGCAACGGTAGTGCCCGTCGACGCCAAGTCGAACGCCGAAGAAGTGGCTTTCGTGCTGTCGGACGCAGAACCCGACGCAATCTGCGTAAGCCGCGAGAATCTCGAAACCGCGCAAAAGGCGGCGGAGGCAACCGGCTCGAAGACTAAAATCGTGGTGCTCGAAGAACTCTTCGACGGCGAAATTGCGGAGGTTTCCGATTCCAACTGGAAAATCGAACGCGAAAGCTCCGACCTCGCGCTAATCGTCTACACATCGGGCACGACGGGCAACCCCAAGGGCGTTATGCTCACGTTCGGAAATATGTACGCAAATATGCGCGCGGTGTACGAGGCGAAATACTATTTCGACGGAATCCGCGTGCTTGCAATGCTGCCGTTCCACCACATTCTGCCGCTTATGGGCACGCTGATTATGCCCCTTTCCATCGGCGGAAGACTCTCGTTCCCGAGCTCGCTCTCGCCCGCCGACATCGCGGCGGTTCTGCAAAAATACCCCGTCGATATGATTATCAGCGTGCCGCGCTTCTACGAGCTGTTGCACTCGAACATAATGGCGAAAATCGGCAGCTCGAAAATCCTGACGGCAATTTTCAATTTCGCAAAACTCGCCAACTGCCCCGCGCTCTCTAAAAAACTTTTCGGAACAATCCACAAAAAATTCGGCGGACAGGTCAAATTCTGGGTGTCGGGCGGAGCAGCCCTCGACAAGCGCGTCTGGCGCGACCTCGACGTGCTCGGCTTCGGCGTTCGCGAAGGTTACGGTATGACCGAATGCGCCCCCATCATCACATTCCCGAGAATCGGCAGAATAAAAGTCGGCTCCCCTGGGGAGGCACTTCCGGGGGTGGAAATCAGAATCGTCGACGGCGAAATAATCGTCAAGGGCGAAAACGTAACAGCAGGCTACTACAAACGCCCCGAAGAAACCGCCGAGACAATCAAAAACGGCTGGCTCTACACGGGCGACCTCGGATACCTCGAAGACGGCTTCCTTTTCATCACGGGCAGACGCAAGGAAATCATAGTTCTGCCGAACGGCAAAAACATCAACCCCGCCGAAATGGAAACGCAGCTCAAACGCCAGAGCGGAAGCGAGCTGATTGAAGCGGGCATTCTGATGTACGACAACACGCTGCAGGCGGTCGTGCGCGTCGCCCCCGAAATGATTGAGTCGATGGGGCGCGACGGCGCGGAGGAGCACGTCCGCAACGATTTCATCTTGCCCTACAACCGCGCGACGGCAACGTACAAACGCATAATAAAATTCGTCCTCACGACAGACGAACTGCCGCGCACGCGCGTTGGCAAACTCAAACGCCACCTGCTGCCCACATATATCGAAAACAAAAATACCGACACCGCGCAGGCGGCGCGTCCCGAGCCCGACACCGAAACATACAGGGAACTCAAGGCGGTTCTGGCGGGGCAAATCTCGCTGCCCGTCCGCGCCGACGCGCATATGGAAATGGACTTGGGGCTTGACTCGCTCGGGAAAATTTCGATGCAGTGCTACGTCAAGGAGAACTACGGCGTCGACGTAAACGAACGCGATTTCGAAAAACATCCGTCTTTGCGCGAGTTCGCACAACTCGTCGACGACAACCGCGACAACTCGTTCGAAAATCAGGCAAAAAACATAACGTGGTCGGACATCATCCAGACGCAGCCCTACCCCGAGCTGAAAAAGCCCAACTTCTTCCACTTCATCTCGATAGACATCTTCAGAACTTTCGCAAAGCTCTTCTATAAAGTGTCGTTCGACGGGCTCGAAAACGTCGCGGGCGGCAAACCGCTGATTCTCGCGCCGAACCACCAGAGCTACCTCGACGGGCTTTTCCTCGTGCTTCCGTTCACGAAAACGCAAATCTACAAGACGTACTTTTTCGCAAAACTGCGCTCCATAATAAAGAGCGGCTGGCTGCGCAAATACGCCGACCGCAGCAACGTAATCGTGATGGACATCAACGACAACGTAAGCGAGGCAATAAGAAAGCTCGCCCAAGCCCTGCGCGAGGGCAACAACGTGGTGATATTTCCCGAGGGCACGCGCACGAAAGACGGCGCGGTTGCCGAGTTCAAGCAAAGCTTCGCAATTCTCGCCAAGGAGATGAACGCGCAGGTCGTGCCAGTCGCGATTTCGGGCGCATTCGAGGCGGTGAAGTCGAACGCGACCCTGCCGACATTCGGCGCGAAAATCAACGTGCGCTACCTGCCGCCGACTACGGTCTGGGAAAACGAATCGTACGCCGATTTCGCCGCAAGAGTCCGCAACGAAGTCGAGCTTGCGCTAAAGAACGGCAAAACCGCGAAATAAAACCGAAACCGAGCACACGCCGAATATGGACAGGACAATAGCACTCTGCAAACAGAACGGTTCGTTCGTGTACGTCTACAACGCGAAAGGCGCGGTGATTTTCACAAAGCACGGCACGCTCGTAGGCTACACGGCAACGACAGTCTCGGTTCAGAACGGCTCGAAAGTCTACGTCTACGACAACAGGGGCGTGTTCAAATTCGCAAGATAGCCCGCCCCCGCGCATTCACGCCGAAACGCGGGCTTCCGGCGGGTTGTCGTTTCGAAAAAAAGCAAAAAACTTGACATACATTCCAATCGGTTGCAGAAATTTCGGAATGCATATGTCGGGGAAATATTTTTGTATGGCAATAACCGCCGCATTTTCGCTGCTGCTGACAGGCTGCTTCGAGAAAAAGGACGATTCGAAAGACGCGGAAGTCTACAACACGGTCGAGGTGGCAAAGCCGCTCGTAAAAAAGCTCGAGCTTTGGGACACCTACACCGCGCGCATCGAGGGGCAGAAATCGGTCGAAATACGCTCGCGCGTCAGCGGCTATCTCGAAAAAATCTACTTTAAGGACGGCGACTTCGTAAAGGCGGGCGACATCCTTTTCGAAATAGACCCGCGCCCGTTTCAGGCTCTCGTTGAAGCCTCGCAGGCGGAGGTGAAGGAAATCGAAACGCGCATCGAACTCGCGCAAAGCAACCTCGACCGCGCCCGAAACCTCTACGAAGTAAACGCAATTTCAAAGGAAATTCTCGACACGCGCAAAAGCGAGCTGCTCGCCGCCCAAGCCGTGCTCTCGAGCGCGCAGGCAAAGCTCAAGGAAGCCACCCTCAACCTCGAATTTACCAAAACCTACGCGCCCATTTCGGGCTACATCAGCCGCCGCCGCGTCGACGAAGGCAACCTCATCGACGCCTCCTCCACGCTGATGGCTATGATTGTCTCGCGCGACACCGTCTACGCCTACTTCGAGATAAGCGAACGCGACATCATAAGATACACAAAGAACAAACTTTTCGACACAATCGACGCCGCAAAACACGCGGGCCCGCCCGTAAAACTTATGCTGCTCGACGAATCGAAGCCCTCGCACTTCGGCTGCGTTACGTACGTCGACAACACGCTCAACGCCTCGTCGATTGAAATCAGGGCGGAAATCGAGAACAAAAACAAAATTCTCTACCCCGGTATGTTCGGCAAAATTATGCTCCGCGCGGGCGACCCCGTGGAACATCTGCTCGTGCCCGAAGCGGCGGTCGGCACCGACCTCGTGGGAAGATTCGTGCTGACGGTCGACGACAAAAACATCGTGGAATACCGCGCGGTTGCGGTGGGCGAGCTCGTCGGCAATATGCGCATAATCAACGACGGGCTGAAGGCCTCCGACCGCGTCATCGTAAGCGGACTGCACAGAGCCGTCCCCCGCAAAAAAGTAAACCCCGTTGAAAGCGCGGAGTTCGGCAACAAATGAAATTCTCGCACTTCTTCATCGACCGCCCCATCTTCGCGGGCGTAATTTCGATTATCATTTCGTTCGTCGGGATACTTGCGTATTTCAGCCTGCCCGTTACGCAATACCCGAACATCACGCCGCCTACCGTCGTTGTCTACGGCACGTACAAGGGCGCGTCGCCCGAAGTCATAATGAACACGACAATCGCGCCGCTCGAGCAGCAGCTCAACGGCGTGGAGGGAATGGCGTATATGAGCTCGTTGGCGCGTCCGACGGGCAGTTGGAACATCGTAATCACGTTCGAAACGGGCGTGGACATCGACATGGCGCAGGTGCTCGTGCAGAACAAAGTGGCGCAGGCGCAAAACCGCGTGCCAAAGGAAGTGCGCGACATCGGCATAACCGTAAGAAAGCGTTCCGCCGACATCCTGCTTACGCTCAACCTTTTCTCGCCCAACGGCACGCGCGACAAAATCTACCTTTCAAACTACGCAATCACGCAGTTGCAGGACAGGCTCTCGCGCGTCTACGGCGTCAGCGAATTTACGACGTTCGGTTCGAAGGAATACAGTATGCGAATCTGGATGGACCCCGACAGACTCGCCGCCGTAAACCTCTCGCCCATGCAGGTAATCGCCGCACTGCAGGAACAGAACAAGCAGGTCGCCGCGGGCAGCCTCAACAAGCCCCCGCAGGAAACGGGCGCGGCGTTCGAACTGCTCATCAACGCACAGGGCAGACTTTCCACCGAAAAGGAATTCGGCGAAATCATCGTAAAATATCTGCCCGACGGAAGAATCGTGCACCTGCGCGACATCGCCCGCGTGGAACTGGGCGCGTACGACTACGAAAACGAATCTTTCGTAAACCTCAAGCCGTCGGTTACGCTGGGTATGTACCAACTCCCCGGGACAAATTCGGTCGAGACGGTCAAGCGCATCCGCGCCGAGCTTGAAGACTTGAAAAAAGACTTCCCCGTGGACGTAGACTACGCCATAAGCTACGACGCAACCGAATACGTGCGCGACTCAATCAACGCCGTCTACCGCTCTATTTTCGAAGCCGTGCTGCTCGTCGTGTTCGTGGTACTGCTGTTCCTGCAAAACTGGCGCGCGGCGGTCATTCCGCTATTCGCAATTCCCGTCTCGCTCATCGGCACGTTCGCGGTGATGAAGGCGTTCGGCTATACCATCAACAACCTGACACTGTTCGGTCTGGTGCTTGCAATCGGCATTGTCGTTGACGACGCAATCGTCGTTGTCGAAAACGTGGAGCGCAATATGAAAGACGGCACACCCGTGCGCGAGGCAACGCGCAAGGCTATGACGCAAATTCAGGGCGCACTGCTTGCAATCATTCTCGTGCTCAGCGCGGCGTTCATCCCGACGATGTTCCTTTCGGGCATCTCGGGGCAGTTCTACCGCCAGTTCGCGTTGACGGTGGCTTCGAGCACGGTAATTTCGGGCTTGGTCTCGTTCACGCTCACCCCCGCGCTCTGCGCGCTGTTCCTCAAAGACGGGCACGAACAAAAGCGCGGCATACTCGAAACCGTCTGGCACTACACTTTCGGCTACCTGCTGCGCGGGTTCAACGTGTGCTTCGACTTCACCGCGTCGCTCTACGGCAAACTCATTTTGAAACTGCTGAAGTTCTCGATAGTGATGATTCTGGTTTATATCGGTATGCTCTGGGCGACTGCCGACCTCTTCAAGAACACTCCGTCGGGCTTCATCCCCAAGCAGGACAGAAGCTTTTTCAGCGCGCGAATGGAGCTGCCCGCAGGCGCAAGCTTCGAACGCACCGTCAATCTGATGGACAAGGCGGGAAAAATCCTCTACGAAAAAATGGAGGGCGTGCGACTGCTAACGACAATCGCGGGCGACAAATTCACCAACCTCGGCAGGGCGACATTCCGCCTCGACGACCGCCGCGTGCGCGAAGAAAAGGAGCAGGACATCAACAAACTGATGCGCAAGGCGAACAAAATCCTCAACGAAAACATCACCGAAGCGAAAATCAACCTGTATACCCCTGCGGTAGTCCCGGGGATGGCGTCGGGCGGCGACATCAAATTCCAGTTGCAGGACAAGGTGGGTATGGGCGTTGCGGCGATAGAAAAATACGCAAAACTGCTCATCGGCGAAATGGAGAAATCGCCCGCAATCTCGAGCGCGTACACCACTTTCAAAACCACGAACCCGCAACTGTACATCGACATCGACCGCGAACGCGCGCAAAAGCTGAACCTGTCGATTGCCGACATCTTCACGACAATGCAGTACAACCTCGGCGCGGTGTACGTCAACGACTTTAACATCCTCGGGCGCGTCTACCGCGTTATGGCGCAGGCGGAGGGCGAAAGCCGCCGCGACATCTCCGACGTGTACAAGCTGAAGATTCCCAATTCGCTCGGGCAAAACGTGCAGCTCGGCTCTGTTGCGAGCATCCGCCGCTACGTCGGTCCGAACGCCCTCTCCCGCTACAACCTGTACCTTACAGCCGACGTTATGGGCAACGTGGCAAAGGGCTACTCGACGGGCGAAGCCATCAAGGAGGTGGAAAAAATCGCCGCAAAAGTGCTTCCGCAGGGGATGGGCATCGAGTGGACAGACATCGCGCGCGAAGAGAAAAAGGCGGGCAACACCTCCGCATACGTCTTTGCGATTTGCGCGATATTCGTATTCCTGCTGCTCTCGGCACTCTACGAAAGCTGGACAATTCCGCTTTCGGTGATTCTCATCGTGCCGCTCGTGATTTTCTTCGCGCTCTTCGGCGTGAACCTGCGCGGATTCAGCAACGACCTGATGGCGCAAATCGGGTTCGTCGTGCTCATCGGGCTTGCGTGCAAAAACGCGATTCTGATTGTCGAATTTGCAAAGCAGCGCGAGGAACGCGGCGAGACCCTGCAACACGCGCTTTCGATGGCGTCGCAAAACAGACTCCGCCCGATTATGATGACATCGTTCGCATTCATCTTCGGCGTGGTTCCGCTCGCCTACGGGACGGGCCCCGGGTGCGAATTGCGCCAGCCGCTCGGAACGTCGGTTATGTTCGGCATGATAGGCGTTACCCTGCTCGGCTGTCTGATGACCCCCGTGTTCTACTACGTCGTCCGCAGGATATTCGGCAAGCCAAAGCTCGATAAATAACCCATCCCGAATCCGAGGAGCAAAGGCAGTCGGACAACGCGCCAAGCATTTCGGCGGCTGCGTTCGCGACATCGAATGCAGCCGAATGCCCCGTGTCTTACGCACATCAAGGCAGACTTCCCCGCCGCCGAACCTATTGCCGAAAAAGACAGCCGACTCTAAAAGCGGAAAAACCGAGGTCTTCGCAGGAAGCCTCGGTTTTTGTCTGCCCGAACGCGGCGCGGAAGCCCAAGCCCCGCGCGCTCTCGGTTGCTATTTTGCGTTTTCCGTCGCGAACTTTTTCGCCGCCTGCGCGTCTTCTATTACCACGCGGAATCCGACGTTGTACACGCGCTGCCACTTGAAGAAATCGCGCCTGTAGGTTGTGCGGGCAACCTTGAGCCTGTCGCGCCACGAGCCGCCGCGCACGACGTATTTCAACGGTTCGACAACCTTTCCGCCGAGCGTTTCGGTATACGGCGAGCGCGTCCATTCGGCTACGTTGCCGAGCATATCGTAGAGTCCGAACGCGTTCGGCTTGTATTGTCCGCCAGCGCAGACAACCTGATTGCCGTCGTCGGCGAAGTCGTCGCGCGGGATGAACGTTTCGAACTTTGTGGGCTTTTTCTGGGGAAGAAGGTCGTACATAATGCCGACGTCCCTGCCGTTTTTGTCGAGTTTTTTGCGCACGGCGAGGGCTTCGGCGAACTTCTTCGTGTTTACGTCGGAGAGGTTCTCGAACTTTGAATAGTCTCCGCCGCCGAACCAATACTGCCCGTCGCTTCCCGCGCGCGCAGCCCATTCCCACTGCTCTTCGGTCGGAATCGAAACCTTGACGCCGAGACGCTCCGAGAGAATTTCGCAGAACTTTTCGGCTTCAGCCAAACTTACGCGAACCGCGCTCAGTTCGTCGCCGTTAATCGGAATGCCCTCGTGGGTGTGGTCTTTGTAGTGGCGGTCGAGCCAACCCGAGTGGTGGTTTTTGAGAACCGTTCTGATTTGCGCGTTCGAAACTTCGATTTCGCCCATATAGAAAGGCTTTTCGATTTTTTGAATCCGCGCGGGCCCCTCGTCGAAATAGCGGTCGTTCGCGCCCATCACGAAAGTTCCCGACGGGATGAGCGCAAGCTTCATTTCGGTTTTTCCGTCGAGCGGAAGCGAAATTTCGCGCGGCAGATTTTCGGCGGCAATCTTTTCCGCCGCCGTCTTCGCGTCGAACGGGAAGCCCGCAACTTTCGGCGCGGCGGCAGCGTGGCGCGGCTCTTCGACGGGCTTTTTAGCCTCGGGCTGAACGCGTTTCAAATGGATTTCCTCGGGCGAAGAATCTTTCTTTGCGTATTTTTTGAGGAAGTATTTCCGCCGCTCTATGCCGTCGTGCTTGACGGGGCGGTACTCGCTCCACGTGCCGAGGAACGGAACGTTGAGGTCAATCCAAGTGTAGAGCGTACGCATTTCGGCGTCCGACAGCCGCACGCCGTGGTGCCCCTTGCGGAGCATTTGCACAAGTTCGGTGTCCGCCGAATAGTACTCGAGCGGCGTCATCACGCGCTGGTAGCACTCGGGCCCGGGGCGGCGCACGTACGGGTGAAGTGCAAGATACGACGCGCCGAAGTGCTTCCAAAGTTTCTTTGTGTCGGCGAAATTCGGGCGGCCGTCTTTTGCGCTCGTTTCGGCGTTGTGGCACGAAATGCAGTTGCGGTCGAGTATCGGCTGGATTTTTCGGTCGAACGAAAATCCGTCAACCTTTTCGTCGAACGGCTTGATTTCCGACGGCGGGCGGCGCGAGGCAATGTTTGCCGTGAACGGAACGGTCTCGTTCGAACGCTCGTGGCAGCCCACGCAGCTCTGCGTTTCCCCCGGCATGGAGACCGTCCAAGTGCGCATCAACGCCAACCCCCTGCCGTCCGCGTCGAGAGGCTGAATTGAAATCGGCGTGTTTGCGGGAATTTTGAAAGCCGCCGAACCGTCCTCGTAGACGGGCACAGTGCCGAGAACGCGCTTTACGTCCCACGGGCCCTCGTAGCCGATTACGTCGTGCATACCCGTGTCGCGGTAGGCAAAGTGGTACTCGAAAAGGCGCAACGCCTTGACCGTTCCGCGCGGAACGCCCTGCAAACCCTCGCCCGCATAGATGTCGCTAAGATACATCGTGCCGTATTTCATATCGTCGTCGCGGCGTTCGGCGACGGCGGGCGGACGTTTCGTCTTGACGAGCGGAATCGGCTCGAGCAGCGAGTAGTCGTCGAGGCGTTTTATCTCGGTGATGTTTCCGAAAGTGTCGAGCAGATAAATGCCGAACTGCTCGTTTTCGCTGCGGCGCATCGACGCAAGAAAGTACTTTTCCGAAAGCGGATACGGATGCAGAAACTTCGGCCAAGACTCGAACGTAAGCTCGTCCTTAATCTCCGCCTTGTAGGGCTTGCCGTGCGCCCCGAACTGGTAGATGCGCCCCTCGTCCTCGCGGTTGCCGCGCCTTACGTCGAACAGATGCATTTCGCCCGTGCGCGGCATTCCGTGGTGTCCCGAAACAATGCCCACGAACATATTCGGATTGTCTGGAATCTGCCTGCAATAGAAAAGCGAGTTCGGCCAGTAGCTGCTGCTGCCGTAGTACGAATGCTGATTCGTTCCGTCGGGGTTCATACACATAACTATGCGCGAAAAGTAGTGCGAATTGTCGGAATACTCCCAACGCGTGTAGAGAACGCGCCCGTCGGGGGTTATGCGCGGCATCCAGTCTTGGTCCTGTTCGAAAGTGAGCTGTCGGATTGTGTTTTCGCGCTCCTGCGGGTTGTCGGAAGTCGGGTCGATTGAAAAGATGTTGCCCACGTAGTCGACCCCGTAGACGCACGGCACACCCGCGTATGAGGCGGTGGAACAATAGACTATGTTGCCGTCGGGCGTGTAAACGCCGTCGTAGTTGTCGATGTCGGCGTGGATGTTGGGCGTCATCAGACGCGGCTTGCCGCCCTGCGCCGAAACTTCGTAAAGCTCCCAGTTGCCCTTCGGCGATATCGACGAAAACAGGATTTTATCGGCATCCCAATTCAGACACAAATCGGTGATTGGATTGCGCGCGTCGGGCTGATAGATTGTCTTGACTTCGCCGTCGGGCGAAATTTCGCAAATGGAGTCCTCCGCCTGCCCCGCCATGCCGCGCAGGAAGTGGTTGCCCTGCCAGTTGCACGGAAGCCCGAGTTTTAGGTAGTTTACGTTTACGTCCTTTTTCTTGAGCTCGGCGATTGTCATCGGCTCGAGCTTGCCGCCCTTGCGCGCATACGGAAGCCAAAGGTAGGCGTCGGGCAGCGGATTGTGCTTTTTGAGCGCGAGTATCTTACGCCCTTTTACAAGCGGATTGTCGAGCAACGCCGCGCGGGACGAGTCGAGCATTTTGCGCGCCCTTTCGCGCGCCGCACCGTCGCCCGCAAGCACGCCCTTTTTGACCGCGTCGTACTCTTTTCGCATCGCCGCGATTTCCGACGAACGGCCTTTCGGATATTGCGGAAAGGTCTTTTCCATATCGGCTACGGCGTTTGCCACACGCTCCAAATCAAGCTCCAGAAATTCGGTTTTGAGCGGATCCCCCGCCGCCCCCGCAAACGAATGCGCGACGGCGGAAAAGGCGAGAACGAAAATCGATATATATTTGTTTTTCATAAATGCTGCCAAATAAAAACATTGCGACGGGAATACCGCAGCGCACAACAACCCCCGTCTTTGCTCAGACTCCAACAAATTCATAAAACAAAGTCAAATTAAAATATGAATTTTCTTTTAATCTGTTGTTTTATCTTTGAAAAGCGCAAAACACAGACAAAAAAAATCCGCAACCTAAGTGTGGCTGCGGATTTTCGAAAGGTCGTTGCGGCATTCCCGCGCGGAGACTTTTTAATAGAGCTTTATTTTCAAATCGGCGAGCATTTCCTCTGTGATCTTGTCCGCCTTTTCGATTGTTTCGCCCCGCGCGAGCAGCACGCCCATTCTGCGGTGTCCGTGGACGGACGGCTTGCCGAAAAGCCGCATATCGGTGTCGGGACGCGAAAGAACTTTGTCGAGCCCTTCGTATTCGACCATATCCGAATTGCCTTCCACCACTACCGCTCTGCTCGCCGACGCTCCGTAGTTTTCGATTTTCGCAATCGGTATGCCCAAAATCGCGCGCGCGTGAAGCGCAAACTGCGAGAAATTCTGCGAAATCATCGTTACCATTCCCGTGTCGTGCGGGCGCGGCGAGACCTCGCTGAACAGAACTTCGTCTCCCTTTACGAACATCTCGACGCCGAAGATTCCGTAGCCGCCGAGCGCGTCGGTAATTTTCTTCGCAACGTCGCGCGCAGCCTCGATTGACTTTGCCGACATCGGATAAGGCTGCCAACTCTGGCGGTAGTCGCCGTCGACCTGTCTGTGCCCTATCGGCTCGCAGAACGAAGTTCCGCCGCTGTGCCGCACAGTAAGCAGTGTGATTTCGTAGTCGAAATCCACAAAGCCCTCGACAATCACGCGTCCGCCGCCTGCCCTGCCGCCCGACTGCGAATATTCCCACGCGTGCTCGACGTCGGACTGCGAGCGGACGACGCTCTGCCCGTGTCCCGAAGAGCTCATAATGGGCTTTACGACGCACGGCATTCCGATTTTTTCGACGGCCCTGTCGAACTCCGCCCTGTCGGATGCGAAGGCGTAGGGCGAAGTTTTCAGCCCGAGCGTTTCCGCCGCCAAAGTTCTGATTCCCTCGCGGTTCATCGTCAGGTTCACCGCCTTTGCCGTGGGAACTACGCGGAAGCCGTCGGCTTCGAGTTCGAGAAGCTTCGAAGTTGCAATCGCCTCGACTTCGGGAACGATGAAGTCGGGCTTTTCGGCGCGGACGAGCTGTTCGAGCGCGCCGCCGTCGAGCATCGATATGACGTGCGAACGGTCGGCTACCTGCATTGCGGGGGCGTCGGCGTAGCGGTCTACCGCGACTACCTCCACCCCGAGCCGCTTCAGCTCAATCGCGACCTCGCGCCCCAGTTCACCCGAACCGAGCAGCATTGCCTTTGTCGAATTCGATTTGTATGGTGTGCCGATTTTTGTCATAATAATTCTCCTTACTTGTTGATAAATGATAATACCGCCGATTCGACGTCGGCTATTTCGTTGTCCGATACCGAACCGCCGCCCTGAATCGGGCAGCCGCGCGGAACGACCTCAGAAAACGGCGCGTCGAACACGAAGCCCGAGCGCAGCGGGTTCGTCGCCCCGTAAATTGCAACCGTCTTCAGACCGAGCGCGTTTGCCATGTGCGTCTGGGCGCAGTCGGTGCCGACCGCCACTGCGCAGCTTGCGATTTCCTCGACGCTCTCGGCAAGCCCGCGCTTTTCGGCAAAATTTTCGACATCCGCAAACTCGGCGTGTTTTGCTATCTCGAACGCCGTGCGCGAGTCGCTTTCGCCGCCGAAGACGGCAAACTTTGCGTCGGGAATTTTCGCCGAAAGCGCGCGGATAAGCCCGCACCACTTTTCCACGCTCCACGCGTGTACGCCCTCGCCGCCGCAAATGACGGCTATCCTGTGCGGATTTCCAGTCGCGCGGTTCTTGCGAAGCGGCGAAAAATCCGGCTCGCCGCGAAGTCCGAACTTGCGCATAAAATCGGTGTATTCGAGAACGACGTGTTCCGCCGAATGCGCGGCGTCGGGCTTGTAGACGGCGGAAACGAACCTGCGTTTGCGTCCGCGCTCTATGGCAAGCCGAACATGCGCCCCCGCAAGATACGCCTGAATGTCGTCGGCGGGCGAGTCGGGAAAAATCAGATGGGTGTCGGCGTAGCGGTCGGCGAGCCTGCGGAAAGCGGCGCAACGCGCGAAAAAGCCGTCCTCCCTGTCGGGCACGGAAACGACCTCGTCGGCGACCCCGAACAGGCGCACCGCCGTTGCGAATTTGTTCTGGACAAGCAGCGATACGAATGCGTCGGCGCGCGACTTGCGCAGCAGGCGAACGAGCGGAAGAAGCGCGAGCGTTTCGCGGAAAGAGTCGGGCACTGTTATGAGTATGCGCGTTTTGCGCGGAACTTTGGCAAGCCCTTTGCGCGCGAGCGCGTATTGTATGCTTTCAAGGTCGAACTTCAGCCCGAGCGCGTCGGAGCGTTCGTTGCCCACCTGCCATCTGCGGTGAAGCCAGAGCCAGTCGAAGCGCGCGGTTTGGTCGGTGCGCAGTTTTTCGGAAAGCCACTCGTTGCCCTCGAACGTGATTTCCTCTTTCGTTTTGCCCGAGAAGAAAACGCCGCCTATCCGCGAACGCCAGAAACCCGTGCGGGTCGCCCAGAATGCGGCGCAGCGCGCCCTGCCGTTCTCGACGAGAATACCCGCCAAGTCGCTTGTAGTGCACACGCGGTCGAGCAGAAAAGTGCGTTCGCCCGAGTATGTCTTCTGGTCGAAAAGGACGGCGACGATTCCGTTTTCGCGCAGAAATTTCACGGCGGCAAGCAGCCCCTTTTTGCGCGAGAGCAGCTCAACCCCGAACCTCTGGCGGCTCGACTTCACCCAGTCCTCAAGCCCCTTGTTGTCGAACGGACGGTAGAACACGCCCGCGGGCGGTGTTTTGTCGGCGACCAAAATCGGAAACATCGTGATTGTCTCCATCATCGCGAAATGCGGAATCATCAGAACCGTCGGGTGCGGATTCGCGCCGAGCTTTTTCAGCTCGTCCAAAACGAAGTCGTCGATGACTATGCGCGAGCGCAGATTTTCGACAGAAAGATACGGGCTTGCCAACACGAACAACGCCATTTCGACCATCCGCCTGCACGACTGGTACGCGATTTCCCTGCGCTCTGCGCGCAGCATATCGGGGAATGCGTGCGCAATGTTCGAGTGCGCAACCGATATTCTGCCGAGCGGGAACGCGTAGATGAGCCATCCGACGAATTTGCAAAACGAATCGTTAACGCAATCGGGCATCGACGCGATTACGCGCCCCAAGAATGTCAAAAACAGCTTCATCAAATAAAACGCGCGCAGACTACCCCATTGCGCCGAAAAAAGCAAAATAAAAAAGAGCCGCCCCGACCGACGGGCGGCGCGCGCGGCTCCGCTACTTCACGCCCTTCGGGGCGGGAACGGACGTGTCCAGACGCAGCTGGTTCAAATACTTAGCCGCCTCCTCGTCGCCCTGTTGGGCTGCGAGGTTGAAAAGATACTTGGCGTGTTCGACATCCCTTTTTACGCCCGTGCCGTTTGCATACAAAATGCCGAGATACTTGCGGGCTTCGCGGTTGCCGAATTCGGCGGCGTTCGTCCAGATTGCGACGGCCTTTTGCAGGTCGGGCTTTACGCCGTCGCCCGTGAAATAGCAGAGCGCGAGATAAACCTGCGACTGAAGATGTCCCTGTTCGGCGGCGGCTTTCCAAAGCTCGAAAGCCTTCTGCAGGTTACGCTCGCGCACGCCCTGCCCCTTTGCGTATGCGAACGCCAAATTGAACTGCGCCTTGGGATGGTTTTGTTGGGCGGCTTTGTCCCACCAGAAGACGGCGGTGTTCACGTCGGGCAGAACCGAGATTCCGCCGCTGTACGCCTGCCCCATCAGGTATTGCGCCTCGGCGTCGCCGCGTTTTGCAGCCTCGAGCCAGCATTCGAGAGCCTTGTACGAATTGCGCGGAACGCCCTTGCCCGAGTAGAACGACGCGCCGAGATTCGTAAGCCCGCGCGGATTGCCGTTGTTTGCGGCAAGCTGCCACCAAGCTATCGCCTTGGTGTAGTCGGGCGGAAATTTTCCGCGTCCGCCGTCGGCATAATATTCGCCGATTTCGTTTTGCGCGGCTGCGTCGCCGTTTTGCGCCTGTTTGAATTTTGCGTCGAAGTCGAACTCCGCGCCGACGAGCGTCAACGCGGCAAAAGCCAGCGCAAGAAATGCGGAAAATTTTTTCATGGTTTCATTTTTTCAAACGTGCGCAATAACACAAGCCAAAAAGCGGTATGCGGCACGGCGGCGGAGCAAAAAAAATCGGACGCCGCAAAAAGCGTCCGATTCCGCAAAGCCGCCTATTCCGCGACTATTTCGTAGAACACTGCGGGTTCTTTCAATTTTGAAGTGTCGAGCTCTATTTTCAGCACGCCGTCCGCAATTTCGAGCGGCAGCTTTTCGGCGCGTTCGCCGTTGAGCTTGAGCGCGTAGACCGCGTAGTTTTTCGGCGCGAAAAGCCGCGCGAAGAAGCCGCGTTCGGGCAGTCTGAATTCGGCGGAAAGCCTGCCCGTGCGCACGATAATCGGGGGCTTGCCGACTGTTATGAGCGTCATTCTGTCGGGCGAAAGTTCGCATCCCGTAGAGGCGTTGTCGGTGTTATAGACAAGCACCATCCGCGAACTTTCGTCGAGCGGCTTGTTGTCGACCGACGTTATCGCAACCGACGCGGGCACGCTCGAAGATTTTACCGAAAGCCTGTCGAGCTTCACGTTTTTCGTATCGCCCTTGAGAACGGCGGCTTCGGTTTTCGGCGTTATCACGTCTACCGTGCCAGCGTTGAAGTCCACGGTGATTTCGTTCGTGTCGCTCTGGTACAGATTTTTCGCGGGGTTGGAAATGTTGTCTTTGGGGAGGATGCCCGCCATGCGCAGATTCGTTGCGGCGGCGGAAATGTCGAACGATTTTTTCTCGGTCTTCGGGTCGGGATTCGAGCCGTTGCCCCAGATGTTTTTCGCCGAACCCGCAGGCTTGAGCTTGAGGTCGGCGGGCTTTACCGCGATGTCCTTTAGTTCGTCGATTTTCCGCGCCGTCGGGAAGTCGATTCCGAAGCCCGTCATCAGCGCAATCTTCGCCTGTTCGTGGTTCATACCGCGCAACATAAGCGGCGAAGATTCCACGTACTCTTTATTGTATACGACATCGACCCTGTACGGGCTCGGCTTCACGTCGCCGCGGTAGAAAAGCAT
This sequence comes from uncultured Opitutales bacterium, assembly GCA_900548275.1. Lineage (GTDB taxonomy): Bacteria > Verrucomicrobiota > Verrucomicrobiia > Opitutales > Intestinicryptomonadaceae > Merdousia. Next base: position 51,289 of record URJY01000001.1, on the reverse strand, counting down.
TGCCGAAAGGAATTCGTTGGCGCGGTACACGGGCGAATTGTAGACCTCGAAACTGCCGAGATGTCCGCGCTTGCGTGCGGAAACCGCCTCGTCGTGTATTGTCAGGTTGTCGTAGTCTTGGAACGCCGAAAACGCTGGGAAGAAAACGCCCGTTTCGTGCTTGTACTGGTTCCAGTGCGAGTGCTGGTATTCGGTCAGAACGTACGGACGCCCTGCGATTCGCTTGTTCGCCGCGTGAAGCCAGAACGCCGCCGAGTAGTCGGGCGAAAGCGAGCTGTACTGCGCCACGCGCGAGCCCTCGCTCATAAAGCGGCTCGGATGGCAGAAGTACACGTTGTTCGCCATATAGCTACCCGCCTCCGCGCTGAGCAGGTAAACGTCGGAGCGGATTACGCAGTTGTGTTGGTGGAGCGGAGCTTTCATACCCACTTCGTTGCGCACGACATTTTCGCAGAACCGCTGCAATTCGCGCGAGCAGTCTATTACGAACTGCGCAACGGCAGCGGGGTTTCGGTGCTTCGGGTTGTCGAACGGCGCGAGCTGGTCGAAACTTTTGAACGACGTTTTCCACTCGCCGTTGAGCTTGGCGATGTCGCCGTATTTTTTGGCCGCCCACTTACGGAACGCGGCGTCGCCGAACGCCCTGCCCTTTGCGGTCATTCCCGAGTGGAAGGGATACAGTGTGTCGAGCTCGTTGAAGTACTCGATTGTCGCAATCGACGGGTCGTCCTTCCACGCCCTGCCCGTGTAGGGGTTGACGTGCTCGAGCTGCATATGCACGAACTTGCGCCAAGCCTCGCGCGCGGCGGGGTCGCCGAAGATGAAACGGCTCTTCGTGTCGAAGCGGTCGCTCCAGTCGAAACCGACTTCGCCGATGTCGTGGCTTGCGAGCATCCAGTGCGTGTAGATGCCCTCGCGTGCGAGCGCGAAAATCAGATAGTCGTAGAGGTCGCGGATGTTCTTCTTCATTTTGAAGGGCGCGTCGAATTCGTAGGGATACATCGAAATACGCCAGCGGAGCATATTGTAGCCCTGCTTGCGGAATTTTTTGACGTAGTTGTCGATGTCCTCGTGCGTCTTCAGTTCGCTCGGAAAACGGTTGCCGGGGCGCGAGTTTGTGCCCTTGAATTTTACGCGTTCGTCCGGCTTGTCGGCGAATGCGAAGTGCCCGTCTTTGTTGACGATTAGCCTGCCGAATTTGCCCGCGGGAGCTTCGGTCATCAAGCCCGAGAGGTCGAGCGCGGAGCCTTCGACAATCTCGAGATTGTCGGTATCGACGGGCTTCCACTCCTGCCCGCCGAGCTTGTAGACCAAACCCGTGTTGACCTTCACATTCGAAAGCGTTATCGCCGCGATGTTCCAAGTATAGTGGTTGTACGGATTGAAGACTATCTTCTCGACCCCGCCCGCGCGGATTTTGTTGATGGGAATCGCCAAGATGTAAAGGTACGGCTCTTTTCCGCCGCCGTAGACCGCCTTTGCGCTCTCGACAACCTCCTTTTTGGAGAACAAGCCCGTCGCCTTGCCGACCTTTGCGTAATAGCGTTCCTCGCTGCGCGGATTCGAAACGATAATTTCGGCGAGATTGTTTTTTGCGTTTTCTTTAATCATCCTTTCGCCGCGATTCGAGAGTATGTACATATACTTGTACGAATCGCCGTTTTTCGGAAATTCGATTGCGATGTTGCGGCGCGAATTAAGACGCATAACGCCGTCGGAAATTTTGAAGTCTATGCCGCCGAAATTGCGGACTTCGCCCGACTTCAAGCCGTTAATCGGCGCGAACTCGCCGTCGATTTTCGCGGTAAGCGGGGTGTCGGCGGGAATCGGCACGAATTTGAATTTTGCCGCGGCGAAAGTCGGCAATACCGACAATGCAAGCAACAGAAGCGATGGCAATATTTTTCCCATGTGTGTAGAGTATTTGTTTGTTGTTTTAGATGTGTGTAAATGCGAAAGTTAAGCAAACGTTAGAGCCGCGGGGGATGCAAGACAAAACGAATGCAAAAAATCCGCCAGCGCATTTGCGGACGGATTTCGGAAAGCGGAATTTTAAAGCAGGCTCGGCACGCGCGACGGCATGGTCGACGGCGTTTCGTCGGAGCGTTTCTCCTGCGGCGGACATCCGCCGACGGCGCGTATCAGCTCGACCGCCGCGCGGAACTCTTCGCCCCTGCTTTTGATTAGCGCAAGCTGCGCAAGCAGCGCATACCTGTGGGCTTGGCTCGCCTGAAAGTAGTCGGCAACCCCGCCCTCGTACTGGGTCTGGGCGATTTCGTCGACGCGCCGCGCGGCGTCGGCTGCGCGCAACCTTTCGGCTGTGCGGCGTTTCGAAAGCGAGATTTTCGCGAGAGCGTCCTCCGTCTCGCGCACGGCTTTGAGCACCGCCGACTTGTAGTTTTCGAGAGCCTCTTTGTGTTTTGCAAGCGCAACCCGCTTCTGCGCCGAGAGCCGTCCCGCCTGAAAAATCGGGATGTACACCTGCGGACTTACGCCCCACGCAAACGAGCTTGAATTGAGCAGTTTCGAGAACGCCGTAGACTCCGTGCCGAGCGAACTTGTTATCGAAACCGTCGGGAAGAACGCCGCCTGCGCCGCGCCTATTCTTGCGTTCGCCGCGCAAACCGCGCGTTCGGCGGCGGCTATGTCGGCGCGTCTTTCGAGAAGTTCCGAGGGAATCACCGCGGGAATTTCGGGCGCATTTCCGCCGAGCGGCGCGGGCGAAATTTCGATTTTCGCGGGAACCGTGCCGAGCAGGTTCGCCATCATATTTTTTGCGAGAGCCGACTTCTCTATGATGTCGGTCAGCTGGGTCTTCGCGGAAAATTCCTGTTCGACGGCTCGCTGAACGTCGGCTTCGGTCGCGGTCTGCATCTCGAATCGGTCGCGGACGAATTTTGTTTCGGACTGGCGCACGGCAACCGTCTTTTCGAGAACTTCGCGCATCGACTGCATTTCGCGCAGCGAGAAATAGAGCGTCGCAACCTGCGTGCGCAGCGAAAGCAGCGCATTTTCGTACTGGTTCTGCAAAGCCTGCGCGTCGGCGCGCGATGCGGAGAGCATACTGCGGATTCTGCCGAAAAGGTCGGCATCCCAAGTGAGCGTTGCGCCCACAGCCCAGTCTTCGAACTGTGTACCGAGCGGGCGCAAAAGCGAGCGGTCGCCGACCTCCGTCTTGAACCAGTCGCCCGAGCCGACGGCGTGCGGATAGAGCGCACCCTCTTTCATCATGGCGTTTTCGCGCGCCTGTTCGACCTTGTAGAAAAGCGACTTCAGGTCGGGATTTGCCCTTTCGCATTCGAGCATATACGCCGAAAGTTTTTCGTCGCCGAACAACTCCCACCAGTTGCCGCGCGGCAGGTTGTCGCGCGGATTGGCGTTTCTCCACATTCCGCCGTCGTTTTTGAAGTTTGCGAAATCGAGCACTTCGCGCTCGCCGACGGTCTTGTGCGCGCTCTCGTAGTCGGGACCTACCGTGCAGCCGCACAGCGCGGCGGCGAGCAGTATTTGCAAAATTGTTTTTCGATAAATTTTCATTTCAGACAAGATTTTGTATTATTGCGCATTTTCCGAGTCGGACGGCGCGGGCGCGGCCCTGTAGCTCTTTCGAATCAGATAGAAGAACACTGGCGTAAGCAGCAGCCCGAGAACCGTTACCCCCAGCATTCCGAAGAATACGGGCGTGCCGAGCGCGTTTCGAAGCTCCGAACCCGTACCCCGCGCAAGCACCATCGGCGTTACGCCCAAGATGAACGCAAACGAAGTCATCAGAATCGGGCGGAGTCTGTTGCGCGCCGCCGACGCGACCGCATCGACGACATTTTCGCCGCGCTCCTGCCTCTGCTTTGCGAACTCCACAATCAGAATCGCGTTTTTGCACGCAAGCCCGATTAGCACGATGAACCCGACCTGCGTCATCACGTTTATGTCCATTCCCATTCCGCGCACGCCCGAAACCGAGAAGAGCAACACGAGCGGCACGATGAGAATGACCGACAGCGGCAGCCGCCAGCTCTCGTACAATGCCGCGAGAATCAGGAACACGAACACGACGCATTCGGCAAACGTAAGCAGCGCGGTAGAAGAGCCGACGCGCTTTTCCTGAAACGCCAAGTCCGTCCACTCAATGCCCATTCCGTCGGGCAGGATGTCGGAGGTGATTTTTTCGATTGCCGCGATTGCCTCGCCCGTGGAATGCCCCGTCGAAACGTTGCCCATAATTTCGGCGGCGGGATACAGATTGTAGCGCGTGATGACCTCTGGCCCGACCGTTCGGCGCAACTGCGCGACGCTGCCTATTTGCACGCTCCCGCCGTGTAGAGTGGGAACGCGCAACTTCAGGATGTCGTCGGTCGAAGCGCGGTTCTGCGCGTCGGCTTGCGCCACGACTCGGTAGGCGCGGTTGAGTATGTTGAAATCGTTGATGTACACCGAACCGAGGTTGAAGCGGAGCGCGTCGAAGAGCGAGTTCACGCCCACGCCGAGCCTTTCCGCCGTCTCGCGGTCGATGTCGAGCTTCAGGCGCGGAGTCGAGATTGCGAACATCGTAAGCGCGGTAGAAATCGAAGGCTCGCGCGAAGCCTTTTGCACCGCCTCTTTCACCTTCAGTTCAATCTCGCGCAGCCCGTACGAACTTTTGTCCTGAATGAAGCCCTTGAAGTCGCCGCCCATACCTATGCCCGAGACCACGGGGGGCTTTACGGCAAAGAACAACGCTTCGGGAATCTCGCGCTCGAACGCCGCCATCAGCCGCGAAACGGAATCGTCAAGCGCAATACCCTTTGCGTTGCGCGACTCCTTCGATTCGAGCTGTATGAACATTGTCGCGCCGTTCGACATTCTGCCGAGATTGGCGATGTTCAGCCCCACAAGGCTCATATATTTCTGGGCTTCGGGGAGCGTTTTGCCCACGAGCTTTTCGGCCTTTTGCATAACCTCGGCGGTGCGCTCGAGCGTTGCGCCGTCGGGCAGCTGCGCGGCAATGTAGAAGTAGCAGGTGTCCTGTGCGGGAATGAACCCCTTGGGCGTCGACTTGAACAAAAACACGGTGGACGCAATCAATAAAATATAGAGCACGACGAAGAGTTTCGAGAACTTCAGCGTACCGCGAACAACCCCGCCGTAGATGTCGGCGACGCGTTCGAAGCCCCTGTTGAACATCCCGAAAAACCTGCCGAGGAAGAAGTCGTAAATGCGCGTGAACAGGTCGGGATGCTCCGAACGGGCAAGGAATATCGCCGAAACCGCGGGCGTAAGGGTCAGCGAAACAATGCCCGAAACAATCGTGGACGCCGCAATCGTCAGCGCGAACTGCTTGTAAAATTCGCCCGTGATGCCAGAGACGAACGCGGTCGGCACGAACACCGCGCCGAGCACGAGCACGATTGCAACGAGCGCGCCCGAAACCTGCGCCATCGCCTTTTTCGTGGCGGTCTTGGCGTCCAAGCCGCCCTGCATATTGCGCTCCACATTTTCGACAACGACAATGGCGTCGTCAACGACAATGCCGATTGCCAGCACCAAGCCGAACAGCGTCAGATTGTTGATTGTAAAGCCGAAAATGTGCATAAAAAAGAACGTGCCCACAATCGAAATCGGAATCGCAAAAAGCGGAATTACCGCCGCCCGCCAGTTCTGCAAAAAGAGCATCATCACGAAGACGACAAGAAGCGTTGCTTCGAGTATCGTCTGGAACACCGCCTTGATTGATTCGGCAATGTAGACCGTGTTGTCCATCCCAACGTCGTAGTCGAGCCCCGCGGGGAAGTCCTTTTTCATCTCCTCCAAAAGTTTCAGAACGTTCGAAGTTGTGTCGGAGGCGTTCGAGTCGGGCGTCTGGTAGACGAGCAGCGCAACCGCGTCGCCGCCCCTGTAGAACGCCGCGTTCGAATACGAGTACGCTCCAAGCTCGAGCCGCGCGATGTCCTTTAGCTTCACGATTCGCCCGTCGCCGATTTTCCGCACGACGATTTCGCCGAACTCTGAAACGTCGGCGAGCCTGCCCTTTGTCTCGATAAGCAGTTCGTGCGCGGCGTTTGCGTCGGCAATCGGGGACTGGTTGAGCTTGCCCGCCGCAACCTGCCTGTTCTGCGAACGTACGGCGGAATAGACTTCAAGCGGCGATATGCCGAGGTCGGCAAGCTTGTTCGGATCGAGCCACACGCGCATACTGTACTCGCGCGAGCCGTAGGCGATTACGTCGCCCACGCCGTTGACGCGCAAAATTCTGTCGCGCATACGGGTAAGGTAGTAGTTCGTTACGTAGGCGGTGTCGCGCGATTTGTCGGGAGAGTAAATGGCGACACCCAAGAGCAGACTCGGAGAACGCTTCGCCACGCGCACGCCTATGTTGCGCACCTCCTCGGGCAGAAGCGGCTTGGCTACCTCAACCCTGTTCTGCACAAGCACCTGAGCCGCGTTGATATCCGTTCCCAACTCGAACGCGATTTCTATGCTCACCGTGCCGTCGGAATTGCAGCGGCTCGTGATGTACATCATCTTTTCCACGCCGTTTACCTCCTGCTCGATGGGCATTACAACGTTTTCCATCAGCACTTCGGGAGACGCCCCCGGGTACGCCGCGTCGATTGCGATTGTCGGCGGAACGATGTCGGGGTACTGCGATATCGGAAGGGACGAAAACCCGATTGCCCCCAAGAGAATTATTACCACGGAAACGACCGTCGCGAAAATCGGTCGGTCGATGAAGAAGTTGCAGAAATTTTTCATAGTCGAAACTCCCGCCGCGTTATTTTAGCGATGACGGACGCGCGATTTCCGTCGGCACGGGCTTGACGGTGCGCCCCGCCGAAGCGCGCTGTATGCCGCGCACTATTACCGCCGTATCCGCCGAAATTCCGCTTTCGACAACGCGCAGATTTTCAACCGCCGCGCCGAGCGAAACGGGCAGCTGCCGAACCTTGCCGTCCGCCTCCACGGCGTACACAAAACGCCCCGTAAGGTCGGTGCCTATTGCGTCCTCGGGCACGAGCAGCGCGTTTTTGCGGACGCCCTCGCGCACGCGGATTTTACCGAACGAACCTACCATCAAACCGCCGTCGGAGTTGCGCACATCGGCGCGGAGCACGAGCGACGAAGTTCCCGCCCCGAGCGCGTTGTCGTAGTAGACGAGCCTGCCCGCGTACGACACGCCGTCGGAGTTCATCTTCACTTCGACATCCGCGCCGTTTTTCGCGTCGATGTTTTTCAGAAGACCCGCGTTTTTGTAGCGCACGGCGTCGGCGGCGTTAAGCTCGAAATACGCGCCGACCGTCGAATCGTCGACGATTCTTGCAAGGCGCGTCGACGAGGCGACCAAGTTGCCCGCATCCACGAAATTTTCGCCTATCCGCCCAGAGACTGGCGCGACGACATCGGTATATTCAAGATTGAGACGCGCGTTGCGCTCGGCTGCCTTCGCCTCCAAGAGCTTCGCCTTTGTCACGAGAAGCTCGGTCTCGCGCGTCTGGTACGCCTCCTTTGAAATTGCGTTGCGCTTGAAAAGTCCGCGGGCGCGCTGCGCGTTTTCCTCGGCGAGCGCGATTTTCGATTCCGCCGCCTTTACGTTCGCCTCGGCGGCGGCGAGAGCCGCCGCAAACGGACGGTCGTCTATCTTGAAAAGCAGCTGCCCCTTTTCGACGCGCGCGCCCTTTTCAAAGCAGACGCGCTCGATGTATCCGCCAACCCTTGCGCGGATTTCCACGTCCTCGTTTGCGCGTATGCGCACCGAATACGAGCCGATTTCCGCGACGTCGGCGACGAGCGGCTTCGCCGTTTCGACCGCCGGCACGCTCTCGGCGCGAACCGCCTGTTTTTTCTCGGCGCAGCCCGACAGTACCGCCGCAGCCAAAACCGAAACACAAATTGAATGGAACGTTTTCTTCATACCTGTTTTTGTTATTTTAAAGTTTTTTCGAGAACTTTCGAAAGCGATTTTTCGAGCAGCGAAATTTCGGGCTCGCCCATATCGCGCCAACCGTGCAGGCGCAAAATGGCCTCGCTTTTCGACGAATATATGCGCACGTTCGACCACAACGCCTGCGCGAACACGACGGCCTCGCCGTGCTCCGTGCGCCCGCCCGAAGCGGTTATGAAAAGCCGAGCCAGAAACTCGACAGGCTTTTCGTATATCGAGCCGTAGACCCGCTGGAAGTACTCCGACGGCGAAGCCGCCTCGCGCGACATTATAAGACAGAGCGCGGGAACTATTTTCACCGTCGAAAACTTTCGGATTGAGTCGATTAAAAAGCGGACTGCAAGCTTTCGGGCGGCGGCGTAGTCTTTCGCTGCGCGGATTTCCGCGCCCTCCTCATAATAGGGGCCGACGATTTTGTCGAAGTAGTCCGACATACCCGCAACGACGGCGTTGTACAAGCCCTCCTTGCCGCCGAAGTGGTAGCTAATTGCCGCAACGTTCGTGCCCGATATTTTGGCGATTTCCCTAATCCGCGCGCCGTCGAGCGAGCGCAGGGCGAACTCGCCGATTGCCGCGCGGGCGATACGCGCTTTCGGGTCGGAATCGTCGCCCGAAACGATTTTTTCAATGAGACCGCATTCAATCATTTGTTTGAATCAAATGTTTGACGGATTTTCGAGTCAAGCAAATTTCGCAAAAATTAAAAAAAGCAAATTCCTTGACTTGCCCGAATGCGAGTACTTGGATATACGCACAAGTGAATATACATTCGAAATTTCGCAACCTCGCAATAATCGCCCACGTCGACCACGGCAAGACGACGCTCGTCGACAGACTTCTGAGCGCGGGCGGCGCATACCGCAAAAATCAGGCGGTAACCGAACGCGCAATGGACTCGATGGATCTCGAAAGGGAAAAGGGAATCACCATCAAGGCAAAGAACACCTCGATTCAGTGGAAGGGCTACACCGTCAACATCGTCGACACCCCAGGGCACGCCGACTTCGGCGGCGAAGTCGAACGCGTGATGAAAATGGTCGACGGCGCGCTTCTGCTCGTCGACGCATTCGAGGGCCCGCAGGCTCAGACGCGCTTCGTGCTCAAAAAGGCACTTCAGCAGGGGCTTAAGGTCATAATCGTAATCAACAAAATCGACCGCCCGAACGCCAACCCCAAAGCCGCGCTCGACAAGGTTCTGGAGCTTTTCCTCGAACTCGGCGCGACGGAAGAGCAGTTCGACGCGCCCGTGCTCTACGGCTCGGCGAAAGACGGCTACTTCGCCGAATCGCTCGACGCCCCGCGCGTCGACTGCGCCCCGCTTCTCGACAAAATCATCGAATACATCCCCGAGCCGGCGAACGTCGACACCGACGCTTCCGACTTCAAAATGCTCGTCTCGAACATCGATTGGGACAACTACGTCGGACGCGTCGCAATCGGCAAAATAACCTCTGGCTCGGTGCGCAAGGGCGATACAGTCTGGCTGATGAAAGGCGACGGCTCGAAGTTTCAGGGCAAAGTTCTGCGCTGCTTCGAATACTCGAAACTCGGCACGGAAGACTCCGCCGAGGGCGTTGTGGGCAACATCGTGGGCGTTGCCGCGTTCGAAAATGTCGACATCGGCGAGACAATCTGCGCCCGCGAAGATATGACGCCCCTGCCCTTCGTGGCAATCGACCCGCCGACGGTTTCGATGGAAATTTCCATAAACGACGGCCCGCTTGCGGGGCGCGACGGCAAAAACGTGACTTCGCGCGTGGTCGGCGAAAGACTCAAGCGCGAAATGCGCACCAACATTTCAATCAAGGTGGAGGACACCGACAGGGCGGGCGTATTCAACATCTTTGCGCGCGGGGCAATGCAGATTGCCGTGCTCGTCGAGACAATGCGCCGCGAAAACTACGAAGTTTGCGTCTCGCGCCCGAAAGTGCTTATGCACAAGGACGAAAACGGCAAACTCCTCGAACCTTTCGAAACGCTCTACGTCGAAGCCCCCGAAGACTGCGTGGGCGCGGTAATGAAAATGCTCTCCGCACGCAAGGCGCAGATTGAGGAAATGGAGGCTTCCGAAATCAGCAAGCGCACGCATATCACCGCGAGAATGCCCACGCGCGGGCTAATCGGCTTCGAGCTCGAACTTATGAACACTACGTCGGGACACGGCGTGTTCTCGCACCTCTTCCGCGAGTACGCGCCCTACTGCGGCGACTTCGCGACGAATCCGTCGGGCAGGCTCGTCTCGATTGAGAACGGCGTATCGACGCGTTTCGCGCTTCTGATTCTCGAAGAACGCGGCAGGCTGTTCGTCGAACCGCAGGAGGAAATCTACGCGGGACAGATTGTCGGCTACGAACCCAAGGGAATCGAAATGCTCGTAAATCCGTGCCGCGAAAAGCACCTTACGAACATCAGAATGTCGTACAAGGAACAGACGGTTGTGCTTACGCCCGCCGAAAAGTTCTCGCTCGAAAGGGCAATCGAATTCATCGAAACCGACGAGCTTGTGGAGGTTACCCCGCACAACATCAGAATGCGCAAGCGAATACTCGACGCCAACGCGCGCAACCGCGCCGTCCACCGCGAGATGAAAAAACTCGCCGACGCATAGCGGCAAAAGCTGCGTATTTCGAAAATCCCGAACGCTTCCGCTCGGGATTTTTTGCGCCCCCCGCCCGCCGTGAAGTAAACAGTTTACTAAAAAACGGCAAAAAATGGGTTGATTCCCGACAAAATGCGGGACAGCATATCTACATCTGAACGTTAAATTCAAACATCTGCAATCTATGAGAGCATTGGGAAAATATTCAATCGGCGCGGCGTTGCTGGCTCTGGCAGTGTACCGCCGCAGGAAAATAGCATTTCATAGCAGATAAAAAAACACGCCCATTGAGCAGCACCAAGTTGTCCGGTGGGCGTTTCTTTTTGTTTCCCGAAAGGAAAAAAGAACTTGTATTAGGCAAAGATAACTGTAGATTCGTCAAACACAAACAATTCAGACAAAGATGGTACACATTAAATCAAAATCGGCAACAGCCGCATTGCTTTCGGCACTCTGTGCATTTGCGACACAATCGGCACTGGCAAACAGAAACTTCAATGCGGGTACGGAAGAATCGCCCACAAAATTGGTCTCGGACAGCGGCTATCTCGCCTTCTACGGCAACGCAAGCAGCACCGAAACCGACTACAAAATGGCGTATTTCCAAGTAGACGGAGATATTTCGGCAACTCAGCTTATTCTCTCGAGCTCGTTCAACGGGAAAATAAGCGACCACACTGTCTACTTTTCCGACGGTGCTTCGGCAACGTTCTCGAACGCCGACGCAGTCTCGTGGAACAATTCCTCCGCAGCGACGATTTCGCTCACGACAAAGAACGATACCGACAAGGCGACAGTCAACCTTACCAACAAAAACGTTTCGCTGTCGGTAAAATACAGCTCGGGCAACTACGCAAGCAAACTTGAAATCGGCAAGGGCATCACAGTCAATGCCGCGGGCAACTTTACGTTCACGGGCGGCTACAATAGCGGCGGAACGGGCGTAAGGGCGAACAACGCCGACATCTACGGAAAAATCAACGTCGCCAACACATTCCAACACACCGACGGGCAATTCAACCTGTGCGCGGGTTCGTCGCTGGCGGCAAAAAACCTCATAGCAACGGGCAATTCGGAAATCCGCGTTTTCGGCAATATGTCTATTAAGAACGCGGGGCAGGATATCGGCTATTCGAACAGAATTATCCGCGTTATGAACGGCGGCTTGCTCGAGCTTGAAGGCAGTTCATTTACTTCTACATACTACATCATATTCGAGAAGGGAGCAAAACTCAAATCGAATCTTGGCAGACTTACACTGAAGAATCTCGGACATATCAATGTCTTCGACGGAAATTACATCGATCTATCAGCAACGGATGTCGTCGTACAGGGCGGTGTTCCCTCGGACGGACCGAGTATACTCGTCAGCAGGGAATCGACCCTGAAAATCGGGACACTCGGATATTCCAATGCCAATCCGATGCAGACCAAAGTGCAAATCGGCAACAATTCAACTTTGGTTCTCGAAAAGCTCGCGATCGATGATGTAAATGTCGGTAAACTCGGCGATAAATACACGCTCAATGTAACACTGGGCGAAAACGCGAGCCTGCTGTTGCTCGACTATGTTGCGGAACGCGACGACGCAGCTCTCAAGTATATCACAATTAAGAACAACACAGATAACCTCGCGTGGATAAAAACCACGTTCGAAGGCGCGGATGCGTGGAAGCTTACGGCGGTTCCCGAACCCGCCGAATGGGCGGCAATCTTCGGCGCGGCGGCACTGGCTCTGGCGGCATACCGCCGCAGAAAGTAGTGCGATTTTTTCGACGGAAAAACGGCGAAGTCCTCCGCAATTTTGCATTGCGGGGGATTTTTTTCAATCCACCCACGTAGGCGAAACGAGCGTCACCAAGTTCCGCTCCTCGCCCGAACGCGTGCAATTTCGATTCAGAACGTCGCAAAGCCTGCGTATTGCAACCCTGCCCACAGTGTCGTTGTTCTGCTCCATTCCGCACCAGTCGGCGACATATCCGCGCCGTTCGAGCTGCACAAGCGGAATGGCGCAAAGGTTGGGGTCTCCGAAGCCCTCTATAGTCAGTCTTTCGGAATCGAGCAGATACAAAATCACGTCGGGTTTTGAATGCAAAAGCCAGCGGCGCATTTTCGCCGCATACCCCGCGTCGGTATCCATCATCGTAAACGGTCTTACTACATCCGGCGGCGCAAGGTCGCACTGGGCGCGCATAAACCCCGCAACGAACCTGCCGTCCACAAGCCCGTCGACGTGCCTGTCGAGCACGAGCGCGGGACGCTTGAAACCGCGTTCGAGAAGCTTCCGAACCGCCCTGTAGGTTATCGCGTAGTGATCGGCGGAAACCATTTCGAGGGTCGGATTCTGCGTTTTGATGCCCACCGAGATGAAATAGAAATCGCGCCAGATTGCCGCAAATTCGTCGGGGAAGACGTTGTTTGCCGAATGTCCTATCACGACACCCCCGCGTATGCCGCGCGAGCGCATCGCCCTTGCGAGCGCGGACGGCTTCAAATTCGGGTCTCCCAGCCAGAACTCGTTTACGCAATAGCCCAAACGCTTAGCCTCGTCCTGGATGCCCGCATAGTACTTGGGAAGTGTGGGATGTTTTTTCAGCGCGCGCTCGTCGGAATTGCCGTTGAGAACGGCTATCGTTTCGGAAAACTTTCCGTGCACGCCGCGCTTTATGCTCGCCATCATCGACGATACAAGCTCGTTGCGCACATAGCCCATTTCGCGGGCGGTCTTAGCGACGGTTTTGCGCGTCTGCGCCGACACGCATTTCGAATTTTGAAGCGCAAGCGACACCGCGCTTTTCGAAAGCCCCAAGCGTTCGGCGATGTCGGCAAGTGTAGTCTTTTTCTGCGGCATATCGGAATTGTCGGCGAACGCGGAAGCGTTGGCAACAAAAATTACTTTACAGTTGAGAAAAAATTCCGCAAAAAAACGCCCGCAACCCGACAGGCTGCGGACGTTCCGCAAAGGCGACTACCGCCCTATTTTTTAAGATAGTTGCGGTCGTACAAAAGACCCGCGTTAAGTACCACCAGAACCGAACCCAAGTTGTGCACGAGCGCGCCGCTTACGGGCGTAAGCATTCCCGCAACCGACAACCCCACCGCCGCAAGATTTATCGCCATCGAAAGCGAAATGTTCAGCTTAATCGAACGCACTGTTGCGTTGGCAAGCCGCTTGAGGTAGGGAATCTTCGAGATGTCGTCGCCCATCAGCGCGATGTCGGCGGCGTCCACTGCGATGTCGCTTCCCATCGAAGCCATCGCAACACCCACATCGGCGGTCTTGAGAGCGGGGGCGTCGTTGACGCCGTCGCCCACCATGCACACAATGCGCCCCTCCGACTTCAAGCCTTCAATCCGCGCCACTTTGTCGGCGGGTTTCAGCTCGGCGAAGACCTTTCCGACGGCGCATTTTTTCGCGAAAAATTCCGCAGCCCTGTCGTTGTCGCCCGTCAGCAAAACGGTCTGTACGCCGCCGCCCGAAAGTTCGGCGACGACATCGGCGGCGACTTCGCGCGGCTCGTCCGACAACGCCAAAATCCCCGCTAAACCGCCGTCCGCGCCGACATATACAAGAGCCTTTCCGTCCGCACTGTACGCCTCGGCAACTTCGCCCGCGCCGCTCGGAATGTCAATTTTGTTTTCCGAAAGCCAGCGCAGATTGCCGCAGACAACCGCCCTGCCGTCCACACTGGCGCGGATTCCGCCGCCCGCCGACATCGAAAAGTCGGCAACGCGCCCGAGCTTCAAACCGTCCGCCTTTGCGCGCTCGCAGATTGCCGCACCGAGCGGGTGCTCGGAATACGATTCAGCCGACGCGGCAAGAACCAGAATTTCGTCCGTCGCAAAACCGTCCGCCGCGTAGATGTCGCAAACACTCGGCTTGCCGCGCGTAAGAGTGCCCGTTTTGTCGAAAGCCACGCAGTCGACCCTGCCCATCGTCTCGAGAGCCGCGCCCGACTTTACGATTACCCCGTATTTCGCCGCCTGCCCGATTGCCGCCATCACCGAAGTGGGCGTAGCCAAAACGAGCGCGCACGGACAGAACACGACAAGCACGGTCACCGCACGCGAAATGTCGCCCGTAATGATGTACACCGCAACGGCAATCGCGAGCGCGGCGGGCACAAGATACGAAGCCCATTTGTCGGCGACGCGCTCCGTTGGCGACTTGTTTTTGCCCGCCTCGCGCACGAGCGCAATCAGCTTTTCGAGCGAGGAATTTTTGCCCGCGCCGCTCACCCTGAAGTCGAACGCGCCGTACCTGTTTGTCGTGCCGCAATAAACGGTGTCGCCGCTCTTCTTGTCGACGGGAATCGATTCGCCGCTTACGACCGACTGGTCCACGGAAGTCTCGCCCGAGATTATCACGCCGTCGGCGGGAACGGTCTCGCCCGCAAGCACGCGCACTATGTCGCCCGCCGCAAGCTCCGACACAGGAACTTCCGCCGCCGAACCGCCCGAAACTTTCCGCGCCACGGCGGGCACGAGCGAAACCAACTTCGCTATGCCCCTCTTCGCCCGCTCGACGGTCTTGTCCTCGAGAATCTCGCCGATTGCCATAATGAAGACGATTTCGCCCGCCGCAAAAACCTCGCCTATCGCAATGGACGCAACGGTCGCCAAGGTAATCAGAAACGGCGACGAAATCTTGTGCCGCTCGACGATGTGCTCGAACGCCTCGCGGAAAATCGGCAGCCCGCAGATTGCAACGGTAATCCACGCGGGGTCGAACGCGGGGCTGCAGCCCGCCATCACGAACGCAAAACTCGCGGCGAGAAATACGCCGCCCGCAAGCGTCGCCCAACCGCCCTCCAATGTTTCGAATAACTTTTCCATAGCCGCTATATTTTTATGAATTGTTCTATCGCCTTTGAAAGGTGCTCGAGCGCATCCTCGCCGTGCCCCTCGTGTATCGCGTCGCGCACGCAGTGGTGCAGGTGCCCCTCGAGCACCGACTGCCCCGCCTTGTGCAGGGCTGCCTTAGCCGCGCCAATCTGGATTAGCACGTCTTCGCAGTCCTTTTCCAACTCAATCATTTTGATTATGCCGCCAATCTGCCCCTGAACCCTCTTCAGACGCCCGACGACCTTTTCCGAATCTATGCAGCTTTTCATATTTTCAAAATCAATACCCTATACCCGTAGGGGGGTATAAAAAACTTGTCAAATATTTTTTTCGAAAAACCACGCTTTTTAAATTGCGAAACTCGCAACTTTGTACATTTTTGTAGGAAACAGCCTTTAAAGGCGAAAAAAGTTTGATACCCCCAAAAAACTCAATTTTTTAACATTGTATATAATTATGAAAGACAGACTCTCAGTTTGGGCACAAAATATAGCACCGTCGCCGACGCTCGCAGTCGACGCAAAAGCCAAGAAGTTGAAAGCCGAAGGCCGCGATGTCTGCGGTTTCGGCGCGGGAGAACCCGACTTCGACACGCCTCAATTCATCAAAGACGCGTGCATAAAGGCAATCAAAGACGGCAAAACAAAATACATAGCCTCGTCGGGGCTGCCCGAACTCAGGGAAAGGCTCGTCGACTTCTACGGACAGACGAAGAACATCCGCAACATCTCGGCGGCGAACATCATAGTCTCCCCCGGAGGAAAATTCAGCTGCTACTTGGCGCTCAAGGCGGTCGTCTCTCCCGAAGACGAAGTTATCATCCCCGCGCCGTTCTGGGTTAGCTACCCCGAAATGGTCAAGCTTTGCGGCGGCAAGCCCGTCATCGTAAAGGCGACCGAAGAAAACGATTTCAAGCTCACGCCCGCACAACTCGAAGCGGCAATCACGCCCAAGACGAAACTGCTCGTGCTCAACAGCCCCTCGAACCCGACTGGCTCGGTCTACACGAAAGAGGAAATCGAGGCGTTGATGGAAGTCGTGCTCAAACACGACATCTTGGTGATGTCCGACGAAATCTACTCGTTCCTGACCTACGACGGCGTAAAGGCGTTCAGCCCCGCGGGCGTTTCGGAAGAGGCGCGAAACCACACGATTATGGTTTCGGGCTTCAGCAAGGCGTATTCGATGACGGGCTGGAGGCTCGGCACGATGTGCGCCCCCGACGACATCGCAAACGCCGTAACAAAGCTCCAGAGCCAGACGACTTCCAACGCGACGACATTCGCGCAGTTCGGCGCGCTCGAGGCAATCAAAAACCCCGAAGCGGCAAGGGAATCGCTCGCGGCAATGCTCAAGGTTTTCGACAACCGCAGACTCACGCTCTGGGAAGGGCTCAACTCCATCGACGGCATTTCGTGCCGCAGGGCAAAGGGCGCGTTCTACCTCTTCCCGAACGTTTCGAAATTCGGGATGTCGTCAACGGATTTCTGCTCGAAACTGCTCGAACAGCAGCTTGTTGCGGTAGTCCCCGGAATCGCGTTCGGCTCGGACGAAAACATCCGCTTCAGCTACGCGGTCGCCGACGAGACAATCGCAAAGGGCATCGAGAGAATGAAAAAATTCTGCTCGCAGCTCTAAGCTTCGGGCGGCATCGATAACTTGAAAAATGGCGGGTTCGTTGAAAGAAAACGGAAATTTTGACGAAACCCGCTTTGTGTCCGAATCCGCCGAACAGACCCGCGCATTCGCGGCGGATTTCGCAAAATCGCTCGGAGACGACGCATTCGTCGTCTTTTCGGGCGATTTGGGCGCGGGCAAAACAACATTCGTAAAGGGAATGGCGGAAGGCTTCGGAATAACCGCAAGAGTCAAAAGCCCGTCGTTCAACATAATGTCGCTCTACGACGCGCCCGACGGGCGGAAGCTTGCGCATATCGACGCATACAGGCTCGAAGACCCGCAAAACTTCGAAAATCTCGCCCTCGACGAAGTTGCCCCTCCCCCGCGCTGCGTGTGCGTCGAATGGTGGCAAAACGTCGCCGAGGCAATTTCGCAGGACGCAATAAAAGTGGAAATGTCGATTGACGACGACGGCAACCACATCGTTAAAATCGCGCGCCCAAGAAAATAGCGGCTACCCGAAAATTTTGTAAGCCGACAAAAACAGAACCATCCCGAACAAAAAAGTTGCGCATGCATAGACGGCGCAAGCCGCGTATCGGCGGGATGAAATCATATCGGCAATCTGGAACGCGAGCGACGAGAACGTCGAAAGCGTGGCGCAAAAACCCGTTTCGGCGAAGATGTCGAACCACTCGGGAAGCCCGTGCCGCGCCGAAAGGGACATCAAAATACCCAAGAGAAACGAGGCGCACATATTCGCCGTAAACGTCCCGAACGGACGCCCGTTTTTGTCGAACCGCAAAGCAAGCGCAAAACGCACAAGCGCACCGAGCGCACCGCCGACCGCAACGCACAAAACCGAAACCAACGCGCTCATTCAGCCCCCCGTTTCCCGTTTTTGCGCAAGCCACCGCGCAACTTTGTAACCGCCGCAACGCCCCTATCCAAATGCAGCCTCTTTGCAGCCCGCGCAACCGCCCTGCGGCGTTCGCGCAAAAAATCGCGGTGCGCCCTCGCCTGCGAGGCAAAAAACTTCGCCGCAAAAACCGCAAGCACGCATAGAACGAAGTTCGCCGACAAATTGCCGGCAAAGGCAAAATATCTGTCGGCGGAAAGCAAAACTACGGAATCGCGCGAAAAACTCGCAAAAATCGAAAGCCCGCCGCAAAAGCCGACCGATACCATATTGACGACATCGGGATGTATGTGCCGCCGCATTTCGACAGCCGAAGCCAACAAAAACGACCCCGCAATATTGCACAAAAACACCGCCGCCAACTGGTTCTCGAAAAGCCCGAACACACCGAGACGCGTCAACGCCCCGAGCGCGCCCCCGACCGCTACGGCGAGGATATGCGTCTTCTGGACGTATATAAAACCCAACACTGTCTTTGCTATTTTCACGGCGAAAACCGCAAGTAAAGTACCGCCGCAAACCGATGTCCACAAAAAATTGCGTTAGCTTGCTTGACACGGCGCGACGATGGTAAATACTCTTAACCCGTTTGTACCCGAATTGCGGCGGACGAAAATCCGCCGCCCCGTCGTGCATTTGCCATCACATATCAACTCAGGAAAAAATAAATGCTGTATTTCTTTTTAGGACTCGCCCTGCTCGTCTTGGGATACTATACCTACGGACGCTATATCGAAAAAATCCTCGCACCCGACGACCGCAAGACTCCCGCCGTGGCGAACTACGACGGCGTAGACTTCGTAACCCTCCCGCATTGGAAGAATATGCTCATCCAACTGCTCAACATCGCGGGGGTCGGACCCGTAATCGGCGTTATCCTCGGGATAAAATTCGGCGACATCGTATTTCTTATCATCCCCGTCGGCAACATCCTTGCGGGCGCAACGCACGATATGCTCTCGGGCATGATGTCCATGCGCCACGGCGGAACAAACCTGCCCGCGCTGATAAGGCAGAACCTCGGCAACGCCTACTATAAATTCTTCTCGTGGTTCACGATTCTGCTTTTGCTGCTCGTGGTTGCGGTATTCATAAACGTTCCCGCAAACCTCATCGACAAGGCATTCCCGCAGTACGAAATTTTCTGGCTGACGGTGGGGGCAATCTTCCTCTACTACATAGTGGCAACACTGTTCCCCGTCGACAAAATCATAGGCAAAATCTACCCGTTCTTCGGGCTGATGCTGCTTGTGGGTACGGTCTCGGTTTTCGTGTCGATATGCATGCACCTCGTTTCGAACCCCGACCTGCTATCGGAAACGCCCAAATTCGCCGAAATGAAATGGTGCGCCGAAAACGGACACCCGATTGTGCCGCTGCTTTTCGTTACGATTGCCTGCGGAATAATATCGGGCTTCCACGCAACGCAGTCGCCGATAGTCGCCCGCACGGTCGCGAGCGAAAAACAGGCGCGCTCCACATTCTACGGAATGATGGTGCTCGAAGGGCTGATTGCAATGATTTGGGCGGCGGCGGGGCTTGCCGTCTACAACCTCGTGCCCGAATACTTCGCAAAGTCGCCGACCGACGTTCTAATCTACGTTACGCAGCACTTCCTCGGCAGCTGGATGGGTGTCGTTACGGTTTTCGCCGTCGTGATTCTGGCAATTACCTCGGGCGACACGGCAATGCGCAGCGCGCGCCTTAGCATAGCCGAAATGTTCGGCGTGGAGCAAAAGCCCATCCTCAACAGATTTTTGACGACCGTTCCGCTGATACTGCTGACCGTCGGACTTCTGGCGTGGTCGCAAATCAGCGTCGAAACATTCAACAACCTCTGGAACTACTTCGCGTGGGGCAACCAAGTTCTGGCGGCGTCCACACTGCTTGCGGCGTCGGTCTGGCTCTTCAGACTCTCGAAAAACGGCTACGTCGCCCTGCTCCCGGGGATGTTTATGGCGTTCATCGTGCTTTCGTACATCCTGTGGATTTCACCGCACCACGGCGGCCCGCTCGGCTTCGGATTGGACTTGGCTCTGGCATACGGAATCGGCGGCGCGCTGACAATCACGCTCGCGGCGTGGGTCTTCATCCGCGCGAAAAAGGCGGCGAAACCGCAATGCGAACCGACCTGCGAACAATCCGCCCCCGAAGAAGACTGATATGCTCGACTGGCAGATAAAACCGCTTGCAAAAAAGTCCGCGCTTTCCGACCGCGAAATAAAGGCGGGCGATACCGTCGTCTGCGCAGTGTTCGTAAACCAACTCGGACAGCTCGACAGAATCGACGCCCACAAGGACGAATTCGACGACTCGAAAGTCGAAGGCCGCGTAATCGGCAAGTGGGAACGCGTCGTCAGCGAACACCCCGAAGCCGACGAACGCGCCGCCCGCAGAATGTCGCTCGAAAGTTCGGAGGACTTCTTCGTGTCGCTTTTCGACACAAACACGGCGGTCGAAACCGACGAAGTGGATGTCGTAAAACAAATGCTCGCCCTGCTGCTCGAACGCAAACGCATACTGCGCCCCGTGGGCAGACCGTCGGGCGGCTTCCAGAAATACGTACAGCCGTCGACAAAACGCGAGTTCCTCGTGCCCCAGAAAAACCTCGACGAAGACCTTGTAATCAAAATCCAAAACCAACTCGGAAGCATCATAATATGAGAAAATTTATCGGAACAATCGCCGCATTCGCCGCCGCACTTACCCTCTGCGGCTGCGCATCGACCGAAATCAAAGACCTCGTTACATTCCACGTCGCAACGAGCATAAACCTGCAAAGTACGGCGGCGCGCGAGAAAATCAAAATGCCCTCGACGGGCTTCGAACTGGTCTCGACAATCGAACCGTTTATGTACAACAAAGACCTCGTGCGCGTCGACGTGGCGCAGGTCGAACTGCCCCAAGGCGGAACGGTAAAGGGCTTCTACTTCACCGCCGACGACCGCGGAACAAGACGCCTCTTTTCGGCGTCGGCAACAAACCTCAACAACTTCATCGTCGTAAAACTCAACGGCAAACCGATTGCCCTGCGGCAGGTCGACGGAATCATCTCCGACGGCAAACTCTTCGCCATCGCCGACGTCCCCGAAGACACCGACCTTCAGAAAATGGCGGACGACATCAACGAGGCAATCCTGCAATCGCACGAACTCGATTAACAAAACCCGCATTTCTATCTATAAATTATGGGAAAAATCATTGTTTTTTCGGCAATTCTATTAACAGCCATCGCCGCACGCGCCGACATCGTCTGGCCCACTCCTTCGAAAGACTTCGCACAGGGCAAACCGGCAACCGAATTCCTCCAACCCACCGTCAGCGGCAAGCCGATGAGCGGCGCATTCGGCGATGTCCGCAACAACGGATACCGCTTCCACGAGGGAATCGACATCAAGCCGATATCGCGCAACCGCAGGGGCGAACCGCTCGACGACATCTACGCGGCAATCGACGGTAAAATCGTGCTTATCAATAAAATCGCGGGCAACAGCGGCTATGGCAGATACGTTGTTATGACCCACCCGTCCTGCGATGTCGGAGTCTATACCCTATACGCGCACCTTTCGGAAATCGACCCGAACATTTCGGTAGGCTCGACAGTCAAGGCGGGCACGCGGCTCGGCAAAATGGGACGCAGCGCAAGCTACAGTATCGGACGGGCGCAGGCACACCTGCACTTCGAAATCGGACTTATGCTCAGCGACCGCTTCGACAAGTGGTATACCGACTCGAAACGCTACAGACAGAAAAACTTCTTCGGCAACTACAACGGGATAAACCTGATGGGCTTCGACCCACTCGACTTCTACAACAAGGCAAAGGCGGGCGAAGTCAACGACGGCTTCAGGGGACACATACAGTCGCTGCCCGTGGCGTTCGTCGTGCGCATCTATACGCGCCGAACACCCGATTTTGTCAAAAAATATCCGAAACTCGTATCGAACGACGGACAAAACTGCGGCTGGGACATCTCGTTCACATGGTTCGGAATGCCGACAAAATTCGAGAGGATAAAGAATCCGCGCGCGGGCGCAAAGAACGGCGACGTTGAAATAGTCAAATACAACCCCGCCGAAATGAAGCATAAGTGCCGCAGAATGATAGAGCTAGACAAAAAGGGAAACGTGGTAATCCGCAACGAACTCAAAGACCAACTCAACCGCATCTTCCCGTAAAAAAAACTTGCGAAAAAACAAAACGCGAATTTAAATTTAAAAATTATGAGAACACTGGCACATATTGGTATTCCGATTAACGAAAAACCCGCAAAGGGAACATACCTCGAAGGGGCGAAACTCTACATCACCGACCCCGCCGACACAAAGAACAACCTCGAATTTTTGTACTTCGAGAAAGACTGCCCGATGCCCGAAATCGTGAAGAAATCGACACACATCGCGTACATTGTGGACGACATCGACGCGGAACTGAAAGGCGCAAAAGTCCTGATTCCGCCGTTCCAGCCCCTCCCGAACGTAAAGGCGGCATTCATAGAGGAAGACGGCATCCCGATTGAACTGATGCAAATCTCGAAGTAGGATTGCAAATAACAATTTCATAAAAAGCAAAGGCGCGACAACAGTCGCGCCCTTTTTGTATACACAGCCGACTTTGATTCCTAAAGTTAATTAAAATCGCCCAAAAACCGCATAGTGATTTTAGACAAAAAATGATATTTTCTCCCACTGAACACAGTACATAGTTCCCCCGCCGCGCGGGTTATAGACTTGCATATTGTTTCGGGGCGGGTTAGAGTTTCTTTATGTTAAGAAATTTCAAGTTTGTGTTGTTGTTTTGCGCGGCGGGGTTGTTGGCGGGTTGTGTTTCGCCCAAGAAAATCGTTTTTGTTTCGGGCAATTCCATCCATCTTTGGGGCGACCACGAGCACGTCATTATGTGCGAAGAGCTTTGCGATATGGTCAACGAGGCTTCGAACGGCAAAGTCCGCGCCGTCCATCTCGACACGCAGAAAACTTCCGACTTCTCCGTTCTCGACGATGCCGACGCAATCGTGATTTCAACCGAGGGAGAGAAAAACCATCCCTTTGCGGGCAAGACTGACATCCTCAAGAAGCTCAATGCCAAGGGCGTAAACATCGGCGCGTTCCACTACACGCTTATGTTCGACGCCCCCGAGGACAACGCCGCGTTCGACGAACTTATCGGCGGACACTATCAAAAGGGCTATTCCTACAACCCGTTTTACGACGCGCGTTTCGAGCTTGACCCGTCGCAGCCCGCGCATCCGACACTGCGCGGGGTAAAGCCGTTCGGGTACTACGACGAATGGCACTTCAGCATTTATTTTACGAAGAATCCCGCGCAGAAAATTACGCCGCTTCTCAAGACGAAAGTACCCGACAAAATCCGCCGCCGCCGCAGTGCGCCGCAGGTCGTTCGGGACGGGCTTGGCAAAGACAGGCTCGAAATCGTTGCGTGGGTTGTGGAGAATCCGAACGGCACGCGCGGCTTCGGCATTATGGGCGGGCACGTCCCGTGGACGCTCGCGCAAAAGGACTACCGCAAGTTTGTGCTCAACACGATATTTTGGCTTGCGGAAGTCGACATTCCCGAATCGGGCTACGACGCGTCCGTTCCGCCGTTCGACTCGCTCGTTTCGAAAATCACGAAGCCCAAGCGCGGCGACTACCAGTATTACATTAAAGATTGGCGCGATTTCGACACGGCGGCGCGCGCCGAAAAATAGAAATTTACACCGGACAAAAAAACAATCAAAAATCATCCAATTATGAGAAAATCTACTATTATGGGGAGTGTGTCTGTTTTCGCGCTTTGCGCGGTTGCGGCGTTTGCATCGGACGTAAAAATTCCGAAAAACGGCGCGGAGGACACGCAGACAGTTATGGCGAAGTCGTACTGGGAGCAATGGAACGACGACGTAAACGCGCGCATCGACCGCGACATCGAAGCCAACCGAAAGGCGGACGCATCGCTGAATGTCGGCAAAATCGCGGCGGGCACAAAAGTTAGGGTTTCGCAGATTTCGCACGAATTCTATTTCGGCGCGCACATTTTCAATTACGACCAACTCGGCGACAAAACGCTCAACGCAAAGTACAAGTCGCTTTACGGCACGCTGTTCAATTCGGCGACAGTCGCATTCTACTGGGGCAAGTTCGAAATGCAGGACGGGCGTATGCGCACCGCGGGCGAGTTCTGGGACACTCAGGATTTCTGGGCGAACATCGACAGCCCCAAGACGCAAATCCACTGGCGTCGCCCGCCGACCGACCCCGTCATCGACTATTTGAAAGACAGGGGCGTTCGCATTCACGGACATGCGCTGATATGGGGCAATAAAACCTATCAAATCCCCGTCTGGCTCTACAACAAGTGTCTGACGGATGGCGAGCGCGAAAAATTCGCAAAACTAATCAAATCGCCGATGAAAGACGGTGTGAGGGTTGTCCGCGAGCAGTATACGCCGTTTTACGGGAAAATGTCGGTCTCCGAGCTCGACGCATACATTCCCGAGTTCGGCAAAAATCTCAAGCGGCAGTTCGCACGCCGCATAACGCGCCTTGCCGAATATTACGGCGACAAAATCGAAAGCTGGGATGTCGTCAACGAGAGCCTCGAAGACTTCGCCGACGGGTATATGAATGTTGGCGGAATTTTCTCGAAGGGTGTGCGCTATGGAATTTTGCCCGCCGACTACGCGTACGACGGTTTCCAAGTAGCGCAAAAGGCGTTCCCGCCGAACGTAAAGCTCAATATCAATGAAAATCCCTACGGACCGTTCCGCCTCGAAAAATACGACACGCAAATTACCGACCTCATTTCGCGTGGTTGTAAAATCGACGTCGTGGGCTGGCAGATGCACCTTTTCAAGCCCGAAGTCGTGCAGCTTATCGCCGACGGCAAACAAACCGACAACAAACGCTATCAACTCGACATTCTGAAGATTTCGCCCAAGCATATGTGGGAGGCTTTCGAAATGGTCGAACGCGCGAATCGTCCGATTCATATGAGCGAAATCACAATCAGCGCGCCCGACAATACCGAACGCGGAAAAATGATACAGGCTATCATTACGCGAAACCTCTACAGAATGTGGTTCAGCCGCAAGTCGGTTGTCGGCGTAACGTGGTGGAACGTTGTGGACGATTGCGGAGCACCGGGGGAACCCGCAATTTCGGGGCTTTTCACCCGCGAGATGACCCCCAAGCCAGCCTACTACGCGCTGTCGGAGCTTGTGGAAAAGGAGTGGAAGACCAATCTGGAGCTTGAACCGAACGCAAACGGCGAAATAAAATTCAGAGGCTTCAAGGGCAAATACCGCATATCTTGGACGAGCGAAAACGGCTCGGAAAAGTCGGTTTATATAACGGTAAAATAGGGTAGGTCAAAGCCGAAGACTGCGGAATTGCACAACCGCCATTCCGCCGAAAATACGGCGTAAACACGGTTTGCGTCGACGGCAAGGGACACAAAAAAAGGTGCGGCAGAAGCTGCGCCTTTTTTGTCGGCATCGCACCCTGCTATTTGTAGAGCTCGGGATTTATTCCCAGTTTCTTTATTTTGTAGAGGATTATTCTCTGCGTTGCGCCGAGGTGTTTTGCGGCGGCGGAGGCATTGCCTTTTTTCAGTTTCAGAGCCTCCACTATCAGCTCCTTTTCGAAGCTCGACACGAGCGATTCGTAGTCGCCGCCCGTCGCCGTCGGCGCGAGCGATGTCTCGGTGATTTCGGCGGTCTGCAACGACGGCGGCAGATTGTAGCCGCTTATCACGTTGTCGGACGTATTCAGCACTGCGTATTCAATGCAGTTTTCGAGTTCGCGCACATTCCCCGGCCAATAGTACGAAGTCATCATATTTATTGCGGGTGTCGAAATTCGCACAATCTGTTTCGAGTGGATTGCCGTATATTTGCGCAGAAAGTATTCGGCGAGCAACACGATGTCGCTCTTGCGGTTGCGCAGGGCGGGCATATAAATCGGAAATACGTTCAGTCGGTAGTACAAGTCTTCGCGGAAAGAGCCCGAATGAATCATTTCTTCGAGATTGCGGCTTGTCGCGGCGATTATGCGCACGTCGACTTTGCGTTCCTCGTTTCCGCCGACGCGGTAGAAGGTGTGTTCCTGTATGAAGCGCAAAAGTTTCAGCTGCATAGGCAGGGAAAGGTCGCCGATTTCGTCGAGAAAGAGCGTGCCCTTGTCGGCGAGTTCCGCCAGACCGATTTTGCGGTTGACCGCCCCCGTGAACGAGCCTTTCTCGTGGCCGAAGAGTTCGCTTTCAATCAGACCCTCGGGGAGCGCGGCGCAGTTGACAACGATGAACGGGTTGTCCTTGCGCATCGAGTTGCGCTGGATTGCCTTCGCCACGAGTTCCTTGCCCGTACCCGATTCGCCGCGGATGAGAACGGTTGCGTTCGACGCCGCGACTTTCGAAATCATCATATAGACTTTTTTCATATTGCTGCTGTTGCCGATGATTTCGGTGGGGCGCAGCTTGTTTTCGAGCTCGAGCTTTAGGGCGCGGCTTTCGCTCAAAAGTTTTTCCTTTTCCTCGTGCTCGGAATAGGCGGCGAAGATTGCGTCCGCCATAATGTTTGCGATGGTCTCGAGCAGGTGGTAGTCCGCCTTGAGGTCGGTATCTTTTTCTACTTTTCTGTCGATGCTCAGCGTTCCGATAACGTCGTCTTTATAGACTATCGGTACGCAGATGAACGCCACGTTTTTTTCGCCGTCGCGCGCGCGGGTACGGTTGAGGAAGCCTTTTTCCTTGGAGATGTCGGGGATGATTTTGCCCTGCCCCGTTGCGGCTACCTGCCCCGTGATTCCCTCGCCGACGCGGTAGAGCCCCCTGTCGATTTCGGCGCGGCTCAAGCCCTCGGACGCTTCGATTACGAGAACGTCGCCCTCGCGCAGAGTCAGAGTTCCGCGGAGCAGCCCCATTTCGAGGTGGAGGATTTTCAGCACCTCTTTGAGCATATCGGACACGCTCGAGCGCAGTGCGACGAGGTGACTAATCTTGTTCAAAACCGCTATTTCGACGTGTAGACTCATTGGCGTAGTGTGAAATATTCGAACGGCTACTTTATGAGATTCCTCAAGTAGGAGTCAACACTGGATGCCAAATTTTTACCCGAGCAAATCGCCTTCACGACAAGCGAAGGCCCCGTGATTGAGTCGCCCGCGGCGAAGACGCCCTCGATGTTTGTCGAGAAGTCGGCTGCGACGTTTATCATCGAGCGCGGCGTAAGCATAATGCCGAGGCTGTCGACAATTCCGTGCGGTTCGACACCCGTAAAGCCCATACTCAGCAGAATCAAATCGGCTTCGATTTTGAATTTGGAATTGGGGCGTTCGGTGAACGATTTCGGGCGTCCGTTTGCGTCGAACTGCCAGTCGCAGGCGACGAGCGAAGCCGACTTCGCCGCGCCCGACTTTCCGTGAATCTCCTTGACGTTGACCGCCCACATGCGTTTGCCGCCCTCGAGATGGCTGCTCGATGTGCGGAGCTTGTACGGCCATTCGGGCCACGGTGTGGAGCTGTGGCGTTCCTTAGGCGGTTCGGGCATAATTTCGACCTGCGTAACCGACTTCGCGCCCTGACGGAACGCCGTGCCCATACAGTCGCTGCCCGTGTCGCCGCCGCCGATTATCAAAACGTTTTTGCCCTTTGCCGAAATCGTCGGCGCGCGCAGTTCGCCCGAGTTTGCGCGGTTTTGGGAGGTCAGAAATTCGAGCGCGAAGTGCACGCCGTCGAGATTGCGGCCCGCGACGTTCTCGCCGAGTCCGCGCGGAACCTGCGTGCCGAGGCACAGGCAGATTGCGTCGAACTTTCTGCGCAGGTATTCCGCCGAGATGTCGACGCCTATTTCCACGCCGCCCTCAAAGAGAATGCCCGAGCTCGAGAGAATGTCTATGCGCCGTTCGACGACGCTTTTTTCAAGCTTGAAATCGGGAATGCCGTAGCGCAAAAGTCCGCCGAAGTTGTTGTTTTTTTCGAACACTACAACCTCGTGCCCGCACTTGTTCAGCGCGTCCGCCGCCGCAAGCCCCGAGGGCCCCGAACCGATTACCGCAACGCGCATTCCCGTGTGGCGGTAGGGTTTGTAGGGCTCGACGTATCCCTTGCGGAAGGCGTTTTCGATAATAGCGTATTCGATTTGCCGAATCGCCACGGGCGACGACGGCACGCCCGCGCAACACGCCGCCTCGCAGAGCGCGGGGCAGATGCGCGAAGTGAATTCGGGGAACGGCGACGTTTCCGAAAGCACGTAGTAGGCGTCGCGCAGGCGGTTTTCGTTGACCGCCTTGTTGAATTCCTGAATCGAGTTTCCGAGGGGGCACCCCGCTCCGTGGCAGAACGGAATGCCGCAGCCCATGCAGCGTTTCGACTGGCGTTCGACGATTTCTTCGAGCGACGGGTGAACCTCGACCTCGTTGAAATCGCCCAACCTGTCGTCTCTGTAGCCCCAATCGGGGCGCGGAATATTCAGGAAATCGGATGACATAACCTAAACGTGCTTGATTGTTTCCTTTACTTCGTCGCCGCCGACGAGCTTTCCGAGAACTTTTCTGTATTCAATCGGGAAGACCTTTACGAACTTCGGCAGCTCGTTTTCCCAGTTGTCGAGAATCGCCTTTGCGCGCTTCGAACCCGTGGAGATTTGGAAGTCTTCGACGAGTGCGCGAAGCTCGTGGTCGTCCGCCGAGTCTTCCACGACGCTCTCCAAGTCGACCGACTGCAGGTTGCAGCGCATATCGAAGTTGCCGAGTTCGTCGTAGACATACGCGAAGCCGCCCGTCATACCCGCCGCGAAGTTGAAGCCCGTCGGCCCCAGACATACGACGCGTCCGCCGGTCATATATTCGCAGCAGTGGTCGCCCACGCCCTCGACTACGAAAGTCGCGCCGCTGTTTCTGATTGCGAAACGCTCGCCAGCCTTGCCGTTGACGAACACCTTGCCGCTCGTCGCGCCGTAGCCGATAACGTTGCCCGCGATGACGTTCGAAGAACTGTCGAGCTTCGAGTCCCTCGGCAGGCGCACTACGATTGTACCGCCCGAAAGGCTCTTGCCCATATAGTCGTTGGCTTCGCCCTCGAGGACGAACGTCGCGCCCGAGGCGAGGAACGCGCCGAAACTCTGTCCCGCAACGCCCGAGAAGTTTATCTTGATTGTGTCGGCGGGAAGCCCCACGTGCCCGTACTTGCGGGCGATGTGGTTTGCGAGCATTGCGCCCACGCTTCGGTCGGAATTCTTTATCGGCATCGAGATTTCGACAGGTTCGCCGTTTTCGATGTTTGCTTCCACCTGCGCGAGAATCTTCTTGTCGTACGCGTCCTTGAGTTCGCGCGGGGCAAGACCCGCACTGCGGCGCGGCAGCGAGTCGTCGCCGACCTGTTCGAAGATTTTCGAAAAGTCGATGTTCTTCGACTTCCAGAATTCGATTGCCTCGTTTGTTTCGAGAA
The DNA here is from genome assembly GCA_900548275.1 of uncultured Opitutales bacterium. Taxonomy (GTDB): domain Bacteria; phylum Verrucomicrobiota; class Verrucomicrobiia; order Opitutales; family Intestinicryptomonadaceae; genus Merdousia. The sequence goes on along the minus strand of URJY01000001.1, from coordinate 21,946 downwards.
GGTCGCTTCTGCCGACGGCTTCGTCAATGGAGTGCAAGCCGAGCGACGCGAGAATTTCGCGGACTTCGTTTGCGATGAAGCGCAGGAAATTTTCGATGTGTTCGGGCTTGCCCTTGAAGCACTTTCTGAGCTTCGGGTCTTGGGTCGCCACGCCCACGGGGCAGGAGTTGTCGTGGCACTTGCGCATCATCACGCAGCCGAGCGTTACGAGAATTGCGGTCGCAAAACCGAATTCCTCCGCGCCGAGCAGCGCGCCGATTACGACGTCGCGCCCCGTCTTCATCTGACCGTCGACCTGCACGCGAATCTTGTCGCGCAGACCGTTCAGGCGCAGAGTCTGCTGCGCTTCCGCAATGCCGAGTTCCCACGGCAGACCCGCGTACTTGATACTCGTAAGGGGCGATGCGCCCGTGCCGCCGTCGTGTCCGCTGATGAGAACAACGTCCGCCTTCGCCTTTGCGACGCCCGCGGCAACAGTGCCCACGCCGACTTCCGAGACGAGCTTTACCGACACCCTCGCCTGCTCGTTTGCATTGCGCAGGTCGTAGATGAGCTGAGCCAAGTCTTCGATTGAGTAGATGTCGTGGTGCGGCGGCGGCGAGATGAGTGTTACGCCCGCGGTTGCGTGGCGGACGCGCGCGATAATCTCGTTGACCTTGTAGCCGGGGAGCTGACCGCCCTCACCGGGCTTTGCGCCCTGCGCCACCTTGATTTGCAGTTCCTTTGCGTTTGCAAGATATTCCGCGGTTACGCCGAAACGTCCGCTTGCGACCTGCTTGATTGCGCTGGAAATGTCGCCCTCCCTGCCGATTTTCGCATAGCGCGCGGGGTCTTCGCCTCCCTCGCCGCAGTTGCTCATGCCGCCGAGCTTGTTCATCGCAAGCGCGATTGTCTCGTGCGCCTCGGGGCTGATTGAACCGAAACTCATCGCGCCCGTTACGAAGCGGTGTATGATTGATTCGACGGGTTCGACCTCGTCGAGCGGAATCGCCTTTGTCGGCTTGAACTTGAACAAACCGCGGAGCGTGCACAAGTGGTGCGCCTGATTGTTGATGAAATCGGCATACTGGCGGTACTTCGATTCGTCGCCGTCGCGCACCGCGCGCTGAAGCAGCGTGATTGTCTGCGGAGTCCAGAGGTGGTGTTCGCCGTCCTTCTTGAACTTGTACTTGCCCGAATTTTCGAGAACGTTCTCGAAGTTCGGCTTCGGGTAGTGCGCGTTGTGGTAGCGCGCAAGCGATTCGCTTGCGATTTCCGTAAGCCCTATGCCGCCGATACGCGAGGCCGTGGGCGCAAAGTACTTGTCGACAAGCTCGCGGCCCAAGCCGACGGCTTCGAAAACCTGAGCCTGACGGTAGCTGCGGAGCGTGGAAATGCCCATCTTCGACATAACCTTGAGGATACCCTTGCAGATTGCCTTGATGTAGTTTTCGACCGCGCCCGCCGCGTCGATACCCTTGATGCGTCCGTCTTCGACCATATTGGCGATGCTTTCAATGGCAAGATACGGATTGATTGCCGTTGCGCCGTAGCCCAAGAGCAGGCAGAAGTGCGCAATTTCGCGCGCCTCGCCCGTTTCGGCGACAATGCCCGCACTCGTGCGCATATTCTTTTCGACCAAATGTCTGTTGACTGCGGCGACGGCAAGAAGCATCGGAATCGGAGCGTGTCCGTACGAAAGGTTCTTGTCGCTGAGAATGATTACACTCTTGCCGTCGCGGACTGCCTGTTCGGCTTCGGCGCAAATGCGGTCGAGAGCCATTTCGAGACCGTGCGCGCCGCCCGCCGCCGAAAATTCGGCGAGAATCCTGCGCGCTTGGAAGTTTTCGACCTTCGAAGTGCAGAGACAGTTTACGTCGCGGTTTGCGAGAATCGGGTGCGGCAGCTTCAGAAGGTGCGCGTGCGAGGGAAGCTCGACAAGCGTGTTGCCCTGATTGCCGATGTAAGTCATCAGGCTCATTACGAGCTTTTCGCGAATCGGGTCGATTGGCGGATTCGTCACCTGCGCGAAGAGCTGTTTGAAGTAGTCGTAAAGCAGCTGCGGCTTGTCGGACAAAACCGCAAGCGCGGCGTCGTTGCCCATCGAACCCGTCGGTTCCTGAGCGTTTTCCGCCATCGGGCGCAGAATCAAATCCATATCCTCCGACGAATAGCCGAAGAGCTTCTGTCGCTGCAGAAGGTTTTCGCCGACAATCGGGTCGGGCACGGATTCGAAAATGCCGCTGAGCGTAATGCGGTTGTCGTCAACCCATCTGCGGTAGGGCTTTGCGCGCGCCACGAGCGTCTTGATTTCCTTGTCGAATAGAATCCTGTGCTTTTCGAGGTCGAGGTAAATCATCTCGCCCGCGCCGAGCTTGCCGCGGCGCAAAACGCGGTCTTCGGGGATGTCGAGCACGCCCGTTTCGGACGCGAGAACGAACAAGCCGTCGGAGCAGATTGTGTAGCGCGCGGGACGCAAGCCGTTGCGGTCGAGCAGCGCGCCCGCCCTTGTGCCGTCGGTGAACGCCAACGCCGCGGGGCCGTCCCACGGTTCGGACACGCCCGAATTGTATTCGAAGAATCCAGCGATGTCCTTGCTTACGTAGAAATTTTTGCCCCACGCCTGCGGAACAAGCATAAGCATTGTGTGCGCCAGAGTCCTGCCCGCCGACGCGTAAAGCTCGACGGCGTTGTCGAGGCACGCGGAGTCGCTCTGGTTTTCGCGGATTACGGGAATCACCTTGGAAATGTTTTCGCCGAACAGCGGCGATTCGAAGTGCGTTTCGCGCGAGCGCATCTGGTTGAGGTTGCCGCGCAATGTGTTGATTTCGCCGTTGTGCGCCAAATATCTGAACGGCTGGGCAAGCTGCCAAGTCGGGAAAGTGTTCGTGCTGTAGCGTTGGTGGACGAGCGCGAGCGCGCTCTTGTACGATTCGTCGAACAGGTCGGGGAAGAACGCCTTAAGCTGCGGAGCGTTCAGCAAGCCCTTGTAGACGATTGTGCGGCACGAAAGCGTGCAAATGTAGAACGAGTCGCCCGCCGCGGGAACTTTCGCGTCGACGCCCTTTTCGATTACGCGGCGCAGGATGTAAAGCGCGCGCTCGAAATCGGCTTCGCTTCTGCCGTTGCGCCCCGATACGAAAACCTGTTCGATGCGCGGGCAGGTGGCGAGCGCAACGCCGCCGATTGCCGATTCGTCAACGGGGACTTTTCTCCAAGTTATTACCGACATTCCCTCGTCGGCTATTGCCGCTTCGCAAACCGCCCTGCACTTTTCGGCAAGCTCGACGTCGCGCGGGAGGAAAATCATACCCACTGCATAGTCGCCCGCAGGCGGAAGCGTGGGAACTTTGTTTCTGAAAAATTCGTCGGGGATTTGCGTCATTATGCCCGCGCCGTCGCCCGTTTGCGAGTCGCCGCCGACCGCACCCCTGTGCATAAGGCGTTCCAAAATCTGCACGCCGTTTTCGACTATCGAATGCTTTTTTACGCCGTTGATGTCGGCTACCATTCCGACGCCGCAGGCGTCGTGTTCGTTTGCGGAATTATACAGCCCTTGGGGCTGCGGATAATAACTGTTTTGTTCTTGTTGCATATTTGTTTTGGCAATTATGCCATATACATAGCACATTCCGTGCCAATTTTGTCGCACTTTTTACAACAGTTTGATTTTCAACAGAAATCGCATAAAACGCGCAATTATTACAATTTTGAAGCGCGGGCGAAAAACACCATTGCGACAATTTTGTAGTACGCGCCAAAAATGTCATTACAAAATTGTCGCAACATAATTGTAGATAAAGCCGCAATCGGCTGTTTTGAAAATTGACTTTTACGCGCAAAGCGACATTCTCGCCCACTATATATAATATATACTGCATTTCGGCCGCGAAAACGCCTCGAACACGCCAACCGCAAAAAAACTGGCACGCCATCTGCTTAAGATAAATCGCAGTTAAATTTCAACAAACAAAGGAAACTGATGAACGCAAGAAAAGAAGCATTGACCAGAATTTCGGAAGCCCCCAAGGTCTACGAAAATCTGGAAACTCCGTACGACATCGACGCCGAATACGGTGTCGATACCTTCGGGCTGAAGAGAATGGAGGCGTACCTGTCGAAGCCCATCTACCAGAGACTTCGCAAAACAATCGAACAGGGTGTAGCCCTCGACTCCGCCGTTGCCGACGACGTTGCGCACGCAATGAAAATCTGGGCGATGAGCCGCGGAGCAACCCACTACACACACTGGTTCCTGCCCCTGACGGGCGCGAGCGCGGAAAAACACGACGCGTTCCTCGACCCCACAAAAGAAGGGCACGCAATCACACGCTTCTCGGGCAAAAACCTCATCTTGGGCGAACCCGACGCTTCGAGCTTCCCCTCGGGCGGTCTGCGCTCCACTTTCGAAGCCCGCGGCTACACCGCTTGGGACCCCACAAGCCCCGCGTTCATCAAGCGCGTCGGCGGCGTCGCAACGCTGTGCATCCCCACGATGTTCTGCTCCTACACGGGCGAAATGCTCGACAAAAAGACCCCGCTTCTGCGTTCCATACAGGTTCTCGGCGCGCAGACAAAACGTCTGATGAAGTGCTTCGGAATCGAAGAGGACGCGCACGCAAGCGTAACTTTGGGCGCGGAACAGGAATACTTCCTCGTAGACCGCGAACTCTACGTGCAACGCCCCGACCTTATGCAGACGGGCAGAACGCTCTTCGGCGCGCCGCCGCAAAAGCACCAGCAGCTTGAAGACCACTACTTCGGCGCAATCAAGCCGCGCATTATCAACTTTATGCACGACGTAGACTTGGAATTGTGGAGAATCGGCATTCCCGCCAAGACCCGCCACAACGAAGTCGCGCCCGCACAGTTCGAAATCGCGCCCGTGTTCGAAGAGCTGAACTTGGCGACCGACCATAATATGATGATTATGGAAATTCTGCGCAACGTAGCCGAAAAGCATGGTCTCGTATGCCTGCTCCACGAAAAACCGTTCTCGGGAATCAACGGTTCGGGCAAGCACAACAACTGGTCCATTTCCTACGGCGACAGAAACCTGCTCAACCCCGGGTCGAATCCGCACGAAAACGCGATATTCCTCACAACGCTTTGCGCTGTCATTCAGGCTGTCGACAAACATGCCGACCTGCTCCGCTCGGCGACGGCGGGCGCGGGCAACGACCACCGTCTCGGCGCGAACGAAGCTCCGCCTGCGATTATCTCGATGTTCCTCGGCGAACAGCTTGCCGACATCATCGACCAAATCGAAGCGGGCGAAGCGAAGAGCTCGAAGAACAGCAAGTTCCTCAAAGTCGGCGTAGACACCCTGCCCCCGCTCCCCACGGACGCGACGGACAGAAACCGCACAAGCCCCTTTGCTTTCACTGGCAACAAATTCGAATTCCGCGCGGCGGGTTCGTCGCAGTCGTGCGCAAGCCCGAACATCGTGCTGAACACGATTGTCGCGGAGGCGTTCGACGAAATCTCGACGGAACTCGAAAAACTGCCCAAGAAGGATTTCCAAAAGGGTCTGCAAAAGATTCTGCAGGCAATCGTCAAAAAGCACAAGAGAGTCATCTTCAACGGCGACGGCTACAAGGAAAACTGGAAGAAGGAAGCCGCAAAGCGCGGTCTGCCCAACCTGCCCAATACTCCCGCGGCGCTCGAACCGCTCAGAGACCCGAAGAACATCGAACTTTTCAAAAAATACGGCGTATTCAACTCGAGCGAAATGCTCTCCAGATACGAAGTATTTATGGAAGAGTACTGCAAGAAGGTTCACATCGAAACGGCTCTTGCCCTGAACATCTCCAAGACAATCATAATGCCCGCTGCGGAAAAATACCTCTCGCAACTGGCTGCGACGGCCAAGAACGTCGCCGAAGCAAAATTCGGCAAGAACAAGGCTCTGGAGGCAAAGGGCAAACTGATAAACTCGCTTGTGGAATCGCTCGGCGCGGCGAACGAAAAGCTCGAAGCACTCGTGGTGGCGAACGCCGAACCGCTCAAGAAACTGGCGGCAATGGGCGACGTCCGCACGATTGTGGACAAGCTGGAAGTGGAAGTCGACGACGCGCAATGGCCGCTTCCGAAATACTCCGAACTGCTCTTTATATACTAAGCAATTTGGCAATTCAACACAGGGGAGCACCGCAAGGTGCTCTCTTTTTTTAAAGACTGTTCCCGCGAGCCGATACATTTTCAAACGCGGGAAGGCGGCACTTCGAATGCCCGCACATTTCCGCACGCGGCGGTAACCGATGTCAAACGTCGGAAACCGCCCCGCAGAAACACGAAAAAGGCGAAATGTTTCGTTTGTGTTAGAGGCTCTTTAAAATTGTATTAAACACCGCAAAATTTATTGACAACATCATTCGAAACGCCACCATCGGCGACTCAAAAAATTTCCCAAAAAAAACAATGAAAAAATCATTCGTATCAATATCGACACTCGCCCTGTTCGCGGGCGCGGCTCTTGCCGCCGACCCCGAATTTATCGGCGGTGGAAGAACAACAGAAGATGTTTCCACGGTTGAAAACACGCTTTCATCGGGAACATACGGAAATGTCGCAGGCGGCACGGGCGGCACTAAAAATGCGGCAGGCAAAGACTCCAACGGAGCAGTCAACGGCGACGTAATTCTGAACCTCGAGAACACAACCATCAAAGGTTGGATTATCGCGGGTAACACAGCCAACGACTCTTTCGACGCGGAAGGTAACGACTACCTGAAAGGCATTTCGGGCAAGATCGTTCTCAATTTCAACGATGGCACTGTATTGGACAATACGGAAAAAACGACTAACGTTGCAGGTTTGCGCGGTGGCTTGAGCGGTGCATACACGCACGCAACTGTCGGCAGCATCGAACTGAATCTCAATGGCGGCGAAATAAAGAACAGCTTCGTCTTAGCGGCGGGCGGCAACGGCTCGGCGAACATTTTGGGCGATGTTGTGGTAAACGCCAATGGCACAAACATTCAGGGGCGTAGCTATACAGACAGAACGGGCAATATCGCAATAGTAGGAGTTCAAGGTTGCCCCGAACCTGACAAAGCGCAATACGGCTACAATGCAGACGACCGCGGCGACAGTATGAGTTCGTACATTGGCGGCAGAATCAAGGGCGCGCTGAGAATCAATGTTTCGGCGGGTGAAATCAACGGAAACATCTGGGGTGCATACGCCGATTCGCGCATTGACGGCGGAACGCACATTACGCTTTCGGGCGGCGTAGTAAACGGCGATGTAAACCTCGGCGTTGCGGAATATAACGCATACGTTGGCGCATCGAGCGTAAGCCTTACAAACAATGCCGTTGTAAACGGAACGATATACGGGCAAATGAAAGCCGACTCGCGCGCAAAAGAACGCTACATGGAATCGGCTACCCTCAATATCGGCACCGAAAGCAACGCCTACACTGGCGGAACGCTCAAGGTTGCCGACTTCGACCATATCTCCGTCAAGGGCGGAACGAAAGCGGTCATCGAAGGTCTCGAATTCAACCAGACGGGCACGGTCGAATGCGGCGTTTCCGTTGCGGACGACTCTTCGCTTACAATTCAAAACGACATCGTTAGAAACTACTACGACGTAACGACGACAGGCGAATCGCTCGTGGCGGGTATCGACGGCGGCAACGCAACGGTAAACGGCACGGTAAGAACCGTTATCGACGGTGAAAACACGAAGCTTAAAAAGTTCTACGGCGGCAACGGCGGCAACCAAAAACAGGGCGAATATGTCTACAACGGCGAAACAAAAACGGGTCCCGTTCCCAAAGGCGTTTCGACTGTCGGCGGGGTTGACGTTACAGTCAACAACGGTACAATAAGTTACTTCCTTCTCGGAAGCGGCGCGATGCACAGCGATGTCCTCGGAAATGTCAACATTAAAGTTAACGGCGGTCATGTAGACGACATCTTCGGCGGCGCAGACGGCGCAAATATCGGCGGAGACGTAAACATCACCGTAATGGGCGGCACAGTTGGGGGCATCGCAGCAGGCGGTTGCGGCACCGGCGAAGGAATCCGCGAAGACGGCGTAATCAGTGGTTCGACGAATGTAGTAATCGGCGGCAACGCGGTTGTCACGCGCGACATATACGGCGGCGGATGGAGCGGCGGCGAAAAATGGCGCGATACCGTAAAGGGCAGCACGAACATTACCCTGCAGGATTCCGCAAGAGTCGATGGCACGCTCTACGGCGGCAGCTGGAGCGGAACGGGCACAATCCTCGGAACGAAAAACCTCAACATCGGCACCGAAAGCAACGCCTACAACGGCTCGACAATCAAGGTTGCGGACTTCCAGAAAATCGGCGTTGTAAACGGCTCGGTGGAAATTTCCTCCTACACGCAGGCTGCGGAAGGCACGCTCATTACGGTATCCGAAAAGGGAAAACTTGCGATGTCGCTAAACTCGGAATCGCAGTTCTCGAATACATCGATTGAAAACGCGGGCGAACTCTCGTTCAAGCGCGGCAAGCTTGCCGACAACGCTTCGGTAGCCCTCAAGAGCTACAACGGCGACGGCACTGTTTCGGCGTTCGGCGGCACGTTCGCGGACGGCGTATTCACGGCGGGCAAAAGCGCGTCGTTCGACTCCTCCGCAATCACGGTAGGCACGGACGCAAACGACGTCCAGAGCGTAAAGCTCGGCGACAAACTCGCGCTCGACTTCAACGTTGCGGGTCTGGGCGAAGCCGCTCTCACCGTCAACGAAGTAAAGGTATCGACCGACCGCGACGGAATCGAAGGCAATGTTCTTGCGGCGTTCGACGTTGATTTGACCGACAACGGCAACGACTACAGCGTTGTATTCAGCGCATACGTCGGCGCGATTGAAGACGCGAGCAAGCTCGTTGCGTGGCACAAGGGCAAGGACGGCGTTTGGACGAAGCTCGACACGGCAATCGACTATGCGGACGAAATCGCAAGCATAGTGGTTGACGGTTTCAGCTCCTACGCGTTCTCGCAAGTTCCCGAACCCGCCGAATGGGCGGCAATCTTCGGCGCGGTTGCGCTTGCCCTCGCGGCATACCGCAGACGCGCAACGCGCAAATAAAAGCGGGAAACAACACCGCAACAAAAACCTCCCGATATGCATCGGGAGGTTTTTTTGTGCCCGCCGAGAGGCGAAATAAATCAAAAAAACGTATCCGAAAGGGTGCGTCTTTTTGTTTTATATATGAAAAATTCATCGTATTCGAAATACTGTAGTCAACACATTTTTTCACAACTTTTTGACCCCAATTCGATTTTGAAAAATTTCGGGGTAAAAAAACGCGCGGTATTTTCGACATTTCGAAAATACCGATTTTGCTTGTCGCGCTATGTCAATAAGTTAATCCATCCCAAAACACTACAGTATTTCGAATACTATTGTCGCGAGCTTCAAAAATAATTTTTTCGAACAAGATAATGAAAAAATCATTCGTATCAATATCGACACTCGCCCTCTTTGTCGGCGCGGCTTTTGCGGACGATTCCGCGCACCGCACCATCAGCGGCGGAACTTATTCGGATTCGATTTACGCTTCCGAATCTAACGTTGCAAGCGGAGGCTCGTCGCTGACAATCAACGGCGGCACGTTCAACCTTTCCTCGACCGACGAGCAGCAGAAGAATCTATACGGCGGCGGCAAGGCGGGCACCACGATTGAAGGCGACACCTCGTTTATCTTCAACGGCGGCGACATCGTCAACATCAGCGGTTGGACGCACAGCTTCTACGGCGCGTCGGCGGAAAACTCGCTCGTCAACGGAAATTCCACCGTCGAAATCAACAGCGGAAACATTTCGGGCACCGACTTGCAGCGTTCGGGCATTTTCGGCGGCGCGGGCGCGGGTTCTACCGTCAACGGCGATGTCAGCGTCAACATAAACGGCGGCACGATTACGGGTATGACCGTCTTCGGCGGCGGCGACGGCGCAACCCCGTGCAACGCGGTCAACGGAACCTACGGCGCGTACCTCAACAAGGCGGACACAAGCTATGTGAAGGGCAATGTCTCCGTAAACATAGGCAAGGACGCCTCCGTCTATTATGTTTGCGCGGGCGGACGCGGCTACAATGTAATCGAAGGCAACACCACCCTTACGATTGACGGAACAATCAAAGCCCCGGGAGGCGGGCAGGCAATCAACTTCGGAACGTCGCGCGTCGGCGTGATAAAGGGAACGGCGACGGCTTACATCAACAGCGGCGCGTCGCTCGAAAAGAACGTGGCGGTTTACCTCAACGGCGAAATCCACGGCGACAACGTAAACTACAACGAAGACGGCTCGGTGGCTTCGGTGAAGGACGCCTCGAAGAACGTCGTAAAGCTGTACATCGACGGAACGACGATTGATTCGTCGGTTCAGGCTTCGGGCGACGACTGGTCGAACAAGGCGGTCATCTACGGTTCGAGCCTGATTGACGCGAAAAATTCCACAATCACAAAAATGCGCGGCGCATTCGGCACGAATACCGTCGTACACGGCGACACGAATATCGAACTTACGAACACGACCGTAACCGACAAAATCTATGTCGGCTCGGACACCGCAGTAATCAACGGCAACGCCAAACTCTCGACGAACGGCGGTTCGATAAATGCCATCTTGGGCTCGTACGGTATGGACAGTGCACAGGGCGTCGTAAAGGGCAATCTGGACGTTTCGCTCAACGACGTCGCCGTCAAAGACGTGTACCTTGCGGGCAAGGGCAACGCGTCGATTGAGGGCAAGGCGACAATCGCGCTCACGGGAAGCTCGACGGTTTCGGGCGTTCTCTCGGCGGGCGGCTTGGAATCTGGCGGATGCACTCCCGAAATCAAGGGCGAATCGACGCTGATTTTCGGCACTTCTTCGGCGTCCTACACGGGCACGATTTCCGCCGACATCGCCGACTTCGACAGAATGGAAATTTCGAACTCGGCAACGACGGTCGCATTCGAAAAGGCTTTCAGCGTTTCCGTGCTTCAGGTCGCCGCCGAAGCCAAGGCGACTCTCGCGGACGGAACGGCTTTCGAAAAGCTCGTTCTCGCGTTCGATTCCGACTTCGCGCAGGGCGATACGGGCAGCGTAGACCTCGAAACGATTTTCGGCTCGTCGACATCCGTAGTGCTTAGCGCACTGCAGGACGGCAGCGGCGCGTCGCTGACGGTAAAGGACGGCAGCGGACAGGAATGGTCGCTGGCAAGCGAAGATTTTTCCGACAATACGATTTCGTTTGTCGTGGGCACGCAAGTTCCCGAACCCGCCGAATGGGCGGCAATCTTCGGCGCGGTTGCGCTTGCCCTCGCGGCATACCGCAGACGCGCAACGCGCAAATAAAAGCGGAAGACAACACCGCAACAAAAACCTCCCGATATGCGTCGGGAGGTTTTTTTGTGTCTACATAAGGAAAGCGTCGGCAAGCAACTTTTCGTTGCCGAGAATCTCGGCGGTATTGCCGAATGCCGCAAGTCTGCCTTTCGAGAGCACTGCGCTGTAGGGGCAGGTTTTTGCGGCAAAGTCGAGGTCGTGCGTGCTCAGCAGAACGGTCTGCGGAAGCCCTGCAAGCAGTCGGGCGCATTCGCGGCGGCTGCGCGGGTCGAGCAATGACGACGGCTCGTCCAAAAGCAGAACATCTGGGCTACACGCAAGGGCGGAACATATCGCCGCCTTCTTTTTTTCGCCGTCAGAAAGTTCCTGCGGTCGCCGCTCTGCCAAGTGCGGGATGTCGAAGTCGGCAAGCAGCTTTTCGGCTCGCGCCCGCGCCGACTCCTCGGATTCGCCGCGGTTCAAGAGTCCGAACATCACGTCTTCGACGACTGTCGGGAAAAACAGTTGGTCGTCGGGGTTCTGGAAAACGAGCGCGGCTTTGCGCCGAATCAACGGAGCGTTGCGCCGTTCCACCCTAATTTTGTCGACGAATATTTCGCCCGCCGAAAGCGGCAGAAGCCCCATTATCGACTGCAAAAGCGTTGTCTTGCCCGCGCCGTTCGCCCCGAGAACCGCGCAGCGCGCGCCGCGTCCGACGCCGAACGAAACCGAATCGAGCGCGGGAGCCGCGCCGTTTCTGACAACCGAAATGTTCGCGATTTCAATCACAAAAAAGCCCTCCCAAAAGCCGAACGGGGTCGGCTAATCTGGCAAACGCGCACAATGCGCAGAAAACAGCCGCAAATAAAATATCTGAAATTTTAACAGGCAATGATTTCGAGCGATATGCCCGCGCGTCGAACCCCCTGCACTTCATCGCCCTGTAAACAGACTCCGCCCTGTCTATGCTCCGCAGCATAAGCGAGGTTATGACGTGCGGGAAGTGGCGGAATTCCACAAACTTCGAATCGGGCGAGCGCAGCAGATAGGCGCGCACAACCCTGCGGGCTTCGTCCGCGATTGTCTCGAGGTAGCGCGCGGTCATCATCAACTGCACGACTATTACGCACGGAATTTTGAATTTGCCCAACGCCGCCGAAATGTCGTTTGTCGGGGTACAGCGGGCGAAAATCATTGCCGCCGACACGCACAGAAACGTCTTCAAAAGCAGAGCCGCAAGCGAGATTATGCCGCCCGAAATCGGCAGCGAAAATATTTCCAAAACGCACCGTCTGTCGAGAAACGGATTCGCCGCGCCCGCAAACCCGACGAGAATCAACGCGGGCAGCGAACGCCGAAAAACAGCCCCTAGCGGCACGCCCAAAAGCGCGCCCCCCAAGAACGGAAGCGCGAGCAGCGGAACGAGTCCCGAAACGTCGTACTTGCCGAACGACACCGTGCACGTCAAGAAACACAAAAGCGACAAAAGTTTTGCGCACGGATTGAGCGAACGGCAAAACCGCTCGGCTGCGGCTATGCCGCCCTCCCCCGTGCCCGCGGAGCAAAAGCCCGCACGTGTTTCGTCAGCCTGCACGTTCGTTCCTCCTCGCGGTTTTTATAATCCGCGAAAACGCGAGCAGCGCGAGCGCGGTCAAGCCGCCGCCGACAACCCCCGCAACCGACGTACCCGCCGCGCTTTCGCCGTCGGCAAAGGAATAGTCGGGCAGAATCGCGGTCTTTTCGGCGACGCCTTTGCCGAGTGAATGCGCGGGCGAATCGGTGCGTATTTCGGAATCGGAAGTTTCGGTAATCGACCACTCCAAGCCGTCGGGCTTTTCGGATGCAATCTGCGAAAATCCCGCGCCCGCAAGCAGCGCGGCAATCAAAAAGAATCCGAACGAAACCTTGCGGGCGGGAATGAAATCGGTCTTTGCGCCGCCCGCAAAAAGCGACGGACGCGCGTCTTTCAGAAGCGCGAGAACGGCGGCAGTGGCGACGCCCTCGACAAGCCCAATCGGCAGATGTATCGGTAGCATAAATGCGGCGAAAGTGGCGAACGGAAGTTCGGTGATGTCGGAACAGAGCGTCTCGAGCACGACCGCAAACGCGCCGAGCTGAAGCGAAACAACGCACGCCGCAACCGCCGCCACGGTCAGCCCCGCGCGCGATTCGAACCTGCGCGCAATCGGCAGAAACACGAGCGGATACGCCACAAGACACGATAGAAAAGCCATATTGAAAATGTTACAGCCCAACGCCAGCACGCCGCCGTCGGCAAAAAAGAAAGCCTGCACAATCAGCACGCACGAAAGCACCACAAAGGCGGGATACGCGCCGAGCATTGCGGCGAGCAGAATCCCGCCCGCGATGTGCCCGCTCGAGCCTGTCATGGGTATTGCGAAATTTATCATCTGCGCGGCGAAGACAAACGCGCCCATCACGCCCGCGAGCGGAACGTTGAAGTTGTCGAAGTTTTGCGACGTTTTGCGCGAGGCGAACAAAAGCAGCCCGCCCGAGACGAACAGCATAAGAAATGCAGTCCGCGCCGAAAGTAGCGCGTCCGCCATATGCATTGCGATCATACTATTTTCAATCATTTTCTACGAAATTCTATTTACGAGGTGCGCGTTGTACGCCGCGCCGAAACCGTTGTCTATATTGACTATGCTCACGCCGTTTGCGCACGAATTTATCATCGAGAGCAGCGCGGCGAGCCCGCCGAAGTTCGCGCCGTAGCCGACGCTTGTTGGCACTGCGATTACGGGCACTTTCACGAGCCCCGCAAGAACGCTCGCAAGCGCGCCCTCCATTCCCGCGATTGCAATCACGACCGAAGCCGTGCGGATTTCGTCGATGCGCGACAGCAGTCTGTGAAGCCCCGCCACGCCGCAGTCGCAGTACAACTTTGTGCGGCTTCCGAAAAAGTTTGCGGTAAACTCCGCCTCTTTCGCAACGCGCATATCTGACGTGCCCGCGCTGACAACGGCGATGTGCGAAGTTCCGACGCGCGGATTTTCCGCGCCTATGCGCATAATGTCGGCGGTCGGCTCGTACACCGATTCGGGAAATTCCGCCGCAAGCGACGCCGCCTTTTCGGCGTCGATACGCGTCAGGAGAACGTTGCCCTGCCGAGACAAAATCGCGCGGCAAATGTCGGCGCATTGCGCGGCGGTTTTGGACTGCGCGAAGACGACCTCGCCGACTCCCGTGCGCGAGAGCCTGTCGAAATCGGGAACGCTGTGCCCGAGGTCGGCTGAGAAGAAGTTTCGGATTTGCGCGTTTGCGGCGGCGCAGTCGATTTTCCCGTCTTTGAAATCGTTTAAAATTTTCGTAAAGTCGTTCATTGTACAACGTTCATTGAACCGCGTTTGTAGCCCGCCAAATCGAGCGAGCAGTGTTTGAAGCCGAGCAATTGGGCGAATGCGCAGATGCGTTCCGCGCCGTCCAAGATTTTCGGGAAGTCGGCGGGGGCGCATTCAATGCGGACGTTCCCCGCCTCTACGCGCGCCCGCACGGCCTTCGCGAAACCGCCGCGCAGAAACGATTCGAACGCGTCGATTTTCGAAAGAGTCTGCACGTCGATTTTTTCGCCGTGGACAAGGCGCGTAAGCAGACACGCATACGCGGGCTTGTCGGCGACGGACATTCCGAACCCGCGCGCGATTTCGCGGATGTCGGGCTTCCCCAAGCCGCATTCGAGAAACGGACTTACTACCGACAGTTCGCGCAACGCCCTCATCCCGGGTCGGTAGTCGGAAAGGTCGTCGGCGTTCGTGCCGTCGCAGAGAGTGTCGAAGCCGCGCTTTTCGGCGGCGGCTTTGAAGTCGGAAAAAATCGCGCGCTTGCAGAGATAGCAGCGGTCGGGCGGATTGAAAAGTATGTCTTCGGGAATTTCGGAGCGCGAAATTTCGATATGCGCAACGCCCAGATTTCGACAGAGCGCGGCGGCGTCGGCAATTTCCTCCGCCATCGTGTAGGGCGTACGCGCGGTCAGCGCAATGCAGTTCCCGCCGCCGAGAGCCTTTGCGGCGACGGCGAGCAAAACGGAGCTGTCCAAGCCGCCCGAGAGCGCGACGGCAACCCTTTGTTTCGACTTCAAAAACGCGCCGAGTTTCTCAAGCTTTGTATTCATTTCGCACTATTCTTCTTACTTCGGAAAGCGGAATGTTTTTCACGCGGGCGATTTTTTCGCAGTCGTCGAACTCGGGCTTAATCTTTTCCGAGCCGCCGAAGTCCGAAATTTTCAGGCGAACCGAGCCGAGCGTCGATTCGAAACCCACCACCCTGCGCGGCAACGCAACGCGGCGGGTTTCGGAAATTCTTACGCCGAGCGTCGAAGTGTTCGCGAGAATGCACTCGAGAAGTCTCTCCCTGTCGGCGGCGTGCGCGAGAACGCAAAGCTTCGCGGCGGCGCGCGATTTTTTCATCGCAATATGCTCCTGCCAAACGTCCGCCGCGCCCGCTTCCAAAAGGCGCGAGCAGGCAAAGGCAAGCTCTTCGGGCGTCATATCGTCGATGTTCGCGGAGAGCAAAAACATTTTTTCCGCTTCGCATTCCGACGGAGAACCGCCGCTTTCGACGAGCATTACGCGGAGGATATTCGGAAGTTCGGGCGAATCCCTGTGCCCTATTCCGATGCCCGTTGCGAGAATTTTCCCGCGCGGAGCGTCGGACTGACCGCCGCAGAGAGCCGCAAGAATCGCAGCCCCCGTCGGGGTCGTGCATTCGTGGTGCGCGCCGTTTATCTTCACCGAAAAGCCGCGCAGGATTTCGGCTGTTGCGGGCGCGGGCACGGGCAGAACGCCGTGGGCGCAGCGCACCGTTCCGCCGCCGAGCTCGATTTCCGAGCAGGCAAAATTCTCGACGCCGAGCAGGTCTGCGCAGATTGCCGCGCCGACGATGTCGACAATCGAATCGAGCGCGCCGACTTCGTGGAAACACACTTCGGAAATGTCCCTGCCGTGTATCTTTGCCTCGGCTGCGGCAACTTTGTCGAAAATTTTCAGCGACAGTTTTTTCGCGTTTTCCGAAATGCCCGAAGCGTTGACGATTTTCACGATTTCGGAATACGGTCTGTGGGCGTGAGTATGCGCGTGGTGATGGTGTCCGTCCGCGCCGCAGTCGTGCGTGTGTGCGTGAGCCTCGGCGTGGGTGTGCGTATGTCCGTGCCCGCAATGATCGTCGCAGGAAGCGGCATTGTCGCGGTCGCCCCCCTCTTCGTCAAGAACGACATCCGCCCGAGTTCCGAAAATCCCCGAACGCGAGTCTTTGGAAAATTCGATTCTCCAGCCGTCCAAGTTCAGTTTGCCAAGCTCGGCGACAAGCCGCTCGGTGTCGACGCCCAAGTCGGCGAGCGCGGCAAGATTCATATCGCCGCTGATTCCCGCGAAGCAGTCGTAATAAAGTGTTTTCATTGTTGTGTTAA
Organism: uncultured Opitutales bacterium; assembly: GCA_900548275.1. GTDB lineage: Bacteria > Verrucomicrobiota > Verrucomicrobiia > Opitutales > Intestinicryptomonadaceae > Merdousia. The sequence goes on along the minus strand of URJY01000001.1, from coordinate 5,248 downwards.
TGGGTTTGTTTTTCGATATAGCCATTTCCGCAAAACATAGTCGAGAACATTCCGCGAGAGTCCGAAAATTTCGGACTCTCCGCGCGCCAACGCGCCCCGAATTTCGCTCGACGAAACGCCGCTTGTCGCGCACGGAATTTTCACAATCCGCGCGTTCTGCGGAAACTCCGCGGGCGGCTCGCCCGTCGCCCCGACCCTGTCGAAGCACGCAAATTGCACGAGAGACGAAAGTTTTTCGACGCCTTTCCAACGTCCGAGCGACGCCGACATATCCGCGCCCATCAGCCAGTACAACGCCGCGTTCGGAAAACGTCGCGCGAAGATTTCGGCGGTGGCGGCGGCATATGAAACTCCGCGCGAACGCGTTTCGATGTCGGATATTTCGAAGTTTCCGCCGAAGCCCTCCATCGCGAGTTTTAGCATTTCGACCCTGTCGGCAAAGGGCGCAACGTGCGCCCCGAATTTAGGCGGCGACGAAACCGCGGGAACGAATACGAGCAAGTCAAGCCCCAAGCATTCGTACGCGCGCGCCGCCATCGCGGCGTGGAATTTGTGCGGGGGGTCGAAGCTCCCCCCGAAAATTCCGACTCTTTTCGCCGCCGCACAGTCCATTAACGAGCCGCTTTTTCCGCGAGAATCTTCAGGCATTCCTCGGGCGTTTTCGCCTTTTGGCACGCCGTTTCCATCGGACACATCTTCGAACCCGACGAGTCGGTTATGAACGGCACGCGCTCGCCGAACGACACCGTAATGCGGGCGCGCGTCAGCATATCGAACGCGGGTTTCGAGATGGTCTGCGCGTAGACTTCCTCCGCGCCGCCCATCACGAGAATCGCCGCGGCTGCCTTGCCCACAACCCTGTCGGCTACAAGCGCGCCGCGCAGGAATGCGGGATCTTCTTTATAAAGCTTCATAAGGTCGCCGATACCCCTGCCGTCGAACGTGCGGATTGTGCCGTTGCCGATTACGCAGGTGTGCCTGCCCTCTTCGAACTTCTTTTTTACGTCGCCCATCAGCGCGGCTTGGCGGCGCAGGTTCTTTACGTACCCGTCGATTCTGCGCAGTTCCTTGGGTATGTCGATTCCCTGCGGGCAGTGCGGGCGGCACTGGTCGCAACCCGTGCACTGGCTCGCCTGACGCAGTTTCGGAACGGAGCGGTCGTAGCCGACAAGATAGGCGCGGCGCGCTTTCAGATAGTTTTCGTCGGTCGAACTTTCGGGCGCGAGACGCTCGTTGATGCACTTGTTGTAGTGCAGGAGAATCGCGGGGATGTCGAGCGCGTACGGGCACGGCATACAATACTTGCAGTCGTTGCACGGAATCGTGTTGAACTGCATCATGCGCTCCGCCGTGTCTTCGAGAAATGCGAATTCGTCTTTCGTAAGCGGCTTGAGCGGCGCGAACGACTTGAGGTTGTCGCGCAAATGCTCCATCTTCACCATCCCGCTGAGTACCGTGAGAACGTCGGGAAAACTGCCCGCGAAACGGAACGCCCACGACGCCACGCTGCGGTCGGGCTCGCGCTGCTTGAATTCGGGAACAATCGTGTGCGGAATCGACGAAAGCCTGCCGCCCAGAAGCGGCTCCATTATCACCGCGGGAATCTTGCGCTTGGCGAGTTCGCCGTAGAGATACTCGGCGTTTGTGTTGAACTCTCTGATGCGCTTTGCGTGCTTCCAGTCGAGATAGTTCAGCTGGATTTGCACGAAGTCCCACTTGTACTGGTCGTGCTTGGAAAGCAGGTAGTCGAAGACCTTGATGTCGCCGTGGTACGAGAATCCGAGATTGCGGATTCGCCCCGCCTCGCGCTCCTTCAAGAGGAAGTCGAGAATGCCGTTGTCGAAATAACGCTTTTTGAGCGCGTCCATTCCGCTGCCCATCCCGACGCCGTGCAGAAGCATATAGTCGATGTGGTCGGTGCGCAGCTCCTTGAGCGAATTTTTGTACATCGCAATCGACGCCTCCCTGCTCCAAGTGCTCGGCGCATAGTTCGAAAGCTTCGTTGCGATGAAGTATTTGTCGCGCGGATGCCTGCTGAGCGCAATGCCCGTTGCGTGTTCCGACTTGCCCTTGCAGTAGACCGGAGACGTGTCGAAATAGTTTACGCCGTGCGCGATTGCAAAATCCACAAGCTCGTTGACAGCCTCCTGATCGATTTCGCCGTCGGACTCGCGCACGCTTCTGCCGTCGAGCGACGGCCAGCGCATACAGCCGAACCCCAGCAGCGAAACCTTTTCGCCTGTCTTGGGATTCGTGCGCATCGTCATTTCGCCGAAGTCGTCGCCGCCGCCGTTTTCGGAGCAGCCGAAGAGCGGCACCGCCGCCGCGCCGACGGACAGCCCCTTGAGAAAATTCCTTCTTCCGAAAGTCTCCTTGTTTTCCATAAAAAAGCCTCCTTAAATTACGCTGTGAACGGGGTTCGACTCCACGCAAATCGCCGCCACGGGACGCGCGGGACAAAGATTTTCGCACGCGCCGCAGCCTATGCAACGCGCCTCGTCGACGACGGGAACTTTGGGCGATTTCGGGTCTTTCGGATTCTTGGCAATCATCGCGATTGCCGCCGTCGGGCACTGTCTGAAGCAGTTGTCGCACTGCATATTGTCGGTGTTGACAATGCAGCGTTCCGAGAACCAAACCGCCCTGCCCACTTGCACCGAGGACTTCTCCGCAACGCTTATCGGCAGAATCGCGCCCGCAGGGCAGACCTGCGAACACTTCACGCAGTCGGTGGCGCAGTAGCCGCTCTCGTACGACATTTCGGGCTGCATAAAATCGGAAAGCTTCGCCGACGGCTCGAGCACGCCCGACGGACACGCCGATACACACAGCTGGCACGCCGTGCATTTTTCCGAGAAGTGCTTCACGCTGACCGCGCCTGCGGGCACGATTTTCGAGTGGCGTTCGGGACGGCGGCGTTTCCTAATCGGCGCGAGACCGCCGTCGTTTATTTTCTCTTCGGCGTTCGCGGCAACCGAGCCGCCTATCGTAAGCAACGCCGCAAAAAAGCCCCTGCGGCCGTTCCGCGAAAGTACGCCGGATTTTTCCGATTCGGACGAAAATTTTGCCGCATTTGCGCGCTTCTTCGCGTCCGCATTCGGCTTTTCCGCAGACTTCGATTTTCCGCGGTATCCGAAGGAATAGGAAATCGCCGACTGCCTGCATTTGCCTATGCAGTCGAAACAGTCAACACACCGCGAATAGTCTATTTTATGCTCTTTCGAATTTATGCACTGCGACTTGCAGTTGCGCGCGCACAGCCCGCACGAGTTGCATTTGGACGTGTCGATAACGGGTCTGAAAAGCGCGAATTTCGAAAAGAACCCGAGCACCGTTCCCACGGGACAAACCGTGTTGCAATAGGTACGTCCGCCGCGCCAAGCCAAGACGCCGACGACCGCAAGCGTCGCAACCGCCACCGCAAATACGCCGATTCCCTTGAACCACACGTCGGCGGAATAGAACGCATAACTGCCCGCGCGCTCCGCAAAAAACGCGAGAACATTGTTGCCCGCAGCCCATATCGGCGCGAAAAGATTCGTGGCGATTCTGCCGTACGCACTGTACGGGGAAATCAGCGCGGCCGCCGAAACAAACCCCGCAGCCACCGCCGCCGCAAACAGCGCGAGAAAACCGATTCGCAGATACGTCTTCGGCGGCGAATACTTCATCCGATTGCGCTTGCGCCTGTCCGCCAGTCTGAAAAATATGTCCTGCAACACGCCGAGCGGACACACAACCGAACAGTAAATTCTGCCGAACAAAAGCGTCAACAACACCAACGCCGCAACGACCGCAAAGTTGGCGGCAAACAGCGCGGGCAGAAACTGGACATTAGCAGTCCACCCCAACCACGCCCGAGCCGCCCCCGTGAAGTCGAGGAACAACAACGACACCGCGACAAAAAACAACGCCGCCAAAACAATTCTAATCTTCCTTAACATCATAATCGCCTTTCAATCTGTCGGACGGTCGGGAAAATTGCACATGCCCGAAATGAAAGGCGCGGGCAATTTCGTCCAATACATCTGATTTTTTCAGCACAAAAAGACTATCAAAATCGGCAAAATTTGTAAATATACATTTCAACCTAAAATCTGCCCGATTCTGTCGAAAACGCAAATTCGACACGCGGAGGCTACTTCGCGTTTTGAAGCCTAAACGGTGAAAGAATCAACCTGTTCGACTTCACCGCGTCGAGCACGATTCGCTCAGCCTGCGCCCTGCGGTCGGGCTCTTTCGAATTCGCCGACTCCTCGCACATCCTGCGTCCCTCGCGGTTGTTCCACAAGTCCATACAACGCGCGCCCGTCGTGTTGATGTTCGATATTTCGTAGGCGTCGGTAAACTTTTTCGCGCGGGCGGAGCCTACCTTGTCGGCGAGCCTGAAGCTGAAATACGCGTGCCTAAAAGCGTCGGCCTCGTTGTCGACGGCAACCACATTCGGGAAGAGTTCGGCAACCTTTTTGACGGCTTCGTCCTTGAGCCTGCTGGCATAATAAGTCGCCTCGGGGTCGAAGAACGCCACAAAGTGGATTCCCCTACCGTCGGGATTAAACTCGAGCTCCCTGTAAATCTCCTCGAGAGAGAGCGACTTTTTGTGAAAACGCTGCGGCGGCTCGAGCCTGATTTCCGACTCGTCTCTGCCCTCGAGCATGGCAGCCTCGCGCCTGCCCGCAAGAAGCTCCTCCTCGGTTTCGGGCATACTGACACATCCCGAAAGCAAAGACGCGAAAGAGAGCAAAACCGCCAAAAAAATATGAAAAAATCCGCTGAGACTCATCGTTAGTAAGACATCGAAATATTCAAATAGTTCGATAGCAAATTCTCAAAAAAAATCCCCCATGCCCCAAAACCGCAAATAAAATTGTACCGTCCATCCGAACTATTTTTTGCTCATCGTCAAAGATAGTGGGATGAGGATAGAAGGAGTAGAAAAAAAGGGAGGCAAAGAGGACGAAAGTCCTACAATGCCTCTTATGCTGTTTAGGTTTTACAGAGTAATACGAAGTTGGCGAAAAGGCCGAGACTTTTTTGCGAGGTTGGAATACAAACAAGACGGTATACCGTCTTGTCGCGGGTGTGGGCATAGAAAGATTGTACGAGTTGTTGAACAGAAAACATCAAACGGCAAAGGAATGTATGAGGAATATAAGAAAACTAAAAGGAATGACGAAAGAGATGAAATACGAAGCGACACAAGAGCTGTCTCTTATACACATCTCCGAGCCCACGAGACAAGAGGCAA